>DASTNZ010000211.1:0-29878 GCA_035762665.1 Jiangellaceae bacterium | reverse complement strand
CCGGTGGACGCCGCACCGGCGCGCGGTCAAAGCCGGTCGGTCGCTGCACCTGGCCATGCATGATGTCCGGCAGCGGGTACGGGCCCTGCGGCAGGTCGCGCGTGATCGGTTGGAGGTCGCCGTACGTCCGTGCCTTGAACGCGGCCTCCAGACGCTCCTCCAGCTCGGTCAGTGTCAGCCGGCCATCCCCGGCGGCCTCGCGTAACGCCTCCGCCACACGTTCGCGGTCCCTGTCCGAACAGCGCAGATCGCCGGGTCCCCGCACCTCTGGAGCGCCTTCCACGATGACTGACCCTATGGCATTGATAGGGCACATGACCATGTGGGCGGAGCCACCGGCACCGACGAGAATGGGCAGGTGTACGAACCGCCGGAGACATTGGCTCGCGGTGCGGGCCGCCTCGGTGAGCTGATACTGCGGCAGCGCGCCGGATCGCCTCCCGTTTACGAACTGATCGTGAACGGCGTGTTTCTGATGGACACCGCCGAAACGTCCACCGAACGACTGCTCGCCGAGGCAATGATCCGGCGTTCAGAAGCGCCGCACCGGGTGCTGGTCGGCGGCCTCGGGTTGGGCTTCACCGTGCGTGCGTTGCTGACCGATCCGCGGATCGACCGGATCGATGTGGTCGAGATCGAGCCATTGCTGATCCAGTGGCTGCGGGAAGACCTGGTGCCCGGTGTAAGAGCTGTTGTGGATGACCGGCGAGTGGAGGTGACGATTGGCGACGTCGTAGAAGTCCTCGCCGCTGCCGAACCGAACAGCTACGACGCCGTCCTCCTCGACGTCGACAACGGGCCCGATTTCCTCGCCCACGAGCGCAACGCCGCGGTCTACCAGACATACGCCCTCTCGTTAGCGGCTCGAGCGCTCCGTCCGAACGGAACGCTGGCGGTTTGGTCGGCATCGCAGTCTGAACCGCTGTCGACCCGGATGGCGGCGGTCGTGGGACCGGTTGACAAGGTCACAGCGGACGTGGTCCGCGAAGGGCGACCGATGACTTACCACGTCTACCTGGCGACGGTACGGCCCATCGGCCAGTGATCGGGCCTGGGCATGCTGGTGATCTGTGCTGGGCGTAAGTTCGTATCCATGCAGAACGACAGCGAGTTCCGGATCGAGCACGACACGATGGGCGAGGTTCGCGTGCCCGCGTGGGCGAGGTGGCGCGCGCAGACTCAGCGAGCGGTCGAGAACTTCCCGATCAGTGGTCGTCCGGTCGAACCGGCCATCGTGCATGCCCTGGCGGCCATCAAGGGCGCGGCCGCAGAAGTCAACGCTGAGCTCGGCGTACTTGACGCGGATGTGGCCAAGGCGATCGCAGCGGCCTGCGCCGAAGTTGCAGACGGCCAGTGGGACGAACATTTCCCAATTGACGTGTTCCAGACCGGTTCTGGCACGAGCACCAACATGAATGTCAACGAGGTGGTCGCCACGCTCGCGTCAAGCAGGCACGGCGGCAACATCCACCCGAACGATCATGTCAACGCCAGCCAGTCGAGCAACGACACCTTTCCTACGGCCATCCATCTCGCGGCAACCCGCGCCGTCGTTCGCGACCTCGTCCCTGCCCTTACGCACCTGCGGGACGCCCTCCGCCGCAAGGCCGAGGAGTTCTCAAACGTGGTGAAATCCGGCCGTACGCACCTGATGGACGCCACGCCGGTGACACTGGGCCAGGAATTCGGCGGCTACGCCGCTCAGATCAGCCACGGCCTCGAACGGCTGGACGCCGCGCTACCCAGGCTGGCCGAGCTGCCACTTGGCGGCACGGCGGTCGGCACCGGCATCAACACACCGGCCGGCTTCGCGGCCCGCGTCATCGAGCGGCTTGGCGAGTCAACCGGCCTGCCCCTGACCGAGGCCCGTGACCACTTCGAGGCCCAGAGCGCCCGTGATGGCCTGGTCGAGACATCCGGCCAGCTGCGCACCATTGCCGTCAGCCTATACAAGATCGTCAACGACCTCCGCTGGATGGGTTCTGGCCCGCGGGCCGGGCTGGCCGAGATCCGGCTGCCAGACTTGCAGCCGGGGTCGTCCATCATGCCCGGCAAGGTCAATCCTGTCGTGCCGGAGGCGGTGGCCATGGTGTGCGCTCAGGTAGTGGGCAACGACGCCGCCATCGCCTGGGGTGGCGGATCTGGGTCGTTCGAGTTGAATGTCATGCTGCCCGTGATGGGGCGCAACATTCTGGAATCCATCACACTGCTGGCCAACGCGGCACGCCTGCTCGCCGACCGCTGCGTCGATGGCATTGAGGCGAACGCCGAGCGCTGCCGAGAGTACGCCGAGTCGTCGCCCTCGATCGTGACCCCGCTGAACCGCTACATCGGATACGAAAACGCCGCCGCGGTCGCCAAGAAGGCACTGGCCGAACGCAAGGCGATCCGGCAGGTCGTCATCGAGGAGGGCTATGTCGAGCGCGGCGACCTCACCGAGGCTCAGCTGGACGAGGCCCTGGATGTGCTGGGCATGACCCGACCCTAACGTGGCTGTCAGGCCAAAGGTTCTCTGGCCATTCGTGTAGCCGCGCGTCGGACAGCACTCGCCTTCGTCCTTGCGATTACAGCTATTTGACAACCATCGGCTGGCCCCCGCCCGGGACGGGCCAGCCAACTTATCTAGTGCCTCGGCACGCGTATGATCAGGGCAATTGCTCGAGCATCTCGGTGACCAGCGCGGCGATCGGCGAGCGCTCCGATCGGGTCAGCGTCACGTGGGCAAACAACGGGTGGCCCTTGAGCTTCTCAACGACCGCAACCACACCGTCGTGACGCCCAACGCGCAAGTTATCGCGCTGTCCAACGTCGTGAGTCAGGACGACGCGAGAGTTCGTCCCGATTCGAGACAGCACCGTGAGCAGAACGTTGCGCTCCAGGGACTGGGCCTCGTCGACAACTACGAACGCGTCGTGCAGGGAGCGACCGCGGATGTGAGTCAGCGGCAGCACCTCGAGCATGCCCCGATCGGCGACCTCCTCAACGACGTCCATGGTCGTTAACGCGCCGAGCGTGTCGTACACCGCCTGCGACCAGGGGTTCATCTTCTCCGCTTCCGTGCCGGGTAGATAGCCGAGTTCCTGGCCGCCGACGGCGTACAGCGGGCGGAAGACGATCACCTTCTGGTACTTACGCCGTTCCAGGACGGCTTCAAGGCCAGCGCACAACGCGAGGGCGGACTTGCCCGTCCCTGCCCTGCCGCCGAGTGACACGATGCCGACGTTTTCGTCCAAGAGCAGGTCGAGCGCGATTCGCTGCTCGGCAGACCGGCCACGCAAGCCGAACACCTCACGGTCGCCTCGGACGAGCCGGACCGACTTGTCGGCCAGGACGCGGCCCAGGCCGCTGCCGCGCTCGCTATGCAGGACCAGGCCGGTGTGGCACGGCAGTTCCCTGGCCGCTTCGATGTCCGCGACGCCTGACTCGTACAGCGCGTCCAGATCGCTGCCAGCGATCTCCAGTTCCGCCATACCGGTCCAGCCCGACTCGATGACCGCCTCAGCCCGGTACTCCTCGGCGTGCAAGCCGACCGATGAAGCCTTCACCCGAAGCGGGAGATCCTTGGACACGAGCGTCACGTCATCGCCATCGGCCGCCAAGTTCCGCGCCACGGCCAGGATCCGGGTGTCATTGTCGCTAAGCCGCAGTCCTGCAGGAAGGACGTCCGCATCCGTGTGGTTCAGCTCAACTCGCACGGTTCCGCCCTGGTCCCCGATAGGCAGCGGGCGGT
Organism: Jiangellaceae bacterium; assembly: GCA_035762665.1. Lineage (GTDB taxonomy): Bacteria > Actinomycetota > Actinomycetes > Jiangellales > Jiangellaceae > JASLBX01. The sequence goes on along the minus strand of DASTNZ010000211.1, from coordinate 26,148 downwards.
CGAGCCGGCCGTGCTCCATCCGCAGGTCATCGAGAAGTCGGAGCGCGGCGCGAGCGAAATAGCCCAGCTCGGGGTGGTGGCGCTTGCCTTCTAGCTCCGTGATCACAACCACGGGCAGGACGACGTCATGCTCGGCGAACCGCCTGATCGCATACGGATCGGCGAGTAGAACGCTGGTGTCGAGGACGTACGTACGGCTGGCCCGCGATGAGCGAGCGGTGGAATTGGACCTGGTCGTGCTCCTGGATGCGGCCACGTCGTCTCCTTGAAGTGGCCGGGCGCACCCTCCCGGACAGTTCTCATCGCGCGGGGACCGGGACCGGGCCCTCGAGGGCCTGGGTGCCGGCCCTCCCTCCGCGCTGTTGGCGCAGCACGTGGACGAGCCTCCCGATCGGCCGGCTCTGGCACCGGCCGATACCTGTCACGGTAACGCGGCGACCGGCCCGCAATAAAGGGACACACCCGAACAAGTGGTTAACGCTGTGTTATCCAATTGGCCGCCTAGGGCCCTCAATCGGCAGCAGTAGCGGCGGGTTCCGGGCGGTAGTTCGGGGACTGGTGGCGGAAATAGGTCTCGTAGACCTCGTGGTACCGGCCGCCCCCACGCATTAACTCCGAATGTGTGCCTTCCTCCACGATCCGGCCGTGGTCGAGCACGATGATCCGGTTGACGTGCTCAATCGTGGACAACCTGTGCGCGATGACGATGGACGTCCGCCCGGCCAGCACGACATCCAGACCCTCCTGGATCTGCGCCTCGGTGAGCGGGTCAACGCTGGCAGTGGCCTCGTCGAGCACGAGGATGGCCGGATCCTGTACGAGGAGCCGGGCAAGTGCGACCAGTTGGCGCTGACCCATGGACAGTGCCCTGCCGTGCTCGCCGACATCCGTTTCGAGCCCGCTCGGCAGGGCGTCCACCCAGTCGCCGCCACCAACCTTCATCGCCGCCGCCCGAACCTCCTCGTCTGCGGCCTCAGGGCGGGGATACCGGATGTTGTGGGCAACCGTGCCACTGAACAGGAACGGCTCTTGAGGGACAGCGCCGATATGCCGCCGGTACTGCGGCAGGTCGAAGCTGCGGATGTCGCGCCCGTCGATCAGCAACGCGCCGCCCTGAAACTCATAGAACCGAGTGATCAACTTGGCCAGGGTGGACTTGCCCGCTCCGGTGTGTCCCACCAGGGCGACGGTTTCACCGGCTTCGATGGTGAGGTCGAAATGCTGTAGGACCGGCGTGCCGACGTCGTACCCGAAGGTGAGGTCATGGAACTCGATGTGACCCGACAGCCGGTCGACGGGCCGGCTGTCATTCTGGACGACTCGCGGCTGTGCGTCGATCAGCGCGAATACCCGCTCGGCGGCGGCCAGGCCTTGCTGGAACTGGGACCAGAACGCCGCGATGGACGTCAACGGGAACCAGAACATGGCGACCGCCTGGAGGAACAGGTACCAGTCGCCCGCGCTGAGTGTGCCGCCCAGCACAGATGTGCCGCCCACCTGAACGAGCACGACCGTCGCAAGCCCGGCCACAAGGAACAGCACTGGGAAGATGCCCGAGAAGATAAGCCCCTGCCGTAGGGTCACAGCGTAGCTCTGCTGGTTGATCGGCTGGAACTCGTCGTAGACGGTGCGCTCCTGCCGGAAGTTCTTGGCCACCGAAATGCCGGTCATAGTCTCCTGCAGGTTGGCGTTGACCCTGGCCAGCGAACGTTGCGCACGCTGGGTGCTGGTGCGTGCCACCTTGCGGAACATCAACGCCGCACCCATGACGATGGGCGCCACGCCAAGCGTCAGCAACGCGAGTTGCAGGCTGCGCTGGAACAACAGTGCAGTGACGAATCCGACCAGCAGGATCTGGCTCAGCAGGTTCATAGTGAGATTGACGACCGTGGCGAAATCGTCCGTGTCGGACGTGACTCTGCTGACGATCTTTCCTGAGGGGTGCTCGTCGTAAAACGACATGTCGCGTTCGAGCACCGCGTCGAACGCGTCACGCCTCAGGTTGAGGACGACGTCGCCAGTGACCCGCGCGCCGTACCACTGCCGGATGAAGTTGAACCCCCACCCGAGCACGCCGACGGCCAGGATGGAACCGGTGAGCAACCACCCCACGCTCGCCACCGTGCCGGCCTCGATCCGATCCACGCCCCAGCTGACGAGCAGGGGCACCGCTGCCTGCATGGCCGAATGCAGCACGATCATGGCCGCCACCAAGATCATCGCAGGCAACTTGGGCCGGAAGTAACGAAGGATGCGCCGTAGCAGTTCACGGTCGCCGTAAGTGCGGTCGTAGCCTTCGGTGTCGAGGCCGTCGAGGAGAAATCCCATCTACCGGCCTCCGTCGCCTCGCTCGAGTCTGGTTACCGCACCTGCCGGTCCGGCCGCAGTCACGGCACGCTCCGGGACGTCGACCTCGTCGTAATGGGCGAAGATGCGCCGGTAGAGAATGCTGCGCTCGAGCAGCTCGTCGTGCGTCCCGAAGTCGACCAGCCTGCCTCGTCGAAGCAGGAGCACCTTGTCGGCCCACCGAATCTGCGACAACCGATGGGTGATCAACAATGTGGTGCGGCCCTGCTGGATCCGGTCGATCGCCCGTTGGATCTTGTCCTCGGTCGCCGAGTCGATCGCGCTTGTCGAGTCATCCAGGATCAGGATCGCCGGGTCGGTGAGCAACGCCCGGGCGATCGCTAGCCGCTGCCGCTGGCCGCCAGACAGGGTGACACCGCGCTCGCCGATAACGGTGTCGTACCCGTCCTCGAGCTCGGTGATGAACTCGGCGGCCTGTGCGTCGCGGGCCGCCCGCTCGACGGCTGCCCGGTCGGCCTGCTGTCCAAGGCTGAACGCGATGTTCTCGGCGACCGGGCGGGAAAAAAGCACAATGTCCTGTTCGATCGTGGAGATCTGCGACCGCAGCGAGTCGAGGTTCCACTCGCGCACGTCAACGGCGTCGATCAAGATGCGGCCGGAGTCGACGTCGAAGATTCGCGGCACCAGCTTGACCAGCGTGCTCTTTCCCGATCCGGTCTCACCGACAATCGCTACCGTCTCCCCTGGCTCGATTGTGAAGCTGACGCTCTCGAGGACGGCACCGCCACCCCGATCATCTGCGTGAGCGAACGTGACGCCATCGAACTCGATGCGGCCCCGCATCTGCGCGGTGTGGCCTGAGGTGTTCTGGTCCAGCTCGGTCTCGGAGTTCATGATCGACAGGATCCGGCGCGCCGAGACGATACCGAGCTGCACCATCGAGTACGCGAAGATCGAGATGAACGTCGGGAAGCCGAGCAGGCCCATCAACCCCATGAACGCAACGACGTCGCCCAGGGTGAGATCGCCGGCGTTGTACATGACCAGCGCATGCCACAGTGCCCCGGCTAGCGCCACTGCTAATAGCAGGGTCGGAAGGTACCGAGCCTGGATGAGCCCGTTACGGACGAACGAGTCGCGGTACCGCCCGGCATTGGTTTCGAACCGCCGCCGCTCCTGCTGCTCCTGCGCCGTTACCTTGATGACCTCGATGCCCCGGACTGCTTCGGCGAGGCCGGCGTTGAGCGTTCCGAACTGCTCCCGCATCTCGGTCGACACCGGGCTCAACTGCCGCATGTAATGGCGCAGCGCGAACACAAAGGCGACGACGAAGAGCAGTGGGACGAGCAGCAGGCGAGGGTCGATGAACGCGATGAAGACGAGCGGGACAATGGCCTGAAACCCGGAATCGACAATCAGGTCGACTCCTGGGCTGATCATGAAATTCAGTTGTCTAATGTCGTTGGCGGCGCGGGCCATCAGGTCGCCCACGCGCTGCCGGTTGTGAAACGTCTGGCTCTTGCCGAGCAAGCTGACGTACAGCTCATCGCGGGCATCACGCTCGAGGCGCTTGGACAGCACCTCACTGCTAAGCCGGGCGCCGAGGTCGAACACGCCCCGCAGGATCACCACGGCGGTCAGCCCGAGCGAAACGATCGCGAGCAATCTGGCCCGGTCGCCCCTATCGGAGAAGACGGCGTCGAACGCCACACCGGTCAGGGTGGGCACCATCGAGTTGAGCACAACCGTGAGCAATGAGCCGCTGAGAAAGGCAGTGAGGAAGAATCGCTGCCGGCGCACCTGTGACCAGAGCCAGCGGACGGGGCCCCGCCGATCGGTTCGGCCCGGTTCGGCGGCCACAAATTCCGACGTCTGTGCGGGCGCGAGCACCCGACCAGTTCTACCTGACGTCACTGACACAGACTCAAGTGGGACTCAAGTGCCGGCGCCTGAAACGTCGGCCATCGAGTCCCACTTGATCTCGTCGAACGATTTTGCCTGCTAGGGCTTGCGGGCCACCGCACCGTACGCATCGATCGGATTGACGTCGAGGACCTCGGGCCGCCAGTCCGTGAGCTGAACCAGCCCCGGCTCGACTATCTCCAGCCCCTCGAAGCACTGGGCTAGTTCGTCCGGCGTCCGCAGGTAGTAAGGAACACCGCCAGACTCAACGAGCTTGTCTGCGCCTTCGCTCACGGCGTCACCAGTGGCGGTGCCATCCCACAAGACGAGGTAGCTACCAGACGGGAACGGTTCGATCAACCGATTCACGATCGACCGAACCTCGTCGAGCTTTTCGACATAGCCGAGCACGCCCATGAACATGACCGCTACCGGTTGGTTGAAGTTCAGGACGTTGTGAGCATCGGCCAGGATCGTGTCCGGGTCGCGGTAGTCGGCGTCCACGTATGCCGTGACGCCTTCCGGAGTCGTGTTGGCGAGCAAGGCCCGCGCGTGCACGAGTACCAGTGGGTCGTTGTCCACATACACGACCCGCGAGTCGGGGTTGATCCGCTGGGCGACCTCGTGGGTGTTTTCCATGGTCGGCAACCCGGCGCCGACGTCGAGGAACTGGCGAATCCCGGCGTCGCCGGCCAGGAAGCTCACGACGCGGATCAAGAACTGGCGCGACTCCTTGGCCATGGTGACGATGTCCGGATACGCCTCGGCGACGGCATCGCCAGCGACCCGGTCGGCCTCGAAGTTGTCCTTCCCACCCATCCAGTAGTTCCACAGCCGCGCGGCGTGTGGGACTGAGGTGTCGAGGTTAGCGCCCGGATCGCGGGGCTCGCCCTGCATCCAGGCTGTTGTGTCGCTCATGTGTCGTTGACTCCCTCTCGGCGTCGCACTGACCTGGTCAACCGCAGGTGCCTGCATACCTGCGGCCGTCGCGCTCACCGGCACACCGGCATCGAGCTCCCCGTCGGCGGGAGCTTGGTGCCCGCCACAACGTCGCCACCCCGGCGGAGCCGACGATGCCTATCCAAGCAGGATCCGGCCACTTGTACCAAGATTCATCCGGTTTGAACATGAAGTAGCCAAGTGCTGTAACCGTTGGGACCACGTGCTCGTGTTACACCAGTCTCAAGATTCACTTGGCCTGAGCTTTGAAATCCCGCAGGATCTCGTCAAGGATCTCCGGCGTTCGCGCCGGTGGTTCGGCCTGGATGCAGAGCTGCTCGATCATCGCCGTATAGAAGTCGACGTCCTCGGGCTTGTCGAGATAGAGGGCGCTGTTCATCTGCTCGATATAGACGACGTCGGACAGGTCGGGCTCAGGGAAGCGCAAGACGGTGAACGCGCCACCTGCGGCCGCGTGGCCACCCGTGACGAACGGAATCACCTGAATTCTCACGTTGGTCAACTTGGCCACATCCGCGAGGTGAGCGATCTGCGCGGCCATCACCGACGATCCACCGATCGGCCGCCGCAAGGCTGCCTCATCGATGACTACCCATATGGTAGGCGGCCTGTCGCGTCTCAGCAGTTCCTGCCGGCGCATGCGCAGAGCGACCCGCCGGTCGATCTCCCACGGAGGTGCCGTGCGATTTCCGAGAATGATCACTGAGCGGGCGTACTCCGGCGTCTGGAGCAGGCCCGGGACGAACTGGATCTCGTAGGTGCGGATCAGCGACGCAGAAGCTTCGAGGCCGAGATACGACTGGAACCAACCCGGCAAGATGTCGCCCTCACGGTGCCACCAACCCGGTGTGTTGGCCTCACGTACCAGGCCGAGCAGCCGAGTGCGTTCCTCTTCATCGTCGACGCCGTAGAGCGTCAGCAGGTCCGCGACGTCGCGCTCCTTGAAACTAACCCGCCCCAGCTCCATCCGGCTGATCTTCGACTCGGATGCGCGAATCTCCCAGCCAGCCGTCTCACGGCTAATGCCCTGCGCCTCACGCAACCTACGGAGGTGGGAGCCAAGCAGCATGCGGAGCGCGGTGGGTCCACCGCCGGCCCCACCCGGTGGTTGCGACATACTCACGCCCTAACCCCCGAGGCACTGTCGATCACAAACCTCGAAACCGCCAGTTTACTCGGTCCGAGGATCATGACGCCAGACCCCGGGGGCAGACTACGCGTTAGTGGACTACGACGTGCGGGTTTACGCGTGCACGAAGTTGTCGAAGTCGCCGTTCTTGGAGCCTTCGACGAAGGCCGAGATTTCAGCCAACGTGTACACGAGCGCCGGCCCGTGTGGGTCCCTGGAGTTCCGGACGGCGATCCCCCCGCCGGGCAGCTCGGCAAGCTCCACGCAGTTTCCGTTCGGGTTGCTGAAGCTGCTCTTGTGCCACGTGACATCGGCCAACTCGTCCGCCGACATGCCGTTGTATGGCTGGAGCACCACGTTTTTCTCCACTTCTAAGATTCGCGACCGCCAGGGCGGTCACTGTCAGGGGATTTGCACGTGCGTACAGACGATCTTGCGTCCGCACGGTCTAAGATAACATGCGGATGCACGTGCACGAGCACGATTTTCCCAGCGAATTTTCTGCGACGCGACACTGGCGCCGAACGTTCGGACGCTTGTTCGAAGTAGGCGGGAAAACGGTTCTTACGCATCCCTCACTGCCTGACTGAAGGCGTTGAAGAGCGGCCCATGCGACCTACCCAGACCGATGCATCCGAAATTGCACGTGCGCTGGGTCTTGCGCTAGCACGACATACCTATCATGCTAATGCACGTGCACGTGCACCGAGGATTCCTCGAGAGCGCGTTGATCCCCGTCCGCGCTGATCGAGTGAGAAAGGCAGGCGTACCGCGGTTTGCGTATCCCCTGCACCGCGGTACGACTGCCGGAACCTCCCATTTGTCCGCGACTTCCCCCTGCGAAGACAAGGCACTGAAGATGGACCTACCGTCGTATCTGGCTATCGCCGCCATTGCAGTTGTGTGGCTAGGCGGCGAGTTCTTTGCGTGGTACCGCACCGACCGGCGCCACCGCTAGTCAGCGGCCGTAGCGCCGCTCACGTTCACCATAGGAACGCAACGCCCGCAAAAAATCCACTCGCCGGAAATCGGGCCACAGCGCCTCACAGAAGTAGAACTCCGAGTTCGCGCTCTGCCACAGCAGGAACCCAGACAGCCGCTGCTCACCACTCGCCCGGATCACCAGGTCCGGATCCGGTTGACCCTTGGTATACAGATGCTCGGCGATGTGCTCAACAGTGATCACCTCGGCGAGCTTCTCGATCGACGTTCCCTTCGCCGCGTGTTCCTGAAGCAGTGACCGGACCGCGTCGGCGATCTCGCGGCGCCCCCCGTACCCGACAGCCACGTTGACATGCATCCCGTTGACGTCGCGGGTGCGGTCGGCGGCCTCCTTGAGCACGGCGGCGGTCTCATCCGGCAGGACGTCCAGCGCGCCGACGGGGTGTACCCGCCACCGACCGGCTCTGGCGAGGTCCTCGACCAGTCCCTCGATGATGCGGAGCAACGGCACCAGTTCCTCGGCTGGGCGGTGGAGGTTGTCTGTGGACAGCAAGAACAGCGTGACGACCTTGACGCCGACCTCGTCGCACCAGCCGAGGAACTCCCTCGCGCGGGCCGCCCCGGCCTGATAGCCGCTTGTGGTGGACGCGCCGAATGCACGGGCCCACCGGCGATTGCCATCGAGCATTACCGCTACGTGGCGCGGGATACGAGCCGGATCCAGATTCCGCTGGAGCCTGCGCTCGTAGATGTCGTAGAGCAGGTCAGACAGTCCCATTGCCCGCAGTTACCTCCCGCTGGTCTCCGCGGGCAGGTTACTCCCTGCGAGGCACGGTTGTGACATTGCCTGTCGCCCCACCTTTAGTTGCCGGACCGTAGGTTAGGCTCGCCGGCATGGCGCTCGATGGTCAGTTCAGGGACGCGTACACGGCCGTCAATCCGAAGTTGCGCGGCTGGCTGCACGCGGGCATCTTCCCGGTAGCCGTCGTGGCTGGAGTCGTCTTCGTCGCTGTCGCGCCTACGACAGCGGCTCGCGTATCGGGATCCGTATACACCGCCACCGCGGCCTTGCTGTTCGGCACCAGCGCGCTGTACCACCGAGGCCACTGGTCGCCCCGGCTACGGGCGATCCTGCGGCGGTTCGACCACGCGAACATCTTCCTGATCATCGCCGGCACGTACACGCCGTTCACAATCTTGATTCTCGACGGCCGAGATGCCCGGATCCTGCTCACTCTGGTCTGGATCGGCGCGGTCACCGGCGTGCTGTTCCGGGTCTTCTGGCTGAGCGCACCGAGGTGGCTGTACGTTCCGATTTACCTTGGTCTGGGCTGGGCCGCGACATTCTGGTTGCCCTCGTTCGGCTCCCGAGGCGGTGCCGCCGTCCTGACACTGATCATCATCGGCGGCCTGCTCTATTCGGCCGGAGCCGTCGTGTACGGACTCAAGCGGCCAGATCCGTCACCGCGTTGGTTCGGTTACCACGAGATCTTCCATGCTTGCACGCTGGCCGGCTTCTTGACCCACCACGTAGGGGTGTGGCTGGCGGCGTTCGGCGTCGGCGCCGCCGTCACCGCCTGAACACGCGCTGCGGCCGACTGCCGATTGCACCTCTTCTTGATCAGCCCGAGGTCGGGCCAGCCGCGCGCACCTGCTCGACCTTCGCCATCGCCTCGCGTAGCTGGGCAAGCCACTCCTCAGTGTGCTGACCGACCAGCTTGACGCACCAAGCCAGTGCCTCCGACCGTGAGCGGGCAACCCCGGCATCGACCAGGGTGTCAAGGACTTGTCGTTCCGGCTGGCGCAACCTGGTCATCACGGGAGCGGCCAGCCGGGTGAACATGTGCCGTTCTCCCTCACAATCGACGCCCCATGCCACCTTGCGGTCGCTGCGGTACTCGAGTTCGCGAGCGATCTCGATGCGCCGCTCCCGCGTTTCCTCTCGGAATTGCTTGACGCGCCCGGCGATCGCCGCGGCACGCTCTGCGTCCGACTTCTCCGCAGGTACGTCCGGCGCCCGCAGGGTGCCCACGACTGTGATCTCGTCACGGTCGATAGTGACCTCCACTGGTCCGTCGAACCAATCGTCTGGCAGCCGACCGGTGATCCAACCTCGGACCTTTGCTTCCCGCTCTTCTCTCGTGGTCACGTAACGAAAATTACACAATTACGCCGCCGCCCACCACACGAGTCGTAGCGACCCGTGCCACGATTGGTGGCGTGACTGACGTTCTCGCGTCCACAACCGACGGCTCCGGCATGGGGCCCGGCCTCGCCGGCTTCCTGGTCTTCGCGCTCCTCATCCTCGCGGTGGTGTTCCTCTATCGGAGCATGCGCAAGCAGCTCAAGCGCATCGACTTCGACCCCGAGGGCCAGACCGACGCCGAGCGGATGCGTGGCCGTGATTCGTCGAGCAACGGCCCAGACGGTAAGTCCTGACGGACTACTGGTGCGGTAGGTACGGTGCAATCAAGAACCCGCACCGAACCGCGAGGGGACCCCTAATGCCTAACCGGCTAGCCGACTCGACTAGCCCGTACCTGCTCCAGCACGCCGACAACCCGGTGGACTGGTGGCCGTGGGGGGACGAGGCCTTCAACATGGCCAGGGAGCGGGACGTGCCGGTCCTGCTGTCGGTGGGCTACGCCGCATGCCACTGGTGCCATGTGATGGCCCATGAGTCCTTCGAGGACGCTGCGACCGCGGAATACCTCAACGAACGCTTCGTGGCGATCAAAGTCGACCGCGAGGAGCGTCCCGACGTCGACGCCGTATACATGACGGCCGTCCAGGCGATGACCGGGCAAGGCGGCTGGCCGATGACCGCGTTCCTAACCCCGGACGGCCGGCCGTTCTACGCGGGGACGTACTTCCCACCCGAGCCGCGGCACGGTATGCCGTCGTTTCGGCAATTGCTCGAAGCGGTGTGGCACACCTGGACCGACCGCCGCGGCGAGGTCGACCAGGCTGCCTCGTCCATCGCGACCGACTTGGCCCGCCGTCACTCCCTGCCGGGCACTGCTCCGCCGACGGCCGAGCGACTCGACGAGGCCGCGCGGCACCTCGCGACTGAGTTCGATCACCAGCACGGCGGCTTTGGCGGCGCTCCCAAGTTCCCCCCGTCGATGGTGCTGGAGTTCCTGCTACGCCACCACGCCCGGACCGGGGCCGCCGCCAGCCTGCGAATGACAGAGCTCACCAGCGAACGGATGGCCCGCGGCGGAATGTACGACCAGCTGGCCGGCGGGTTCGCTCGCTACAGCGTCGACCGCGAATGGATCATCCCCCACTTCGAAAAGATGCTGTACGACAACGCGCTATTGCTCCGTGTGTATGCGCACTTGTGGCGGGCGACGGGATCTCCCCTTGCGGCCCGGATCGCGCGGGAGACAGCCGAGTTCCTCCTTCGTGACCTCCACACCGCCGAGGGCGGGTTCGCCAGCGCGCTGGACGCCGACACAGTCCAGAACGGCCATTCGGTAGAAGGAGCCACGTATATCTGGACGCCCGCCCAACTGCGAGAGGTACTCGGGGACGTCGATGGCAGCTGGGCCGCCGATCTACTCGGAGTCACCGACGTCGGGACCTTCGAGCGGGGCACCTCAACCCTCCAGCTTCGACGCGATCCGGACGACCGCGATCGCTGGGCCGCACTGCGGGAGCGACTGCTGCGGGCCCGCGTAACGCGGCCGCAACCGGCCCGTGATGACAAGGTGGTCGCCGCCTGGAACGGGCTGGCCGTCGCCGCCCTCGCCGACGCAGGCACGCTGCTTGGCGAGCCATCGTGGGTTGACGCCGCCGTCGCCTGCGCCGACCTACTCGTTCACCTGCACCTCGACGACTCCGGCCGGATGCGCCGGGTCTCCCGAGCCGGCACCGCGAGCTCGCATGCCGGCGTTCTGGAGGATCACGCGAACGCCGCCGAAGGGTTCCTTGCGCTCGTCACGGCGACCAGCGATCCGGTCTGGCTGTCCTTCGCCGAGCAGGTGCTCGATATCGTCATCACTCGGTATACCGATCCCGAAGGTGGGTTCTTCGACACCGCCGACGACGCCACCGACATCCGCCTCGCCGGGATCCGGCGGCCACAGGATCCCACCGACAACGCCACTCCCTCCGGGTGGTCCGCAGCGGCCGGCGCGCTGCTGACGTTCTCTGCGTTTACCGGCTCGAGTCGGCACCGGGAGGTCGCCGAACGTGCGTTGAGCGGGTACGACGCTCTGGCAGCCCACGCGCCGCGATTCGCCGGCTGGGGACTGGCTGTCGCCGAAGCACTGGTGTCCGGGCCTGCCGAGGTGGCGATCGTCGGACCGGTTACCGATCCACGGACCAGTGAGCTGCGGGCGGCGGCGCTGCGGAGTACGTCACCTGGGGCGGCCATCGTCGCCGGCGACCCAACCGACCCGGCCGCGCAGGACGTACCGCTCCTTCGCGATCGGCCGCTGGTGGGCGGCGCGCCGGCCGCGTACGTCTGCCGCGGATTCGTCTGCGAGCGGCCGGCCATCGATCCCGCCGAGCTCACCGCCGCGCTGGACCGCGGCTGAGCTACCGCAGTCCGGCGAACAGATCGTCCTCGGGCGGGGTTGAGTCGACGTACGAGCGCACCAGCTCGTAGTCCTCGGTCGGCCAGACCGCTTGCTGCACCTCGAGCGGTACCGCGAACCAGGGACCGTCCGGATCGATCTGCGTGGCGTGGGCCAGGAGCGCGCGGTCACGGACCGGAAAGTAGTCGGCGCAGGGAACCCTCGTAGTGATCCGCGCGTCCCATTCCGGATCGGGCTGCCAGCTCGTGAGCCGCTCAGAGTAGGGCGATTCGAGCCCTCTGCGAACCAACTCGTCATGGATCGCCTGCATGCGGGCCCGGTGAAACGCGTGGTGGTAGTAAAGCTTGGCCGGACGCCACGGCGCTCCCGCGTCGGGATACGCGTCGGAGTCGGCTGCCGCATCGAACGCCGCCACGGTGATCTTGTGACACATGATGTGGTCTGGGTGAGGGTAGCCACCCCGCTCGTCGTACGTCGTCACGACGTGTGGACGGAACTCCCTGATCGCCGCCACCAGCGGGGCCGCTGCCTTCTCAATTGGTACCGTCGCGAAAGAGCCGTCGGGCAGGGGTGGTGGGGGGTCGCCCTCGGGGAAACCGGAGTCGATGAAGCCGAGCCACTGCTGGCGGATTCCGAGGATCTCGCGGGCCGCGTCCATCTCGGCGCGGCGAATCTCCGCGATGTTCTCCAGCACGTCCGGACGGTCCATCTTGGAGTTGAGGATCGAACCCCGCTCACCACCGGTGCACGTCACGACTAGGACATCGATCCCTTCGGACACGTACCGGGCCGTGGAGGCGGCACCCTTGCTGGACTCGTCATCAGGGTGGGCGTGAACGTGCATCAACCGGCGTTGCTCGTCGGGCACGGGCTTCCTCTCTCCTTTGGTCGTGGGTACGCGACAATGTTGCCAGTACCGTGCCACCTGCCGATCGGGAGAGTCGTGACCACGCCGATTAGCCGTCCTGCCGATCGATACGGCGACCGCAAGCCAAGCCGCTTCCTCAAGCTCATTGGCGCGGCGATCGGCGTCGCTATCGCGGTGGCGGGCATCATCTTCATTGCGCGCGCGTCGGATGCGCAGATCGAAGCAGAGGCACTGTCATGGGACGAGCCGAGCGAGGGCACGATGGTGGCCACGATCGAGGTCGTCCGCCGGCCGGACACGGTCGTGATGTGCGACGTGGTCGCCGTCGACATTCGGCAGATCATCGTCGGCCAGGCCGAACTCGTCGTCCCGGCCAGCCCCGATCGCCGCACCGTGCTGGACGTCGACATACCGCTACAGGGTGAAGCGGTAGCGGTTTCGGTTCGCGGTTGTGAACCCACGAACGATCGCTGACCTGCGTCTTATCGCCTTTGCTCGATGGTCTTGCTAGCCTGAATATTTCACCCGATGACCGATCCGGGCGTGAGTCCGGTGGATGAGCGCACCTTCGTGTGCGCCCTCGAATACGACAAGCCAAGGGAGCAGATGCCGTGACCGAGAACGTCGCCTGGCTGACCCAAGAGGCGTACGACCGCCTCCGTGCCGAGCTCGACCACCTTACGGGGCCAGGTCGCGCCGAGATCGCCAAGCGGATCGAGGCGGCGCGTGCCGAAGGAGACCTGTCCGAAAACGGCGGCTACCACGCGGCGAAGGAACAGCAGGGCCACCAGGAGGCCCGCATCCGTCAACTGCAGGCCTTGTTGCACCGGGCCAAGGTCGGTGAGGCTCCGCCGGACGACGGCGTCGTCGAGCCCGGGATGACAGTCGAGATCCGGTTCGCCGGTGACGACGAGACCGAGACCTTCCTCCTCGGCTCGCGCGAACTACTCGCCCTCGACGACTCGGTGGAGATCGAGGTGTTCTCGCCACAGTCGCCACTGGGCCAGGCCATCAACGGCAAGCGGCTTGGTGACACCGTGTCGTACGAGACACCGACTGGAGCCACAGTCAAGGTAGAGATCGTTAGCACGAAACCCTACGGCGCCTGATTCGCTTCCCTTACCCGATCACGTTCACCAGGCCTGGCGACGTACCTACAGGTATGCAGACCTGTAGGTACGTCGCGCCGCCTGCCGAACGTGATCGAACGACGGTGGGTAGCCGATTACTTGGTCGCGGCCTTCTTGTACTTGTTGATCGCCAGCGGCGCGAAGACCACGATGATCAGTACGCACCAGATGAGCGCGGCCGGGATTGGGTGCTGCATCGGCCAGGCATCGGACACGATGATGCTCTGATTCCCGAACAACTCGCGACATGCCGCCACGAGAGCGCTGATCGGGTTCCACTCGGCGATCGTCTGGACCACCGTCGGCATGCTTTCGGTCGGGACGAACGCGTTCGACATGAACACGACCGGGAACAGCCAGATCAGCCCGGCGGACGCGGCCACTTGCGGGTTACCGACCGACAGGCCGATGAGCGCACCGACCCAGAGCATGGCGAACGAGAACAGCAGCAGTAGACCGACAGCCGCCAAAAAGCTCAGCGCGCCGTTGTGCACGCGCCAGCCCACGATGAGCCCACAGATCATCATGATCACCAGCACGACAAACTGGTTCAACAGGTCCGAGGACACGCGGCCGGCGATCACTGCCGACCGGGCCATGGGCAGCGAGCGGAACCGGTCGACCAGGCCCTTGTGCATGTCGTCCGACAGCCCCACGCTGGCCGGCGCTACCGAAAAGGCCATGGTCTGGACGAAGATCCCGGCCATCAGGTACTCGCGGTAGTCAACGCCCTCGACCGGGATCGCGCCACCGAACACGTACGCGAAGAGCACCACGAACATGATCGGTTGGATGAACATGTACACCTGGTTGTCCGGCACCCGCAGGCCGCCGCGGATGTTGCGCCAGGCGATCGACATCGTGTCGCGGAACGCCTGACTCAGCCCGCCGCCTGGTACGGAGCCGGCGCCCGCACGGCTCAGCTCGGTGGTCGTCACTTGGCTTCCTCCAGTTCCTGGGTCTCTTCGGCGCGGTGGCCGGTCAGCTCGAGGAAGACGTCGTCAAGTGATGGTCGCCGCAGCGCGATGTCATCAATCTCGATCCCCGCTTCATCGAGGTCGCGGATGACCAGCACGAGGCCCTTCGAACCGTTGGACGCCGGTACGGTGATCTTGCGCATGTGCTCGTCTACCACGGCCTGGCCGTCGCTGCCCTTGTGCAGGATCGCCTCCGCGTCGGATAGCGAAGCACCCTCGTGCACGATGACCTCGATTCGATCGCCGCCGACCTGGGCCTTGAGCTCGTCTGCCGTTCCCTCAGCGATGATCTTGCCTTTATCGATCACGATGATCCGGTCCGCGAGGGCGTCGGCCTCCTCGAGGTACTGCGTCGTCAGCAGGATCGTCGAGCCTTCCTTCGCTCGATCCCTGATGACGTCCCACAGGTCGAGGCGACTGCTCGGATCGAGTCCGGTGGTCGGCTCGTCCAGGAACAGCACCTCGGGGTGGACGATGAGGCTCCCGGCCAGGTCGAGCCGCCGCCGCATGCCGCCGGAGTATGTCTTGGCGGGCCGGTCGGCCGCATCGGTCAGCGCGAACTGCTCGAGCAGCTCGGTGGCGCGCTGGCTCGCCTGCTGGCTGGACAGCTGGTAGAGCCGTCCGAACAACCACAAGTTCTCTCGCCCGGTCAGGTTCTCGTCGATCGCCGCGAACTGGCCCGAAAGGCCGATGCTGGCCCGCACCGCCTGTGGCTCAGCGACGACATCGTGGCCCGCGACCATTGCCCGGCCCGCATCCGGTCGCAGCAAGGTCGTGAGCATCCGCACGGTGGTCGTCTTGCCCGCACCGTTCGGCCCGAGTAAGCCGACGACCTGACCCTTCGGGACTACGAGGTCGATGCCCGCCACCGCGTGTACAGCCTTGTCGCCGGTTCCGAAGGTCTTGACAAGGCCTTCGGCAGTGATGGCATTCACGATGGATCCCCAATCGAAAGAATAGGTAGCCTTTGGAAGCGTAGAGGTTGACGTGGCGTCAGCCTCAAGTCGTTTTTCCGAGAGCGGACGGCCACGCGCGTCACCGTTGACGCAGCAGAGCCTCGGCTTCGTCCAGATCGAGCTCCCCTGCCGCGAGCCTACGCAGCACGTCCTCGCGGTCCCCCGTGCCCTCCCATCCGTCACTACCGTTGGCATCCGCCTCTGTGTCCGCCGGCTCGATGCCGAGCCGCGCCAGCAGTTCGGCGAAGCGCTGCCGCGCCGTCGGGTAACTCACGCCCAGGTCCCGGGCGAGCTCTCTCATATTTCCGCGCGAGACCAGGAACGTGCGCAGCATTTTCCGATCCTGGGCGCCAAGCGAGCAGTAAGGGCAAGACGTGAACAAACCGGTGAGGCCGGTCCCGCAGGACTGGCATCCCAGCTGGGTGATGTTGAGCCGGTGCCCACACACCGGGCAGTCACTGGGCGGGATGTGCGCGTGATCGGTCACGACGGAGTCACCACCGTTACCGCGCCCATCACGACCTCGACGTCGATCTCGGCCGCCCCGGTCCCGATGACGACGTCCCTGTCAGTCCGCTGTTCAGGCTGGATCGCGAACTTGCCGAGCTGGACGTCGTGGCGCACCCGGGCGTCCGTGCCGTCCAGCAGTCTCAGGGTGAGCGAACCCGACTCGCACCGGATGCGGGAACGGCCGCGGGTCTGCCGCGTTGCCACCTGGGCGGATCCGGCCTGTACGAGCACGTCCAAGGGCGCCTCTGCATCTTGCACTCGCAGGGATGCTGCGGTGGCTCGGACGTGACCGAGGCGGGGGACACCTTCGACATGCAAAGATCCGGCGATCACTTCGGCCCCCACGGCCATGTCCGGTCGGACACGAACTGTGAGCTCGATGTTCTGCCCCACGCCCCGCTGCAGCCGGTCGGCAACTTCGCGGAATCGACCGCCCGTGAGCAGGACGAAGGTATCGCCCGTCGGCATCGGTTGGGTGTCGCCGGTGATATGCAGGGTCGAACCTTCCCGCCGAACCTGGTGCGGGCCGTCGACGGCGAACTCGCGTACCGACGGGTCGCCCAGTAGCCGCACGCGCCGCGACGTGGCACGCACCTCGATGCGGTCGATGGCGGGCACGGACAGTGAAGCCGCCTCCTCATGGGTGCCGGCTGGGTGGTCAGTGTTCGGCTCGGCCTGGTCGGCGTCGTCCAGCAGAACAGCGGCATCGGCGGGATCAAGGCGACCGGCAGCCACGTCTTCCAGAATCTCGCGTCTTGTTCGCATGCTCCAATGAGACGTGGAATGTTGACTAATGTCAAGTCAGATTGCCAGATTATAAAGTTGATCTAGCGATACTGGGAATAGCGCGAACGTCAACCAATCGTGACGGGGTAGTGAGCGGCACGCAACTTCGCCAGCACGCGATCACAGTGTTCTGGCCCCCGGGTCTCAACCTGCAGCGCGACTTCGACCTCGTCAATGTGCAGGCGGGCGCCAGTGCGTTCGTGTACTACGTCCAGGACGTTGGCGTCGACCGCGGCCAACTCGGCCAGCAGACGCGCCAGCGCACCGGGCTGGTCCGGGATGCGTACTCGGAACGACAGATAGCGCCCGGCCGCGGCCATGCCGTGCCGGATGACCCGAAGCAGCAGCAGGGGGTCGATGTTTCCGCCGGAAAGCACGGCCACCACCGGCGGTTCAAACCGATCAGGATGATCGAGAATGGCGGCCACACTCGCGGCACCGGCCGGCTCGACCACCTGCTTGGCTCGTTCGAGCAACATCACCAACGCACCGGATATGGACTCCTCTGAGACGGTGATCACATCTTCCACGCGATCCTTGATGATCCCGAATGGGATGTCACCGGGGCAGCCCACGGCGATGCCGTCGGCCATGGTGCTCATCTTCTCCAGCGCGACGGGATGGCCTGCCTGCAGCGAGGGCGGGTACGCAGCGGCATGTTCGGCCTGCACGCCCACGAGTCGCACGCCCGGCCGGGCCGCCTTGACGGCCAGCGCCACCCCGGCGAGCAGTCCGCCACCTCCAGTGCCTACCACGATCGTCCGCACGTCCGGACACTGCTCCAAGATCTCCAGACCGACTGTGCCCTGCCCGGCGACGACGTCCACGTGGTCGAACGGGTGGATCACCACCGCACCGGTCTTCTCCGCGAACTCCTCGGCGGCGGCAAGAGCCTCGTCAACGGTCGCGCCAGCGAAGCGCACGTCGGCTCCGTAGGCACGGGTGGCCTTCTCCTTGACGATCGGAGCACCGTTCGGCATGAAGACTGTGGCCGCTGTCCCAAGCATCCGAGCGGCGAGGGCGACACCCTGCGCGTGGTTGCCAGCGCTCGCTGCCACGACGCCGCGCGACCGCTCCTCCGGCGACAGCCGAGCAATACGCACGTACGCGCCGCGGATTTTGAACGACCCTGCGCGCTGCAGGTGTTCGCACTTCAGGTAGGAAGGCCCGCCAACCTTGGCAGCCAGCCATCGGGACATCTGCAACGCGGTTGGTCTAACAACATCGCGTAACAGATCCCGAGCTGCTGTGACATCTGCCGGAGTTGGTGCTGCACTAGACACGCCGCGAGTGTGCCATGCCGTGCGGTTGATGACGTCTAATCGGCCCCAGTTATACCGTGCCGGGCGGTGGAGTGAACTGTCCAAACGTTGCATGGTGCATGCACATCCTGCTATTAGTTGCAGGATGCAAGCAACCTCGTCCCGTAAAACCCCGCCCACGAAGGAGAACCCGCGCCCGCCCGAGGAGGAACTACAGAGAGCGCTCATCAAGCTCGGCCGAAGCTTGCGTGCTGCGTATCGAGCCGATCCGGCCGCCGTCGGTGTCGTGTACCACCTGGCCAGTGCCGGCCCGATGCGGGTCTCCGCGCTAGCCGAGGCGCTCGTCTTGGACATCTCGACCGCGAGCCGGCACGTGAGCAGCCTCGAGGTCGAAGGCATGATTACTCGCGAGCCCGACCCGGATGACCGGCGGGCCACACTCGTCACCCTCACCGCCGCGGGCCACGAGTTTCTCGACAGGGCGATGGACGAGCGTGCCACCAGACTTCGCGCGGCCACCGGCTCCTGGCCACGAGAAGACCTCGCCGCACTGATCGGGCTGATCAACCAGTTGGCCGATGATATCTGCAAGGACCCATCGTGACCGCGACACCGGAAACCACACCCCGGTATCTCTCGCATCGTCAGGTCCTGGTGGTGCTCAGCGGTCTGCTCGCCGGAGTCTTCCTCGCCGCTCTCGATCAGAGCATCGTCGGCACCGCTCTGCCGCGGATCGTCAGTGACCTTGGCGGCCTGAACCACCTGTCCTGGGTTGTGACTGCATACCTGCTGACCTCAACTGCCTCCACTCCGCTGTGGGGCAAGGTCTCCGACCTCTACGGCCGACGGCCGATGTTCCAGGCGGCGATCTGCGTGTTCATGGCCGGCTCAGTGATTGCGGCGCTGACCCCTAACATGGCTGTGCTCATCGTTGGCCGGGCCGTCCAAGGGCTCGGTGCCGGTGGCCTTATCGCACTGGCTCTGTCGATCATCGGCGACGTGGTACCGCCTCGGGAGCGCGGCCGATACCAGGGCTACTTCGGTGCGGTCTTCGGGACGTCCAGCGTGGCCGGTCCGCTGCTCGGCGGGTGGTTCACCGACGGGCCGGGCTGGCGGTGGATCTTCTGGATCAACGTTCCGGTCGGCCTGGCCGCGCTAGTCGTGACGTCTCGCGCGCTCCGCCGAGCCCCGTCCATTCGGCGCGACCACAAGATCGACTATTTGGGCGCCGCCCTCATCGTGGCAGCCGTCAGCTGCATCCTCCTGTACACCGCCTGGGCGGGCGGCGAGTACGGCTGGGGCGATCCGTTTTCGTTGGGCCTGCTCGCTGCGGGTGTACTGCTGACCGTCGCCTTCGTGTTCGCGGAGTTGCGCGCGGAGGAGCCGATCATCCCACTCCGCCTGTTCCGCAACCGGGTCTACACGCCAACGGTGATATTCACCATGCTGATGGGCCTCGCCATGTTCGGCGGCATCATCTACCTGCCGGTGTATTTCCAGGTCGTCCAGGGCATGACACCAACGGAGTCCGGACTGGCCCTGCTGCCGATGGTGGCGGGCATCTTCACGACGTCGATCGGCGCCGGGCAGGTCATGACCCGCACCGGGCGATACAAGGCGTTTCCGATCCTGGGCGCGGCGGTCACTGCGCTTGGCATCCTGCTGCTGTCCAGGCTCGACATGGACACGCCGTACTGGCAGGTAGCGCTCTACGTCTACACGCTGGGCTTCGGTCTCGGGTTCACGATGCAGATCGTCGTCACTGCCGTGCAGAATGCTGTCGACCGCAGCGACATGGGGTCAGCGACGTCCAGCGTGACGTTCTTCCGATCGATGGGCGGGGCGTTCGGCACTGCAATCTTCGGCGCGGTGCTCACCGGGCGGCTGCAGCACTACCTCGCCGAAGCGGGGGCTTTGGCCGGACTGCCGCCCGGCGCCGACGAGTCCCAGATCGCCAACAACGTGCAGGCCATCCAGGCACTACCGGATGCGGCGCGCGAGACCGTCGTCGGTGCATGGGTCGACGCCCTGCAAGACGTGTTCTTCGTTGCTTTGCCGTTCGTCGTGGTGGCGTTCGTCATCGCCTGGTTCATACCGGAACTGCGACTGAAGACCGCGGACGACGAGTCGCTAGGGTGAACTAATGAAGTTCGCCTGGCTGTGCAGTCACGAGTCGTTCCAGCCGGAGGACCTGGTCGAGCAGGCCGTTCAGGCGGAGCGGGCGGGGTTCGATGTCGTCACCGGTGCCGATCATTTCCACCCGTGGGTCGATGACCCGAGTGCCGCAAGCTTCGTCTGGACGTGGTTCGGCGCGGTCGCCCATGCAACCTCCCGTGTCGAGCTGGCCACGAGTGTCACGGCGCCACTGTTCCGCTACCACCCGGCACTCATCGCGCAGGCAGCTGCGACGGTCGACCGGCTATCCGGCGGGCGGTTCATTCTCGGCGTAGGCACCGGCGAGGCGATCAACGAAGCGCCGCTGGGCTATGAGTTTCCGGGATACGCCGAGCGGATCGCCCGGATGGAGGAAGCCCTCGCGATCATGCACGGCCTGCTCGCGGGCAAAAAGCTGGATGTGGTGGGCAAGTACTACACCGCACACACGGCGAAGCTCTACAGCCCACCCGTTGGGCGCCTGCCGATCTGGATGGCGGCGGGCGGACCGAAGTCGGCGACGTTTGCCGGTCAGCACGCCGAGGGCCTGATCACGAGCGTCAAGGACCCGGAATCAACGCTCGAACGAGTGATCAACCCGTACCGCGAGGCAGCATCAGCCCGGGGTGCGGACACCACGATCATGGCCACCCGATGGGTCGTTCTCGCTGCCGACGATGACGAGGCGTGGACGGCCCTCGCCCCGATGCGAGGCCTGCGTGCGCCCGGCCGGCTCGAGACGGCGGACCCGGCGATCCTGCGGCAGCGGGCGGACGCCATGGACCGGGCCGAGATCCTCGCTCAGTACACGATCGTTCGTGACCTGGACGAGCTCGCCGAGGCGTATCGCCCGCTTATCACCGACGTGGGTGCTGACTACGTGGCCATCCAGGTGGCCTGCGTAGACCCGCACACCACGATCGAACACATGGGGGCGGACGTGCTGCCGCGGCTGCGCGCCTGGGCTGCACAGCCGTAGCTCTCATGGAACGGGCGAGCTCACGTCCCCAGGGCTTGCGACAGGTCGGCCACTAGATCACCTGCGCTCTCGATTCCGACGGACAGCCGGACCAGGTCAGCCGGCACCTCGAGGGCGCTGCCGGTCGCGCTGGCGTGCGTCATGCGTGCCGGGTGCTCGATGAGTGACTCAACGCCACCAAGCGACTCACCGAGAATGAACAGCTGCACCCGGTCGCATACCTCGAGGGCCGCCTTCTCCCCACCTGCGACCCGGAACGACACCATGCCGCCGTACCTGCGCATCTGCTTGGCAGCGACCTCGTGGCCAGGGTGGCCGGCCAGGGCCGGGTACAGCACCTCAGTCACCTTCGGATGGCTCGACAGCAACTCCACGACGCGCTCGGCGTTGTCGCAATGGCGGTCCATCCGGACAGCGAGCGTCTTGAGCCCGCGCAGCACCAGCCAGGCATCGAACGGGCCGGCCACCGCGCCCATCGCGTTCTGGTGGTATGCCAACCGCTCGCCCAGCTCGTCGTCCCGTACGACGAGCGCGCCCCCGACGACGTCGGAATGCCCACCGCAGTACTTGGTCGTCGAGTGGACGACGACGTCCGCACCGAGCGCGAGCGGCTGCTGCAGGTAAGGAGTAGCAAAGGTGTTGTCGACGACGAGCAAGGCAGCTGCCTCGCGGGCCACGGTTGCCAGAGCGACGATGTCCGCGACATTGAGCAGTGGGTTCGTCGGTGTCTCGACCCAGATGAGCTTGGTCTCGGACCGGACGGCAGCCCGGACTGCGTTGGCGTCGGTTACCGGTGCCGCTGTCCAGGACACGCCCCAGCGTTCAACAACCTTGCTCACCAGTCGGAAAGTCCCGCCGTACGCATCATTCGGGATGACCAGGTGGTCACCTGGAGAGAGGACGGTCCGCAACAGCGTGTCCTCGGCGGCCATGCCACTCGCGAAGGCAAGCCCACGGCGGCCGCCTTCTAACGCAGCCAGGCACTCCTCCAGTGCGGCGCGGGTCGGGTTGGCCGTCCGGCTGTACTCGTAGCCACCGCGCAGCCCGCCGACCCCGTCCTGGGCGTACGTGCTCGTGGCATAGATAGGCGGGACGACTGCCCCGGTAGTAGGGTCCGGCTCCTGGCCGGCGTGGATAGCGAGGGTCTCGAAGTCGTGCACGACATCGAACCATACGCACACGACTTCGGTCTCGCCCGTCAGGGACCAGGACGGGTCGCCGGTGTGGTCGCGAATCTGGTCTACCGACGCGCGCTCCCAGAACGCGCGGTGCTGGGTTCGCCAGTCGTCGATGTTTGTGAACCCCTCGCCCTCCGCGTCTGCGAACTCCCAGGTGACGTCATCGAACCGGACGACTTCGACGGCGGTCACCCGGATCTGCCCAAGCCGTTCACCCTCGTTCCCCAGCAGCACCAACACTTCGCCGGGGCGCTCAAGCTCCTCACCCTCCATCGCGTACTCGGCCAACAGGCCGGCCGTGGCACGCTTGCGACCATGCAGAACCAGGTCCGAGAGCCGGCGGCGCATCTCACCCGGCAGTCCCAGCTCGAGCGTGCGGAGCTCTCCGCTTCGCGGCCACGTCATAGGGTCCAGCCGAACACGCCGATCCTGTGGAGGCAAATCAGCCGGGTGCTCAGCCGTTCACCAGCTCTAGCCGTTCGGGCACTGTGAGCCGGGGCAGCAGCACGTGCACGAGTGGGCCGATCGAGATCGCGTACAGGACCGTCCCCACGCCGACCGTGCCGCCGAGCAGCCATCCGGTCGCGAGCGCGCTCAGCTCAATCGAAGTGCGCACCACGCGCACCGAACGGCCAGTGCGAGCGACGATTCCTGTCATCAAGCCGTCCCGTGGCCCGGGCCCGAGGCGCGCGCCGATATACGCGGCGGTGGCGACCCCGTTGAGTGCGACCGCTGAGATCAGAAAGGCAACGCGCCACACCATCGGGTCCGGCGCCGGAAGAAGTGCCAGCGCCGCGTCGACGGCCAGGCCGATGACGAACACGTTGCTGATGGTTCCCAAGCCGGGACGCTGCCGCAGCGGAATCCACGCGAGCAGCACCACGGCACCCACGACGATCACCACTTGGCCGAACGTGAGTGGCAGCAAGCCGGCAAGGCCTTGGTGGAAAACGTCCCACGGATCAAGCCCGAGTTCGGCGCGGACCATCAAGGCCATGCTGCCCCCGTAGAGCACAAGGCCGGCGTAGAGCTGAACCATGCGACGCGTCATGGTGCACTAACTTGCCCGCCAGTGGTCTGTACTTCAAGAGCCAATTATGAGAAAGTGGCTCCATGAGATCGGTCAATGGCACTCACCTTGCACGTCTGCTCGGCAATTGGACTGCGAGCGGTTCTGCCGGTCCCAGCTACGCGCGGCTAGCCGCCGCGCTGCGTCTCCTGGTGCTCGACGGACGCCTTCCGCTGGCTACCCGGCTTCCCGGGGAGCGAGAACTCGCCGCTGCCCTGGGGGTCAGCCGGACCACGATCACCGCCGCCTACGACGCGCTACGCGATGCCGGCTATGCGGCCAGCCGCCGCGGATCGGGTACCTGGACTACGCTTCCGGACACCCGTTCCGGCGCCTCCGGCAGTGCGCCGTGGACTCCTTTTGCGCCCGACGGTGCCGAACTGCTCGACCTCGCACACGCGTCGCCGGAGGCACCAGCCCAGGCGCTCCGCGCCGCCTACGACGCGGCCCTCGATCAGCTTCCGCGCCACCTGTCCGGCGCCGGCTACAACCTGCTCGGGCTGCCGGAGCTGCGCGACGCCGTGGCGGACCGGTTCACAACTCGCGGCCTTCCCACGTCAGCGGATCAAATTCTGATCACCGACGGCGCTCAGCACGGGTTCTCTCTGATTTTGGCCTTGGCCGCCAGTCCCGGCGATCGGGTGCTGGTCGAGCATCCGACCTACCCGAATGCGCTGGATGCCATCCGACGGTCCAGCGCCCGGATCGTCCCTGTTGGGATGGGCGCCGACGGCTGGGACTTGGATGCGATATCTGCAGCGCTCCGCCAGACCTCCCCGCGGCTGGCCTATCTGACCCCCGATTTCAATAACCCCACCGGTCTGCTCGCTAACGCCGACGACCGGCAGCAGGTCGCTGAGCAGGTCAGGCGCCACCGCACGTTGACCGTGATCGACGAGACGCTCGTGGAGCTCACCCTCGACGGGCACGTGCCACCGCCGTTCGCGTCGTACGCCCACGACGAGCTGACCATCACAGTCGGCAGCGTGAGCAAGACGTTCTGGGGTGGACTGCGGGTGGGCTGGGTCCGGGCGTCGCCCGCGATGATCCGCCAGTTGGCCGCCGTCCGGGCCACTGTGGATATCTCATCCGCGGTCGTAGAGCAACTCGCGGTCGCTCACTTGCTGCCACGCCTGGACCAGTTGATGGTCAACCGCCGGCTTGAGCTGCGGGCTCGCCGCGACGCACTCCTGGGTGCGCTGGCCGAGCGGCTACCACGGTGGAGCGCGCGACCGCCGGCCGGTGGGCTGGTGCTCTGGTGCAACCTTGGCGCACCGGTCAGCAGCGCGTTAGTGAGCGCGGCGGAGCGGCACGGTCTCCGGCTTGCGGCTGGGCCACGATTCGGAGTCGACGGGGCGTTCGAGCGCCAACTACGCCTGCCGTACACCTACCCGGCACCGGTACTGGTCGAGGCCACCGAACGGCTCGCGGCTGCGTACCGAGCTGTGACCGACACTTCGTCTAGGACGCCGGAACTCGCCAGCCTCGCATGAGCGATCGATGACGCGCATGCGAACCGACTTGGGTCCGAACCACTCATCGTTCCGGGGATGGAACAGACCAGGGGTCGGTGGCGTTGGGCCGATCGAGAGGGAGATGAGATGTTCAGCTTCGATCGCGCCTTGAAATTGCGCCTTGTCAGGCCAGAGCAGGCCCTTCCGGGCCGGGCCACGCGCCCATTCCGGCTCGACGGCATCCACACCGTGCTCGGCACACCCATCGAGGCACCAGTGCCGGCAGGCCATGAAGAGCTCATCGTGGGAATGGGCTGCTTCTGGGGTGCCGAGCGGATGTTCTGGAAGTTGCCCGGCGTATGGACCACCGCGGTGGGCTACGCCGGCGGGTACACCCCCAACCCGACGTACGAAGAGGTCTGCTCCGGGCTCACCGGGCATTCCGAAGTAGTGCGCATCGTCTACGACCCTGCCGTCGTGAGTACCGAGAGCGTGCTCAAGGTCTTCTGGGAGGGGCACGACCCGACGCAGGGCATGCGGCAGGGCAACGACGTCGGCACCCAGTACCGGTCGGCGATTTACTGGACGACGGAGGCCCAGCGCGACGCGGCCCTCGCCACGCGAAACTCGTACGCCATGCGGCTGTCCGAGGCCGGGTACGGCCCGATCACTACAGAGATCGCTCCGCTGACCGACCTGTGGTACGCCGAGGATTACCACCAGCAGTACCTGTCCGACGCCAAGAACCCGAACGGCTACTGCGGAATTGGCGGCACCGGAGTCTCCTGCCCAGTCGGCACCGGTATCAGCTGACCGGTGCCACAGCCTCACATTCGGCGCTGGATCGATCTTCGGCGGGCGCCGGGCGCGGGCGGTGGCCGTGATTGGTAGGTGTGGCCGGTGGGGGTGGTGATCTCCACTGTGTGGAAGATGGCGTCGACTACTTGGGCCTTCCAGCCGGGCATGGTTGCGACGTAGTTGCCGCGTTCGCAGAGTCCGCGGCCGTTGACCTCCGTGGTGGATCCGCCGGTGGCGTAGCCC
>DASTNZ010000210.1:0-3003 GCA_035762665.1 Jiangellaceae bacterium | reverse complement strand
TCGAGCGCCTCGACGATCTCGACCTGGGCCTCGTCGGCGATCCGCGCGCGTTCCAGAAGCACGGGCAGTGCCCCGACATTGTGCGTGCCGAACACCACGTCGACCCACGGCGCCCGGCGGACGATCTCGCCGCGGTCCTTCTGGGCCAGGCAGCCGCCGACCGCGATCTGCATGCCGGGACGGTCGTGCTTGACCGGTGCCAGGTGGCCGAGATTGCCGTACAGCTTGTTGTCGGCGTTCTCGCGCACCGCGCAGGTGTTGAGCACCACCACATCGGCCGGCTCGTCCTCGGCGCGGGCATAGCCCGCCTGCTCCAGCAGCCCGGCCAGCCGCTCGGAGTCGTGGACGTTCATCTGGCACCCGAAGGTGCGAATCTCGTATGTGCGCGCGCTCATGTCGCCTTCCAGGGTAAGCGCCGGCTCGGCGTCTGACGCCGTCGGCCCTCGTGGCCCGCCGAATGATCGTTACCAAGCAGTGACCTCAATGGCATGTCATTGAGCCTGACAGCGACCATCCAGATCCATAGAGTTGACGCCTGTCAAGTGCATGCGAACGCGAAGTGCTCACCCGTGGTACTGCACCGGATATCGTCTGCCTGTGAGGAGACCGCGTAAATGAACAGCGTTCCCGCAGACGGTGGTGAGCCGCTTGTCGTCCTCGAAAAGGTCAACAAGTACTTCGGCGAACTTCACGTCCTGCGCGACATTAACCTGACCATCCACCGAGGCGAGGTCGTTGTCGTGATCGGGCCGTCAGGTTCGGGCAAGTCGACCTTGTGCCGAGCCATCAACCGGCTGGAGCCGATCGACTCGGGCAAGATCAGCCTCGATGGCGTGCCGTTGCCTGCCGAGGGCAAGGCGCTGGCCCGGCTTCGGGCGGACGTGGGGATGGTCTTCCAGTCGTTCAACCTGTTCGCCCACAAGACGGTGCTGGAGAACGTCACCCTGGGTCCGATCAAGGTCAAGGGTGTCTCGAAGGCGGAGGCCAAAGAGCAGGCGATGGCGTTGCTCGAGCGGGTCGGCGTGGCCGATCAGGCTCCCAAACTGCCGGCCCAGTTGTCCGGCGGCCAGCAGCAGCGGGTGGCCATCGCACGAGCATTGGCGATGAAGCCCAAGGTGATGCTGTTCGATGAGCCCACATCTGCGCTCGACCCAGAAATGATCAACGAGGTACTTGACGTCATGACCGCACTGGCGCGCGACGGGATGACGATGGTGGTGGTCACGCACGAAATGGGCTTCGCACGGCGGGCCGCGCACCGCGTCATCTTCATGGACGAGGGCCTGATCGTCGAGGAGGCCACACCGGATGAGTTCTTCACCAACGCCCAGAGCGTTCGCGCTCAAGACTTCCTGAGCAAGATCCTGACGCACTGAGATCCACCCTATAGAGAGGACAGGAAACGATGCGTACACGACGGTTCGCAGTCGCCACACTCGTGGCAACCGCCGCGCTGGTGCTCGCGGCGTGCGGAGACGACGACGACAACGGCGCGGAAACCGAGCCCGAGGAAGGCGCTACCACTGAGGAGTTCCCCGAGGGCAGCACCATGGCCGAACTCGCCGAGGCCGGCTCGATTACTGTCGGCACCAAGTTCGATCAGCCGCTGTTCGGGCTCGTCGGACCGGACGGCGTACCCGTGGGATTCGACGTCGAGATCGCCAAGATCATCGCCAGCGAGCTGGGCATCACGGAGGACAATATCGAGTGGGTCGAGACGATCTCGGCCAACCGGGAGCCGTTCATCCAGGACGGCCAGGTCGACATCGTCGTCGCGACATACACGATCAACGACGAGCGCAAGGAGATCGTCGACTTCGCCGGCCCATACTTCGAAGCCGGCCAGATGATCATGGTGCTGGAGAGCAACACCGACATCAACGGACCCGACGATCTCGCGGGGAAGACCGTCTGCTCGGTCGAGGGGTCGACGCCGGCCGAGAACATCCGCACGAACTACCCTGACGCTGAACTGTCGCTCACTGGGGCTTACTCGGACTGCCTGGAGCCACTTCGCAACGGGCAGGTGGACGCCCTCACGACCGATAACGTGATTCTCTCCGGCTTCGTCGACCAGAACCCGGGTGAGTTCAAGCTGGTCGGCGAGCCGTTCACCGAGGAGCCGTACGGCATCGGCCTGGAGAAGGGCGACGACGAGTTCCGCGACTTCATCAACGACGTGCTCGAGGAGTCCTACGAGGACGGACGTTGGGCCGAAGCGTGGGAGGCCACCGCCGGAGCGGTCCTCGAAACTCCTGAGCCACCCGCGGTCGACCGCTACTAAAGGCACGTACGCAATCGGTGGGCCGCGCCTTGCGCGGCCCACCGATGCGGCTTCAAATCCAGCGAGGGGCGTGACGCGTGGATGCCATCGTCGAAAACCTCGACCTTTACTGGCTGGGGTTCCGGACAACGCTGAGCCTGACGCTTATCTCGGCAGCCATTGCGCTGGTAGTCGGGACGGTGCTGGGGGCATTTCGGGTTTCGCCGTCGCCACCTCTGCGAATCTTCGGCGCCGCGTACGTCGAAATCGTCCGCAATACGCCGCTCACGCTGGTCTTCATCTTCTTCGTCTTCGTCGCGCCACAGGTCGGCCTGATTGTTCCGTTCTTCACGTCCGCCGTTCTCGCGTTGTCCACATATACGGCGGCTTTCGTCTGCGAGGCCGTACGCTCGGGCGTCAACAGCGTCGGCACCGGTCAAACCGAAGCGGCACGGGCGATCGGGCTCACCTTCGGCGGCATGCTCCGCCTGATCATCCTTCCCCAGGCCCTCCGGTCCGTCGTCCCACCGTTGATCAATATCTTCATCGCGCTGACGAAGAACAGTTCGGTCGCGGGTGGGTTCTTCGTGGCCGAGCTCTTCGGCGTCGCGCGTCGGCTCGCCAACGCCAACCCGGCCGACGTGATAGCCGTGCTGATCGGGGTCGGTGTGTGCTACCTGGCCATCACCATTCCGGCCGGAATCCTCGCCGGGTACGTCGAGCGGAAGGTGGTGTTCGCG
>DASTNZ010000209.1:0-5529 GCA_035762665.1 Jiangellaceae bacterium | reverse complement strand
CCAGCTCAAACGTGATCAGCCGGAACGGACCGTTCGACACGATGGTGTCGAGTCGGGACCAGTCCCGCCCATGTGCTTGCACCAGGTGACGTGGCAGCGGCACCAGCATGGTGTGGGCCAGGTTGTACATGAAGAAGCTGGCGGGTTCGGTGAGCTCGATGACGAGTGTGCGGTCGTTGACAGCTTGGACGCCCACCTGGTCGGCGGGAATTCGGCCCTCCCGCACGTCGCGTGCGCCGGCCACTGGCAACAGGAGGGCCGACGCAGATTCTGTGCCGGTAGCCGGGTCGAGCGCCCACTGGTAGCCGGTAACGAAATCGTGAGCGGTGACCGGCTGGCCGTCGCTCCACGAGACGTCGTCGCGCAAGTGGAAGGTATAACGTCGCCCGTCGCCGGAGATCTCCCACCCCTCAGCGACGTCGGGAACGATGTTGGCACCCTGCTCGTATTGCACGAGCCCGCTGAACAGGACTGCACTCGCGGGTGCCACACCCGAATCGACGTGCGGGTCAAGCGTCTGCGGCTCGACGGTCACAAGTCTCAGGGTCGTCGAACCTTGAGTGCCTACCGGGAGCCCTCCGTCTACAGCAGGCCACAACGCGAACGCTTGGTCAAACGCTCGCTGAGCGCTCTGATGATCGAACGCCGTCTGGTGGGTCAAGCCGATCCGCATCAGCGTGCGTGCCAACCGCTCGGTGTCACCCTGCTCGCGAAGGAGGTCGACAGCACGGTCGTAGGCGGCCAGGGCCTCCTCATAGGCTTGGAGCAGCCGAGCCTGGTCACCTGTCCGGATCAGGTACGGGACAGCCTTCTCGACATCACCCGCCTTGGCATAGTGGTGCGCCAGCACCGGAATCACGGGCTCCAGATCGTCCGAATGCAACGCCTCCAGCTGAGCGGCGACCAGGCCATGGGCGTGCGCTCGAGCCCCGGCGCCAAGCTGATCGTGAACGAAAGCCTGGAACAGCGCATGGCTGAACCGGTAGCGGGTCAACTGCCTGCTGTGCCTATGACCCACGCCGCCCTCGCGGACCAGCCCATGTACTCGGCCGAGCCGCTCGGTGAGCAACCGATGCGCGTCCCATACGTCCAACTTGGCGACGCGAGCAGCCACCTCAGCGGTGAAGTACTCGCCCTCGACGGCTGCGGCGGTAAGCAATGCTCGCTCGTCCGCGTCGAGTCGGTCCAGCCGTTGCTCGATCACAGCGGCGACTGTCGCAGGGACGTGGTCCCAACTGACACCGGGGAGCGCGGTCCACGAGGCACTCGATCGCATCACGAGATCGCCATGCGCCTTCAGATCACGGACCAGCTCCAGGACGAATAACGGGTGTCCATGAGTCTGGCGGTAGAACTCGTCGCGAACTCTGTGGTCCAGATCAGGAGCCTCCAAGTCCAGCAACGCGTCGCACAGCGCGCGCTCCGCCGAGGGGTCGATCGCGTCTAGATCCAGGAGCGAGTCGCCCACCTGGCGGCTCGACTCTCGGGTCGCCTTGCGCAACACGCCGGCCGCACCGCTCCGACCGCCCGCCACCTCGCTGCCGCGGTAGGAGCACACGACGAGGACGCGCGCGTCCCGCAAGCTCCGAACGAGGTGGAACAGCAACTCGGCCGACGCGGAGTCCGACCACTGCATGTCGTCCAGCACCAGCAGCAACGGACGGCGTTCGGCGAGGTCACGCAGCACCATGGTGACCTCGTCGGACACGTCACTGCGCAACGCGTCCGCGGGGACAGGCGCCGCGACGCTCATCCCCAGACGCTCACTGACCGTCTCGACCCGAACCAGCACATCGAGCAGATGCGGCCCGGACTCGACGATCGCCTGAGCGACGGTGGCAGAGGAGTCCCACAATCGCTGGGCCTGGCGACGAGTGAGCTGGTCGGCCTGCAGCGGCGGATGTCGATCGGCCACCAGCATCCGAAACGCGTCGCGGATCGGGAAGTACGGGTCGCCGAGCGCACCCAACGCGGTCCCAGCCCCTCGCGCCACCAGCAGGTCGGGCGCTTCTCCCGACACCCGGTCGGCAAACGCGGTCAGCAGGGCGGTCTTGCCCACACCCGCCTCACCGATTACGAACAGAACCCGACTACGGCCTCCGAGGACGGCAGTCAAGTGCGACCGCAGCCACGCCAGCTCATTCTCGCGTCCGACGACAGAACCTGGCTCCGCGGCAGGTGAACGGACCAGCCAGTGCGGTGCCGACCCAAGCTCGTGATCGAGGACGGCCGCTGAAAGCCGCGTAGCGGAGCTTTCACCTAGGCCCGCGGCAACAAATTGCGCACGCTGATCAGGAGGAAGCCCCAGCGCATCGGCCAACCTAAGGGCCATTGTTCGGGAAGGGCGACGCTCGTCACGTTCGATCTTCTTGACCGCTGACGCCGAGCAACCGACCCGGCGGGCCAGCGAATCGCGCGTCAGATCGAGCGCGAGCCGTCGACGCCGAACCCAGTAGCCGAACGAAGCCGGGTTACCCCCCATGTCATGTCCCTCATGTGCACTCAGGGACTCCCAGCCTACCGAGCGGTGTGAGAGCGGCCACGGTTGTCATCGCTTCAGCTGATCGTTCTCCCTGGGGCCGATGGTGACGTCCTTCAAACCCGGGTAGACGCCTGGAAGACTAGGCAACGTCGCGACCCAGGGCTTGATCATCAGGTGCTCCCCCCAGTAGACGAGCGGAACCAGCACCGCTTCGTCGGCGAGAACGTGCTCGGCCGCCTGGTACAACTCCAGGCGCGCTGCCACGTTGTTGGTCCGGGTGGCCTCTCGTAGCAATGCCGCGTACCGGCCATGTTGCCAATGCGGCAGCCTGTCCTCGACGGCCACGCGCAGGTACGTGTCCGGATCAGGGTAGTCAGCGATCCAACCGGTCACACCCACCTTTGGGCCGGCCGTCGCGCTCCACACTCGATCCAGGTCCGCGAACGTGGCGCACAGTCGGATCTCGACGGGCAACCCCACAGCTCGCCAGTCGTCGGCAAGCAGCTGGACCATGGGCTCGGTGAACTGGGCGCCGATGACGAGAATCGAAGAAGCGTTTCCGGCAAGATCCGCGATGAGCCGGGCCGCTTGGTACGGGTCGTGCGAGGCAACGTCCGCGACGTGCCCGGGAATCCCCGGTGGGACGAAGCCGCCGTTTGCCGCCACTGATAGTGGCCATCTCTTAGCCACCGCTTCCCGGTCGACGGCGAGCGCCATCGCCTGCCGCACCCGACGATCGTCCAATGGCGGCACGGTGTGGTCGAGCCAGTAGAAGATCGTCCGAGCGCTGTCCGTCCGGGTCTCATGCTCGTGCGGAAACCGGCGCCTCAGCCGATCGATGGTCTCGATTCTGGTGCCGAATGACGTCGCGAGCACGTCGACCTCGTCGGCTTGGTAGAGCAGCTCGTGACTTTCGTCCCACGGTTTCGTCAACATCACGCGGAGACGCTGGACGTTGCCGCGGACCGATCCGTGGTATGCCGGGTTGCGTTCCAGCGTCAGGCTGACGCCCTTCTCCCATGCCACCAGCTGGAACGGGCCGTTCGACACGAACGTGTCCGGCCGGCACCAATCCCGGCCGTGGACTTGCAGCAGGTGACCCGGCACCGGCGCAAGCACCGCGTTGGCCAGGTTGTACATGAAATAGCTGGTGGGCTCGGCGAGCTCGATGACCAGTGTCCGATCGTCCATGGCGTGGAGACCAGCGTGCTCAGGTGGTGCCACTCCCTCGAGAACGTCTTGCGCTCCGACCACTGGCGACAACAGATTCGGGGCAAGCTCGACCTTCGCAGTCGGGTCGAGAGCGCGCCGGTAGTTGGTCACGAAGTCGTGTGCAGTGACCGGTCGGCCGTCGGTCCATACAACGTCGCCGCGGAGGCGGAACGTGTAGCGCCGCCCGTCGGTGGAGATCTCCCACCGTTCGGCAACGTCGGGGACTACGTTCGCACCCTGGTCGTACCGCACTAGCGTGCTGAACAGAGCCGGAATGATGGGCGACAGGCCGCCGCTCAGCAACGGGTCGAGCGACTCCGGTTCTGACGCAACGAGTCGTAGAGTCGCGGAGCCGGCGGGCCTTGAGTCGTCAGCCGCCTGCCACATTGCAAATGCCGCGTCAAAAGCCCGCTGCGCGCTCTGATGGTCGAACGTGGTCTGGTGGGTCAGCCCGATCCGCATCAGCGATCCGGCCAGCCGCTCGGTGTCACCCTGTTCACGCAGCAACTCGACGGCCCGGCCGTAAGCCGCCAGTGCCTCGTCGCGGGCCTGCAGAAGTCGGGCCCGGTCGCCGGTCTGGATCAGATACGGAACGGCCTTATCCGCGTCTCCCGCCTCAGCGAAATGGTGGGCAAGCAGCGGAACCACAGATTCCAGATTGTCCGAATGCAGCGCCTCCAATTCTGCGGCCACGAGGCCGTGGGTGTGAGCGCGGGCGCCGTCGCTCAGACGGTCGTAAACCACGCTGCGGAACACGGCGTGGCCGAACCGGTACCGGGTCACCGGCCGGCCGCCCGAACGTCCAACAGCGTCCTCGTGGAGCAGTCCGTGCACCCGGTCAAGCCGCTCAGAAAGCACCCGAAGCGCATTCCGGACGTCCACCCCAGCGACCCGAGCGGCGACTTCAGCGGTGAAGTATTCGCCCTCCACGGCTGCCGCGTTGAGCAGCGCTCGCTCGTCCGCATCGAGTCGGTCGAGCCGTTGTTCGATCACTGCCGCAACTCGGGCGGGAACCTGATCCCAGCTCACTCCCGGACGCACCGCCCACGAGACGCCGTCCGCCCGGACCAGATCGCCGCGCGCCTTCAGTTCGTGGGTCAACTCCAGGACTAGCAATGGGTACCCGCGCGTTCGTCGGTAGAACTCGTCGCGGATGCGCTCGTCGAGATTGGGAGCTTCCAAGTCGAGCAGCGCATCGCACAAGGTACGCTCCGCCGCCGGATCAGTGCCGTCAAGATCAAGGAGCGCGTCGCCGATCTCGCGGCCTGACTCCAGCGTCGCCTTGCGCAGCACACCTTGGGCGGCGCCCGGCGAATCCGCCACCTCGCTGCCGCGGTAGGCGCACACCATGAAGATCTGTGCGTCGGCCAAGGTCCGTACGAGATGGAACAGTAGTTCAGCCGACGCGGTGTCCGACCATTGCATATCGTCCAGCACGAGCAGCAACGGACGACGCTCCGCGAGAGCACGCAGCACCATGGTGATCTCGTCAGCCAGCTCCGTGCGTGATGCATCTGTGGGGGCGGGCGCCGGAATGGTCATCCCGAGCCGTTCGCTGATGGTGTCGACCGGGACCAGCACATCGAGCAGACGCGGCCCGGACTCAACGATCGTTTCGGCGACCACTGCTGAAAACTCCCACAGCCGCTGGGCCTGCCGACGGGTGAGTTGGTCGGCTTGCAGCGGCGCGTGGCGACCAGCCACCAGCATCCGGAAGGCGTCGCGGATCGGGAAATACGGATCGCCAAGAGCACCCACCGCCGTCCCGGCCCCTCTCGCCACCACGAGGTCAGGCACCTCGCGAGACGCGCGGTCCGCGAACGCCCGCAGCAAGG
>DASTNZ010000208.1:0-14471 GCA_035762665.1 Jiangellaceae bacterium | reverse complement strand
GCTGGCGTCTACGATTCCGGAATCGTGCCCGGTGGCGCAGCTCCTGCCATTCTCGACGACCTGACGTTGAACGGGCCGGTCGTGTACGGCGGATATGGCTGCCCGGACTCGGCACCGGTACCTTCGCCGGAGGACATTCCGGGTTACCTCGAGTCCTTGCAGCCGGGCGAGGAGACCATCCTCGTGCTCCAGCGGGGGCCGGTCGGCGACCCGAGTGCGCCGGAGGACCCCTGCTTCCCTGGTGAGAAGGCGCATGAGGCCGCCCTGGCTGGCTGGGACGCCGTGGTCTTCGTCAACCACCACACCGGTGAAGCCGCCGGCGGCGGGCCATTCTGTGGTTCCGGCGCCTTCGTGGACGAGATCGTCGCCGTGTGCACCACGCACGAGGCGTTCCACCTGATGTTCAACACCGCGGTCAGCCTGACCTACCCGGAGGCCGAGCCGGCGATCGGAGACATCGGTGAGCGCATCTTAGTCGGCTCGCAGTTCGACGGATGGGGCTACGTGCACCTGTTCGCCCGCAATGCGGACAACACGCTGACCGAGCTGGACACCTACGCCGTTCCCGAGGCACATGATCCAGCCTTCGCGTTCGGGTTCGGCGACCTGAGTGTCCACGAGGTCGCTACCGACCCGACGGATCCGGACCTCGCGTACCTGTCGTACTACTCGGCCGGGTTGCGCGCGGTGCAGATCCAGGATGGCGAGCTGGTCGAGGTCGGCGGCTACATCGACCCCGACGGAGGCAACAACTTCTGGGGCGTCCAGGTATGGACCCACCCGGAGACGGGTGAGGAGTACATCCTTGCCAGCGACCGCGACAGTGGGCTGTACATCTTCCAGGACCCGTGACAGGTCTGATCAAACCAACAGATCGGGGGACGGCGGCTCGGCCGCCGTCCCCCGACGCTACGAGCCGGCTAGGCAGCTCAGCTTGTCTGCGGCGTCACCGTGGGCAATGACCGTACGGCCAGGCTGTGGGATCCCGCCACCGGTCGGATGCTCGCCGAGCGTTCGCTCCCATTCGACTCGCCGAGGGGATCGATCGGATGGCGGCCCGGCGGCGACACGGTCTTCCTGGGCTGCATGCCGGCGGGGTCGTTGAGCTCGACGCCGACACGCTCGAGGTCGTAGGCGAGCCCCTGCGGTTGGACCGGTACGTGAGCAACGTGGCCGTGAGCCCAGGCGGGACACTCCTCGCCGTGGAACTGTTCAATCCCGACGCACTTCTCCTGGTGGACAACGCTCGACGCACCGTGTCGGCTCCGCTGCGCGGTGCCGACGGGCCAGTCGTGAGCCTAGCGTTCTCCCCTGATAGCTTGCGGCTGTTCACCAGCAGCACCGACGGCACCGTGCAACTGTGGGACGTACCCACGCAGCAGAGACTCGCGAGGGTCACGCCGGGGGCACCCGGCCACTGGGTTTTCGCATGGTTCGACCACGACGGCAAATACATCGTGGCCGCCGACGATCGCGGCGGCATCTGAAGCATCCCCGCGGAACCCGACGCGTGGGAGCGGCGCTGCAGGACGCAACCTGACCCGGCAGGAGTGGGATGATCTGCTGCCGGATCACTCCTACCATGCGACCTGTTCCGCCTACCCAGCAGCGCCGGGGTTGATTCTCACATTGGTGTGAGGATCTACTGTCGGTTTCATGACGATGCTGCAAGGCCGGGCGCCCGACGAGTACATCCAGCAAGCGATCAGGCTCGCGGTCCGAAACGTCGATGAGGGGCGGGCTCCTTTCGGCGCACTTGTGGTGCTGGACGGCCAGGTGGTGGGTACTGGTTTCAACACTGAAGAGCAGGACGTGGACCCCACCGCGCACGCCGAGTTAGCGGCTATAAGGGACGCGTGCCGGCGGCTGGGAGTTATGAACTTGACGGGCGCGATCGTGGTCTCGAGTTGTGAGCCGTGCGCTCTGTGCCAGGTGGTCTGTGCCATCACTCAGGTAAGCGAGATCATCTATGCCGCGCCAAGGGAGTTCGTGCCGGGGAGCGACACGCAGCGGCCGGATCTGGTCCAGATGCAAGATGTGCTCCGCGGTCTGGCCGGAGACCGCATCAGATACGTGCCGACGCCAGGCGCTGACGAGCCGTTCAAGCGGTACGTCGAGCGGATAGGCGGCGGGTCGTGAAGCTCGGCCTCAACGTACCGAACTTCGGGCCAGGCACCGATCCGGATTCGCTCGCCGACTGGGTGCGGTTCGCCGAGAATACGGGGTTCGACCTGGCGATGATGTCTGATCACATTGCCGTGACCCCAGATGTGGCCGAGTTGTACCCGGCTCCGTTCTACGATCCGTTTACCACCCTGGCGTGGCTGTCTGGGCTCACCGAGCGGATCGAGCTGGGTACCACTGTCGCTGTTCTGCCTTATCGGAATCCGCTCCTCACCGCTCGGGTCGTGGCCAACATCGATCAGTTCAGCGGTGGCCGGTTCATCTTCGGGGTGGGCGTCGGCTGGTCGCCACTGGAGTATGCGGCCCTGGGCGTGCCGTTCAATCGCAGAGGGGCGATCACTGACGATTACCTCGCCGCAATCACAGCGCTGTGGACATCCGATGTCGCCTCGCACGACGGCACATTTGCCTCCTTCCGCGACGTGCACACCGGACCCCGAGCGGCACGGCACCCGCATCCGCCCATCTGGGTAGGCGGAACCAGCCCAGGCGCGATCCGGCGCGCAGTGCGGTTCGGCGAAGCTTGGCACCCGAACAATGCAGAGATCGGATGGCTCCGTGAATCCGGGTTACCGGCCCTGCGGGCCGCCGCTCGGCACGAAGGCCGTGCGCAACCGGCGTTCAACCCACGGATGCGGCTCAATCTGACCGATACCGCACTGGAAAACGGCCGGCGCCGGGCCGGTGAGGGTGCACTCGCTCAGGTCCTAGCCGACCTTGAAATCCTCGCCCACCTTGGCGCCCAGTACGTTGTGCTGGACACCAACCCAGATCACCCATCGCGGCGCCGGCCAGTGAAAGAGGACTGGGCGATGCTCGAAAACGTCGCCGCAGCACTATCTCGGCACTAGGCGTATGCGGGTTCTCGTCCGCACGTCTCACACTGGGGCGATGCCGGCGCTGGTGAACTCGTGCTCGCGGGTGAATCCGAGCCGGTCGTAGAACCGGCGCCCGGCGATGTTGTCGGTGTACATGCCGAGCGTGATTATCTCCGCGCCTTCATCTAGGTACTGGCGGATCATCCAGTCGATGAGCACGGCCCCGTAGCCTTTCCGGCGCTGGTCCATGGCCGTCGCCACGGACGATAGGTGGCCGATCAACGGACTGCGAGCCGTATCGGCGGCGCAGGCCACAAGATGGTTTACGCTCTGCCGGATTCCGGCCCACCGCCGTACCCGTGCATCGCCCGGCCAGGTGGCCGCATCCGGCATCGCGTCCTTGAGAAGGCCGCGAACCTCGTCCAGGTCGCTGAGCTCCAGCCATGCGGCGTCGGGCAAATTCGAGCGTGCACCTGGCGCCTCGTTCGTCCAGAACCAGTCCCAGTCGGCCCGGTACTCAATCCGGCCGTCCGCGATCTTTTGCAGCCATCCGCGAGGCAAGGATGCGTGTCGTAGGCCTTGGATTTCACTGAGGACGGCCTCAAGGAGGCGCGCCGCGCCGACAGGCGAGCCGATGCCGGCGAGGGCCGGCTCGCCGCGGTGAACCTCTTGCCAGATGTGCGCTCCATAACCTGACCAGGCCGCGCCGAGGATCCGGCCGCCCTGGACGGCCGCCCGTACCATGGGATCGCCGCCCGTCGCGTCCAACAAGTGGTCTTCGGTAAGGCGCTCGATCACATTGGACGATCCTAATTCGTTGTCCAGCGTTACCTGATCGCTGGCTGCGGCCGGTGGTACGCGGGAAGCCGGCCGCTGCGCATCACCGCGGGTAGAGCATCGTCGCAGTTGGGCCGGCGGGTTGGCCGTCGCGCCTTGTATACGAACACATGTTCGACTATGATTCTCTTATGAAGTCGCAGCGCGGTGCCGTGGCGATTGGCGGAGACGCCAGGCTGGCGGGACATGCCGGGCCAGTCCGCCTACTGGACCGCTCCGGTGTCCCCATGGGCACCTCGCCGCTGACCGCGGCGTTGACCCTTGAAGAAGCGGTGCTGCCCAACGGGCGGCCGCTATTTCCGAGTGCGCCACATCCTGCGCAACTTGCCGGCGAGATCTTCGATGATGTGGACCGTGCGTGGTACTCGATGCGTCCCGGTCCCGACTTGGGGATCGAGCTCGCCGGTCTGGATCCGGACGCGTTGGGTGAGGACGGCCTTGTCGAAGCGATACGCGCACACGGGCGGATGATCGCGCATCACGAAGCGCAGTTGTCGGTGCTGATCGCGGAGCTCGCAGGCCGGCCAACGTACCGCCAGTGCGACGATGCGGCACAGCACGATCACGACGCCATGCGATCAGCGGCGAGCGAGGTGTCACTGGCGATGTCGTGGACGCCCTCGTACGCCGACGCGAAGGTGGCCCATGCAGTACGGCTGAGCCGGTCGATGCCGGCCACGCTGGCGGCTCTGGCCGAGGGTCGGATCGACGCGTACCGAGCCAAGGTGATCGACGAGGAGACAGCGTCGCTCGCCGAACACCCTGAAGTCGCATCCGAGGTCGAGAGTGCCGTTCTCCGTCGTGCCGAGAACAAGACAGGACCGGCATTGCGGGCCTACGCGAAGCGCAAGGTCATAGCAGTGGCGCCGCAGATGGCCGAGAAGCGCCGGCAGGCTGCACGAGAGGCACGGCGGGTTGACAAGCCGTTTTCCGAGTGTGACGGGATGGGCTCGATGCAGCTGTACGGGCCGATAGAGGATCTTGCGGCGCTGTTCACCGCTGTCGACGCCGCAGCTCGGGCCCGCCGAGATGCAGCTGCAAGAAAGGTTGACGTCCACGGCGGGCAAGAAATCGCTTCTGATTCGTACCCCGACGTGGGTGTGGGCCTGTCGGCTCTGCGGTTCGACGTGCTCGCCGACCTAGGGTGGTCTGCTCTCAATGCCGGACATCTTGGCTGTTGCGGATTCAACTGTGCAGGAGCCTCGCAGCGACTCGGTACGCAGCACGGCCGCGCCGCTACGGTCAACGTGACCGTGCCGTTCTTCGCTCTGGATGGCACGGCCACCGAGCCGGGAGAGCTGATCGGCTACGGCCCGATCACGACCGAGACAACGCGACAGATCGCGGGTGGCGGCACATTGCGTCGGTTGTTGACCGACCCCGCCAGCGGCCAGCTGCTGGATTACGGCACGACTCGCTACAGCCCGCCTCGCCACCTTGCCGAGCACGTGATCGCCCGAGACCGGACGTGCCGGTTCCCGACCTGCAATTGGCCGGCGGAGGCCTGCCAGCTCGATCACACCGATGCGTTCCACGCCGACGGTTCTGGCGGTCCGACGGCGGCGAGCAACTTCGGCCCGCTGCACGGGCGGCACCACAACGACAAGACCCACCACGGGTTTACTTTCGTTCAACCTGAGCCTGGCACCTTCGTGATCACGACCCCAGCGAGTCTGACCTACCAAGTCGATCCTGAAGTCATCGGACCCGTTCCCGATCCAGCTCCGCCGAAGGGCACGACCGGATCCGATCCGCCGGCTTATTTTGAAGAGGAACTCGGTGAGCCGCCACCGTTCTAGTTGGTGAACGCGGGGAGTAAGTGTGGCCGACAGGCATCGCGGATGCCGGTGCGACACCGAACAAAGCGGCCAGTGACAGCTCTCGCCTCGGTCTGGCAACGCATGATGACCTTCCTCGAGGAGGACGATGTGACACTGGGACGGGGCCACGCAGATTTCGGGTGCGTGCCTAAAGGCATATACCTACACTCGACGCGTGAGTTGCGCGATGATGGCAAGGCTGCGCACCGCCTGACCGCCTGACCGGCGGTGCCGGCGCGTGTTTCAGAGCGGCGTCTAGATCGGCCCAACACGCCTTAGGAGCCTGCACCGTCGGTTGGCCGAGCCATCTGCCGGGCGACCTGTCGCGGACCGCATTCTCTTGGAGCGGTGACGCTTCAACCCTCTCCGTCGTCCGGCAACAAGCCGACGACAGGAGAACCTGGCGGTGTCGAGACGATCACATCCGCGCCGGTCCAACCGACGCGAACTGAGTCAGAACTTCCTTCG
Organism: Jiangellaceae bacterium; assembly: GCA_035762665.1. Taxonomy (GTDB): domain Bacteria; phylum Actinomycetota; class Actinomycetes; order Jiangellales; family Jiangellaceae; genus JASLBX01. Next base: position 8,344 of record DASTNZ010000208.1, on the reverse strand, counting down.
TGACCCGCAAGTGATCACCCAAATGTGTGACCTGCTGGCCGGGTCGTCGCTGCCCGTGCTTGACCTCGGTGCCGGTGCCGGTGCGGTGACGGGTGAGTTGGTGCGGCGCGGGTTCGGCACACGCGTTCCGTCCCGTTCCCCATGTGGACAGCGGCCTGCTCCGGATCGAGAGGCGGCCGGCCGGGTGGCTGCCGGACTCCGAACGGCTCGATTACCAGCACTTCGTCGAGGCGGTGTTCACTGGGCCAGGCGCGGGGCTAGGCGCGATTCTCCGCCACCACCTGCCGCGCGCGACGATGCGGCGATGGGCGCGGGAGCACGGCGTCAACCTGGCCGGGCTGCCGAGGGACCTGACCGCCCGGCAGTGGGTGGCCATGTACCGCGCCGCCGCCTAGGGTGCGGGAGGTGGCGATCGCGGACTTCCTCGACGTGCTTCGGTGCCCCGTCTGCGCCGGGCCGTTCGAGGTAGATCGGAGGGTTCTGCGGTGCACCGAAGGACACGCCTTCGATGTCGCGAAGCAGGGATATGTCAATCTGCTGACCGGATCGGTCACGGCCGGTACGGCCGACACGGCAAGCATGGTGGCGGCGCGGGCCGAGTTCCTGGCGTCAGGTCACTACGCCGCAGTTGCCGATGCCGTAGCCCGTAGGTCCGGAGTGCACCAGGGGAGTGTCGTGCTCGATGCCGGCGCCGGGACCGGGTACTACGTGTCTCGCCTCCTGGACGAGGCGCCGGACGGACGTGGCCTCGCGCTGGACATATCCAAGTTTGCCGCCCGCCGCGCGGCGCGCGCCCATCCACGGATCGCTGCGGCCGTGTGTGACACGTGGCGAGCACTTCCGGTACGGGATCAGTCGATTGACGTGGTACTCAACGTCTTCGCGCCCCGCAACGGGCCGGAGTTCGCCCGCGTGCTTAAGCAAGACGGCGTCCTGATAGTCGTGACCCCCACCACCCGACACCTCGCTGAGGTCGCCGACGCCCTCGGCCTGTTGAACGTCGATGTCCGCAAGGAGGAGCGGTTGCAGCGTAGCCTGGCCGCCGACTTCAAGGCCTTGCGGCGTGAAGATCACGATATCCATCTGCGGCTCACGCCGGCCGACGTCGAGCGGCTCATCCGGATGGGTCCGTCCGCATGGCACATCGACCATGCCGAAGCGGCTCGGCGCGCTTCCGCACTCGGATCGGTGACGGCTACCGCCTCAGTCACGATCGCCAGCTACCGGCATCGGGTCCGCAGCGTGTCCTGACCGGCGCACTACGTTAGAGCGGTGCAATCGCGCCGCGAATCGGAGCAGCCCAAAGATCCGATCAGGAAGCTGCAGCAGGCCACCGACGACGGCATCTGGCATTCCGGGCCGTTCTGGCTGGCCAGCGAGCGGCCACTGGCGCGGTACGTCGGCCGGCCGATCGCGAACTTTCTGCGCGTTGAGTCGGCCGGCGGAATCGTCCTGCTCGCGGCCGCGCTGATCGCACTGGTCCTTGCCAACTCGCCGTGGTCCGACACATTCGAACAGTTCTGGACGACCGAGGTCACCATCGAGGTCGGCCGCTTCACGCTCTCAGAGGATCTCCGGCACTGGGTCAATGACGCGCTGATGGCGGTCTTCTTCTTCGTCGTCGGCCTCGAGATCAAGTACGAGCTGGTGGGCGGGGAGCTGAGAGACCCACGTCGTGCGGCGGTGCCGATTGCCGCAGCGTTCGGTGGCATGGCCGTCCCAGCATTGCTGTACGCCGCGATCAACCCGGGAACCCCCGAGCTGCACGGCTGGGGAATCCCGATGGCGACCGACATCGCTTTCGCGCTCGGCGTCGTTGCGATTCTCGGCCGCCGCCTGCCGTCGTCGGCCCGGGTGTTCATGTTGACACTCGCGATCGTCGACGACATCGGCGCTATCACGGTCATCGCGATCTTCTACACAGAATCCGTGTCCCTTGGCTGGCTGGCCGTGGCCCTGCTGGGCATTGTGGCCGTCGTCGTTCTTCGCCGGCTGCGGGTCTGGTCGCTGTCGGTCTACATAGTGATCGGGGCCATCGTGTGGTTGGCGACCTTCCAGTCAGGCGTGCATGCGACCATCGCCGGCGTCGTGATGGGATTGCTCGCCCCGGCAAAGCCGCTGCTCGACCAGGACCAGGCCCGCCAGTACGCCCGCGAGCATGCGCCGGACCGCCTCGATGCCGTTGAGCTGCGCAAGTACCGGTTCCTGCTCGGCGAGTCGGTGCCGGTCGCCGAGCGCCTCGAGAGCGCGCTCCACCCGTGGAGTGCCTACGTCATATTGCCGATCTTCGCCCTGGCCAACGCCGGAATCGATCTGCGCGGCGGCGTGCTGAGTGATGCGCTCAGCGCGTCCGTGACGATGGGCGTGGCAGCTGGGCTCGTGATCGGCAAGTCGGTAGGCATCAGCCTCGCGGCGTGGCTGGCGGTGCGGTTCGGCCTCGGGCGACTGCCGGACGGCATCGGCTGGGACCGGCTTATCGGCCTGGCGATGGTTGCCGGCATCGGGTTCACCGTGTCTCTGTTCATCACCGGCCTGGCTTTTGACCCCGGCAGCCAATTGGAAGCCGATGCAAAGGTTGGCGTCCTCGCCGGGTCGATTATTGCGGCCGGCCTCGGGTCGGCCGTGTTGGCCGGCCGTGCCCGTCCAGCTGGGCCGTGAGATTGCAGGTTGCTGTGGGAGCGGAGCGACGCTATAGCTCGTGTCGCCGGCGAATCTGACAGTGCAGAGTCGCATGGACCTCAATGTTGTGACGAAGGTCACCGTTGGAGCCATGTCGCCCGTTGATAGCGTCCGCTGTGATGAAGGTCGCTGTTGTCAAGGAGACCGACCCCGTCGAGCACCGGGTAGCGCTCGTCCCGGACGTGGTGCGCCGGCTGACCGGGGCGGGCCTCGAGGTTGCCGTCGAGGCTGGAGCGGGCCTGCGGGCACTCCAGCCGGATGACGCATACAGGGACGCAGGTGCCGAGGTCACGACCACCCCGCTCGACGGAGCGGACGTCGTACTGTCGGTGCAGCCGATCAGCGCCGGCCAGATCCGCGAGCTTCGGGTCGATGCCATGTGCATCTCGTTCCTCCCCGTGGCTCAGCACGTAGAGCTTGTCCGCACGCTGCGCGATGCCAAGATCACCTCGTTCGCCATGGAACTCATCCCGCGGATCTCGCGGGCCCAATCGATGGACGCGCTGTCATCGCAGGCGCTCGTGGCCGGATACCGAGCCGTACTCGTCGCCGCCGAGCGGCTGCCAAGGTTCTTTCCGCTGTTCATGACTGCTGCCGGCACCGTGCCGCCGGCCAAGGTGCTGGTCCTTGGCGCTGGTGTCGCGGGCCTGCAAGCCATTGCCACCGCCCGGCGGTTAGGCGCCCAGGTCGAGGCGTACGACGTGCGTGCTGCGGCGGCCGAAGAGGTCCGCAGCCTCGGCGCACGTTTCGTGGAGCTTGACCTTCCGACGCTCGAAGGTGCCGGGGGGTACGCGCGGGAGATGACCGAGGAGCGAGCCCGTACCCAGCGCGAGCTGCTCGCTCCCCACATCATGGCGGCCGACGTGCTGATCACGACGGCGGCCGTGCCGGGACGTGCTGCACCACTGCTGGTCGAGCGGGCCGCCATTGAGGGCATGGCCCGTGGATCAGTGGTGGTCGACCTGGCCGCGGAGTCGGGAGGCAACGTCGAAGGCTCCGTAGCCGGTGAAGAGGTCACCATCGGGCAGGCGCTGGTCTTGGGCGGGCGTAACGTGCCGAGCCAGCTTCCCGTCCATGCCAGCAAGCTCTACGCGGCCAACGTCGTGGAACTGCTCCTGCTGATGACGTCTGACGGACAGGTGACGCCGGACTTCTCCGACGAGATCGTCGATGCGGCGTGCGTAACCCACGACGGCGTGGTGAGGCACGAGGCCACCCGACAGCTGCTCGGGAAGGACGGCTGATGGACTCCTCGATTGCCCTGCTGACCATCTTCGTGCTTGCGATCTTCACCGGGTTCGAGGTCGTGTCCAAGGTGTCGACCACGCTGCACACACCGTTGATGTCCGGCGCGAACGCCATCCACGGCATCATCCTGGTCGGTGCAGTGATCGTCACCGGTCAAGCCGAGTCCGGCTTCGAATTGGCGCTCGGTTTGGTGGCAATCGTGCTCGCGACGCTGAACCTGGTCGGCGGGTTCGTCGTGACCGACCGGATGCTCGAGATGTTCAAAGTGCGCAAGACAGAGGGAGAGCAGCGGTGATCCCCGTCTGGGCGCAAGTGGCATATCTCGCTGCTGCGGTTTGTTTCGTCCTGTCGCTGAAGGGGTTGTCGTCACCTAAGACGGCTCGGGCCGGCACGCTTGTGGGTGCAGTGGGTGCGCTCGTCGCGGTCATCGTGACGTTCATCGTCTACGAGCTTGACAACCTGCCCTGGATCCTCGTCGCGATCGCGGTGGGTGTGGCCGTCGGCGTCCCAGCCGCACGCAAGGTCGCGATGACCGCGATGCCGCAGTTGGTGGCGCTCTTCAACGGGGTGGGCGGCGGTGCGGCCGCCCTGGTGGCGTACCTGGAGCTGTCCGACGCGGAGCGGGTCGCCCCGCTGGCCGCTGCCGTGACGACGGTCGCGATCGGCAGCATCGCATTCAGCGGTTCGGTCGTCACATTCCTGAAGCTGCAGGAGCTGATGACGACCCGTCCGGTGCTGCTGCCGAACGGCCCGGTGCTGTTCGGCGGATCTCTGGTGGTGACTGCCGCTCTGCTCGTGTCGCTGTATGCGATCGACGGCGACAGCCTGCTGCTCGGTGCGATCCTGGCTGCCGTGGCGCTTGCCGTCGGCGTGTTGTTGGTACTGCCCGTCGGTGGTGCCGACGTGCCGATCGTCATCTCCCTGCTCAACGCGACGACCGGGCTGGCCGTCGCAGCCGGCGGGTATGTGCTCGGTAATGTCCTGCTGCTGATCGGCGGCACGCTTGTCGGCGCGTCCGGCACGATCCTTACCAGGTTGATGGCCGAGGCCATGGGCCGGTCTGTGGCGGCGATCCTGTTCGGCGCCTTCAGCTCGGCCACAGGCGGCGGCGGAGGCGGCGGGGAATCTGATCGTCCCGTTCGGTCAGCTGGCCCGGAGGACGTCGCCATCTTGCTCGGATTCGCTCGAAAGGTCATCGTGGTGCCCGGATACGGGCTTGCGGTTGCTCAGGCGCAGCACACCGTGCAGGAACTGGCGGATCTGCTCGAGAGCCGCGGCGTGGACGTTTCCTACGCCATTCACCCGGTCGCCGGCCGGATGCCAGGTCACATGAATGTATTGCTCGCCGAGGCGAATGTCCCGTACGAGCGGCTGATGGAGATGGACGCCGCCAACCCGGAGCTGAGAACCGCCGACGTCGCCCTTGTGGTGGGCGCGAATGACGTGGTCAACCCGGCGGCGAAGACATCGCCGAGTGCGCCCATCTACGGGATGCCGATCCTGGAAGTCGATCAGGCCAAGGCAGTCGTGTTCCTGAAGCGGTCGATGCGTCCCGGCTTCGCCGGCATCAGCAACGAGCTGCTGTACGACCCGAAGACGACCCTGCTGTTCGGTGACGCGAAGGAATCGCTCACTAAGCTCATCGCGGCGGTCAAGAACCTCTAGCTTGCGATCTTGCGACAATCCACAGCGTACGACATTGGGGATTGTCGCAAGATCGGTTAGTCCGCGATGCCGTAGAGGCGGTCGCCCGCGTCGCCTAGCCCCGGGACGATGTAGCCGTGCTCGTTGAGCCGCTCGTCCACACCTGCGGTGACGACCGTCACGGGCACCTGCAGCTGAGCCGTCTCGGTCTCGACACGCGCGATGCCCTCCGGTGCCGCGAGCAGGCAGACGGCCGTGATGTGGTCGGCGCCTCGCTCGACGACGTAGTTGATGGCTGCCGCGAGCGTCCCACCAGTGGCGAGCATTGGGTCGAGCAGGTAGCAGTGGCGCCCGGTCAGATCGTCCGGCAGTCGGGTGGCGTAGGTGGTTGCTTGCAGCGTCTCTTCGTCCCGGATCATGCCAAGGAACCCGACCTCCGCTGTCGGCAGCAGACGGGTCATGCCGTCAAGCATGCCGAGCCCCGCGCGCAGGATCGGCACGACGAGAGGCTTCGGGCGGGACAGGCGGACGCCAGTGGCCGGAGCGACCGGCGTGGTGACCTGGACGGTCTCGACCCGGGCGTCCCGCGTGGCCTCGTACGCGAGGAGCGTGACCAGCTCGTCGGCGAGCCGGCGGAACGTCGGAGAATCGGTGCGCTCGTCGCGCAGAACGGTCAGCTTGTGGGCGACCAAGGGGTGATCGACAGCCATCAGGCGCATGGCGGGAACCTATCGTGGCGCTCGCTTGGGACGCACCCGGACGGGGTACGCAAGATGCATGTTTCTCGGGCCGATCAGCCCTCGACGTGGAGATCGCGCAGTGCTACGGTCCAGACAGCTCGTCGTACTCGTGCGAGGAGGACTCCATGCCTGACGGTTCCGTTCCTGACCTGGACCGTGGTGCCGATCCGGTAATGGATGGGCCGGTTGCTGATCCTGAACGGCTCCGGCAGCGAGCCGTCTTCTTGCGTGAGTTGGCCGAAGCTCGAGCGCTGTTGGCGCGGGCCGCGCCGCGGCGAACGCGGGCCGCTCAGTTGCGGGCCCGGCTGAGACAGAGCACTTTCCGTTTCTAACCGACTGCCCCTGATCGAAATAGTCACTAGCGTCCGGATCATCTTTCCGGGACGATTCTGCTGACGCAGTCGTTCCTCTGCGTCCCGAGGAGGGCGACCATGGCGGACGAAGGTGGGGTCGACTTTGTGGTGGCTGCCTGCCACGAAGCCGGCCGGTGGGACGTACGTCCGTTGCCGAATCGGCTGGCCAACAACCTGGACGAGCTCATCGCCACGCTGCGCGTGCGTCCCGGCGATCACGGGGCGGTGGGACTGGTTTCCGTCGACGAGGACTTCTTCGTAGCGATCAGGGTGTTGGGCACCGACGTGCGTTACCTGCTCTCGGACGTGACGGCCGCCACCGAATGGCCACTGGCGCGGGCTGTGGTGGAGCGGCTCGGCTTGCCCCTTCCCGAGGAAGAGGAGCGCATGCAGCCGGCGGGCGACCTGTCAATCTTCGCCGATTTCGGGGTCGACTCCAGAATGGTGGCTGCGATTTGCGACGAGATCGACTCCTACCCCGAGGACATGCTTGGGGACCTCGCCGACCAGATGGGATTTGGCCCAGACTACGAAGCCGCGGTGGACGCGGTGTTCGGTTAGCTCATGCTGCGCCGGTATGACGAACCCATGCGAGCGGCCCTCGAGGAGGCTGCGTTAGCGCTGGAGAGCGTTGACGTGCCGGTAGGAGCGGTCGTCCTCGACCCAGAGGGGTCGATCATCGGGCGTGGGCACAACGCGCGCGAGGCGTTGGGGGATCCGACCGCCCACGCGGAGATCCTCGCCCTACGGGCGGCAGCCTCGGCGCGGGGGGAGTGGCGTTTGGACGGCTGCACGCTTGTCGTAACCCTTGAGCCGTGCGCGATGTGCGCAGGAGCGCTGGTGCTCGCCCGGGTCGCTCGACTCGTCTATGGCGCAATCGATCCCAAGGCCGGCGCAGTGGGTTCGCTGTGGGATCTTGTGCGCGATCGCCGGCTCAACCACCGCCCGGAAGTGGTCAGTGGGGTGCTCGCCGATGAGTGTGGGGAAATGCTGCGCGAGTTCTTTGCCGGCCACCGGACGCAGTGATTTCGTCCCGCTGGTCGCGCTCCGGTACCCTCTCCCGCGGTGGCGTGTCCGAGCGGCCGAAGGAGCACGCCTCGAAAGCGTGTGTGGGGGCAACTCCACCGTGGGTTCGAATCCCACCGCCACCGCCCCTCTGACCAGCGGAAATACCGTCATACCGGCGGGGTACGGCGGGTATCAAGGCCTCCCTTACCCGCTGGAAGATCTCCCTCGGCAAAGCCGGCGGCGCCGGCTCTGCCACAATCCTCGCTCTCATCCACGGTCCAATCCTGCTCGCCACAACAGTCCTTGTCCCGGCACCGGATGGTCACGCGTCCAACTACGCGACCACACCACCACCCGCGTGCCTTGTCGGTGACGTCCTTGCGCCGCCATGGCCCGCCGCCCCACTCCAGTGGTCTCCCGATCCAGAGCTACACCGACCCGGACGTGAGATGGGAACGCCGCTGCATCATCGACCGCATTGTGCGGATTTGGTGGGAGCCCAATCGGACCATCACCCAGGAGCCCGAACCGGCACCAGACGGCCAGCCTCCCAGCTAGTCCTCGACCGCCCTGCGCAGGCGTTTGGAGTCACTGCGGCGGCGTTTGATCGCCAGCCGTCGTTCGACCGAGGCGCGGCTGGGCTTTGTTGGTCGGCGTCGTCGCGGCGACGGC
>DASTNZ010000207.1:0-10550 GCA_035762665.1 Jiangellaceae bacterium | reverse complement strand
TGCGAGTGCTCGGCAAGGCCGTGCTGTGCCCTCATCAATCCCTCTTCTGTGGTGTTTCCGGTGAGCGCCGTCATCGCTGGGTCAGCCCACCGCACCTTCCATCTGCAGCTCGATCAGCCGGTTCAGCTCGAGCGCGTACTCCATCGGCAGCTCGCGCGCGATCGGCTCGACGAAGCCGCGGACGATCATCGCCATCGCCTCGTTCTCGGTGAGCCCGCGGCTCATCAGGTAGAACAGCTGATCCTCGTTGACTCTCGACACTGTCGCCTCGTGCCCCATCGACACGTCGTCATTTCGGACGTCGACATAGGGGTAGGTGTCCGAACGCGAGATGGTGTCTACCAGCAGGGCATCACACACGACCGAACTGGCGCTGTGCTCCGCCCGCGGCATGACCTGAACCAGGCCGCGGTAGGAGGTCCGCCCACCGCCGCGGGCCACCGACTTCGACACGATCGCCGAGGAGGTGTTCGGCGCCATGTGGACCATCTTGGCGCCGGCATCCTGATGCTGACCCTCGCCGGCGAAGGCCACCGACAGCGTCTCGCCCTTGGCGTGCTCGCCCATCAGCCAGATGGCGGGGTACTTCATGGTGACCTTCGACCCGATGTTGCCGTCGATCCACTCCATCGTGGCGCCCTCGGCCGCGGTGGCGCGCTTGGTCACCAGGTTGTAGACGTTGTTCGACCAGTTCTGGATGGTCGTGTACCGGGCGCGAGCGTTCTTCTTCACGATGATCTCGACGACCGCGCTGTGCAGCGAGTCCGACGAGTAGATCGGCGCGGTACAGCCCTCGACGTAGTGCACGTATGCACCCTCGTCGACGATGATCAGCGTCCGCTCGAACTGGCCCATGTTCTCGGTGTTGATCCGGAAGTAAGCCTGCAGCGGGATGTCGACGTGGACGCCGGGAGGCACGTATATGAAGCTCCCGCCCGACCAGACCGCGGTGTTCAGTGCGGAGAACTTGTTGTCTCCGGCCGGGATCACTGTGGCGAAGTACTCCTTGAACAGTTCCGGGTGCTCACGCAGGCCGGTGTCGGTGTCGAGGAAGAGGACACCCTGCTCCTCGAGGTCCTCGCGAATCTTGTGGTAGACGACCTCGGACTCATACTGCGCCGCCACGCCGGCGATCAGCCTTTGCTTCTCCGCCTCGGGGATGCCGAGCTTGTCGTAGGTGTTCTTGATGTCAGCAGGCAAGTCGTCCCAGGAGGTGGCCTGCTTCTCGGTGGACCTGACGAAGTACTTGATGTTGTCGAAGTCGATGTCGGACAGATCGGCGCCCCAGGTGGGCAGCGGCTTCTTGGTGAACAGCCGCAGCGCCTTGAGCCGGGTCTCGAGCATCCACTCCGGCTCGTTCTTCAGCGCCGAGATCTCGCGGACGACCTCTTCGGACAGGCCACGTCGGGCGATGGCTCCGGCGGCGTCACTGTCCGCCCAGCCATACTCGTAGCGGCCCAAGCCTTCCAGCTCGGGATGAGCGGTGGTGGTCATTAAGAGATCCTCTCCGCGTCGTTGTCGGTCATATTCAGTGGCTCGCTGTTCGGTCCGTTTGAGCCGGTCTTCCCCGGACGGGGAATGTGCGTGGTGCAAACGCCGTCGCCGTGCGCGATGGTCGCCAGCCGCTGGACGTGGGTGCCCAGCAACCGGGCGAACGCCTCGGTCTCGGCCTCGCACAACTGGGGGAACTGCTCGGCGACGTGCGCCACCGGGCAGTGGTGCTGGCACAGTTGCTCACCCGGGGCGACCGGCGAGGACTGGGCCGATGCAGCATACCCGTCGGAGGTCAGCACGCTCGCCAGCACCTGCGCACGCTCATCCGGCGTCGCCGCCTGGACGACCGGGCGGTACCGCTCCTCGAGGGCGGCGATCCGCTGTCTGGCAAAGGCAGCCACCAGCTTGTCGCCCCCGGTCTTGGCGAGAAAGTGCAGTGCGCTGACCGCCAGGTCGTCGTACGCCTGCTCGAAGGCGTCGCGTCCTGCTTCGGTGAGTGCGAACACCTTGGCGGGGCGACCCCTACCGCGATGACCGTAGACCCGCGGCTCACGAGCCTCGATCATGCCGTCGGCAAGCAGCGTATCCAGGTGCCGCCGGACGGCCGCAGGAGTCAGGCCAAGCCGTTGCGCCAGTGCCGCCGCTGTCGATGGTCCGTTCTCAAGAATCGACCGGGCCACCCGCTCGCGGGTGCCGGCATGCGGGTCGCCCGTTTCACGGGCAGCAGCCCGTTCCGCCGTGATGTCCCGCACGTTTTTCACAACACCATCGTGCTCTATTTCCATCCCGGGCTCAAGCGCTGAACCGTGGCGTGTATCACTGAGGTCACCCTTACCAAAGCTGCCGGCTGCGTCCGGTCTTCGCCGGCGTGCCAAACTTGCGTGCCGTGGGAGGTTCCGGTTCCGCCGCCGTCGAGGTCTCGTCGCTGGTCAAGCGGTATGGCGGACCACATGACGGGACTGTCGCCGTGGACGGGCTGAGCTTCACCGCCGCACGGTCGGCGATCACGGCACTGCTCGGCCCGAACGGCGCCGGTAAGACGACGACCGTCGAGTGCTGCGAGGGTTACCGCCGGCCGGACGGCGGAAACGTCCGGGTACTCGGCCTCGAACCGTTGCGCGACGGCGTGGCGCTACGCCCTCGCGTCGGCGTCATGCTCCAAGAGGGAGTCGGGCTCTACCCCGCCGCCCGGCCCGGAGAGCTTCTGCGGCACCTTGCCCGCCTGTACGCGCACCCCCTGGACGTCGCCCTGTTGATCGAGCGGCTGGGTCTCGGCGGAGCGTTGCGCACCCCGATCAGGCGGCTGTCGGGTGGGCAGCGTCAGCGGGTAGCGCTCGCGGCCGCCCTGGTGGGTCGCCCGGAACTGGTGTTCCTGGACGAACCGACCGCAGGCCTGGACCCACAGGCCCGCCGGGCCACTTGGGAGCTCATGGAGCAACTCCGCTCTGACGGGGTCTCGATCATTTTGACGACCCACCTGATGGACGAGGTGGAGCGACTGGCAGATCATGTAGTGATCGTCGACCAGGGACGCCTGGTGGCCGAGGGATCGCCGTCGTCGCTCACAGCTGACGGCGCGGAGGGCGTCGTGCAGTTCGACGGCCCCTCCGGCCTGGACGTCTCGTCACTCGCTGCCGCGCTGCCCGGATCGGCGCGCATCACCGAAGTGAGCGGCGGACGTTACCTGGTCGATGGTTCGGTTACGCCCGAGTTGCTGGCCGCGCTGACCTCCTGGTGCGCCGCGCGTGGCGTGCTCGCTCAAGGCCTGCAGGTCGGGCGTCGTACCCTCGAAGACGTCTTCCTGGAGCTGACCGGCAAGGAACTCCGGTGACGACGAGCGCGCTGGCACCCGCTCCCGGTGCGGCTCCGCTGCCGCGAATGCTCCTCGCGCAGGTGGCCTTCGAAACCCGCCTGCTACTGCGCAACGGTGAGCAGCTCTTACTTACCGTGATCATTCCAGTTGTACTGCTGGGGCTGCTCGCCGCGGTTCCCGTGCTCGACCCCGCCCCGGTGCGGAAGGTCGACTTCCTGGTGCCGGGCATCCTGGCGCTGGCGGTCATGTCCACCGCCTTCACCTCGCTCGCCATCGCGACCGGGTACGAGCGGCGGTACGGAGTGCTGAAACGGCTCGCAGCTTCGCCGCTGCCCCGCTGGGGTCTGTTGGTAGCAAAGGCCGGAACGGTGTTGGCGGTCCTTGGCATCCAGGTGGTGCTGGTGGGCGGACTTGGCCTGGCGCTTGGCTGGCAGCCGCACGGATCTCCGGTCGCGGTCGCCGGCCTGCTGGTAGCCGGGACGTTCGCATTCGGCGGCCTGGCGATGCTGATGGCGGGGACGCTTCGAGCCGAAGCGACCCTGGCCGCCGCTAACTTGATCTACCTGCTGCTGCTCGGCCTGGGCGGTATCTTCGTACCGCTCGACCGCTTCCCTGCCGGGATCCAGCCGGTCCTAGAGGCCACACCCACAGGTGCTCTGGCAAGCGGCTTGCGCGCGGTACTCGTCGACGGTGGAGGCGTGCCGTGGGCGTCCCTGGCCGTCCTCGCCGGGTGGGCAGTCGTCGGTTTTGCCGCCGCCGCGCGATGGTTCCGCTGGGAGTAGACCTACCATGGCGGGCGTGACCACGGCCGAGACCCGCACGCCAATACCGCCACCATCGGGGCTTTGGGGGCGGCTGTCCCTGCCGTCCGAACGGGTGATTCGCGGGCTGGCGCTTGCCTCGCTCGTGTCGCAGATAACGATCATCGTCACCGGCGGGGGGGTCCGGCTGACCGACTCCGGGCTGGGCTGCCCGGAGTGGCCGCGTTGCACTTCGGACTCTGTTACCGCCACACCCGAAATGGGCATTCACGGGTTGGTCGAGTTCGGCAACCGCACTCTCACGTTCGTCCTCGGTGTCATCGCCGCACTCATGTTCGGTGCCGTCTGGCGGACGCTTCGCTCCGAGCGGCCGCGTCGCGACCTGCTGGTGCCGTCGGTCGTGCTCCTGCTCGGGATTCCGGCTCAGGCGGTCATCGGCGGAATGACCGTGTGGTCGGATCTGAACCCGTGGGTGGTCATGCTCCACTTCATCTGTTCGGCCGCCCTCGTCGGAGTCGCCACTGTCATGGTCCGCCGCGCGCAACGGCCGCGGGGCGCCGTCCCGGCACGAATTGACTCGCCGTGGCTGAGCGGGCTGGCGCTGGTCACGATGGCAGCGGCTTACCTGGTCGTATATCTAGGCACAATCGTCACGGGCAGCGGTCCGCACGCCGGCGACCCGGATTCGCCTCGAACTGGGTTCGACGTGGCGAGCGTGTCGCAGGTGCACGCGCACGCCGTGGCCCTCCTGGTCGGCCTGACCATCGGCCTCTACGCCGCCGCACGGGCTGTCGGGTCGCCCGGCCGGCTGGTGACGGCAGCCAGCACCCTGTTCCTCGTTGAGCTTGGCCAGAGCCTTGTGGGCGCGGTCCAGTACGTCCTCGATCTGCCCGAGGTCCTGGTCGGGCTGCACATGCTGGGCGCTGCCCTGCTTGTTGCCGCCGCCGTGGACGTTTGGCTCGCGTCGCGCTGGCTGCCGGTGGGCAGTCCGCCCGGCTGAGGCCGATCCGGCTGCGGGCCAGCAGCGGAATCCGGGGTGTCTTGCGGGCTGACCTGAGCGCTATGCGTGCCCCCGCCTTCTACTGTTCTGAAGGCTGTCGACCTGCGAGCAGGAGTGCAACGCTGCGGTCGCATCCATTCGCCGTCCCTGGGGTGGCGCTTCACGCGAGGGTGTTGCACATGTGCGGGCAGCTCCACAGCCTCCGGCACGTCGTCCCGGCGGATGAGGCCAGATACGCGCAGGGCCCCCATCCGGCGGATGCCGGCCGGGGGCCCTGGATGGGTTGCTCCGGGATGGTGCTCAGGAATTGTTCACCAGACGGCGAGCAAGCAGGATCCCGCCTCCAGCTGCGGCCAGCCCGAGTGCCACGAGCGCGGCCGTAACTCCAGCGCCGGTATCCGGCTCAGTGTGGCCGGCAGGAACGGATGTCGGCACCGTGGTGGGACCATCCATGTCCGGCTTCTTCGGCTCTTCGGAACCGAGGCACTCGCCGAATTCGACGAACAGGTCGACCAGGCCTGGGAGCAGCTCCTCGAGCCCTGCCTCCAGCTCCTCTTCGGTCAGGTCACCCATGTCGAACCTGGTGAACAGATCATCGATGCTGTAGAGCAGCTGCTCAAACTCGACATCGTCAAGGTGAGCGGTGAGGTCGAGGAAGGCCTCGTCGAACTCCGCTTCACACTTCGCAAGCTGCTCTTCGTCGATGTCGTCGGCAGCCGACGCCGTGCCGGCGAAACCGAGGAACGCCAGCACCGTCATCACGGCAACCGCGAGCACGCGCTTCATCTGTTTGCTCCCTTCGAGACCGGATCGCGTGCCGTACTTTAGCGGCACTCAAAGGGCTCTAAACAAAACGTCACAGAACCGTGACCAAGGGCGGCAATCGGACCGTCATGTCAGCTTCAATGGCGCCTGTCAACGCGCCATCCAGGACGTCCTGGCATGTTCACCGCGGCATTCCCCGGGCCATCCTGTCCGCGTCACCACGACTGGTTCATCGTGGCCCAGTACCGCCGGCCGGTCGCAAGGTCTCGCCCGACTTCAGGGCTGGTTCGGTCGTGCAATTCCACCCGTGCGAGGCGGCCGACGAGATCGGCCTCGTCCTGGCGCACCATCAGGCCTGCCCATGCGCCATCGGGTGTGACGATGACCAGCCTGGCGCCGTTCTCTCCCACCGGCGCCACGTAGCCGGAGATGGCCTCGCCCCACGGCACCCCGTGCCTCTCGGCGAACAGCCGTACCCGCTGGGCGTGACCGACGACCCGTAACGGCACGGCGCCAGCGGGGAATCGGGCGTACAGACCCGGCAGTGCCGCCACAAGTGTGATCGCGCACGCCGCCGCAAGTAGCGGAATGCCCAGGATCACGGCGGCGGTAAGCCCGATCGCGCCTGCGGGTCCGACCGACAGCCCCCACGGTGCGCTGGGCAACGTCACATCGTTGGGTACGTCCAGATCTCGTTCGGCGAACCGCCAGACGACGGCGTCTTGGACTACCAAGCCCAACCCGATGACGACTAGTGCGCCCACGGGTTCTGCGTCCCCGCCTGCGATCGCCCACACCAATGCCCCGACCAGCATGACGAGGCCGACGATGCTGAGAACGCGATCACGCACGTCTGGAAGCGTAGGCAGCACGGCGCGCTCAGGTCTACCTCTGCGCCTGCTTGAGGCCGAAGCCGGCCGCGATCGAGGTGATCAGCCGAGGAGGAGGACGTCCGCGGCGACCGCGGCGAACACGATCGTCAGGTACGTGATCGAGCCGTGGAACAAGCGCATGGGTTTGAGGTTCGCGGCTGTGGCGTCATGCCGGGCCCGCGCATACAGGCGATGCGCCTCGATCAGGAACCAGACCCCAGCGAAAGACGCGAGAGCGCCGTACAACCAGCCCAGCCCAGCCACCGGCAGGAGTAGAAGGGACGTCGCCACCATCGCCCATGAGTACGCGATGATCTGCGCGGCGACTCGCGATGCCGACGCCACGACCGGCAGCATCGGCACCCCGGCCTGCTGGTAGTCGTCGCGATAACGCATGGCGAGCGGCCAGTAATGCGGGGGCGTCCAGAAGAACACGATAAGGAACAGCAGGACCGGCGGCCAGTCGAGCGATCCGGTCACCGCCGCCCACCCGATCAGAGTCGGCAAGCATCCGGCCACACCGCCCCATACGATGTTCTGGGTGGTCCGCCGCTTGAGCAGCACTGTGTAGATAAGGACGTAGAAGAGGTTCGCGGCGAGCGTAAGCGCTGCGGCCAGCGGGTTGACGAAAACGAGCATCAAGCCGATGGCGGCGGCGAGCAATGCCGCCGCGAACACCGCACCCGCACGCGGCGAAATCAGCCCGGTCGCCATCGGCCGCCGCCTCGTCCGGCGCATGTGGACATCGATGTCGCGCTCGAGCACCTGGTTGAACGCGTGGGCGCTGCCGGCGGCGAGCGTCCCACCCACAAGGGTCATCGCTACGAGCCCGATTGGCGGTAGCCCACGCTCGGCCAGCAACATCGCCGGCAATGTCGTCACGAGCAGCAGCTCGATGACTCGCAGCTTCATCAGCGACGCGTACGCGCGCACCAGCACCCGCACTGGCGGACGAGCACGCTGAGTCGAGTCGACCACCGGACGAGCAGTCTTGACGGTGGTCACGTGCTACCTCACGGCTGAAGGCGAATCGCGGCCATCGTGAGCCGCTGACGACGTGAGCGAGTCTAGCCGGGCCCTCATCCCGCCGCCGCAGTACCTCGCCGCTTCGTCACTGATCGCATCTGCGCTGACGATCAGGTGACTGGCGCACAGACGGTCGCGCCCACCACGTCCGCACGTGCAAAGCGCCGGGAATGGCGGCACCGATAGGCTCGTTGCCGGATTGTGACCTCGTCGCCGAGGCCGGTCCGAAGCCCATGCAGCGTGAGAGGAGCCCGACGCCGGTGAGCGCCGACACCACCACCCTCGACTGGACCGATCTGGACCGCCGGGCGGTCGACACGGTTCGAGTTCTCGCGATGGATGCCGTCGAGAAGGCCGGCAACGGCCATCCCGGCACCGCGATGAGCCTGGCCCCCGCGGCCTACCTGCTCTTCCAGCGCCACCTCCGCCACGATCCCTCTGACCCGACATGGCTCGGCCGCGACCGCTTCGTACTGTCGGCCGGGCATTCCAGTCTTACGCTCTACATCCAGCTCTACCTGTCCGGCTACCCGATGACGCTGGACGAGCTGAAGGCCCTCCGCACCTGGGGATCGATCACACCCGGCCACCCCGAGAACCACCTCACCCCGGGCGTCGAGACGACCACGGGCCCGCTCGGTCAGGGCGTCGGCAACGCGGTCGGGATGGCGATGGCCGCCCGCCGCACGCGCGGTCTGCTCGACCCGGACGCCCCGCCCGGTACCAGCCCGTTCGACCACACGATCTACGTCATCGCCTCGGACGGAGACATGGAGGAGGGCGTCTCCGGCGAGGTCTCGTCGATCGCGGGCACCCAGCGGCTCGGCAACTTGATCGTCATCTGGGACGACAACCAGATATCCATCGAGGACGACACCAGTGTCGCGTTCACCGAGGATGTCGTCGCCCGGTACGCGGCTTACGGGTGGCACACCCAGACGGTCGATTGGCGCGGCAACGGAAGCCCCTACGACGAAGACGTGGATGCGCTGCACGCCGCGCTCGAGAACGCCAAGGCGACGACTGACCGGCCATCGTTCATAGCGCTCCGCACGATCATCGGCTGGCCTGCCCCGAACAAGCAGGACACCGGCGCGATCCACGGCGCCAAACTCGGCGCGGACGAGGTGGCCGCGACCAAGCGGATCCTGGGCGTCGACCCCGACGCCCAGTTTCTCGTCGACAACGAAATCCGCGAGCACGCGCTCGGTGTCCGCGACCGGGGTACGAAGGCACGTAAGGAATGGGAAGAGCGCTTCGCAACCTGGCAGGCCGCAGACCCGGATCGAGCCACGCTCCTCGAGCGGCTTAGGGAGCGGCGACTACCCGACGGCTGGGCCGACGTCATCCCCACCTTCGAACCGGGCAAGGAGGTCGCCACCCGCAAGGCGTCCGGCGACGTGCTTACGACTCTCGTCTCCGTCCTCCCGGAACTCTGGGGCGGCTCGGCCGACCTGGCCGGCAGCAACAACACCACGCCCAACGGCGAGCCGAGCTTCTTCCCGCCCGAGCGGTCCAGCAAGGAGTTCACCGGCCACTGGTACGGCCGCGTGCTGCACTTCGGGGTCCGCGAGCACGCCATGGGTTCAGTGCTCAACGGAATTGCGCTGCACGGCCTGACTCTCCCTTACGGCGGGACCTTCCTGGTCTTCAGCGACTACATGCGGCCCGCCGTCCGGCTGGCTGCGATCATGCAGCTACCGGTCACGTACGTCTGGACGCACGACTCGATCGGCCTCGGCGAAGACGGCCCTACCCACCAGCCCGTCGAGCACCTCGCCGCGCTCCGCGCGATACCCGGGCTGGACGTCGTCCGCCCCGCCGACGCCAACGAGACCGCCGTGGCATGGCGGACAATCCTTGAGCACCACACGTCCGGCGAATCCCGGCCCGCCGGCCTGTGCCTGACCCGGCAGAACGTGCCGACGTTCCCGCGTGGGACCGACGGGTTCGCCGACGCCGAGGGAGTGGCCCGTGGCGGCTACGTCCTGATCGACACGCCAAGCGGCGCAGAACCCGAGGTCATTCTCATCGGCACCGGATCTGAGGTACAGCTCGCGGTGGCCGCCCGTGAGCAGCTGTCCGGCGAGGGCATCCACGCCCGCGTGGTGTCGATGCCGTGCATCGAGTGGTTCGACGCCCAGGACGGTGGGTACCGCGAGGGTGTGCTCCCGCCTCACGTCCGGGCCCGTGTCTCGGTCGAGGCTGCTGTGGCGCAAAGCTGGCGCAACATCATCGGAGATGCTGGCCGCAGCGTCAGCCTCGAGCACTTCGGGGCGTCGGCCGACTACAAGACACTGTTCCGGGAGTTCGGGATCACTACCGAGGCTGTCATCGCAGCCGCGAAAGAATCCCTGTCCGCTGCAAACTGATCATCGACTATAGAGGGGACGAGATGTCATGTCCGAGCCGCTCCGTGCGCTCTCCGCCCAAGGTGTCGCCATCTGGCTGGACGACCTGTCGCGTGACCGTCTCCAGACCGGGAACCTGCAATCGCTCATCGACGAGAAGTACGTCGTCGGCATAACGACCAACCCGACGATCTTCCAGGCTGCCATCTCCAAGAGCAGCCTGTACGACGACCACATCAAGGCAACCGCGGCGGCGGGCGAGGACGCCGACGCGGCGGTGCGCCGACTGACGACCGACGACGTGCGCGCCGCGTGCGACCTGCTGGCGCCGGTAGCCGAGCGCACTGTGATCGACGGGCGGGTCTCGATCGAGGTCGAGCCACGGCTGGCTTACGACACGGCCGCCACCATTGAGCAGGCGCACGACCTGTGGACGGCGGTGGGACGGCAGAACCTGTTCGTGAAGAT
>DASTNZ010000206.1:0-4350 GCA_035762665.1 Jiangellaceae bacterium | reverse complement strand
CCAACCTCATCGAACTCGCCCGCCGACGCGGCCAGATCCAACCGAAAGCCAAGACCAACGCCGTCTACCTCAGCCGCCGAAAAATCAGCCCCCGAAGCGGGCATCATAAGATGAGTCAACGAACCAAACCTCACGGGCATCGTGACATGAGTCAACGAAAACTCGTCACCGTGACCATGTACTCAAAGCCCAGGTCACCGGGTACCGCTGCTCTGACCGCTGCTTCAACTCGTCCGGCCATGTCTAGATCTTGGTCTGCTTCACCGCCCGTGTCGACATCCGGTTCTACCAGCGCCTTGAGCCGTGATCCGGAATAGCTGTGGGACGACGGCCAACGTTCTATGATCCGGCCCTGGACCACGGGTGGTGGTGTGCGTGACGATCCGGGACGACACGTGGAGCTTCTCCGCCGGCATCCCGCTGGGCTGAGTGATGCTGGGCCGAGGCGCTCAGCACCGACGGGGATGCCACCGGCTATCTGGTTCGGTGCCGGGTGTGCCACCGGCATCTGGCCTACGCCGACCACCTTTGACCGGAGAAGACTCTTCGGGAGGTAGTGCCGACTCACCCTCCTCTGTGATCTGATTCGCACCCCTCAATCTCGCACATGCTGTCAACACGTGCTGAGCACCTTGAGTCATGCCACGACAAGCCACTACGTAAATGCCCAGCTCAGACCCAGTGACAGAGTTTTGGCACCCCACAGGAGCCCGGGTACTGCCGACAGTGGGAGAGCCAAGACCGCAAACTGCAAGCTGATCTTGTATCCGACGGTGAGAAGATCAGGCTGTTCAGTCCAAGGCCAGGAGGTTGTGTGATGGCGGACTCCGCCGGACGATCCGGGCCGGAGCCCGCTCTCGATCCCGAAACCTTGCGTCAGTTCGCCGCCGGAGACGAGTCCGCATTCAGCGCGGTCTACCGGAGGTACGCGCGCCCGATGTTCACCGTTGCGCTCCGGATCGTCGGCCGTCCTGAGCTCGCCGCCGATGCGGTGCAGCAGGCCTTCGTGCAGGCCTGGCGGGCCGCGCCGACATATGCGGTGGATTCCGACATCGCGCCGTGGCTGTTCACCATCACCAGGCGCGCGGCCATCGACGCCTGGCGGAAGGAGCGCCGGCACGCGGTGGTCGACCCTCCGGAGGGACTGGCCGACCCCACGGACGGGCCGTCGCTGGAGCGCTCTTGGGAGGCGTGGCAGATCCGCAAGGCGCTGGACCAGCTGTCCGTCGACGAACGCGAGGTCGTACGCCTCGCGTACGTTGAGGGACTGACCCACAGCGAGACGGCCGAGCGCCTGGGCATCCCGATCGGGACCGTGAAGTCGCGCACATCTCGGGCATACCGCCGGCTCAGCGAACTGCTGGCGCATCTCGCTCCGTATGACAATGAGCGCGGGAGGTGAGCGGCTCGATGGACAGTAACGAGCGTCCGCGGGCATTGCCGGACCGGATACTTGCGATCCTCCGCCAGGAGGAGCTATGGGTTGATCCTCCGGCCGACCTCGAGGACCGCACGCTCGCGGCCCTGCGCGCCGAGCGCGACAACCGGTCGACCTCCACGGTCGATGAGCTCGCAGTGGCACGCGAGCGCCGCTCCCGTCGGCAACGTTGGGCGGCAATGCTCGTCGCCGGCGCCGCCGCCGTGGCTTTCGGCGCGGTGGCAACTGTCGCCATCACCGGGAACAACAAGCCGGAGTCCACCCTCGTGATCTTGGCCGGCACCGAGCTCGAGCCTAATGCCGCCGGCCGGGCCAACATCGTCCCGATGGACTCCGGATTCGAGATCGAGCTCGACATCAGCGGACTGCCGCCGGCACCCGCCGGGAGCTACTACCAGGGCTGGCTGCGCAACGAGGACGGAGACGCCGTCACGATCGGCACGTTCCACGGTCGAGAGGGCACCGACGACATCATCCTGTGGTCCGGCGTCGATATCGCGGACTACTCCGCGCTCACCGTCACGATCCAGCAGGAGGGGGCTGGCGCGGAGTCATCCGGTCGGGTCGTGTTGCGCGGCGAGACCCCCGCCGGCTGACGTGTGCCGGGGCCTGCACGTCACCAGTTTCCCCGCCCGGTGCTCCTCGGACGGATCCCGCCCCGACATCACCGGCAACTGGAATGCTGTGTCAGTTATGAGCTGGTCATCGGGGCGCACCCGGCCGGGTGAAGCAGTGCACGGTAACCATGTGTCGGACCCTTCGCGCCCGACGACCCCCTGACTCTGAAAGGCGCCCGAGAACCGAAGGAGCCCGTGCGTCCGTACTCCCTCCCGACTGCGCAGACACACCAAGGTCGGCACACCGCAACTGGGAAGAGGAGATCATGAACAGCAAGCTCGGAGCACGTCCGCTCGGACTCGCTGCTGGCGCAGCCGCAATGCTGGCCGTCGGTCTGGCTACCGCCAGTCCAGCTGCCGCTGCGACGTCAGCCTCCGTCTCGAACGACACCCTCACCGTCAACGGCGATAACGGCGACGATCGGATCGCGCTGCGTCTGGCAGCCGGTGCAGCAGGCACCCTCCAGGTCGACTTCGGTGACGACGGCTCGGCCGAACACAGCTTCGACCGCGGCACGTTCAGCCGAATCGAAGTATTCATCGGAAACGGCAACGACCAATTCCGCGTCGACCAGACCAACGGGGCGTTCACGGACGAGGCCCTGACGGTCGATGGCGGCAACGGCGACGATAACCTCAACGGCGGCGACGGAGTCGAGTTGTTCATCGGCGGCAACGGCCAGGACGCGATCGACGGGAACCGCGGCAACGACACCGCGCTGCTTGGGAACGGACAGGACAGCTTCCGTTGGGACCCGGGTGACGGCAGCGACGTCGTCGAGGGCGGGAACGGCACCGACACACTCGACTTCAACGGAGCCGGCGCAGACGAGATCATGAGCTTGTCGCCCAACGGCGAGCGGTCGCTGTTCCTTCGCAACGTGGCCAACATCCGCATGGACATGAACGGTGTCGAGCGGCTGGATCTGACCGCGCTCGGCGGCGCCGACACGGTCACCATCAACGACATGTCGGGGACCGACTTCCGCCGTGCGGAGGTGGACTTGTCCGCGCCCACCGGCGCCGCAGACGGCGTAGCCGACATCGTGACGGTCAAAGGCACCGAGCAGGCCGACAACATCCACGTCAGGGACGCGGGCGGTCTGGTCGCAGTCGACGGGCTCCAAACCGAAACCGTGATTGCCGGGGCTGAGCCGATCGACCGGCTTCAGATCGACGCGCTCGGCGGCGACGACAAGGTCACCGTCGACCCGGCCCTCGCGGCGCTCATTGACGTAAGCGTCGAACCCAGCTCCGGACAGAACTGAAACACCACGAGATAGGGGGCCCCCGTTGGGGGCCCCGATCTCGTCCTTGAGGGTGTCAGCCTGGTCGGGTGGCCCGGGGGAATCGCACCCCCGGGCTCCCACAGAACGGAGCGTGAACCTCTCGGTTCACTCCCCTCTTCTCATCGCAATCCGGCCAGCGTGCGCGCCCAGGCCCAGTGGGCAGGCCTGCTGATGCAGCTCGAGTCGGGTCCGAGTTGACCCGGGAGGGGCGCAGACGCCACGACCCTCTCCCAGGCCGCCGCCGCTGTACCCCGTCAGAGGACGCGGAAACCCGGACGGCTCGGCGGAACCGGCTGCACCGTGTCCGAGGCGGCGCCGGTGCCCACCCGTCGTCCCGGCACGGCGGACGTGGCAGCTGGCGGTCGCCTCGCACCGCAGCCGTGAGCTACGACCGCCGCACCCGGACCACGCAACCCGGACCACCCATCCCTCACCTTCCCGTCACACCGATCACATGCCGTCCTCGGTGGCGTGATCAACGAGTACCAACCAGCCGCATCAACGCCGACTACACGGTCGGTGACGAAGTTGTGGCACCCACAGGGTTCAGGCCCGGCCTCGGTTCCCGCGCCGCGTCACCGCGACCTGTAACCCACGCGAGCAGCACCGGTGGGACGACCACCCGAGTGAAGATCAAGTACGGCGCCCAGCCGCTCGCTACCAGCGGTAGATCAGCGCCGGCCGCGAGATCCTTTGACGCGTGTGGCGGCGGTTGGACTGCTCGACCGCGCCGTTCGAGTGGTCCAGTACGGCATGCTCGACCGGGTCGCGGAGCTGCAGAACAACCATGGTGCTCAACCCAACCAGGGCCGCGAGGCGGGTAGGGTTGTTTCGAGGATGGAGGCGTTGCGCGGCACCGAGGGCGTTGTCGACGAAGGATGGCCATGAGCGCCGGAGGGCCTGGGAGCTTCGGGGGGTTGCTACGTCGGTACCGGA
Source organism: Jiangellaceae bacterium (assembly GCA_035762665.1). Lineage (GTDB taxonomy): Bacteria > Actinomycetota > Actinomycetes > Jiangellales > Jiangellaceae > JASLBX01. Next base: position 70 of record DASTNZ010000206.1, on the reverse strand, counting down.
TTGCGGCGGGGCTGACGCAGGAGGCGTTGGCGGATCGGGCCGGTCTGAGCGTGCGCGGGATCGCCGATCT
>DASTNZ010000205.1:0-6813 GCA_035762665.1 Jiangellaceae bacterium | reverse complement strand
AGCGGATGACTGGGCGACGTGAGGGCTCACTGCGCATCCGCCTCAGCCACACCGCGCCTATTCGCCTGCGCCGCAACGACGGGAACGTCGACCCCCCGTGCCGTGCCCGGGGTATCCCAGCTGCGTCGAGGGCTGCGCCGTGGACGCTGGCGTGCAGAACCGGCCGGCCAGGCCACACGTCGCATCGACGAATTTGTGGCGCTTCGACCAACTCGCCCGCCCCTGTGAGTCCGACCATGGCGGCCCGCGGCATAGATCACCTCGACATTCTGCAGCGTGAATGCCACTGGCACCGCCCGCGACGGAGGCTTCAGGCTCGTCATCCCGATCGGCCAGTCGGCTCGGGCTGACCGATTGCAGGACGCCGTGGTCACGGCGTTGTGCTGGACGCGGCCGCTTCGGCGCCTGGGGTCGCTCCGAAGACGGTGAGCGGCACCGCCGCCGGAGAGCGAACTCTGCAGCTTGACGAGCAAAAGATGTCGTGTAATCTAATGACACGACATTCACCTACTATGGCAGGAACTCACAGTGACTTCCTTGACAGATCCGATCACCCGCATCTCGGTGATCAGCACCGGCAACGTGTCCATCCGCCCCGAGCATGTCGGGCCGACCTGGAAGAACACCTACGTCTGGTTGTTCACCTCAACGCGATGGACCGCGCCCCGGCCGATCAACACCTATGTGATCGAGCACCGCGACGGACTGGTGCTCTTCGACACCGGGCAGGACCGCGCGTCTGTGACCGACCCGGACTACTTCCCCGGGGGCCTGAACGGGCTGATCTACTCGCGGCTGGCGAAGTTCGACATCGGCCCGGACGAAACGTTGACCGCAGGCCTAGCCAAGCTCGGCCACCGCGTCGAGGACGTGCACACCGCGGTGCTATCCCACCTGCACCAGGACCACATCGGTGGTCTTCCGCTGCTGGGTCGCGCCGCCATCGTGATCAGCCGCGACGAATGGGACGTACTGGCCAAACCACTGCCGGAAGCGCGTGGCTTCCTGCGCTCGCACATCGACCTGCCCGGGCTGACCTGGAACCGGATCACCCCCGAGCCGCTCGCAGACCCTACCCTGGCGCCGTTCACCGACGGACACGACCTGTTCGGCGACGGCACCATCGTGCTCCTGCCCACTCCCGGCCACACCCCCGGGTCGCTGTCAATGCTGATCCGGCGCCCCAGTCACGCGCCCCTGCTGATGGTCGGCGACCTCACCTATGACGCCGATCTGCTCGCCGCCGGCAAACTCCCCGGCGCCGGCGACAAGACGCAGATGCGCGATGCGGTCAGCAAGGTCAACGCCCTTCGCCAGACAATGCCCAACCTTGTCGTGTTGGCGGCACACGACCCCGCAGCCGCCGACCGTCTCGCCGCCACGCTTCCGCAAAGACGTGATGCGGCATGAGGCCAGCCGAGGAACTGCGGTATCTCATCCTGGCGATCCAACGCGAAGGCAACCGCTTGCTCGCGGCCGACCTGCGGCCGCTTGGCGTCACCCCGTCGCAGGCCGAGGTCCTGCAGGTGCTGGCCCACCACCAGCCGCTGACACTGCTCGGCCTCGGAGAATTGCTGGTCTGCGAAACCGGCGGCAGCCCCAGCCGCCTCGTGGACCGTCTCGTCGCCGCAGGACTAGTGCGTCGGAACACCGATCCGGCGGACCGGCGACAAATCACTCTCACCCTCACCGAGGACGGGCAACGGCTGTCCGCCCAAATAGCAACCGTCGAGCAGCAGCTATACCGCACAATCGACCAGCTCACCCTGGACACGCCCGTGCATGAGACTCTCACCCTCCTCCGAAAGGTCGCCAGCGCATTCCCCGCCGGTCAAGCCTTAGCCCGCCGCCGCGACCAGAACTCGACAACAGCCCCATGACCCGGTACGCGGCAGGTGACCAGTTCCTCGGCGTCCGCACTCCGTCAGCGGCTGTTTATTGCCCTGGTCTGGCTGGCCGGTCAGTCTGCGGGTAGGTGCCCGGTCGGACGCTCTCTCTAGCAGCGGCTGCCCATCCTGATCATCGGGTGTGGCTCTTTCATGGCGTGCGGGCCGGCCGGGTACCGCGGCGAGGCGCGGCTCGAGAAGGGGTCTGCTGTCGCTCGTTACAGCGTTGCCCGTCCTCGCTGGCCAGTAGTTGGACGTGGTGAGGAGGCGGCGGCGGTGATGGTTCGGGTGATCATTGGGGTGGATCCGCACAAGCGGTCGGTGACGTTCGAGGCTCGCGATGCCCGGGATGAACCGTCCTGAGTCTCCCGGAGGGTGCTGATTCAGCAAGGGAGACTGATCCACGTGGCAGCACCGAGGAAGTACGACCGGGAGTTTCGGGAGCGGGCGGTGCGGATGTATCGCGACCGGCTCGCTGAGGGCAACGACTCCAAGCTGGGCGCCCGCCGACACGTCGGGACGTTACTGGATTTGAATCCGGCCACTTTGCGGAACTGGGTCGAGGACGCCGAACGAGCCGAGGGTACTCGGGCCCCGTCCGCAGCGGGTCGTGTCAGCGATAGCGAGGAGGTGCGGACGCTGAAGAAGAGGGTCGCTGAGCTGGAAAGGGCCAACGAGATCCTCAAGACAGCGTCGGCGTTTTTCGCCCAGGCGGAGCTCGACCGCCGACTCAAGTGATCGTCGATTACATCAGCTGCCACCGGGACCGGTTCGGCGTCGAGCCGATCTGTGCCGTGCTGTCCGAGCATGGCATCAGCATCGCGCCGTCCACCTACTACGCCCGGACCAAGGCCCCGGTGACCGACGCCGAGCTGGCCGAGGCCTACCTGGTCAACGCCCTGGTGATCCTGCATGAGCAGAACTGGGGCGTGTACGGGGTGCGCAAGCTGTGGCACGCCGCCCGCCGCGCCGGGCTGGACGTCGGCCGGGACCAGGTCGCCCGGATGATGAGGATCGCCGGGATCAGCGGCGCGGTCCGCGGTCGACACCGCACCACCACGACCCGCAGGCAGAACGCGGCACCGCGACACCCGGATCTGGTCAACCGCGGCTGGAGAACCCCGCAGGACCTCGACGAGGTATGGGTCGCGGACTTCTCGTATGTGTGGACCTTGACCGGGTTCGTCTACGTCGCCTTTGTCGTCGACGTGTACTCCCGTCGCATCCTCGGCTGGCGGGTCAGCCCCAGCATGCACACGGCCCTGGTCACCGACGCGCTACGGCAAGCGATCGACGTGCGTCACCGAGCCGGAGCCACCTGGGAGCATGGCCGACTCGTGCACCACTCCGACGCCGGGTCGCAATATACGTCGCTGGCATTCACCGCCGAACTGCTCGCCGCCGGCATCGCCGGATCGATCGGCACCGTCGGTGACGCGCTGGACAACGCGCTATGCGAATCCACCATCGGGCTGTTCAAGACCGAGGCCATCCACGACGGCGGACCCACCTGGAAGAACCGCTCCGACGTCGAGTGGCAGGTCGCCCGCTGGGTCCACTGGTACAACACCACCCGGCTCCACTCATCGATCCAGAACCTGCCCCCGGTTGAGTTCGAACACAACCACCGGCAGGCTACGACCGCGGCCTCCATCCCGAAGGTCGCCTAACCAACCAACCCTCCGGCGAACTCAGGACGGTTCAGTCCGTCAGTGGCGAATCCCCAGCTATCGAAGACATCGGCAACTCCCCCCAAAGGCGTCCGCAAAGTAGTCCACCCAACCCGTTGCGCGATGCAGAGATCATACAGCGCTACACGGAGGTATCGTCGACAGTTTCACGGTTTCTCTTGCTGCCAGCCGGCCAGTACAGCATGGCTGCTGCCAAGGCTTCCAGCGACCGCTTACTACACGGCTGTGTTAGCCGACGTCCCCGAAATTCGCGGTAGTGATCCGCCGGACCCTCTTGATGAACTCAGGGCCGAACTAAGTGTTGCCGGTCCGGCTACCACAGATGAGCCGAGCACCCACGTCAGGCACCCGCAACGCTGTCGGCTCGGTGGGCCGCGTCCATGACGAACTCGCATCGGCTGGGTCCGCGCGGTTCGGGTCAGAAGCGGACGGACTGGCGCGTCGGCGATCTTGAGGGTTGAGTTGTCAGACCCGGGTGACACACTCACGTTATGGACCGGGACACAGCACGCGAGCAGGCGTTCCAGCCGGAGGACCTGAGTCGGTTCATTGTGGAGCGGCTCAACGCCGGCGACGTCGATGGAATGGTGGCTCTCTACGAACCGGACGCCGTACTCGCGGTGGGGAGGGCACGTCGCATCCGGTGCCGGGGAGATACGTGCTGCCTATGAGCAAGACGTGGCTGACCGACCCACGGTCGAGCCGGGCGTACAGCAAGCGACACTGCGCTGCGGAGAGCTTGCACTCACGTCGTCGCGCCTGGCCGACGGCACGGTCACTGCGGAGGTCGCACGCCGCCAGCCCGACGGTACGTGGCTGTGGGTGCTCGATCAGCCGAACGTCAACGGCTAGCCGTCACCACTACATGCGCAATGAACTGGTCGCGGCAAAGTAGTGCGTTGCCATCAATAACTGATGTTCGCTCTGATGTCTACCCACGCGACGATGATCGTGGCGATCACTGCGGTGAGAACCGCCGCGAGGACACGAACCCACTCTGGGAACGACGGCGCCATGAGAGCAAAGACCTGACTCAGCGATGCGATGCCCAAGAAGAACGTGACCCCGTAGACGGCAACCCGACGGCGCAGCTGATGACGAACGCTCGGGCGTACCAGCACCGGCCAGTCCGAGTATTGATTCCGCTCCCCCGACAAACCGAGTTCCTCGCGGCACTCCTGATCCAGATAGACGTGGTCCACCTCGGGGTACCCCCGAGACTGTCGCGAGCGTTGCTCAGACGTGTAGGCCCGCAACCTGATCTTCTTGATGAAAAGGCGCCCATCGTCGCCGCGCGTTGAACTCTCTATCTCGACCTGCTCGCCTTCCTTGATGCCAAGCATGACGATATTCTTCGGATGCAGAATGCAAACTCTCTTCTCGCTGTCCGTCCAGTTGGTCTGACGAACCTTTAGACAAAGGTTCCGCGGCTTGACCAGCGTGGGCCGCACACGCCCTCCCACCTCCGGCCGTAGCGTTACTGTGTAGCCATAGCAATTCTGGCCGATCATGCCTAGGGCGTGCCGCAAGTTCTGGTCGATTTCGCACGAGCCTTCTTGAACCTCGGCAGCAGCCGCGAACGCAGCAACCGTCGTTCTGCCGTCGAATTCGACGCTTACTAGCCGAGCCCCTCTAGAATCGCCGAACAATCGCGGATTGGCTCGCACAATATAACGGCCATGAGACTTCCCTCTGTTCTTAGTCGCCGAGACCAGAAGTCCATCTCGCAACGGCAGCGAACCCTCCATGGCGCGGCGCTGTAGCCACTCCAGGAACGCCGCATACGCAGGGAACCCGAGTTCGGTGGCCTGTTGAACCATGTCAGAGATGTAGCTGACCGACGGGACCTGCTCCACCTGCTCGGGCTCAGCGACCACAAATGTTACTGCTTTTCGGTTTGATTTATCACCGAATGAGAAGACCTCTACCTTCGCCTCGCGATAAGCGGGCGGGGCCATCGTGGCGCCTTCCTTTTGGCGCAGCGTGTTCCACTCGTGCTCGGGAATTTCGTAAAGCGCTCCCATCACCACGAAACCAGGGTGATGTACGACATCCGCGACACCTGTCCCGGTGCGCAACGATTTCCGGCTGAAGCGAAGCCGATGGTTCGGAAGTCTTGCCTTCCCGATCCTCATCGCCGAAGGGGCCAGCCGGGTCATGGTCTCGCGGGACATGTTGCTGCCGTATGCGAAGTACAAGACCACCATCTGCTCCTGATTACGACTGTGCGTTCTGCGGCGAGCCTAGCGGGCAGATGGGTGCAGAGCGGTCTGCGACGATCCGGTTGGGCCATGGCCACGCGAGCGTGCCCGTCGACATTGAGCGGTCACAGCCAGAGAGCGCCCCTTTCAGCGCTGAGCCTCACTGCGCGGGCCGAGCGCGGAGTTGAGTCCGGCAGAGTGGTGTACGGCTCCCGGTGAGCGTGTCGGGTGGAAGCGATGACGGTCACAGCGTGATCCTTCGAGTGATCTCTCACAACCGACTCGACGAAGGACACGACGATGACCGTCACTCCCAGTATCGACCCTGGGACAAGTCCCAAAGAGGGCACGAAGCCAGTCAGATGACGGTTTCCACGGTCGGAGCGCAGCCTCGGCAACCTCGCGGTTGCGCGTGACTAGGTCAGCAGGAAGGACGTCGTTGGCCAGGAGCTACGTGCATTCGCTGTCCAGGCTCGATGCTTTGTCGTCGAGGCTCCGTCCGGGCCAGGGCGGCAGCGGCGCGTCGTGCAGCACCCGTACGGCGGCGGCACCAGCTGCGGCCCACGCCGCCGACGATGCAGTCGACGGCTCGCCCAGGCGGCCCAGTGCCGACCCCGGGAGAGCGGCGAGCGCAAGCACAGGCGGCTTCCGCCACAGGACCTTCGGAGTCGGGATCGGTGCCATCGTCATCGCCTTGACCTCGACGTCGGTGCGGCGTCTGGTCAGCGTCGATCTTCAAGAACACCTCGCCGACGCGGAGGGTCGCGCGCTCGTGATGGGCCACGATGACCTCGACGTCCTCCACGTCGATCAGTGTCGCGGAAGGACCACGATGTCCCCAACGGTTTTTCGCGTCCGGCGCCGGGCAGGGCCTGGTGGTTCATGAGGTCCAAGCGCTCGTTGAAAGTCATGGGTCGAGGAACCGCTCATCGGCTGTTTATTGCCCTAGGCTGGCTGGCCGGTCAGTCTGCGGGTAGGTGCCCGGTCGGACGCTCTCTTTTGCGGCTGCCCATCCTGATCGCGGGGTGTGGCTCT
>DASTNZ010000204.1:0-5858 GCA_035762665.1 Jiangellaceae bacterium | reverse complement strand
AAGCGACTCCACTTCGCCGGAGTCGACGATGTAGTTCAAGACGTTCGTATCCATCAGGACCCGTGAGGCATTCACGAGGCAAGTCTTGCCGACTCGATTTCCTCGCGAGGTAAGCGACCCGTCCTGCCGGTATCCAACCCCGCGAATATCAGTCTTACCGCGCGTCGCCAACGACACGCTCACCAGCCCGGCCAACGGCGAAGCACACAGGCGCCCGCCCCCACCGGGAGCGGGCGCCTCGCCATGCCTCTTGACAGCCGGGCACTCCATATCAGTAGCCGCGATAGTGACCGTGTGACTTCGCCGCCACTTACTGCACGAGTTTTACCGGATCTGCCGATGAGCGCGTGCTCGATGGTGAGGACTTGATCGGGAAACTCGAGTGCACTGAGCGTGGACGCGATGACACCATCGAGACATGGTCGTGCGCGCTCTGAGCTTCGGGCCTGCGGCATCGGCCTACGAGCAGTTCCGACCTGGTTACCCCGACGAACTCGTTGACGAGGTGATGACCTACGCAGGTCGGTCGGTGCGCACAGCCCTGGAGATCGGCGCGGGCACAGGCAAAGCCACCCGCGTGTTCGCTGGGCGCGGAGTCGCTGTCACCGCCACCGACCCAGACCCAGCAATGCTCACGGAACTGCGCAAGCACGTGCCCGCATCAGTGGCAACAGTGCAAGGCGCATTCGAGGATGTCCCGCTCACCTCCACCTACGACCTGGTCTTCGCGGCCGCTTCGCTTCATTGGACCGAGCCGGCCGATCGGTGGTCGCGTGTGGCCGCGCTGCTCAACCCCGATGGGATATTCGCTTCCTTCGGTGGACAGATGTTCCTGGCCGACAAGGCCGTCGAGGAGGCCGTCCGTGCCGCCAGATCGCAGTTCCTGGCAGACGACGGTGTTCCTTCGCCTGACGGGACGCCGACGGACAGCCCGATGCAGTGGCCCGGGACCGAGCTGGTTCGGTCGAACCGATTCATCGATGTACGTCAGTCCACCATCGAACGCCGGACGACGATGTCGGCTCTGGACTACGTCGGCCACCTGTCGACGATCTCGGCTTATCTCGAACTGCCCGTCTCGGTGCGCGAGCGCGTGCTTGATCGGATCCACGCAGTGCTCCCAGAACGCGTGACACTGGTGGCCGACCTGACGCTCCACCTCGCCAGGATGTCATCGCACGTCTGAACCCGTCAGCCAACGTCGGCTCGTGCCGCTGCTGGTTAGTACGTGCGTCCTCGCGAGTAGTCCGCTGCTATCCGTAGCAGGACTCGCTTGGGGATCGGATTTCCTCACCGGCGGAAGTACACGCTCTCGGCGCGGGCCTGATCATCCAGGCGGACCACCAACGAGTCCAGGTCACCGAAGTCGAAGACGAGCGACACCCGTTGGTCCGGGTCGATCTCGAGTCCGTCCAGGAACAATTAGGTCGACGAGGCGACCGCCCGACTTGGCCGAGTAGTGCTCTCGCCACCAAAGGGGGGCTTGAGCGATGGCATCGCGCCGTATCGAGGAAAGATTGGCTAGAGCCCGCCTGGCTAGGGCAGCACACCCGTCCATGTGCGCCCACAAGCCGCTCCACCTGGCTCGTGCCGACCTCCAGAAGGATCTCAGCATCTCGATCTCCGTTCGCGCGTGGTGGCCGAACGACTGGGTCGACGGTCCGGGAACACCCGACACCCCCTACGTTCCACACATCGGACCGAGGTCGTCCTCGCGCCCGATGATGCGCCGCCGTTCATCGGCGTCCAGCTCGTTCGTCCTCGCCCGATCGTGCCTCACAGGCTGCGGCCGCTCCAACTGGACACCTCCCACACGGCAGCGTGACTCGGCGACTACGAGGAACGACCCCAACCACAACAACTCGGAACCGGATCCCCCTCCGGCACGCACGTCAAAAGCTCAACGCCGGCGGGTTGGACTCGTGCGCCCTCTTGACACGCGTGGCCCTCATGGGTGCCGCGCTGCGTGCGCTCGAAGACGCAGGCTACTGCCGCGCTTCCCGTGATCGTGCCGATGAGTCATGACACTGTCTCGCCGGCACCGATCTACTCTTGCCCGTGGGCGGTTGGCCGCCAGCGCCGGGTCGCGACAGGATCTAAGGTGGTTGGGCATGGCAGAACCTCTCAGCCCGCCACGGAGGCGACGGGTCTCACCGCAGCCAACCCGGTTCATCATGTGAATGTGGACGAGGGTGTTGTGGCGTGGCTGCTCGAGCAGGACGTGGCGGTCCGTTTCCAGGCTCGACGGGACCTTTTGGGCCGCTACGACGCCGACCTCCAGGAGCGGATCGGTCGTGAAGGCGCCGGCGCGGTACTGCTGTCGGCCCGCGGGCCAGGAGGACACTGGGGTCGCGGCTTCTACCAGCCCAAGTGGACGTCGAGTCACTACACGCTCCTCGAGCTGAAGAACATGGGGTTGAGCCGCGACAACCCGTCGGCTCGCGAAACCGTCGCCTCGATCCTCCGCGATGACAAGGGCCGAGACGGGGGGCTGAACCCCACCAAGACCGTCAAGCTAAGCGATGCCTGCGTCAATGGCATGGCACTCGGCTACGCCTCCTACTTCGGCGCGCCAGAAGAGCACCTGGCAAGCATCGTCGACTTCCTCCTCGACCAGCGCCTGACCGACGGTGGCTTCAACTGCAGAGCGAACCGGTCCGGTGCACGGCACTCCTCGGTCCACACCACAGTGTGCGTCATGGAAGGGACCACCGAGTACGAACACAGCGGCTACCAGTACCGCCTCGACGAACTGCTGGAAGCCCGAGCCACCGCGGTCGAGTTCCTCCTTCGACACCGGCTGTACCGCAGCGAGCGGAGTGGGCAGCCGATCGACGCGGAGTTCACCCGTCTGCACCATCCAGCGCGGTGGCACTTCGACGTGCTGCGCGGCCTGGACGCCCTCGCCGATGCAGGGGTCCGCCACGACCCCCGGATGGACGATGCCCTCGACGTGCTCATCGGGCGGCGGCGATCAGATGGCCGGTGGGCCGCCAACAAAGCCTATCCGGGCACCACCTACCTCCCGCCCGTCCCAGCCGGTGCGCCCAGCCCTTGGATCACACTCATCGCGCTGCGGATCTTCAAGACCTACGGCGCGCCCAGATAGCCACCCCGATCAGCTCACGATCCTGTTTCCCACGGGTGTCCACTCCTCTGTGGCGACCGCAGGCCCCGCATCGACCCCGCCCAGCAGACGTCAGAGCGTGGTGCTTACGCCGGACACGGCGCACCGGAGGAACCGTCCAAGGCAAGACGCTTCCCAGCCACCGTCCGTGCTGTGAAACCGCGTCCTTCCGCCGCCACCGGAGCATGGCGTGAGCTCGATGAGCGGCCGCGGGCGGAGTCGCTGTGATCTCGCCTGTTCATGGCGTACGCGATGGTCTGGGTGAGCTCAGGCCGACTGCGACTGTGACCTTCGGCTCTGGTCGGCCATCTGGCGGGCGCGTCACCGTGGGCCAATGAAGCTCGATGAGTACATGTCACTTGACGCCACGGGCCTCGCCGAGCTCGTCGGCAAGGGCGAGGTCAACGCGACCGAGCTGCTCGCTCTCGCACGCGAGCGTGCGGAACAGGTCAACCCGCTGATCAACGCCATCATCGGGCCCGTCAACGAGGCTGACGCACGTGCCGCTGAACCGATGCTGTCCGGGCCGTTCGCGGGCGTTCCGTTCCTGATCAAAGACCTCGTACAGGAGTACAAGGGCGTTCCGACCTCCTTCGGATCGAGGGCCTTTGCCGGGTACGTCCCCACCGAGCACGCTCTGATCGTCCGACGGTTTCTCGACGCCGGACTGGTGATCTTCGGTAGGACGAACACGCCGGAGTTCGGCATCAAGAACGTCACAGAGCCCGAATGCTGGGGCCCGGCTCGCAACCCGTGGAACACCGCGCACACTCCCGGTGGCTCATCGGGCGGGTCCGCGGCGGCCGTCGCCGCCGGCATCGTCCCCGCCGCCGGGGGCAGCGACGGAGGCGGCTCAATCCGGACCCCAGCTGCCTGCAACGGGATTGTCGGACTCAAGCCCAGCCGAGGTCTCGCACCGTACGGCCCGCAGACCGGCGAGCTCGTCTTCGGCCTCGCGACACAGGGCGTCCTCTCCCGTACCGTCCGCGACACTGCCGGGTTGATGGACGCGATCGCCGGCCGCTCCCCGGTCGCCGAGTACGATGGGCCGCTGCCCGACTTGCCGTTCTGTGCTCAGATCGAACGTGAGCCTGACACGCTGCGGATTGGGTTCACGGCGAAGTCGGCCATAGCCGGGGCCCCGGATCCCGAAGCGGTCGCGGCGGTGGAGTCCGCGGCGGCGCTGCTCGCAAGCCTCGGCCACCACGTCGAGGAGGTAGAACCGCCGTACGACGAGTGGGCGCTGACGCGGGACTTCCTGACGATCTGGTTCGCGAGCTTCGTATTCACGGTGACCCAGGCCAAGCAACTAACCGGCGCCGGGGGCAAGGACTTCGAGGCCGACACTCTCGCAGTTGCCGAGCTCGGTCGGGCGGCGGGTGTGGTGCGCCTGCAGCTCGCGCTGGCGAATCGGAACGAGTATGTCCGCTCCTTGTCGGCGTTCCACGAACGCTACGACTACTTCCTGACACCGACACTCGCGAGACCACCGCTGCGGGTCGGCGCCACCACGACGTCGAAAGCGCTACAGACGGCGGCTCGCCTGCTTCACCGTCTCCGGGGCGGCAAGCTCCTGCAGCTGACGGGGCTCATGGACGAGCTGATCAGCGACAGCATCAGCTGGGCGCCCTACACCGCCGTAGCCAACATGACCGGTCGCCCCGCTGTGAGCGTGCCACTGCACTGGACGGCGTCCGGCCTCCCCCTGGGAGTGCAGCTGCTCGGACACCTGGGCGCCGATGGCGACCTGCTGCGAGTAGCCGCCCAGCTGGAACGGGCAGAGCCATGGATCCAGCGATTCCCGGCACCTGCCGCCGGACCCCCTCGACAATGAAGCTGTTCGAGCTATTCTGATCGGTCACGCTGGTTGAGATCGTGTGACGACACGCGTGCTGCTGAGGTACGGCCACTCTTCGGCCGTCAGACGATGCCTCCGGGAAACCGCGGCAGACCGCCGCAGGCCATCATTGGTTCTGCTGTCGCTCGGCCTGATTGCCCTGAACATGGACTAGACGGAGCGTCATACCGCCGCATGCGCCCGCTCCCTACTGCCGATGAGCCGCGTCAGCCGCTGCCCTTCCGCACGGTCGGGACCTAGGCTGCCTAGATGGGAGAGCGCGCGCAGAGTGACCAAGAGATCCACCGCGAGGAGTTCGTCCACCTCGTCGATCTCTCGCATGACTGGGTCCTGATCGCCTGGGGGGCCTTCTGGTTCCGGCGTGAGGAGGCCGAGGGGCGTTGGACCATCCTTGACGACTCGGAGCTGCACGAGGCTGTGGGGCGGCGTTCCTCGATCGGGCATGAGGCGGAGCCGTTCGGCGAGGCCCGGGTCGAGGTGCTGGACGCGAGCGGCGACGTGGTCGCCGAGGCGAGCACCGCGACACAGTGCTGGGTCTGCGTTGAGGGCCTCGAGCCCGACACGGAGTACCGCTACCGCATCCATGTCGACGGCCGGGAGTGGGCCGCCGGTGAGCGGTGGGACTGGGTGCCCACCGCGGCGGGTGGCTACGAACTCGGAACTGGCAAGGCCTACGACCTAGTGTTCCGCACCTTCCCGGACCCGGAGACTGAGACGCCGGCGGTGCGGTTTGTCGCCATGGGCGACTACGGCGTCGGGATCAGGTCGGACAGCGAGTCGAGCCGCCGGCAACGCCGCGTCGGCGACGTACTGGACGAGCTCGTGCGCAACCACGACGTCCGCTTCGTGCTGTCGCTGGGCGACAACATCTAC
>DASTNZ010000203.1:0-26526 GCA_035762665.1 Jiangellaceae bacterium | reverse complement strand
AGCCGAACAAGCAGATCTACGTCATTGGGGTGTAGCTCCAAGCCGCGCCGCAAAACGGATTCGGCCGAGTCCAACATGCCGTTGCGGCGGTAGCTGTTTTCGAGCTGAAGCCATACCTCCCGAGAAGCCGACGCGCCGGCTGTGCTAACAGTCGATTCAAGCCGCACAATAACTTCCATATCTTTGGCGTGCAGCGGACGCTGGGTCGTACCGTCAGAGTCCATGGCATCAGCCCGCAGCTGCTCATACAGAGACCGCCCTGCGGCCGATCTATGGAGAAGCTCGGTAACGCCTAACCGACGTGCTAACCCGATCAGAGCGGGCCGGCGAATTACTGGTATGAGCGGTCGCACCAGTCGGATAGATATCCGGCGCACACCACGGGCCGAGAATCGTACCGATCGAGTCCGCCTCACCGCTCGACGTGCTGCGCCGGGAAGTTCCGGTTTGAAAGCCTTCGCCCTGGCTTCGTAAGCAAACCTTCGGAATGGATGACCATTGTGCCGGGAAAACCGCGCAACCAATCGATCCTGGTTGCTGCGAACTTGCCGAGCCAACTCGGGACCGTACTGTCGGTAGTACTGCTCGTGCTTCTTGCGAATTACGCGATTCGCCGCCGCGATGGCATCGACCGAATTACCGACATCGGACTTGAGGTACGTAAATAAGGGCAAGTGCTTCGGTGAGCTGATCAACCGACCGCCAGCGCCGACAAACCTGACCAGAAAGTCGTAGTCCTGCCGACGAAGCAGACGCTCATCGAAGCCTCCGAGGGATCGGAAGTGCTCTGCCTTTCCAAGGATTCCCTGCAGGTACGGGAATATCTTCCCAGTCAGCGCGTTGTAGAGCTGATCACCTTCCAGCTGTGGTACTCGAAGGCGCTCGTCATCGCGGTCGGCAAAAACCCAGCGTAACGGTCCGGTGCACAGAAGGCTCACCCCGGGATTATCGGCCTCCGCCTCAAGAAGCGTGCTGACCTGAAGTTCGAGCTTACGTGGATGCCAGAGATCACCGGCGTCGAGCCACGCCAGGTAATCATCACCCGCTTCTCGGACGATCTTGTTCCTGGAGGATGGCCGGCCTTGGTTCTCCTCGTTTCTGATGACGTAGATCTCACCGTACTGCTTGGCAAGCGATGCCAGCACGTCCGGAGTTTGATCAGTGCTGCCATCGTCGACCACGACGAGTCGTAGCCTACCGCTCCACGTTTGGCCGAACACCGTAGGAACGGACCTGAGTAGTCCGTCGGCGTCGTTGTACACGGGTATGCCGACCGTAACGCGCGGTGCCTTCATCTACGGGCTGTCCTCCCTTGCGGCATACCAACGTAACGGTACCTGCCAGGGACCCACCCGCCGGGCAAGTCCTCAGGGCCTGTTCACTGTTGCCATCAGCTGGCCGCGGTCCGCTGAGCACTGAGCAGGACAGGATCTGCACAACGTCGATGCCAGACCCCCTGACGATGCCAGCACTGACCCCAGCTGTCGCTAAACTCCGCTCAGCAATAGAGTGTTGAGCCGGTCAAGCCAGTCGCGGTCGCTCGTGCCGGATTCCGACCACTCGGACAAATTGCACGATCGGGCAGATCCTCGGCAGAACGACTCGCATCATTCGCTGACCACACTATCCGTACGATTATCACCCTCTGATGTTGGCCACGATGAAGATCCAGGTCCAGACTCTCCCGAGATACCTACGTGCAGCGCTACGTCGCGTCGCTCGCCGACGCGGCTCAAGGAGCGCGGCATCGAGTAGAACCAGGGGCCTGGCTTCCCTGCCCACGGCGGTATCAGCACCAGCACCGGCGCGCCCCGAGCTGAGGGTCGCCATTGCAGCCAGAGACCGGCTCCGTCTCGGCTTCGCCTGGGAATGGACACAGCTCGAGCTGACTCAGCACAGCTGGCAGAGTGTCCTAGCCAACTCCCAATTCCACCTCCTTCTTGTTGAAATCACGAACGGCACTATTCCGTTTTGGAATCAGCAGCAGACGGAAGCTCTCCTCAAGTGGACAAGTACTGAAGGTCTAACAACCGCCGCATGGGTCACGGGTGGATCCGCCGAGCATGAACTCGCTCACCAATGGATCGGCAGTGTGCCCCACGTGTTCCTGAGCCGGCACCACGATCCTCAGATCTGGCGTTCGCGATTCCCAGGCACGAGCTTCCAAATCCTTGAGCCGTCGGCACAGCCTCGCATTCACAATCCAGCGATCACTGGCCGAACACAGCCCGAACGCGCCGGCGCTATCTTCATTGATGAAGCCAGCCCTTTCATATCAGAAAATCTCGCTCTTCTGGCCTCGGAACAAATCGATCTATGGCCCATCGGCATTGGAGTGAGAACAATTCTCGAAAAGGCCGGATTCAGCCGGTTCCTCGTGCCACGCACAGCTATGTCAAAGGTGCATCACGTGCGCGGCCGATACGCGGTCGTCGCCGATATGGCCGCAGACTACGACCAGCCGTGGCGGATAGTCGAGGCGGGCAGTGCTCATACCGCCGCCATCGTTAATGCTGCCGCTCTGAGCAATATCCCCCAAAACCTCCATGACTACGTCAATGTCGTCCACAGCCCTGAAGAGTTCGGGAGTAGCCTCGTCGCGCATCTCTGGCAACGGGAGCTTCGAGATCGAGCGGCAACTAGACTCGCTCGAGAGATCTACCAACGCCATACTTTCGGGCATCGGGTTAATCAAATCGCCGCTGCGACGGGTATTCCGCTAAATCATCGCATCCGACCCGTCTCAGCCGTTGTCTCCACCAATCGGCCGCACGAGCTCTCCAACATCTTCCACAATGTCGCTCGGCAAGGGTATGGCACTGACGGCAATCTGGAGCTCGTGCTCGTGCTGCATGGACTTGACCTGAGACGTGCCGACGTCGAGGCCATGGCTCGCGATGCACCCGTCGAGAACCTGGTTTTGATCGAGGCAGATCGTTCACTGACCCTTGGCGCTTGCCTGAACCTCGGACTTGAAGCCGCCTCAGGTCATTACATCGCCAAGATGGATGACGATAACTTCTACGGTCGCCACTACCTGACCGATCTGGTAGCGGCCTTCGACTACTCTGGCGCCGATATCGTTGGCAAGTGGGCGCACTACGTATGGCTCCGTTCGAGTCGAGCAGTGATCTTACGATGTGCCCGTTCTGAGCACCGGCGAGTACGTCTAGTGCAAGGCGGCTCCATTGTTATGACTCGTGACGTCGCTCATTCGTTAAACTTCAGTGACCTGCCACGAGGTGTTGACACCGACCTGCTGAACCGTGCTCACGCCTCGGGCGTGGTCACCTACTCCGCAGACCGGTTCAACTACGTAAGCATTCGTGGCGCCGACCGGCATTCGCACACGTGGACAATCGCGGATACAGCTCTTATGAACCGGGCGGGATCGATCGTCTTCTATGGAGATCCACGTGATCACGTCGAAGTCTGAGCTTCAAGTACACGCGCATAGATTTCAGCGTACCGGCGGCCGTTCGCGGACCATTGTCGCTCCCGTATGACCCAATCACGAGCCCTCTCGGCAAGATCGGAACGCTGTCCTGGATCAGCATAGAGCTCAGCTAGTACGTCGGCCAAGGATGCTGCGTCGCCCGCGCCGAAGCACCGTCCGCGTTCACCGTCGTTCCCAATGATCTCCCGTAGCGCATCGAGATCGGACACAACGACGGGAACTCCGGCAGCCATCGCTTCAAATGGCTTGAGCGGACTGACCAGTCGAGCTGCTCGTTCTTGCACCCGTGGAACCACAAAGACATCCAACACGGCGTAGTAGTCGAGAACGTCCTCGTGAGGCACCTGGCCGGTAAATATGACGGCACTACCCGCTTCACGCTCGGAAACGTACTCTTGAAGCGCGGCTCGACGTTTACCATCACCCACGATCAGAGCCTTTGCTGGAATGCCCTGCTGCTGAAGCATGATGGCAGCGTCTATAAGTGCCTCCTGCCCCTCTCTGAAATGGTCGAGGTTGCTAATGTAGCCAAAGACAAACGAAAGCTCCAGACCGTAGCGTTCGACGAGGTTAGCTGGCCTCGGCTTCGGATGGAAAGCTGTGGCGTCAACGCCATTCGGAACAACGAATACCTTCTCTGGGTCGATACCCCGGCGAACAATCTCGGCCCGCATTGACCCACTGAGGGTGACTACCGCATCGGCGTCAGACAAGCAACGGTTCTCGGTGGCCACCCGTCGATCATACAGTTCCGACCTTTCCGACCAAGCGACATCAGGTGTCCAGAGTGATTCGAAGAACCCACGCACTTCGTAGACAACGGGCAACTTGAAGTGCCGACCGAGAGCTAGGCCGACAAGCGCACCATCATAACCTCGGGATCCGGAGTGCGCGTGAATTACCGCCGGCGCGAGTTTTCTCACGTATGGTGCCGCAGCCGCGACATAGTCCATCAAGAATTCGTTGGTCGGCCTGTAGATTTCCGGGTTTGTACCGTCGTCCAGGCGAATGTAGGAGACGCCGGCGATTTCTTCCATTTCCGGAGCACCTGCGACGCCATGGGACTTGGGGAAGCCAAGGGACGTCATAGCGATCGGTTCAAGGCCGGCTGCAGATTGGGCCTCTAGGATATACTTTGTACGCATTGTATAGCCGCTCTGGCGGTATGGAGCGGCCGCCTTGAGAATGTGAAGGATACGCCTGTTGGAATAGGGAGTTAACCTCTCGGCCGCTCCTAGTGCTTCGGGCCGCCAATTTGGCGAGGTCTCCAGCCATCGGCCAAGTACTTTTTCTTCTTCTTCCGCTAGCCCTGGACGGTCGGCTATACGCCGCTCGGCACGAATTGCTTCCAGTTGCCGAGTTATTGCACCAGCCCGCCTGAAAGCCGACGACGCCAGTCTTACGAGCTCGACATCTCCTCCGTACCTGTGGAGCAGTTCTGCGGCAAGGCCGACAGCCTCCGCGTGGCGACGCTGCTGCGTTAGCTTCTTTAACCGTGCTGCTGCGGCGCGAACTGAGTTGCCTCGGCGTAGGAACCATTCGATGTTCAGCAACAGCTCTCGAGCTGTCCGCCTTGGGTGCACCAGATTCCGGGGCCACAACTTGAACGAAGACACGTGGTGACTCTACGTACCGGCGCGGCGCCGGAAAATGTCGGTTCCCTTCTCAGTCTTCAGCCTCTCACGCTCCAACCACTCCATCCGTTCGAGCCACAGTTCGCTTGTGCGCTTCTCGTCATCCCTGAGAGCGTCATCGAGCACGGCTACTCCGGCGGCAGCGAGCTTGCCAAAGAGGAGTGGACCTGCTGGGAAACGAGCGAGATGTCCCGTGGCGCCCGGTGGTCCGTCGACAAAGAGTAGATCGATCTCGGTGATGTCCTCGATGGCAGCGCGGTTGTACCACTGCCATACACCATCAGGTTCCTGCCACGTTTGGAGGGGAGCGTCGCGAACTTCGATGACGTCTCCGATGTCGTGCTGCCTCGCTAGTTCGCGTGTTCGGGATGCGTACAGCGGATCATGCTCGAGTGAAATCACTTTGCCAGCACCCACCCGTTGCACCTGGTAGCCGAAAAGAACGGTCGATGCGCCACTGCCGCATTCGACGATGAGAGCGGGCCTGTGGTCGTGGATCCATGCAAGCATCCAACGCAAGACATCGGGTGACGCCGCCCACCCACGAAGACTCGGAAGCGGTGCCCGCGGTGTGATCCAGGCCCGGAGGTCCATCAATGCCTCTACCTGCCAATAGAGCTGGAGTGACTGGCGCGCGACCTGCGTGAGGAGGTCCCGGCTCATGGCCTCGTTGCGGTCATCTGCCTCGGCCGCCATCGCCTTATAGTGATGGCCGAGGTCTATGACAGCCGCGCTGATCTCCGCCGTCTCGGCCTGGACCGCCCGGACCTGAGACTCGATACGAGCTGCAACATGATCAATCCTTGATCGCAGGCTGACGAACGTGCGCAGCGACATCATCGCCCCCACCGCCGCCAGAGCGAATATGACCACGAGGCCCGTGAGAAGGGTCGCTTCGTGAACGTCCACGACGCCAATGACAGCGAGGACCCAAACCGTTACCAGGGCAAGGACGGTGAAGGCGGCACATGCACTCAGCAGCACCCGCATACGGATCCGCTCGATCACGGCACCACCTTAGGCATCCCCGTCACGACTGCAACTTGAGCCTGGACCTACTTGTGCGCGTCTTTCCTTCCAGGTCGAGCAGCTCCCTGTAGGTAGCCTCCGCAATCGTCACAATCTTCGACCAGTCGCGTTCCGCGACCACCCAGTTGCGGGCGGCCTGCCCGAGTTCTTCCCTTCTCGTCGGTGAATCAAGCAGCTGGCCGAGCACGCGAGCAAGGTCTTCCGCCGAACCCTTCCTGAACACCGCACCGGTCTTCCCGTCGTCGACGATCTCGGTTAAAGCCGCTACGGTGGATGCCACAACCGCCTTGCCCATTGCCATTGCCTCGAAGGGCTTGATCGGCGAAATGAGCTCGCACACTGGGAGTGGCAGGCGCGGGAATGGGGTGACATCGAACAGAGAAATGTAGCGGTTGACTTTGGAATGCGGCACACGACCTGTAAAGGTGATGACATCCTCAAGCTGAAGTCGAACGGCCATATCTCGAAGCGCTTGCTCGGAGGAACCATCCCCGACGATGACCACATGAAAGTCGCCGCGGCGCGACTTCAACAGGGCGGATGCCTCGAGCAAGAGGTTCAGCCCTTCATAATCCACGAGGCCGCCAGCGTACCCAATCACGGTCTTGTCGCCGATACCGAGTTCCGCTGCGAGCTTAGCGTCGCGCTCACGGGGGCGGAATCGTTCGACATCCACTCCGTTCGGGAGCACGATGATCCGCTCATCTGGAACACCACGATCGATCATCTCTTGGCGGAGCGCGTCGGTGATTACCAAGACAACATCAGCATCTCGGCACGCCGCATTCTCAGTGGTGATAAGGAAGCGATATCGCTCACTGGTGGCGTATGACGGGTCACGAGACACCCTCATCAGATCCTCGAGGCCACGCATTTCATAAATGTAGGGTATTCCGAGTCGACGCGCAGCGATAGCAGCCGCGAGTCCATTGACGTAAAAGCTGGCCGCATGGATGAGACTCGCTCGGTGCTCCACTGCGTGCTGCATCAACCTCTGTGCATACTGCTCAACATAAGGGCGCAGCGGATATTGCGGATAGACCCGGACTCCCTTGTCGTAGAGGCGATGATACGGGATTCCATCCACCACATCGAGCGGCGTCGCCTCCCGATCCTCGAACCCACGCCACCAGTCATAGGGAAACCCAAGCCGAGTCACGGCCCGTACATCCCAACCCCTCCCCGAAATGCCAGTGAGGAGGCCATGGGTACGGGTGGCGTACCCACCCGATGTCACCGGAAGCGATTGGGCGAGCACCGACAACACCGCATTCGGCCGGGACTCGTACGGTGTCGACTCGGCTCCGACCTTCGGCCACCCGTTGGCTATGACCGAAAGCTGATCAGAACCTTGAGCGTAGGCCTCAGCCGCCTTTGCGTCGTTGGGCCGAAACGCCAATATATGCCGTGCAATGGATACAGCCGCAGTGGCGCGCCCGGCCTTGAGTGCCCTGGTCGCTACGCGTCGCGCCGCCAAATCCCGAACTACGTCTGTCGCTTGGGGGGCCGCCAGTTCCGCATCCTTGTCCGAGAGCACGTTGGTATCGAGATAGGAGGCAAGGGCGTCCCACGCCTGACGGCGGATCAAGGCACGCATCGCGACCAGAATCGGTTGGTCATGCTCCTTTAGAATTCGTCTCATTTCCGCGTCGAATTGCTCCCGACCCAAAGCATGTGCAGCCGCGAGTCTAAGCTCATCGGCCGCTTGATGAAGGTCTACGTCATACTCCGTCACACCCCATCCGTCTAGGGCATTCCTATACCGATCGACCAACTCAGGATCGCCATCTGACGTGAGGGCTTCCAGTGCAACGCCAAACTGCCTTCTGTTCCGTGGCCGTACAGCGAGGAACAACTCCAAAAGATTGCGAGCTTCTTCAGCATGCCCGGTGAGAGCAGCCAACTGGCTGTGTAGTTCTACGGCTTCGAACTCGATGGGGCGGCTGGCCGTCGATCGTCGAGCTGCGGCGAGTGCAGCGCCCGTAGCTCCCTGTGCGCGAAGAAGCTCTGCCCGCACGGCCCATGCACGGCTGCTCAACCCGGGGTGGTCAAGCATGGGCACGATTACACGTTCCGCGGCGGCGTAATCGCCGACACTTCTGACCAGCCGACGGGCCTCGTGCACACGTGCGCGGCTTACGACGTCCCGCCACAGCGCGGGGCCGCTGTCGGCCGGTAGGCGAACCGCGACGCGACCGAGCAGGTTTCGCGCGGCTCTAAGTACACGAACTTTCATCGACATCGTCAAGATCCCTATGTCGCCGAGCAGAGCATGAGGCCGTACTCGCTATGGAACCAGATCTGCCGCTGCAGTATCACTTCAGATCTCCGCGTGTGGTCGTGGGTCGCCGTAGAACAGCAACTGCCCGGTACTGGTCATGAAGGTGGAATCTGCGACCGTCCAGGTATGGGCGTGGCGATCAGCTCCGCGGATGCTAACGAAGTTGAACCTGTCAGCAGAGTAGATCTTCACCCCAGCAGCAGCCGCACGATCGAGGATGTCACTGTCGATGGCGCGCGGTAGATCACTGAACCGCAGGTTGCGCACGACATCTTGGTGACAGAGCATCGATCCGCCCTGAATCCGCCGCTCATATGTGTGCTCGGCAGCGGAGTAACGAAGCACCACTGCCCCGCTTGCTTGCAGCCACACGTAGTGGGCCCACTTGCCCACGATGCCGGCTTCGGTGTAGTCGAACGCCGAAAGAAGATCTTGCAGGTAATGGCACCCGTAGAAGTTGTCGTCATCCATCTTGGCGATGTATGCACCACTGGCCGCATCAACGCCGAGATTCATGCACGCGCCGAGGGTCAGGCTCTCGTCTGCATCGATCACCACGAGATGACCTACCCCGAAATCCTTCGATCGCGATTTGAGGTCGGCGTGATCAACTTTGAGGCCGTGAGCGACGATGACGAGTTCCACGTCTCGGTGCGACTGCCGGCCTACGTTTGCCAGTATGTTGTCGAGCTCATGTTCCCGATTAGTCGGAACGACTGCAGACACTGAGCGCTCTGCCGCTGGTACGTCCATGCCGAGTGATGACAGCATTGTCCGGACGCGGTGTGAGTAGGTGTGTTCTGCTAAGACTGCTCTGTGTAGCCGCACTGCCTCGCGATCACGCAGCTCTGGCTGCTGAAGGCGGGCAACAACCTCACTCCTCAGCGACTTCTGCTCGCCGGCCACGGCAACGTGTTCGGCGATCTCGGGCGGCAGAGCGTCGCGGAGCTTAGGTAGCGTCACGACCGCCGTCTGTGCTGCGCTTGCCTCCAGCACCGACCAAGTCGCGGCTGGCGCGTGCGCAGCATCGATCAGAACTTTGGACTGGCCGATCACTTCGGCCAGACCGGTCCACCCACCCACGACGATTCGGCGGCCATCGAGCGCAGTGGGCAACTCGCCGGCCACGCCTGCCGTACACACGTCCACGTCGCGGGAGATCGGCTGTATTGCCGGAGCGACGACGTTCGCGAGCTCAGGAAAGAGTTCAATAGGTGATCCGCCCGTTTCAATGACGAGGCAGGCGCCTCGTTCGCGCCGGCGCCCAGGGCCAGCTTGCGCTGGGTGGTTGATACGTGGTGATGCCGCCGGTCCGAGATATTCTACGGGTGCACGCGATGCCCGAGAACGCCACGTTTCGACGAGCTCCGGGTCG
The DNA here is from genome assembly GCA_035762665.1 of Jiangellaceae bacterium. GTDB lineage: Bacteria > Actinomycetota > Actinomycetes > Jiangellales > Jiangellaceae > JASLBX01. Next base: position 16,750 of record DASTNZ010000203.1, on the reverse strand, counting down.
GTAACGAATACGCACTTCGCATCTCTCACGATCAGGTCGACAACATCTGCAGGCGGCAAGTCCCCCGTCGCCCACGCCACGACCGGGATGTTGCCCACCTCACACCACGACAACAGCTCGGTCAGCTCGGCGCCGCCCGGCCGGTCCCAGCCAGCGACGCCCGGTCCCAGCACCTCGAGAAGAACCAGGTTCGGCCTGTTGACCTGCATGGTCGCCCGCCATGTCTCGGGTTCGATCGGCAGCTGGGCCCATTCCCACGCCAGTGCGACCTGCAGCCGGTCACCTGCTGCAATTGCCGCAAGCACCATGGGGAGCGCAGGGCGGGGTTCCGCCCAGTTGGCGGACAAGACTTCTGACGTCATCGCAGTGTCGCGGCCGGCACTTGGACGCTGCGCCGATGTCGACCTCGCTGAAGACGAGGGTCCCAGCCTTGCCCACAGGTGCTGGAACGTCACCCTCGCCGAGCGGCGTTTGGTCACGACTTGTCTTCCACGGACATCGGGACTCCGGCGGACTCGAGCGCCTCGCCGAGTCTCGGAGCGAGCGTTGTCATGTACGTCGCGGTGATGTGCGAGCCTTGCCGGTATACCAGGACGTCGCCAATAACCGGTGCGCATCTCTCCGTAGGGCAAATGGCGCTTGTCAGATCGATCATGGCTGCGAGACCACGCGACTCTGAATCCCCGATTTGCCCCTGCACCGCACGAGACGCCTCGACCGCTTTCTGCAGTGTAGGTGTGCTGCTCTTCGCCACGCCTTCTGCGCGATCATATGTGCACCTTGTGAGCTGATCTGGATTCTCAGCCACGCACTCGTACACGTTCAGTCCCGTTTGCGGAGTATCGGCCAGAACGATTACCTGAACGCCCAAAGTGGAGAGTCTGCTCCATGTGTCACGAAGTCCATTAGCCATCGCGTCGGCACTGCTCTCTACGGTTCCCGTCGCGCCATCTGGGCGCGCCGCCTTCCTGCCCTGGGACGTTATGACGAAATCCGGTGGGCTGTCGGTAAGGACGGCTAAAACGTTGTCGGTCCATTCACGGCAAGACGTGTATTCGTCACCATCAATCGTAATGCTTACCGTAGCGAATGGGCAACGTGACTTTGTATATGTTACAATTCGCCAGCGGTTCTGCTCGGCGAGCACCTCCAGCGCAGGCAGCCATTGAGCCACCTTGGAGTCGCCCACGACTGCGATAGTCACAGAGTAATCGTCGGGCCCGTACTCACACGATACGACCTCGCTCGATTCCACACTTTGCTGACACCCTTTGCTGTACAAGTCCGGTACGTCCTCGGGCGCCTGCAGGGGATCAGGCCTGATGGCGAATGCCCTGTCTATCGGAGCACCCCTTAAATCGCCCTCGGGCTGGGCGGCTAGTACCGCCGCACCCAACGTAGGATTAGCAACCGCAAGGTCTGACGTCGGTTGAGGCACAGCGAGAACGACAGCGACGCCGGCCACGACTCCAGCCAGGCTAAAATTCGCCCCCAGGCTCAGCGCAAAACTTGGCGAGCGGGAAACGGCCGCCGAATAGCGGACCGGATTCTCCACCAGTCGATGGGTCAGCCAGGCCGGTACGAACGAGAGGGCGGCAACGGCAAGTCCCCGAGTCACCGACAGGTCGCCCCAGTACGTCGCGGCAACCACGATGAGCGGCCAGTGCCAGAGGTAGAGCGAGTACGAGAGGCCGCCGACCCAGCGGAATGGCATGGTCCCGAGGACCCGCGACGGTGCCCACTTGCCATTGACAGCGGTCCCCGCGGCGATAACCGCTGCCGCGCCGATCGTTGGAACAGCTGCTGCGTAGCCAGGCCATGGCGTGTCCGTAGAGAATAGGAGGGCTGCCGTTCCAATTCCGGCCACACCGGCCCAACCCAATCCGATCGCGACTCCTCTAGGCATCCCGGCGAGGTGTCCCGCGCCGATGGCGATCGCCGCGCCGATTGCGAGCTCCCACATGCGCGTTGTTGTGATGAAAAACGCCGATGCCGGTTCGTTGGCTGTTTGATACACAGACCAAGCCAGCGACGGTATGCCTGCAACGGCCAATCCGAGCCACAGCGACGGACCGAGCGAGCGCCCACGGCGGCGGGCGAACCAAGCGACAAAGATGAGAAGCAGCGGCCAGACCAGGTAGTACTGCTCCTCTACCGCGAGCGACCAGAAGTGCTGCACTGGGGAGGGCTCGACGTCTTCGGCAAGATAATCCACAGACCGATCGGCCAACCGCCAGTTGACGACATACATGGCCGAAGCAACGATGTCGCCGCCAATGTCCGCCCAGCGCGCCTTGGGAACGAATGCAACGACCATCGCTGCCGTGGCGGCAAGGACGACGGCGGCCGCTGGGAGGAGCCGCTTCGCCCGGCGCGCGTAGAACCTCTTCAAGGAGATTCCGCCCGTCTGGGCCAGTTCTTTTAGTAGCAGTTGTGTGATCAGGAAGCCCGAGATCACGAAGAAGACATCGACCCCGACGAAGCCAGCTGGTACGGCGGGAAGACCCGCGTGGTACAAGAGGACGAGGCCTACGGCGACTGCCCGCAGCCCTTCGACGTCCCCGCGAAATCTGGCTCGTTCCTCGACTGGCGCCGGGCCCTCCACCCGACCGTCCTCGGCCGACGCGCCTCTGCGCGCTGAGCGTCGCACTGTCATCCGTCGACATGCTCCGCGATCACAGCGGCGATGCGCTCGCCCGCATGGCCGTCCCATAGCGGTGGCACGGGCCATGAAGTACTTCTCCCGGTTGCGAGGACTGCCGCCATCGTGGCAGGCAAAGCCTCACGCGATACCAGGCGGTTTGTTCCGTGCGAGATCGTGACCGGTCGCTCAGTATTCGCTCGCAGGGTCAGGCATGGCACACCGAGAATCGTTGTCTCTTCCTGGACGCCACCGGAATCGGTTACGACGGCATCGGCCCCGCGGACCAAGCCCAGGAACTCGACGTAGCCAACCGGCTCGATGACGCGCATCCCAGGGTGATCAAGGAGTCCGGCCTCCGCCAGGCGGGCTCGCCCACGTGGGTGCAGCGGCAGTATGACATCGGCCTGATCCGCAACGGCATGCATCGCCTTGACGAGAGACTCGGCATCAGCTGGGTCGTCGACATTGCTCGGGCGGTGCAGCGTCGCAACCACATACCGGCCGGCGAGCCCGTGCGCCGCGCGGGCTGCATCTGGATGGAAACGGTCCATGTTCGCGACCAACGTATCGATCATCGGGTTACCAACAAGATAGATCTTCGACGGGTGCACACCTTCATTCCCGAGATGTGCCACCGCATCCGCACTGGTGGCGAACAACAGGTCCGACAACCGGTCAGTGACCAGCCGGTTGATCTCCTCTGGCATCGACATGTCGAAGCTTCGCAAGCCTGCTTCGACATGCGCGAACATGATCCGCATCTTCGCAGCGACGAGTGCCGCTGCCGCGGTGGAATTCACATCTCCGTAGACGACGACCAACTCCGGCCGACGGGCTTCGAACAACGCCTCCAAGCCGGTCATGACGGCTGCGGTCTGAGTCGCGTGAGAGCCCGAGCCTACTCCGAGGTTGACATCGGGCTCCGGGATGTTCAGTTGACGAAAGAACACGTCCGACATTCGCTCGTCGTAGTGCTGGCCGGTGTGGACAAGCTCCTGGCGCGCACCAAGCGCGTCGAGTGCTTTGATCACTGGCGCCGCCTTCGGGAAGTTAGGGCGCGCACCGGTGACATGGACTATCAGATCGGACATGTATTGCCTTCCATCAGCCGCACAAGGCCTCATCGCTTGCCAGCTGGTGCTCGCGGTGCCTGGGCGTAACCTACCAGAGGCAAGCATGGCAATGCACCCTTACCAGGACAAAGGACTCCTAGCTTCTGGTGGGATGCGGCCCGCACCGTATCACCCGCATTCCCGGCCGGGGATCGGAAATTCGCGGTAACGTTTTGGTAACCACCTGCTGCCATGCCATCCTACGGGCGTGACACAGGCCACAGCGACGGTCGGGCCGCGCGCAGAGTACGGATGTGTGGGCACCGATCCCCTGGAAGCGGCATTGGTTCGGGCTGGCTGGATCCTGGTCGATGCCCATGAACGCCTCGGATCGCGCCAGGCCCGCCAAGCTTTCAGACCTTGGCTAGAGGCATGGTTTGAACACGCCCGGGCGACGCTGGCTGATCTCCGCCCGTGGAGGGAAGGACTAGCAATATTTAAGATCCACGAGAGCGACACGAACCGCTTGCGTCACCGCCGAATTCTCGACCTGGTCCTCGAGGGCGAGACGGTATTCGACGTCGGTACCGGCCGGGGCTACATGTGCGGGTTGTTGCTTAGGGAGCGGGCTGTCGCGGCGTATCACGGCATCGACATCGTGGCGTGGTACCACAAACAAGTGGCCAAGGTCCTCGAGGCGAACGAGTTGCCTAGCGAGAACGTACACGCCGGCCAAGGCGATCTCTACGAGTTGCAACGCGCGACGATCGAAGCGACCGGAGCCACTGTCGTCACCTGTTCGGAGGTTCTTGAGCACGTCCCGGACACCGCCAAAGCGCTACGGGTGCTGGCCAACGCACTCCCCGCAAATGCCGATCTTGTGTTCTCAGTGCCGATGTACAGCCGAATCGAGCACGTGTGGGGGCATTGGACAACATTCGACAGCACGAGGCTGAAGCTACTGTGCGAAGAAGCTGGCCTCTATGTGCATCATGTCGAGCCGGTAGCGAACACGTGGACGTTAGTCGTGGCATCACGTCGGCCGGAGGCCTCGGCTCGAATCCAGCACGCCGCTGCGGCAAACTTCGCGGCGAGCCCATCGGTGCCGCTCGCCGGCATGTATGACTTCATTCCCGTCAACCACGCGGACATGGCGCCTTGTCAGAGAGGTCTCACAGCCCGATGTAAGGTCTCGCCGACCGAGAAGGGCGACGTGTGCTGCGAAGTTCCTCACAACCGCCTTCCCGCATTCTGGCCATTTGCCCGGCGCGTCGGTGTCGCCTTCCCCGTCATGGGCCTTACCGGCTTGCGGATCAGACTTGGCCTGCCCGACAAGGCGCCGGTGTCGGAGGTGGTTATTGCCGCATACGCCCAGTCCCGCCGGGTCGGGCAATGGCTTTGGCGACCACATTCTTCACAGCTAGCCGAGGGGAAAACTCATCGCTGGGCATTCAGACCGGGTGAGGACACGCCATCGTTCGCGTATCAAGAACTATCACCCGACGCGCGGGATGTCGATCGGGTGGAGGTTCTAGTACGACTGCGATACGGCAGGCCGATGTCGTTTGCCGCCGGCGCAGCGTACATACCTGCCCCGTCTGTCACAGTGGCAAGTTAGTTCCGCTCATCGACGTTGTTGATCGCCTAACACTGGAGGTCACACAATCCCGTACTAGCAAGTGATCATTCTGTGTCTTGACCGCTCAAGATCATCGGTAGCACGGCCTAGGCGAGGGAAATTGTCGAAGCCGTACATCTAAGCTGGGGCAGCATGTCGTCCAGAACATCGGCTATGTCGCGAGAGACCCCCGTGGTTAACGAAGCTTCAAGCGCAAACGTACCTGCCCAGCGATTCTCGAACAGGCAGCGGACCGCTCGCCAAATCGCCCTCGCACTCGCTCTAATCACTGCGATCGTCCTGCTGTACCCCGTGATCGCGTCTCCGATAACAGCTGACGACCGCTACTGGTACCTGGGGACCATCGCAAACAGTGATGGGTCACTCGTCGAGGTACTCCGCTACTCATGGGACCGCTTCACCGCCGCCCTCGAGTCGGGCCGGGTCATCATTCTCAGCGAGGTCCAACGTCGGGTTGCCGGGCTGGCCATCATGGAGGCCGCAGTTGCAACCTCCACGCCAATCACCGTCTACGAAGCCTTGTTGAAGCTTGCCCTTCTCGGCGGCAGCATCCTCGCAGTTCTCGCCTTCGTCCGAAGCCTGCGCTGGCGCATCCCGGACGGTACGCTGGTCCGAGTAAGCCGACGGACGCTTACCCTCGTTGGTATCGCCGGCACGCTAGCGGTCGCGGTCGGTGCCCAGGCAACTATGCCGGGACGCAACGGCTGGACGGCGTACGCCGTCAATAACTACGGCGCGGTCATCTTCATATTCGGCTCGATAGCCTTGCTTCTCTGGCTGTCTCGGCTTGTCGCCGAACGGTCCGCGATCATGGCGGTCGGCGCAGCTATGGTACTGGCTCTGCTCGCTATCACAACCAACGTGAGCTACGAACTCGTGTTCCCTGTGGTACTCGTGGCCGCCCTTGCGCTCGCAGTCTTCCCGGTGACTGACCGAACTCATCGTTCAGCAGGGCGGCGCGCCAAGCTTGTGACTGGCTTGGCATACTTCGGAACTTTTCTTCCGGTCTTTGTCGGTGCAAGGCTCTACATCGCGGACATCTGCGCAGCTCAAGAGTGCTACTCCGGGGCACAGCTGCAGTTGGGAGCTAACGCGATACGGACGGCGACGTTCAACTTCCTCTCAGCCATCCCGGGTTCGAGCGACAATGAACTTCTCGCTGACCTCGAGCAGGTCGGATGGGCGGACCGGTACCCGGCGCTGCCCGACTGGTGGTCCGTGCTCACCGGCATCCTCGCCATTGTTGCGCTTTCCATTGCCTGGTGGGCAACACCCCAAGCGCCGGATAGCGCGCCAGCAAGCCTGCAGGCTCACAAACGAGCAGAAGTCCACATGCTGCTAGCCGGCGCAGCGGTGGCTCTGCTCGTGGCGCTGGGGACCGCCGCAGTGATGGGCCTCGGCCAGCGGTCCCATGAACTCATCACCGAACCCGGCGTGCCGTACCGCAACATGGTGACGACCTGGACGGGCATAGCGTTCTGCATCGTCCTCGTCGTCGTTGCTCTCGGAATTGCCTGGCCCCGACGGGGTGCGATCGTCAGCTGGACCGTCCTCGCGATCGCCATCGGAACCGTCGCCGCCCTGACCCTTCCTGGAAACCTGATGGCCCTGCGCGCTGCTCGGGTCTCCCACGAAGTGACCGACGCGGTCAACTGGGAGGTCGTCAAGGGAGATACGACGCAGTCGGGTGAGGAGCGGCGGTGCGAACTCTATGCCAGGATCGACCACGACGTGGTGCCGTATGCACGACGGGCGCTGAAGGAATATTCGATGAAGGCTTTCGAGGTCTACCATCGCGAGCCGTTCTGCGCTACGGCCGAACTACCCGCCGAATCAGACTGACCGTCCGCTTGCCTGCCGGGCGCGGCTCATCCCGACCCGCCGTCGTGGAATTATTTCCCGCCATGGACGTCTACAAGCGGGTGGTTCGTGAGTTACTCAAGCGCACCGGCGGGACCCGCGGGCGGGATCGGATCACACGGCACGCGATGTACACCCGGCTCCGCGAGACGGTGCCGCGACCGGATGGACCGGCGCGGGTTCTGTCGATCTCGGGGTCACGCAAGCTTGTCGAGCGTCTGGAACTTGCCACCTGCGAAGTAGTCGAAGCCGACTATCCGAAGCATGACCTGCTGAATCTGAAGTTCGCCGATGACAGCTTCGACTACCTGGTCGCGGATCAGGTACTCGAGCACATCGAAGGCGACCCGTTCCGAGCTGCTGCGGAGTCACTTCGCGTGGTCCGCCCAGGCGCGTGTGTGGTGCACACCACGTGCCTCATCAATCCAATTCACGGCGCCCCGCATGATTACTGGCGTTTCACCCCGCACGCTTTACGCCTACTTTTCGCTGACGCGGACATCGTCGAGGTGGGCGGCTGGGGAAACCGGGCCATCTGGCGCTACCTGGATCTGGGATTGCGATACCAGCGCGTGCCCAAGGCTACGTGGCATCCGCTGCACAGGGCCGCAGTTCGCAATGACCCTGAGTGGCCGATAGTGACGTGGATCGTGGTCCAGAAGCGATGATCAGAGTGCTATGCCCAGCGTCAGTTGCGATCGGCAAGCCGCTCCCCACGCTGTAATTGCCGGGTCAGGTCATCGAATGTGAGTTTGATACCTACCGGCAATGGAGTCATTGAGCGGCGATCCAGATCAGTCCAGACCGACGACTTCATCCGCAGGTCTGACGCTTGGTACCGGGATACTGCCGACGTCCCATGAACCACCCGAATGCGGCGCTTTAGAATCCGTCGCAGCTCGGCGAGGAGCGCACCGATGGTGACGCCGCGCTGACTGGCAATGATCTTGACCTTGAAACGCGCGCCCTCCCCTTCATGCCGTGCCTTGCGGAGGACGTCAGCGACAATCGCGCCACAGTCTCCGGCAAAGATGTAGTCGCGAATCGTGTCCAGCGGCACGTATATCGACACGGGCTCACGGGTGAGCTGGGCTCGACATACCTGAGAAATGAGGCCCTGCGGCTTGGACAGGTCCTGGCCTGGGCCGTAGAGATTGGAGATCCGGCCCACTGCCACTGGCCAGGGAGAGGACGCAGTCCATGACTCAGCGAGCTGCTCGAGCCGAAGTTTGATTTCACCGTAGGGGGAGATCGCCCGGGGAATCGTGAACTCGTCGAACGGCGCCATGCCCGAGCCCGCGTACACACCACCTGCTGAGGAGGCGAGAAAAACCACGCCTTCGCTGCCCCGTCGCATCGTCGCCTGCAAGCCATCCAGGAGGACCTGGAACATGGTCACCTCGGTAGCAAGCGCCTCGACCGGCGTGGCGGGGACTCCAGCCCCGGCACACCACGCGACCTGCCAGGGACGGTCGCTCGCGGCCGCGGCGAACGCATTAGCCGCCTGCGCCAGGCGGTCCGCCGCTCCGGACACTTCCCAGCCGATCGGCGCATCCGGGCTCCAGAGCGGGCCGTGCCTCCCTACGGCGGCAGCAACATGGGAACCGAGCAGGCCACTCGATCCGATTACCCAGGTCAGGGGTTCACTCATGCGGCGGTGAGGGCCGGCGGGACAGTGGACTGTCCGCCGGATCACTAACGATCAGGTACAGCGGCTTGCCCATTGCCATGTTCACTGCCACGCCGATGTACTCGGCGATGACGCCGAGCGCGAACAGGATGGCACCGGTGCCCAATAGGACCGCAACCATCACCGAAGCCCAGCCTTGAACAGAGACCAGATTGAACAACCGAGCAATGACCACATAGATGGCAAGAAGCACACCGACGACTGCAAAGGCCGCGCCGAGCGCGCTGACAAGTCTCAGTCCACGAGTCCCGGAGGTGAGGATCATTCGCCAGAAATGAGAGAGCAAGCGCCTCATCGTGTATCCCGACGGGCGACTGTTCTCTGCGCGAAGCCTGATCGGGACCACTGCGGTGCGGTCATTCACCCAACTCATCGCAACGTCCAGGAAGACACCGGCGCCTGCGTAGGCCGCGACACTGCGGCCAATCTCCCCCAACACGAGCCGGTAACTCTGGAATAGCGACATGTCATCGCGGTTGAGCAATCGGGCGAGGATCCGCTTCGTCAACCGCGATCCGGCATTGCGAACAGGTCCGTGCGGCGCCGTGTTAGTTGGATCGCCGTACACGACCGCTGCTTGCCGCGCGACAGCAGCATCCAAGAAGGCGGCGAGCTCCGCAGGATCGTGTTGGCCGTCCTCGTCCATGGTGGCAATCCAGTCACCGCCGGACGACGCCATACCCGCCAGGGTCGCAGCATGCTGCCCGAAATTACGGCTCAGCCAGATCGGCCGGACGAAGTTGTATTGGCTGGCGAGCTCTCGGATGACCTCTGCGGAACCGTCAGGCCCGTGGTCGTAGGTCAGTAGGACCTCGCTGATGCGCATCGAGTGCCCATCCGGGGTACGGAACGGGCTCGTGAGCGGCTCGATCTCCTTGAGCAATGCGGGAAGTGTCCGCGCACCCTGATACACCGGAATCACTATGGATACGGTGTGCAACCCGGCGAGCGGCAGTGGGTTGGCGACTTCGGACACGCTCGCGGAGTCTAGTACAGTCCCCCAACAGTCAAGTCGATTGGTTCGACGTGACGGGGTAGTTACGGTTTGTGTACAACAGACGACGTGAACGGATGATGCTCGTGATGAGCCAACCCAGTGGCGACGCTCCCAACGCGAACGGCTCGGGGACCCAAGACAAGGCATACACCGAACGGCTCATCAAACTGCAGACCGTATGGTGGAAGCGAGTGCTCCCCGTCCAGGCCCCGTATCGGTACAACATCCGGCGACTCAATCTCGGGCGGACCCTGGACATCGGCTGCGGCATCGGTCGGCTGCTCGTAGCGCTGCCTGCCGGCAGCGTCGGCCTAGACCACAACGCGGATTTTGTACAGGTAGTGCGTAGTTTAGGACGTCCAGCCTACACGGTAGACGAATTTCCTCACTCGCCAGAGGCCAGGCCCGAGTCGTTCGACTCCATCCTGCTCGCGCATGTGATCGAACACGTCGACAGCAAGATCGCAGATCGGATATTGCAGACCCACCTGCCTTACCTCCACGCAGGCGGCCGGGTGCACTTCATAACGCCGCAGGAGCGAGGCCATGCCTCCGACCCCACACACGTGGACTTCACTGACTTCGCCGCCCTGTTAGATCTTGCCGAGCGCAACGGGCTGACCGTCGAGCGGCGCTACTCGTTCCCCTTCCCTCGATGGATGGGCAAGGTGTTCAAGTACAACGAGTTCCACGTGACCGCGCGGAAGCCAGGTATTTGATCGGCTAACGCATGCGCCGTCGCCATGCGAAATATGCCGTCCGCCTCACCATGGCAATCGCGACAGCACGGGCCGAACCGATGCGGGCGTCCAGGGCAGACACCGCACCAGGCAAGGCGACGCGAACGTCGGCGTGGAAAGCGCGCGCCTGCCTGGCCTGCTGGCGCGCCAGCCCGACACTCCACTGGGTGCCACTGATTCGGAATGCAGCCAGAGCTTCCGGAATAGCAAAGAGATCACCGTAGGCGAGGACCTTCACGTACATATCCTCATCGATGAGGTACGGATGCGACGCGGACCAGCCACCGACCTTGCGGACGAGATCGGTTCTGAGCAGGACGCAGGCAGGCTCACCGAAGATGTTCGTGCCGGCTCGCACCGTCTTACGAATGGCCTCGAGGCCGTCCACTTTGCCAGCGATCTTGGGTAAGCCGCGAGCCCTTACCAGCACACGCCCCGCCGAATCGATCAGATCGCGCCGAGCTGCGGCAAGCGCGACGTTCTCGTCCGCTTCCATCACGGCGACTTGTTCGGCGATACAGGTGGGGTACAGCAGGTCGTCCGCGCAGACGAGCTTGAGGTACTTGCCGGACGCTTCGTCGGTCACGCGGTTCCAGTTCCGTTCAGCGCCGCCGCCCGCTTCGGTTCTCAAAAGCCGAAAGTTCGGCCGGCTAGCGTAGCGGCTGAGGATTTCCCAGGTACCGTCCGACGATGCGTGATCCGCAACGATCACCTCGACGTTGTCATACGTCTGGTTTAGCACAGACTCGACCGTTTGGCCGACGTAGCGAGCGCTCTGATAGGCGGGAACGACGACGGAGACGCGAGGACCGGTCACGATTGGCCCGGCCGGCGGAACGAGAAGTGCCTGTGCCCGAAGAAGCTGATAACCGCAGTCACGCCGACGATGAGGAACTGCGACGGTATGACGGGCAGGCCACCGACTTCGACCAGCAGGGGGAGCAGCACTGCATTGATACCCAGAGCTCCGAGATACACCGTCTCGAAACGCATGAGGTCGATCAAGACATTCCCTCGCACCCGGAAGACGAACCGCCGGTGCATGAAGAACGCGCAGATCACAGCTATGACATGGGCGATCAACAGAACGATCATGTATCCCGCGACGCGGCCGAGGGTCAGCTCCAGGCCAGCGAACACGAGCGCACCAAAGGCGGTGTTGAACGCGCCGACGCCGATGAACGCCACGCGCTGGTCGTGACGCAATCCAAGAAAACGCGCGAGGCCACCGCGAGCCTTGTCCGTGGCAGCTTCTTCGACGTCTTCAGTCGCCCCGAGCGACATCTGTGCTTGTCTCCTAATAAAGTCCGCGAGGCTCCGCCGCCCCGAGCACAGGCTAGCGGACCTTCGACCTGGGAACACCCACACCGCCCCAGCAGCGGGTCGGGATTCGGAATGCGATCGGGCGATCAGTGCTGCAACAGCCCCAGGAGGTAATCACCGTACCCCCCCTTTCTGAGCGGCTCTGCGAGCCGCTCAAGCTGCTCGGCGGTGATGAACCCCTGGCGGTATGCGATCTCCTCAACGCACCCGATCTTGAGACCTTGGCGTTCTTCGACAACTCGAACGAACTCGGCCGCCTGCATCAATGAGCCGAACGTACCGGTATCGAGCCACGCCGTACCACGTTCGAGCACTTCGACCTGGAGCCGCCCTTCTTTCAGGTAGGCCTGGTTGACGTCCGTGATCTCGAGTTCGCCGCGCGCACTCGGTCGAATCCCGCGTGCGATCTCGACTACGGAGTTGTCGTAGAAGTAAAGCCCCGGCACCGCATAGGAACTCTTCGGCCGCGCTGGCTTCTCCTCGATCGACAGCGCCTTACCGGTTGAGTCGAACTCCACGACGCCGTACGCGGTTGGATTCGCGACGTGGTACGCGAAGATGTGTCCACCGTTCGGGTGAACACACTTCTGAAGACTCGTCCCTAGGCCGGTCCCGTAGAAGATGTTGTCCCCGAGCACGAGGGCTACGCTGTCGTTGCCGATGAACTCGGCGCCGATGAGGAACGCTTGCGCGAGACCCTCCGGGCGGGGCTGCTCAGCGTAGGTCAGCGACATCCCCAGGTCGGATCCATCGCCAAGGAGCCGCTGGAACTGTGACTGGTCCTCCGGCGTCGTGATGATCAGGATCTCGCGGACCCCAGCCATCATCAACGTCGACAGGGGGTAGTAGATCATCGGCTTGTCGTACACCGGCATGAGTTGCTTGCTTACACCCTTGGTGATCGGGTAGAGCCTGGTGCCGGAGCCGCCAGCGAGAATGATTCCACGCATGGTGCCACGGTACTGGTTCGGACCGATCACGGGTAATGAGTACCATCGACTCCGCCCTTGAATCCTATAAGGACCAATGACTATGAAGATCCTTGTGACCGGGGGCGCGGGCTTCATCGGTTCGCATTTCGCCCGCGCTGCCGTCCGCGGCGCCTACGACTGCCTTGCCGACGCCCAAGTCGTGATCTTGGACAAGCTCACTTACGCCGGCAATCCAGCGAACCTCGATCCCATCCGTGAAGATCCGTGCTTCAGATTCGTCGAAGGCGACATCACAGACGCTCGCCACGTCGACGAGGTGATGAGCGGCGTCGATGCTGTCGTGCACTTCGCCGCGGAGTCACATGTTGACCGATCAATCAACGGAGCAGCCGAGTTCGTCATGACGAACGTGGTGGGAACACAGGTCCTGCTCGACGCGGCAATGCGGCATAAGGTGGAGCGTTTCGTCCACGTGTCGACCGATGAGGTCTACGGTTCTATCGAGGACGGATCATGGCCGGAGACACACCTGCTCGAACCCAACTCGCCGTACTCGGCATCCAAGGCGGCTTCAGATCTAATAGCACGGTCGTACGCCAGAACGCATGGCCTCGACGTCGTGATCACTCGGTGCTCCAACAACTACGGGCCTTACCAGTTTCCCGAGAAGGTCATTCCGCTGTTCATCACCAACCTCATGGACGGCAGGAAGGTGCCGCTTTACGGCGATGGCCTCAACGTCCGGGACTGGCTGCACGTCGACGACCACTGTCGCGGAATCGCACTCGTGTTCGACAAGGGCCGGGCTGGTGAGATCTACAACATCGGCGGAGGGACCGAACTGACGAACCGTGAGTTGACTTCGATGCTTCTTTCCGCGTGCGGTGCGGACTGGGACAGTGTGGAGATGGTGGAGGATCGCAAGGCACACGACCGCAGGTATTCGGTCGACATCACGAAAATCTCCGAAGAGCTTGGCTATAAGCCCCGCGTACTCTTCGAAAAGGGCCTGTCAGACACCGTTGCCTGGTACAGAAACAACCGAGCCTGGTGGGAGCCGCTCAAGACGCGCGCGGCGCTTCGGCCATGACGAAGTGGCTGGTACTGGGCGCTGCGGGCATGCTGGGCAGCGACCTGCGGGGCCAGCTGGCTGATCGTGACCTGGTGGCGGCCCTGGACCGAGCCGACCTCGACATCACCGATCACGAGGCTGTTGCCGATGGGCTGCATCGGTACCGTCCCGATGTCGTGGTCAACTGCGCGGCCTGGACGGCTGTCGATGCCGCGGAAGCACATGAGGCCGACGCATTTCTTGTCAACGCCGTCGGTGCGGCAGCAATCGCGCATGCATGCAGAAATATCGGCGCGCGACTCCTGCACATGTCAACCGACTACGTCTTTGACGGAACAGCAACAACTCCCTATCCGGAAGATTCACCGCTGCGACCAGCGTCGGCGTACGGCAGATCCAAGGCGGCTGGGGAGTGGGCCGTGCAGAGCATCCTTCCCGATCGTGCGTGGATCGTTCGCACAGCGTGGCTCTATGGCGAGGCGGGTCGGAACTTCGTCCGGACCATGATCAATGCAGAAAGGGAACGCGAGACCGTCGAGGTCGTCGACGACCAGCGGGGCCAACCCACGTGGTCAGCTGACGTAGCTCGGCAGATCGTCAAGCTGGTGGATGCCGAATTGCCGCCTGGTGTCTTCCATGCCACTGCGTCAGGCTCGGCGACGTGGTTCGAGCTGGCATGCGCCGTGTTCGAACTTCTCGGGGCCGACGTGAAGCGCGTCCGGCCGACCACGTCTGACCGGTACGTGCTCCCGGCACGGCGACCGGCCTATTCGGTGCTGGGCCACGACGCCTGGCGCCGAGCGGGCATAACCCCGCTACCCCACTGGCGCGATTCGGTCGATCAGGCTTTCGAGCTGCTTCTCAAGGTGTCGTAGTAGGCCAGGCAGTCCTCGTAAGTCGGAAGAAGGCCGGCCTCAGCCGCCTGCGCAAGGGTGGGGGCGGAGTTGTCCTTTGGTGACAGTCGGGGCTTGATATCGGCCGGCCAGTTGATGCCCAGTTGAGGGTCGAGCGGGTGGATTCCGAACTCACGTGACGGCGCGTAGACCTCTGAGCACAGATAGATCACAGTGGCGCCGTCAGAGAGTGCGACGAAGGCATGTCCGAGACCTTCTGAGACGTAGACAGCGCGCCGATTTACGTCGTCCAGCTGGACGGCGTCCCACATGCCGAACGTCGGCGACCCCATCCGGATGTCAACTACGATGTCCAAAACAGCTCCCTGAACACACGTCACGTACTTCGCCTGGCTGGGCGGCACGGCGGCAGCGTGTATGCCGCGCAGCACGCCACGACCGGACACTGAGCAATTCGCCTGCCGAAGCGTCAGTGCATGCCCGCGGATCTCCTCGACGCGTTCGAAGCGGTACCACTCCAGAAACAGGCCTCGATCGTCGCAATGCGGCGTTGGTGTGAGAACGTATGCGTCCGACACCACCGACTCGATGATTTGCATGATCGAGTGCTGCCCTTCGAACGAGAACCGAATCCTAGCCGTCCGCAGCGTACCGGCTCCCGAGCCGGACCCCGCCACCAGCGGACTCTTGGCGTGCTGTGCACCTCCTGTACGATTCCATGGGTTTCGAAGAGCGGCTTTGATTCGATGCGGCGAGTCATCGCCACGCCAGCCGCACTGCACAAGGTTGAAGAGGCTTCCGTTCAAATCGATACTGGCCTGGTCTTGAGAAGGAGAAGCAGTGGTCATCGACGTTGCGATACTTGGCCTGGGTTACGTAGGACTCCCACTTGCTCACGTGGCGTCCCGCTCAGGCTTGCGCGTCCTCGGCTTCGACATCAACGCTCAGGTAATCGCGGGTCTGAACATGCGCCAGTCCCACATCGACGACCTTTCTGACAAAGACGTTGCCGATATGATCGCCGCAGGCTTCCGGGCGACTACTGACGATTCCGAGATCTCGCTCGCCGACGTCGCCGTCATCTGCGTGCCAACCCCCCTGTCGGAGGATGGCGGCCCGGACCTCACGGCAGTGCGGTCGGCCGTGGAGACCGTGGCGCGACGGCTCCGGCCCGGCATGCTGGTGGTCCTTGAGTCGACCACCTACCCCGGTACGACCGACGAAGTCGTCCGGCCGATCCTGGAGCACGAGTCAGGGTTGACCGCCGGCGTCGATTTCAATCTCGTCTTCTCGCCCGAGCGCATCGACCCGGGCAACGAAGAGTATGGCGCACACAACACACCCAAGGTCGTCGGCGGTCACACCGACGCATGCACCGAACGCGGCGCTGAATTCTATGGGCGCTTCGTCCAGACAGTGGTGCGAACCAAGGGTACGCGGGAAGCCGAAACCGCCAAGCTCCTGGAGAACACCTACCGCCACATCAACATCGCGCTGGTCAACGAGATGGCACGCTTCTGCCACGAGCTCGGTATCGATCTCTGGGACGTCATAGAAGCCGCAGCGAGCAAGCCGTTCGGCTTCCAGGCGTTCTACCCTGGTCCGGGCGTGGGAGGGCATTGCATTCCCATCGATCCGAACTACCTGAGCCACAGTGTGCGGGCCAAGCTCGGCTACCCGTTCCGGTTCGTCGAACTCGCACAGGAGATCAACGCGACCATGCCGGCCTATGTGGCGCATCGGGCCCAGAACCTGCTCAACGAGGCAGGCAAGGCGACGAACGGCGCGATCATCCTCCTTCTCGGTGTCACCTACAAGCCCAACATCGCCGACCAGCGTGAGTCGCCGGCCGTTCCGCTCGCTCGGCACCTGTCGGCGCTCGGTGCGAAGGTCTCCTATCACGACCCACACGTCACCAACTGGGACATCAATGGGCTTGACGTCAGC
>DASTNZ010000202.1:0-7210 GCA_035762665.1 Jiangellaceae bacterium | reverse complement strand
CGGACTCGCTCGGCGTCAGCGTGTTCGGCGGCTCGGACGAGGTGCCGCCCGACGAGGACTCGGTCCAGGTCTGGCGACACCTCGGCATTCCGGACCATTGCATTTCCCGGCTGGGCTCGGACAACTGGTGGTCGAACGGCCCGACCGGGCTGTGCGGACCCGACTCAGAACTGTTCGTCTGGACCGGCCCGGGCGAGCCGTCCGGCCAGCCGGGCATCGACGAGGGCTGGCTCGAGGTCTGGAACCACGTGTCGATGACGTACCGGCGCGAGGACGGCGGCCGGCTCCGCGAGCTGTCACGCCGCTGCGTCGACACCGGCATGGGATTGGAGCGACTCGTCCGGGTGCTGGAGGGTGTCGGCTCGGTGTGGGACACGTCGGTATGGCGGCCGTGGACCGAGCGCATCGGCGAGCTGTGGGGCCTCGATGGCGAGCGCCTACGGATCAGCTGCGACCACCTGCGTTCCTCGATCATCCTGATCGGGGACGGCATGACACCGGGCAACTCCGGACGCGGGTACGTGCTGCGGCGGCTGCTACGCCGAGTCCTGCGGACCATCCGCAGCATCCGTCCAGACGGGTCGTTGCGTCAGCTGCGGAGCGACCTGGTCGTGCACTCGCTCGAATGGTTCGGCCTGCACTCAGTGCATCCCGATCTTGTCCTGCGAGTGCTGCGGGACGAGGAACGGCAGTACGACCGGGTCCTGGAACGCGGCCGCCGCGAGATTTCCCGGCTGCAACGCCGCCGCACCATCGGCGAGCCCGAGTACGGGTGGCTCTGGGAGACCCACGGTCTGCCCCGCGAGATCGTCGAGGACGTGTTGCAGACCCAGAACAGGTAGGGCTGCCTCGCCAGCAGACGCAGAAGGCGAAATGTGAGCTTGACTTCGAGGCCGGATTGCCTTGCCCTCGGATTAGTCGCGGGGCGGCTACGCGCCCTTTCCACCGACCGGGCGAATCTTGATCTGCTCAGGCCGGCCAGCGAGCAACGGCATAGCTTCGTCTATGAAGGGTTTGAGCTCCGGCCTCGCGAGCGATTGCGCATGCTCTTGCTCGTTCGTCCACAGATCGGTCACCCAGATCACATCTGGATCGTCTATCGACTCGCTGACGAGGTAGAGCAGGCAGGCCGGATTGTCGTCGAACAGCTTGCCGGACTCCAGGAGTATTTCGATCACGCGGTCGCGCTGACCTGGCAGGGTAGTGAGTCGATTGAGCAAGGCGTGAGTCATGGCATTTCCTCTGACTAAGCAAACAGGAATCTGTCCAGGCCATGGTTGCGCAGCGCCTCGGTTGCGTCGAGGCCGCTGCTCTTCTCATGCATGAACGCTTTTCCAAGTCACCGTCCGGCTCGGGTACAAACAGTGCACCGGCGGGTCGAATCGATTCTGGCAGGGGTCTGGTTCGACACCACAGAACTGCGCCAGGTGGCACCCGAGGCGCTGCGTTTGCAGCCCAGCCGAACCATCGGCGAGCCCGAGTACGGGGTGGCTCTGGGAGACCCACGGCCTCCCGCGTGAGATCATCGACGACGTGTTGCGCCCGGGAGCCGAACCGTCGGGTCTGTCGTGACGGGCCTGGGGTCAATGGCAACAACCAGGCCCGACACGTCAGTCCCTACTCGAAAAACAGATTCGAGCCGTTGCGGAACCACTCCATGACCGAACTGGCTTCCTTCGAGATGACGGCGAATTGTGCCGGTCCAGATACGAGATCGACGTCGCCGGTCACAGACCCGTTCGCGGTGGCGTCTCGCGATGCTCCCCTGAAACGGAGCGTGAAGCGGAAGTCGTCGCCCTGTACACGCTCCATGAACCTGTCGCGGACGATTCCCCCTTTCCCGGTCCACGTTACGGAGACGGTTACGTCCGCGGTGAACGACTCGCACTCTGCCTCGCCATCGTCCACGTCGCCCGTGAACACGCAGCGGGAGCCGTCCAGGGTGAGATCCGCGTCGACGAACGCCCTGCGAAGCCGGCGGTCGATGCCGAATTGGTTCGGATCAAGCGTGGTGAGGCCGAACAGCTCGGTGACCGTAACTGTTTCGGTGGCGGGGCCGAACTCCTCGGTGACGTGGAAGAGGTCGAGGGTCGCCTCGGCGATCGGCCTGCCACGGCCGAACTTGCTGCGGCCGTCCACCAGGCCCACGATCGTCTCCGAGAAGCCGTCCTCCTCTTCCGAGAACCAATCGGCGAACGCCAGGTTGCCGCGGAACGAACTCTTGAAGATGGTGGGCTTCTTCGTGCCGCGAGTGAACGAGATCTGAAGCTGGCCTGCCTCCGAGTCGAACTCTGCCTCGCCGAACGCGCCTACTTGGACGTAGAACGTCTCGTCCGCCGCCGCGGTGAAAGACACTCGCGCCTGCAGACTGGTGAAGTCATCGTTGCAAGCGACCACGTCGAAATCGGCGAAATCCGAGCCGCGATATACCGACAGGACGGTGTCGTAGTCCGAACCGGCCGTGTCGACAGTGACGGTCCTGTTCCTGTCCAGCGTCACCGCGTACCAGACGGTGGAGTGCAGTGGCGCGCACGTGGCGTCCGGCTCGCCGTCCTGCAGGGTCGCCTCACTGGCGTCGACGGTGTCGGCGAACGGGATCGACGTCACGGGTACAGCCCCTGCCACGTCGTCATTGGCGGGTTGAGCGAGCGCAGGGCCGGCAGGTATCGCCATCATTCCGAGCGCGAGAACGACGATCAGAATGAAACGCTGTCTCACGATGCATCCCCTCTTCCGGGTTTGATGTGCTTCGAGAAGCGTTAGGGGCGAGCGCTCAGGCTGCACCCCGCAGCCTCACCAATGAATGGCCTAACAGTGCATCCAATCGCGGCGTACGTCTACGGCATCTCGGACACGACTTCACAACCAGACAAGAGCCACGTGACCAGCCACCTCAACGGAAGCGCGCGCCCTCACTTGCACGCGCGTGCGCGTCCATGTGTCCAGGGTCTCCGTTGTACGCTCGCGTGCCGAGCCGGTGGTCAAGGGGAGTAGATGACGGGACGGCGCTGGGGACGATTGCCGCCAGCGGCGAACCGATCGCTGCCGACCTGGTACGCCTGCACCGGCGGGTCGAGACCATCCTGGCGACGGGCTGGTTCGACACCACGGACCTGCGCCAGGCGGCAACCGAGGCACTTCGCGCGCAGCCAGCAGCAGCGAGGTGGGCGCGGTGGTCGTGTTCCTCCCCCAGGACCTACCGCCCAACGCCATCCGGCTGCTCGATGCCCTCGGCCAAAGCAGCGACGTCACGGTCATCGCCGCGCTCACCGGCGAAGTGCGAGCCGATGCCGGCGTCCACTACTCGCTCACCTCGCGTGGCGTCACCGTTTGAAGCAGTCAACTAGATCACCCGTTGAGCAAGGACCCCGGCAAGCGTGACGGCTCCCCCCAGGCCCATGAGCCACGGCAACCCTCGGCGTAACGGCACCCGAGCCACTACCAGGCCCGTGATGACGGGGACGGCGAGGAGGAATGTGGCTAACGATCCCCATAACACGCCGGTGCCTACTTCGGGCTTGCCGCATTCTATGAAACATCCCGTGAAGCTGACGAGCGCGAAGTAGGCGGACCATCCGGCAGGAATAGCGACAAGCACGAATGCACCGAGGCCAGCGAGAACTCCCAAGCCTGGACGTCGATACCGGCCGTCCGCGTCGCGGGATCCTCCGTGAGCGTCTCCGCCATGTTTGCGGGGCGCTTCGGTAGGCTCGAGGCCGCTGTTCGCCTCATTGGGCCAGCCCTGTTCCTCGGCCTGCATGCTGATCCCGCTCCTTCGTCAGGTTTGTCTTCCAGTCTCACGAGCGTAAGGCTGCGGTCTTGAGCGAATTGCCTGCATGATCGGGCCGGCATGGGATGGGTATTGGTCGCTCAGTGGTGCCGGTTGGAATTCCGAGGGTGGAGGAGCAGGCGGGGTTCAATCAGCTGAACGCCAAGCGCCGCTAAATCCACCAGTCCACGGGCTCGGTCGAGGCCGCATCAGGCAGCCGCAACGTACGTGAGATGCAGAACGCCGAGGGGAAGCTCGGAGCATTGCTGCAACTCAAGCTTGGTCCGGGTCTCGGCCCCGGCAAAGAGCGGAATCCCGTCGTTCACCACGGTGGGGTAAACCATCAGCGACAGCTCGTCCACCATCCCAGCCTCGAGCAACGACCTCACGAGGGTCGGACTGCCGATGATGCTGAGCACCCCCTCCGTCGACGCCTTGATTGAGGCGAGCACCTCGGTGTCGCTCACGACCTGAGTGTTGTTCCACTCGGCGGTGTGGAGGGTCGTGGTCACGACGTACTTCGGCAGCCCGTTCATGAGTGGCGCCATGGGGTTCTCGGTCGGGTCGACCTCGGGCCAGTACCGGACGAACTCGTCGTAGGTGCGTCGTCCGAGAACTAGGCCTGAACTCGCCTGAAGGGCGTCAGCAATCACCCCCATCATCTGGGGGCTCATGTAGTCGCCCTGCCAGTTCTCGGGGCGTCCCGCGACGCCGTTCAGGGTCATCATAGTGTTGGCGTTGATCGTTCCCATGATTCGTTTTTCTCCTTCATTCGAGTTGTGCGTCGACGATGTCGGTGGGTTACTACGAGCGGCCGAATGAGCTGGCGGGGGACACGACCAGCTTCCGGACAACAGCCGTGGTGACGAGGTACGCCGTGGGCAGCACGACGTACAGCACGACCGCACCGAAGGACGTCGCCATGAGGAACGGCGGCACTGTCAGCAGCGCGAGGGCGACACCGTAGGTGATCCAGGCGAGGCGGTGATGCCCTCGGGCGTTCAGTCGGCGACCCGCCATGAAAAGCAGCACCACCCAGGCGACCATCGAGACGGCGAATCCCACGCCATGTGCGCTCGAGCTCGCGCTGACGTGCTCGGGGGGCCCAGCAGGTGTGCCCGCCGGGAAGCCGAAGGCGGGGTCGACGACGAAGATGCCGGCGACGATCTTCCCTGCTCCGAGGAGTGTGGCCAGCGCTCCACCCCATCGCCCTGCACGCCCGCCGAGGCCGCGAACAACCGCCGGTGCACACAGGATGAATAGACAACCGGTGACAACGAAGGTGACCTGCTGAAGCCAGCCGTGCTCTCCGATGCTGAGGAAGCTGAACGGGTGCTTCGTCAGGTCGAATTCATCGTAGAGCGGCATCTGTAGGGCGCTCGCCACGAGGAAGAACGGTCCGGCGATCATGCCAGCGACAGCACCGGCTCGAACCGGCGAACGAAGATGACCGCCGAGGGGCGGGTAAGTGCCCCTGGCGTCATGAGTGGCGGTTGGGACGTTAATGGTGTACCTCCGGTTCCTTGTGCTGTGCGTTGAGCTGGTCGATTGGGCTGAGACCCGCCAGAGGGCCTCAGCCCGCCCTGACAGTGACGGCATCCACGACGGCCACCGTTGCTGGTGCTCTGTGGTGGGGTCTTGAACGCAACGCGTGCTGTGGCCATCAGTTGGGCTGTATCCCCAGAACTGGGGATGGTTTGATGACCACCAATGTGGTGTCTTACCGGCCGGGTGCCGGTGTATCTAGCGTCGCCGTGTGGACGACGGTCCGGTCACTCAACGGGAACAGCGTGTTCGGCCTGTGGCCGCGGACCACACCATGGTCTTGCACCACCCGAGCGGTCAAACGATCAAGGAGCATTCCCACCCGGCGTGGAACCTCGTCATACCACAGGCCGGGCGCCTCACCTGGACCGCCGGCCGGGGCGCCGGCCAGTGCGCCGCCGGAGCGGTGTTCCCGCCGCAGGTGGCACACCGCACCAGCAGCGCCGCCGCTCACGCCTCGGTGTTCATCGACCCGTGGCACCTGGGGCTGGGACCAGGCTCGGGTCGGCCCATCGCACTCGAGGGTGACACCGTGCGGCACCTTCGCGCCCACTGGTCCCCGGACCAGATAAGCGATCCGGACCAGTCCGCCCGCGAGACGGTGGCCCTGCTGCGCCGCCGCCACCTGCTGCCGGCAGCGGTCTCAATCGATCCCCGGGTGGCGGCCGCGGTACGGGTTCTCGCCACCGCCGAATCGGTCGCAGACATCGCCGCCGGGGTCGGCTTGTCCCCATCGCGGCTGCGCGCTCTGATCCACGCTCAGACCGGCACCCCGCCCACGCGGCTACGGATGTGGCAACGGCTACGGGCGGCCATCCTCAGCCTGCCGGCCACACCGATCGCCCTCGCCGCCATCGACGCCGGCTTCGCCGACCAGGCCCACCTCACACGCACCGCCACCCGACTCCTCGGACAAACCCCGGGCGACCTCGCACACCTACTCGGCAACAGCCAACGCCGCCGCCACCACCACGACAACGCGGCCCTGGCCGCTGCCGCGTAACCGGTACCAACCGCACCTAACTCGTCCGCCGCGGCGCGGTGCGGAAACCCGCTGTCCAGAACATGCTCGCTCCATTCGTTGCTATGGCGAATATTGCTGCTCAGGCGGGGGTCAGGACGGTCTTGCCGGACAGTTGTCCGGCGGCCGCTTCGTCGTGGACGGCGGCCAGGTCGGTCAGCGGCCGTCGCTCGGCCACGTTGATCTTCAGATCTCCGGCCTCGACGCGGGCGACCAGCTCGGCGAGCTGGGCGGCGTCGCTGCGCACGAAGACCCGCACCGTCCGCACCCCGCTCCCGGCATCCTCCGGGCCGGGAGTGGTGGTGCTGACTAAGGCTCCGCCGTCGGCGACCAGGTCCACCAGCTGCGCGGTCTCCTCCGGGCTGGTAGCCGCGAGGTTCAGCACCACGTCGAACTGCTGCCCGGCTACCGCTTGCAGGAGGGGTGTGGCGGTGTAGTCGACGATCCGGTCTGCGCCGTGGGAGCGGACGCGGTCGTGGCTGCGCGCGCTGGCGGTCGCGGTCACGGTGGCACCGGCCTGTGCGGCGAGCTGGACGGCGTACCCGCCCACCGCGCCGCCCGCGCCATTGATCAGCACGCTCTGCCCCGTCTTCAGCCCGGCGTGCTCGAACAGCGACTGCCAGGCCGTCAGTCCGGCCGAGGGCAGTGCCGCGGCGTCGGCGAGTTCGACGGTGCCAGGGGCGGCGGCCAGCGCCTCGGCGGGCGCAGCGACGTACTCGGCGGCCGCGCCCGGCTCGGTCATCGGCAGGAACGCCACCACCGCGTCCCCGACGCTCCAGCCGCTCACGCCCTCGCCGACCTCGGTGAGGACGCCGGCCACGTCGAAGTTCGGAACGTGCGGGAAGGCCACCGGAAACACCTGCTGAAGCAACCCC
>DASTNZ010000201.1:0-4504 GCA_035762665.1 Jiangellaceae bacterium | reverse complement strand
AGTCAGCCGGTCAGTGCCGGGACGGCGGCTTCGCAGAAGTCGTCGGACCTGCCGGTTGACCCCTTGACGAGACCGAGGTCCGCGATGAACTCGTCGTCGAACGGGTCGTCCGGAGTCCCGGCGTGGTCGATCAGGATCTCGAACCGTATTTGACCTGGGTTCCTGGCAATCGCCTTGCCGTCTTGGCCGTAGAGCGTGGAGTTCCCGGTTCCCAGCACCAGGATGGTCAGCGTTCCGTCGCCGTTGTCCGTCACCTTCAGGTCCTTGAACAAGCTCCGATCGACGGCAGTGATCGTGTTTCCGTTATCCACGTTCGTGAAGGTGGAGGAGGCGTGGATCGACTCCATGTAGTAGGCGAGGCCGTCCGGCCCATGCGGGTTGAACAAGAACCGGCCGTCGACCACCCCGTCTATTTGCACCGTCAGACCCGAAACGTCGCAGAAATCCTCGACGAGTTCCGTGAACTCGTCGTGGAACGTTCCGCGATCGAGCGGCTGAGCACCCGCGGGTCCGGCCAGCGCGATCGACGTGACGCCAACCAGCGCCACTGCGAGCATGCGTAGAAACTTCATGATCCCCCCTTGACATCAGTAAATCCTGATGGCAGGAGTCTAGAGCGGTCAGCCGAGCGATCGAGTGCGATGTTCAACTTCGGCGACGCTTGCCGCCCACAACCTTCGACGCTCGACGCTCAGTGCCCGCCGTAGTGGCGTTTAGGCGCGCTCGACGTGGGCAGGCTGAGGCCTTGGACCTAGAAGCGACAATGTTATAGGGAGGCTGTCTTGCTGACGCTTACCGAAAACGCTGCTGCTGCAATTCGTACGTTGACATTGCAGACTGACCAACCCGATGAGACCGGTGTTCGTATTGCCCCGACGCTCGGAGAAGCCGGCACGCGGGCACTCGGGCTATCGGTGACTGCCGATCCGCAGCCAGATGATCAGATATTGGAAGCTCAGGGCGCACGTGTCTTCGTGGACTCCGACGTGGCACCTTCCCTTGACGACAAGTCCCTGGATGCGCAGATCAATGCGCAAGGTCAGGTGGAGTTCCGCATCGCGGACCAGGCGTTCCAGGAGTAACGAGAGGGCGCCCAGCGGGCGAGCACCTCAAGCAAGCCTTGCAGCGTCGCTTGGCTGGATCAGTTGCCACGACACACAATCCAGGGCGATGCCGAAGTACGCCAGGCCGCTCGGCCGATGGGGCACGGAACAGACTGTCCGTCTCTACCTGGTCTATTTGCACTGTGAGACCCGGAATCTCGCAGAAATCGTCGACGACGTCCGTGAACCCTCATGGAACGTTCCCCGGTCGCATGTCGCTACGTGCGTCAGGTGAAAGGTACGGGAATGCGGTGGTCGGGACGGCCGTCCTTGGCGAGGATCCAGTGCGATTCGACGGTTGCCCGGTAGAGGAGCAAACCGGCGCCAGGCTGGACGTCCTCGCTCGTCCATTCGGGTCCTCCGTGCGCGACCGAACGGCGGGAGAAGGCCTCGATCCCGCGGTCAATCTCGCCGCCGTCGAGCAGCTTCGCGAGCGCGGACATGTACACGCCCTGTCCGGTGCCTATCGCCGCTTGCGAGTCGAAGACCACAATGCCCACCTCTGGTCGCACCGCGATGTTGCGGGAGTGCGTCACGTCGGGTGAGGAAACCCAGAAGAACTCGGTGAAGTCGATGTGCGCGAAGTAGACCGGTGTGCTCCACGGTCGTCCCGTCGCGTCGGCGGTGGCGAGGACGAGGTAGCGGTTGGCCTCGATGATGTCCCGTGCGATCTGCGCAGCCGAATCGGTAGCGCTCATGTCAGCCGACCCTGCGGTAGGCGAGGTCGAAGTCGTGCTCCCAGTCGGCGTCGTTGAAGCAGATCTCCCATGCGCCGCTGATGACGTTGCCGTCAGCGCTGAAGCTGCCGGTGAAGCGCTGCCGGAAATCAAGAGGTGAGAAGTC
This sequence comes from Jiangellaceae bacterium, assembly GCA_035762665.1. Lineage (GTDB taxonomy): Bacteria > Actinomycetota > Actinomycetes > Jiangellales > Jiangellaceae > JASLBX01. Next base: position 2,558 of record DASTNZ010000201.1, on the reverse strand, counting down.
GGGCGACTCGCGTGTTAACGTCCACACTCCATCGGCGAAGCTCATGGCGTATAGGCGCACGACACCGCGCGAGTCGTAGTAGTGCTGTGTGTAGGAACCCGTCGCCGGGTCGACGCTGACGATCGTCATGCTGTCGGGTGCTTCGGGGATCGGGATCTCGGTGCGCTGGAGCAGAAACTGTCCATCCAGAGCCCATTCGAAGCGGCTGCGCGCCTGCGGGCTGCCCTCAGCCACGTTCGGTGGTGCCGGCTGGTCGCCAGGGAAGACGGCCTCCACGATCCACTCACCAACGAAGGCGTCGAGGTGCGCCAACGCCTCTGATCTGATCTCGGTCACGGTGATCACTTCCGTTCTCACTGGTCGGTCATGGGTATCTCTCGCCGATACAGACCACGACGAGGTGGCGAACTCACCGCGCACCCTAGTTGGCCGTACCCACGACTTTCATGCTCGACTCCCACGAAAGCGCGAGCCTGCTGGAACGCTTCGTGCCCACCTCGACCGTCCGCCTGCAACCGGAGGCAGGACACGTCCTCCTCGACCAGCTGGTATCCCTCGGAAAGGAAAGGCGGACACGTCAATCGCGGTGGGGTTGTCAGTACCGGGCTATACCGTCCAGGCATGCTTCGCAGCGCTTGGTGGGCTCGCGCGACTGCTGGTATGTCCCGCCCTTTTTGGGTGTTGTGGGCGGGTACGTTCGTAAACAGGGCCGGTTCGTTCGTGCAGCCGTTCCTTGCGCTCTATCTGGCCGGTCCGCGTGGGCTTACCCCGTCCACGGTCGGCACTGTCGTGGCCTGCTTCGGGCTGGGTTCGTTAGTTTCGCAGCCGGTCGGCGGCTACCTCGCCGATCGGGTCGGCCGACGGGCCACGCTGGTGGCGAGCATGATCGGTACCGCTGCGGCATTCATGCTCTTCGCGTCGGCGCGAAGCCTGCTGCTGATAGCGGTCGCGGCATTGCTGGCCGGGTTGGTGATCGACACCTATCGGCCTGCGGTGGCCGCGATGGTCGCTGATCTTGTGCGGCCCGAGCACCGACCGCGCGCATACGCGCAGCTGTATTGGGCGATCAATCTCGGAGTCGCGATTGCCGGCGTTGCCGGTGGCTACCTTGCGACCCGGTCGTACTGGCTGCTTTTCGTCCTCGACGCGGCAACGTGTCTGGTCTTCGCGGCATTGATCGTTCGCTTCGTGCCGGAGACCCACGCCCGTGAGGCTCGATCGCATGATCACGGCTACGGGGTCGCTCTGCGCGACGGACTGCTTCTCGGACTGGTCGCGTCGATCTTCCTCAGCTCGCTGGTCTACATGCAGTCTCTGGTGACGCTCCCTCTTGCAGTGCGAGCCGACGGCCATGGCCCTGAGATCTTCGGGCTCGTCTATGCGGTGAACCCTGTGACAGTGATCGTTCTGCAACCCGTCGTGCTCTGGTTGATCGATCGCCTGCCCGCCGTGCGACTACTGGCCGGCTCATCGGTGGTCATGGGCCTCGGCTTCTGGATGACCGCCGTGGCCGACACGGTGCCGATGTTCGGGCTCACGGTCTTCGTATGGACGTTGGGCGAAATCGGGTTCAACGCAGTGGCGCCCGCGCTGATCGCCGACATCGCGCCACCCGGATTGCGCGGCCGCTATAACGGGCTGGTGGGAGTCGCGTTCGGCGCCGCTGCATTCCTTGCGCCCCTTCTTGGCACCAGGGTCTTCGACCATCTCGGCGAGGCGACTCTGTGGACGTCGTGCATGATCTTGTCCACATTCTCGGCGTTGGTCGTACTTATGCTTTCCACCAGAATTAGGGAACGCAGGGAAGCGATCGATGGCTCGCCGGCGCCCGCCGCCAAGATCTAGAGTCGCGTATCGAGCCACTCGAACAGCTGATCACACCTGGCGGCTCTTCGGCGAACCTCCTAAAGCGTCGTCCAGTGCCGCGCGGCCCGGGAAGCCGGTCATGCCTCGATCGCGAGCGGGCGAAGCAGGAGATCGGATCGTCGCCGATGTGGAGAAGGCGGAATCCCTGGTCCTCGGCCGGGTCGTCGACGTGCCGGTAGATGAGTGCGACGTCGATCTCGCCGTTTCGCAGCATCTGTAGCGCCTCGACCGGGTGCTGGTCGATCAGGCTCAGCTCGAGTCCCGGGTGCGCGCGGGCCAACGTGGCGGCCGCCTTGGGCACAATCGTGCTGAGCGCCGACGCGTTGGCGGCCAGCCGGAGATAGCTCATATATGAGGAGCCACACATGGGCAAGGTGACCTGCGACATCACGATCTCGGCCGACGGGTACTCGGCCGGGCTCAACCAGACCGAAGAACGCCCGTTCGGCGACGACGCCGGCGACGGCTGGGGCGACAAGCTGCACGCCTGGTACGCCGAAACTCCCGAGGAGAACCGGGCCGAGATCGACCAGATGACTGCCGCCAAAGCATTCATCATGGGGCGCAACATGTTCGGCCCGGTGCGTGGCGAGTGGGATCGGCGGTGGAACGGCTGGTGGGGCGACGATCCGCCGTTCCACGCCCCGGTCTTCGTGCTCACCCACCACGCGCGCGAACCGCAGCCGATGGAC
>DASTNZ010000200.1:0-59614 GCA_035762665.1 Jiangellaceae bacterium | reverse complement strand
GCCGCGTGCTATTTCACCACATCGGGCTGCCGCCGCCTGACCTGCAGCGTGAGTTCTACGCTCCGAACGGCGCGTTGATCGGCAGGTCGGACTTCTACTTCGAGGAGGAACGGACCATCGGCGAGTTCGACGGCAAAGGGAAATACTTGCGGTCACTCCGCCCCGAGGACGATGCCGGCGAGATCGTCTGGAGGGAGAAGAAGCGCGAGGATGCCCTACGCTCGACGGGCAACGAGGTAGCCCGTGTGATTTGGCTTGACCTGGACCATCCAAAAGAGGTCGAGACACGGTTCCGGAACGCATTCGCCCGAGCCCGACAGTGGAGCGAACGTGCCGGGTAACGGCGCCCAACTGACCACCGGACCTGACGGACCCGCGAGCCCACGGGCCGCCACCCACTCGCGAAGCCGCACAGCTTCCTGCTGAGTACGGCGCAGGGCCGCCCACCAGCCGTAGCGACGTAGCCACAGGCATGCAGGCATGTAGCTACGTTGCGCCGCCTGCCGAACGTGATCGAACGGAGGGGGCTCAGTAGGACGGTTGGGATGGGTCGATCTGGTTCACCCACGCGACGACGCCACCTCCGACGTGGACGGCGTCGGAGTACCCGGCGCCCTTGACCACCGCCAGGGCTTCGGCGGACCGGGCACCGCTCTTGCAGTGCAGCACGACCTGCTTGTCCGAGGGCAGCTTCTCAAGCACCGTGCCGGTCAGGAACTCACCTTTCGGCATAAGCACGGAGCCGGGAATCCTGTTGATCTCATACTCGTTGGGCTCGCGGACGTCGATCAGGACGAAGTCGCGCTCACCACGCTCGCGCTCGTCCAACCACTCGGCCAGTTGCCGCACGGAGATGGTGGAGTCGACCGCCGCGTCGGCGGCCTCCTCACTGATCGCGCCGCAGAACGCCTCGTAGTCGACCAGCTCCGTGACTGTTGGGTTCTCGCCGCAGATGGCGCAATTGGGGTCCTTGCGCACGTTGACCGTCCGGTACGACATCTCCAGCGCGTCGTAAACCATCAGGCGGCCGAGCAGTGGCTCGCCCACCCCGGTCAGCAGCTTGATCGCCTCGGTGACCTGGATAGAACCGACCGACGCGCACAACACGCCTAGCACGCCGCCCTCGGCACAGGACGGAACCATCCCCGGCGGCGGCGGCTCCGGATAGAGGCAGCGGTAGCACGGCCCGTGTTCGGCCCAGAACACCGACGCCTGGCCGTCGAACCGGTAGATCGAACCCCAGACGTACGGCTTGCCGAGCAGCACCGCCGCGTCGTTGACGAGGTAACGCGTAGCGAAGTTGTCGGTGCCGTCGACGATGAGGTCGTACTCGCTGAAGATCCGCATGACGTTGTCGTTGTCGAGGCGCTCCTCGTGGACGACCACGTTCACGTACGGGTTGATCTCGGTGACGCTCGCCTTCGCGGACAGCGCCTTCGGCGTGCCGACGTCGGACTGCCCGTGGATGACCTGGCGTTGCAGGTTGGACTCGTCGACAACGTCGAAGTCGATCACACCGAGGGTGCCGACACCTGCGGCCGCGAGGTACATCAGGGCGGGCGACCCTAGCCCGCCGGCACCGATCACGAGCACGCGCGAGTTCTTGAGCCTCTTTTGTCCGGCCATGCCGACGTCGGGAATGATCAGGTGACGCGAATAACGACGGACCTCGTCGACGCTCAGGTCGGAAGCAGGCTCGACCAGCGGTGGCAGGGACACGATGACATTCTCCGTAGATGATGGGTTCTACTCCGCCAACGGTGCCACGTCCCGGCCAATTCCCGGGCACGCGGTCCAGGTACTGAGCACCAGATCTCAACACGTGGTCATTCCGGGGCGGGAATGAGATAGGTGCGGATCAAGTCCGCTACTTCGGCGGGTTGCTCCATCATCGCCACGTGGCCGGTCGATGGCAGCGTCACGACTCGAGCTCGCGGAACCGCTCGCCGCCACCGCTTGGCTGTCGATGAGCCAACCAGGGTGTCCCGTATACCCAGGATCACCAGCATGGGACACGACACCTCGCGCGCAGCGGCCCAGGCCGACCGCCAAGGGGGCACCGCGTAATAACGCACGATCGACCGCAGCGACTCGAGCAGCACCGCGTCCCCGTAGCCCTGCTTCATTCGGCGGGCCCGTTCGGCCACGGCCAGCTCAAAGCCGTCAGGATCGATCACGTTGGGGTCGCCGAACAGTACGTCCGCGAGGCGACGAACCTGTTCCTCGGGCGCGATGTCGTTGATCCGTGCGAGCAGCCGCTCGCCGACCTTCGGGACGGCCAGGACGGCCATGCCGCGGGCCGCGGACGGCTGGCGTACATGGGGCATGGCCGGGGAGATGAGGGCCAGGGACGCGACCAGGTCGGGACGCCGGGCCGCAGTCAGCACGGAGATCATCCCGCCCATCGAGTTGGCTATGACGTGAGCGGCCTGGCCGATTTCCTCGATGTATTCGACGATCACGTCCACGAATGAATCGACGGTATGCAGCCTCGCCGGCGGTGACTCGCCGAACCCTGGTAGGTCCGGCGCCCACTGCTCGACGGTGTCGGCGAGTTCTGGCATCAGGCCCGTCCAGTTGAGCGACGAGCCGCCGAGCCCATGGATCAGCACAGCGGGCGGCAGTCCCGGACGCTTCGCCGCGGCATGCCGCACGTGCAGCGTCGTTCCGCCCGGGAGCACAACCTGCGTGCCCGGCAGCGGCTGCATTCCCGTGGGATCGCCGTCCTGCCTGGCGTGGTCGCTCACCTGATTGATCCTAGAACTACGGGGTAGGCTCGACTCCGCCAGCTGAGCCATGGAGGTGAATCGGTGTCGGAGAGCGACTTTCGTCCCAGCGAGCCCGACGATGCCTTGACGTCGGACGACGTTGCGGACGCGCCGGACGACGCCCCCGAGGCAGACGCTGTGGAGCAGCACCGAGGAGTGGTGGACCGGGACGACAACGCTCCACCAAGCGTGCCGTTCGACGTCGACCCTGCAGACGCCTACGAACAGAACCGCGTGGTCGATTACGACGAGGACGAATACCGCTAAGCCTCGTTACTTGCGCAGCGACGAAGATACGATCGCGAGAACGGACCCAAGGAGCCCGCGTGACGAGCTTGCAGCATGTGCCGGCCCGCGGTGTCCGCATGCCCCGTGGCGAGCGCCGGGCTCAGCTCCTTCGGGCCGCGCGCGAGATCTTCGCTGACAAGGGTTACCACGCTGCGGCGATGGACGACATCGCCGAGCGGGCCGGCGTGAGTAAGCCAGTCCTCTACCAGCACTTTCCCGGCAAGCGTGAGCTGTATCTGGCCCTGCTGGACGAAAGTGGCGAGCAGATGCTCGCCCGCATTCATGAAGCGCTGCGGTCGACCGACGACAACAAGCAGCGGGTCACCGCAACGGTCGCGGCGTACTTCGACTTCGTCGGTGACCCCGCCACGGCGCACCGCTTGCTGTTTGAGTCGGACCTGGTCAGCGAGCCAGAGGTGCGGGAGCGGGTCGACCGGTTCACCGCGCTCAGCGCACAGGAGATCGCCAAGATCATCACTGAGGACACTGGGCTGCCGGTCGAGGAATCAACGCTCCTTGCTGTCGGACTCGTCGGTAATGCTCAGTTCACTGCGCGATACTGGGCCGAGACGGCGGGCTCGATTCCCCGTGATATCGCAGCCGAACTCGTGGCCACCCTTGCATGGCGCGGTATCCGCGGCTTCCCGAAGCGCGAGGACGGCCCGGCCGCATCTTGATCAGAGTCACTTTCGCCCCCAGTTAGGTGGCGCCTGCCGTGATCACGGGAGCTTTTCACCGTGGGCTGAGCCGTGCTGGCGTGGCACGAGTGGACGCTCGGATAGCCTGGAATGAACCGGACTCCGCCTTCGCGTTGGCCGGCAACAACGACAACAGACGCGGGCTATACCGCTTGAACTTCGAAGGGAACGCGCGTGGAGGTCAAGATCGGCGTTCACAACGCCGCCCGAGAGCTCGTGATCGAGAGCACTCAGTCCCCTGAGGAGGTCCAGAAGGCAGTCATGGCCGCTGTCACCGGCAAGGACGGAGTGCTCGATCTGAAAGACGAGCGTGGCCGCAGGGTCATCGTCATGGCTAACCACCTCACGTATGTCGAGATCGGCGAGCCGGTTGAACGGCGGGTCGGCTTCGGAGCGCTCTAGGCGGCCAACCCGAGCGAAGCCATCCGCTTTGTGTGATTCTCGGTCATTCGGGCGAAGACCTGGCTGAGCTCGGCGAGGTCCATTCCGGGGCGGTCGACTCCCCCGACGATCAGGGCCGATAACGAGTCGCGGTCCACGGCCACTCGCTGCGCCTGCGACAGTGCCTCTCCCACCAATCGGCGGCCCCACAGCGCGAGACGCCCGGCGACCTGCGGATCGGCTTCGATCGCGGCGCGAACCCTGCCCACGACGAAGTCTGCGTGCCCTGTGTCGGCTAGCACGTCGAGCACGAGCGTGCGCGTCCCCTCGTCGACGTACTCGGCCACTTCGCGGTAGAAGTCGGCGGCGATGCCGTCGCCGACGTAGGCCTTGACCAGGCTCTCAAGCCAGTCTGCGGGCTTGGTGTGCTCGTGAAATGCCTGCAGTGCCTCACGGAACGGGTTCATCGCCTCTTCGCCGTCGACTCCGAGTTCGGCTAGTCGATCGCGCAGTTGCTCGAAGTGCTGGAACTCCGCGACGGCCATCGCTGCCAGCGCGGCCTTGTCGGCCAGGTTGGGCGCCAAGCCGGCATCGGCGGCGAGCCGCTCGAACGCGGTCAGCTCGCCGAGGCTGAGCAGGCCCAGGAGATCCGTGACGGCGGCCCGGTAGGCCGGGTCATCGGGCGTGGCAGAGGACACTCCGGTTCCGTCGGTCATGTCACGCACGATAGCGCCTGGGCTGAAGCGGTACACTAGCCCACGTATCCATTGGCGTCCGCGCGGAGGAAAACGGGCGCCCCTCGACACGGCGCAACGATGCGACCGCGCGACCGATCACCTGGCTCGCTGTGACCTACGCCCAGTGCGGCCACCATCGGACTGCGATCGTCCCTGCGCTCCCTTCGAGGTCCGAACGACACGAAGAGGCGAGACGCCCTGACTACATTCCGAGATCTCGGAGTCCTTACTCCGATCGCCGATGCCCTCGAGAAGGTCGGCATCACACACCCGTTTCCCATCCAGGAGATGGCTTTGCCGGTCGCGCTGCTCGGAAACGACCTGATCGGGCAGGCCCGAACCGGCACCGGCAAGACTTTTGCATTCTGCGTACCGCTCTTGCAGCGGATCGTTTCCCCTGACGACCGTGAGTACGACCAGGCAGCAGATCCCGGCAAGCCGCAGGCTCTTGTCGTCGTGCCGACCCGCGAGCTGGCAATCCAGGTCACGGCCGACTTGCGGACCGCATCGTCCGTGCGCCAGGCCCGCATTCTGACCGTCTACGGCGGCCGCGCGTATGAGCCGCAGATCGCCGAACTTGGCAAGGGCGTCGACGTAGTCGTCGGCACGCCTGGACGGCTGCTAGACCTCGCCGACCAGGGGCACCTGGACCTCGGGCAGGTGAAGGTCCTGGTTCTCGATGAGGCCGATGAGATGCTCGATCTGGGCTTCCTTCCGGATGTTGAGAAGCTGATCGGCCTGACGCCGGAGCTTCGCCAGACGATGCTGTTCTCGGCCACGATGCCGGCCGAAGTCGTCGCGCTTGCCCGTCGTTACCTGCGCCATCCGTTGAACATCCGCGCCGAGTCACCCGACGAGACCCAGACGGTTCCCGCGACCGCACAGTTCGTCTACCGGGCGCACTCTCTGGACAAGGATGAGATGGTCGCCAGGCTGCTACAGGCTGAGAACCGCGGGCTGGCCATGATCTTCTGCAAGACCAAGCGCCAGGCACAGAAAGTCGCCGACGAGCTTGCCCACCGTGGATTCGCGGCGGCCGCCGTTCACGGCGACCTTGGTCAGGCAGCACGCGAACAGGCCCTGCGGGCCTTCCGATCCGGCAAGGTTGACGTGCTGGTCGCCACCGACGTCGCCGCGCGCGGCATCGATGTCGAGGGCGTCACCCACGTGATCAACTTCGGCTGCCCCGACGACGAGAAGACGTATCTGCACCGCATCGGCCGGACGGGTCGAGCCGGGGCCTCGGGGGTCGCAGTGACCCTTGTCGACTGGGAGGACATTGCCCGTTGGCGGGTCATCAACGACGCGCTCGGGCTGCCATTCCCGGAGCCGGCGGAGACATACTCCAGCAGCGAGCATTTCCTCCACGACCTCGGCATTCCGCCGGGCACGAAAGGGACGCTTCCGCAGGAGTTGCGTACCCGCGCCGGGCTGGCAGCGGAGGCGGTCGAGGATCTCGGCGAGACTGGCCGCCGCGGTGGGCAGCGCACACGCTCGCGTGGTTCGAAGGCCAGGTCGGGTGCTCGTGGCGGCAGCGCAGACGGCAGACGCCCGCGCAGTGGGGCCTCCTCCGCTGACGAGGAACGGCGACCACGCCGGCAGCGCACCCGCCGCCGAACCCGTGGTGGCGAGCCAGTCGTACAGTCCTCCGCGCCCGGTACGGACACGGCCGGGGAGCACAACACGTCTGGCACGAGCGGCGAAACCGAAGCCGCGACGCGCGCGACCGGTGACGGTCCGGCGACCAAACGGCGTCGGCGGCGGCGAGGCCCCAGTTCGGCCAGGGTGTCGACGGCAGCTTCGCCGAACTCCACGGATTCCCCACAGTCAGCCAGCCGGGAGACCTGATCGACCGTCCGCTCAATCGCTGGGCTGGCGGGGTGGGGCTCAGGTCGCCGGCTCAGGTGCGGACGACGACTACGGTGGTGCCGACGGGCGCGAACTTGTAGAGCGCCTTGGCGTCCTCAACGTCCTGTCGGATGCAGCCGTCGGACAGCGGCGTGCCGAGCTCGGAGAGTGTCTGCACTTCCTCCCCGGTCGCGGTATCGACGGGAATGTCGTGGAAGCCGATATTGGAGTTGTTCCCTCGGTGGAAGCGGACCATGTACTCCATAGTCTCGCTGCCCGTCCAGCTCGTGGTGTGCCGCGACGCGGAGAAAACTTCGTACGTGCCCGGATCGAGCTGGTCGTATCGGCTACCGGAGACCAAGTACGTCCGCTCCACCTGATTGTCGGGGTTTACCAGCCACACCTGCTGGGCGGTGATGTCGAACACCACGCGCTTGCCGGATCCGCTGTCGGCCGGCAGCGGCTGGCGGGCCGGTGGCTTGTAGTCAGGGCCTGCATTGACCGTCACCTCGACGGTCGGTGGAGGACTCGTGCGATCCGAGCCGCGCGCCAGCGATGTCAGGTCACGGTCGGCGGCCCGCTCGGTGGTGCGCTCGTCGGTGATGGCGGCGAACTCGCCGGTGATGGGCTCGCCGCGGCCGTCCGATCCAAAGGACAACTTGTCCATCGCGCCGAAACCCGCGACGGCGAGCAGGGCCGCGGACGACGAGGCGGTGAAACGGCGAACGCGTGCCCGGCGCCGAGCCCGGCGGCGCCGATCCCGGCGGGACTCGGCGTGGCGACCCGGCATTAGCGACCCTCCAACCCGCGGCTCAGCCTCACACGCTGTCCGGCAGCATACGCCATATTCCGCTTTGCGATCACCGTGGGCGAACTGATCCGTATTGGGTACCGTGTCGCGCGTGAGCACACCTCCGTTCCTGGCGCTGCCCGAGGGCGTGCACGCACGTCGTCTCACGACGTCACGGGGCGAGTTCGCGGTCCTGGAAGCCGGCCCTGCCGACGGGCCGCTCGCCCTGCTCGTGCCCGGCTGGACAGGGAGCAAGGAGGACTACATCGCTGTGCTCGCACCTCTCGCTGAAGCCGGGTATCACGCCGTCGCCCTGGATCAACGCGGCCAGTATGAAACGCCGGGCACCGGCCGCGAGGACGACTACACCTTGCCCGCACTGGCCGCAGACCTGGCCGCGGTGGCTGGCCACAGTGCTGATCCGAGTCAGGACATCCATCTCGTCGGCCACTCGTTCGGTGGGCTGGTGGCTCGGGCGGCGGTGCTCCGCCATCCTGAGGTCGCCGCGTCCCTCACACTGCTGTGCTCGGGACCTGCCGCCATCCCAAGTGACCGCCAACACCTGCTACGAGCCATGGCGGACGCCATCCCCGCGATCGGCCTGCAGGCCACATGGGAGGCCAAGCGGGCCTACGAACGATCGCAGGGCGCGCCGGAGCTTCCCCATGAGATCGAGCGCTTCCTAGAACGGCGGTTTTTGGCCAACGACCCCGTATCGTTGCGGGCGATGACCAAGCACCTGGTTTCAGCGCCGGACGAAGTGGAAGCGCTCGCCGGCGCCGGTGTCGCCATCCTCGTGACGTTCGGCGCCACCGACGACGGGTGGCCGCGTGACGTGCAGCTCGACATGGCGGACCGGCTGGGCGCACGGCTAGCAGTCATCGAGCAGGCCGGCCACTCCCCTGCCGCCGAGAGTCCCCGGGAGACCGTTGCAACGCTCAGGGGCTTCTGGGCCGTCGTCACCCGCCCAGCGTCGCGGGCGCCATGACGGCGTCGAGCCGGTCCGGTTTGCACGTGCAGCTCGCAGCGCTCCCCGACGAGGTGCCGCGGGTTAGGCGGGCCGTCCGCCGCTGGTTACGCTCCGCGGGGAATCGCTGCGACTGGTCCATCGCCGAGTTGCTCGTCAGCGAACTCGTGACAAACGCACTCGTCCACGCCTTACCCCCACTGGAGTTGCGCGTTAAGCCACTGGGAGCCCACGGAGTCCGCATCGAGGTCTTCGATGCGGCAGCCGATCGCCGTCCCACCCACAAGGCGGCGCCGCTCGATGCCGACGGAGGCCGGGGAATCGAGATCGTCGCAGCCCTCGCGTCCCGCTGGGGCACCGAATCGGCAATCTCCGGAAAGCTGGTCTGGGCCGAACTCGATTGATCACGTTTCAGCAGGCGGGTGGGTGCCGTACCAGGCGCACGCGGGGTGGTAGATCTCCGACTTGCCTGGTGGGCGGTCCCCGACCATTGATATGGCGATCAGCCGTCAGTCGGGCGGTAGCTCGGCGAGCCCCGACCACGGCGCACGATCCGGGACGTGCTCCCGCCCCTCCGGGCAGGCCGGGCGGAAGTCGCACCATGCACATTGTGACGATGGACGAGGCGGAAATACGTCATCTCTCGTACGCCCGGCCGCGAACGCCTGGTCCGCTGCAATACACTCGCCCGCGATCTCGTCGGCTCGGCCAAGATGCCGGTTGATCGAACGCTCGTCGTGGTCCCAGGCCACCACATCCCCGGTCGGGAGGTGGTGCAGTTCGACGCGGTAGCAGGACCGGCGCAGGGTCCTGGTCGCGGCCGCAGCGTACACCGCGAGGGCGAGCGACGATCTCGCGTCGTCGACGGTCAGCAAGTGCCGCCCGGTCTTGTAGTCGACCACCACGAGCTCGCCGCCGGGACCCTCGTCGATCCTGTCCACGCGCCCGGACAGCGCCATCCGGCCGTACACCGTCGACACCGTTCGTTCGACCCCACGGGGTTCGTCGGCCGGGTCGAGCTTCGCGACGTACCGCTCGACCATCGCCCGGCACCGCACCCGCCATTCCTCTGCCTGCCCGGAGTCTCTGAAGCCGTCCGTTCGCCAGGCCCGGTCGAGCAACGCACCGGCAGCGGTGATCGTCCTTCGCTCCACTGGCAGCCGCCACCAGTCGGCGAGCGCGACGTGGACGGCCGCCCCCAGAGTGTTGTGCGCCCACGGTGGACCCTTCGGCGGGGGCGGCCGGTCCAGGTAGGCGAACCGGTACCGGCGCGGGCAGTCCAGCCAGGTGGTCAACCGGGTTGGGGTGGCGCGGAACAGCCGGGACGGCATCCCCGCCAGCGTCCCTTGCGAAATCATCCGGTCCCTTCAACGAACGCCCGGATCGCGTCTGCGATCAGTTGGACGGCGATCGCGGCCAGCAGCAAGCCGGCGATCCGGGTCAGCAGCAGAATCCCCGATTCGCGGAGGATTCGCAAAATCACCACGCTGAAGCGCATGAAGGTCCACAGCAGCAGATGTACGGCGACGATCGCGGCGCCGACGGCCAAATAGTCCGGCAGCTCGTCCGAGCGCTGAACGAACACCATCGTGGCGACGATCGCACCCGGCCCCGCCAGCAGCGGCGTCCCGAGTGGGACCATTGCGACGTTCCCGCTCGCCGGCTGGGCCGGATCGTCCAACTCACCGGTCAGTAGCTGCAGGGCGACCAGCAGCAGTAACAGACCTCCGGCCGTTTGCAGGGCGGGCAGGCTGATGCCCAGATAGTCCAGGATGACCTGGCCGAACAACGCGAACGCGACGATCACTCCGAATGCGACGGCAACGGCGACCAAGGCGGCCCTCTTGCGCTCGGCCGATCTCAGCGTCCCGGTAAGGGCGAGGAAGATCGGGACCGTCCCTGGTGGATCCATGATCACGAACAGGGTCACGAACGCTTCTCCGAAAAGTCGCCAGTTCATGCGGTTCCGCTGTCGGCCTCGTCGGCTTGATCCGGCCCGGGCGCGGCGGGCGCATTTCCCGCGATATGAAGCAGCCGTTCGTACTGCTCTGGTGCTGTCGTGTACCTGCCCAGTTCGTGGCCGATCTTCCCGGTGCCGTGATGGTCACTCGACCCGGTCACGATCAATCCCAGCTCCGCGGCCAGCGCCCGCAGGTCTGCCCGATCGGCCTCGCTGTGGTCGTCGTGATCGACCTCGAGCCCGGCCAGCCCGGCGCTGGCCAGCTCTTCGATCGCAGCAGGCGTCAACTCCCGCCGGGAACTCCGCCCCCACGGGTGCGCCAGCACCGGGACGCCCCCGGCCTGCCGGACGAGAGTGATCGCCTCGGTCGTGGGCGGTGCGTACTTCGGGACGTGCGCCGGCCCACCCTCGGCCAACCAGTTGTCGAACGCCTCACTGCGATCCCGGACGTAGCCGCGGGCCACGAGCGCATCGGCGACATGTGGGCGGCCGAGCGAGGATGCCCGGCTGGCGACGGTCCGGACATCCTGTTGCGTGACATTCACGCCGATGCTGTTCAACCGATTGATGATCGCGGCCAGCCGGCCGGTGCGGTGGGATCGAACCCGGGCCAACTCGGCAGCCAGCGGTCCGTAGGCGGGGTCGGGTAGGTAACCAAGCAGGTGGATTGCGGCACCGCTGAGCGTGGTGGAGATCTCCACACCGCCGATCACGGCGATGCCGTGGTCGCGCCCAGCAGCGATGGCCGTGTTCCAGCCGTCGAACGTGTCGTGGTCAGTCAGCGCGACCACATCTAAGCCCGCAGCCGCAGCGTTGCGCACCAGGATGCCGGGTGAGTCCGTCCCGTCTGAAACGTTGCTATGCGTGTGCAGGTCGATGCGCATCTACGCGCTACCTACGAGCCACGGCGGCGGAGTGCCGTACGGCAGCAGGTCCGCCTCGTGGCCAAGCGAGCGCAGGTCAGCCAGCGGCAGATCTTCCAGCAGCAGCACCCCGGCGCTCTGCGGCCACAAGATCGTCCACAACCACTGGCCCATCCATTGCCCGACATACGCGGCCCGGTCGCTGGGGCTGTCCAGGCACCATAACGGGACGGTGCGCCCGTCGACCTCGACCCGCGCGTGCGGCTCAGTTGCGACGGCGTCACCTGGGTCAGGTCCGTCTACTCCGGCGTACCGCGCGCCCAGCCCGACGCCCATCTCCTCCGCGACGAGCATCAAGTCACCGGGACCGCCAAGCGGGTTGGGACCGCTGATGACCACAGCAGTCGCCTGGATACCGGACACGTCGTCCCCGGCATGCATGATCGCGCCGATGACCCAGCCGCGGGTCAGTGGCCAAGTCAACCAGAGTGGGACAGGCGAGCGTTCGCCGAGCTGGCGGGCCAGCCGGGCGCTGGGCACAACCACTGGCTGGAGCGGATACACCTCTCCATGGACCGCGCATGTCCAGCGGCTGGCCCACACCCCGGGCGGGCGCACCGGACCGCCGCAGCGGGGGCAGGTCGGGTCAGCCTTCACGTGCCAGACCGTCCCGCGACTTGACCCCATCCGTCAACTCCGTCTTACTCACGTGACCGCCGTGATCCCACCTAATCCGCCTTTTTGAGTCATCTGATCACATCCACGATGTGGACATCATCGGGAGTCGGCGGTTGGGATGCGGACGACCGCCCGCAGGCCCGGGTCGTTGTCCTCGAGTCGGACCGTCCCACCGTGGAGGCGGACCAGCTCGCGGACGATAGGTAACCCGAGCCCGGTGCCGCCCGCGTCGCGGCTGCGCGCCTCGTCCAGCCGGGTGAACCGGTCGAACACCCGCTCTCTGTCCGCAGGCGGAATGCCCGGGCCGTCGTCTGCCACGACGAGTGCGGCCTCACCTCCGTCGGCGGCGATATCGACCGTGACCGCGGACGCCGCATGGCGTACCGCGTTGTCGATCAGATTCGACACGATCCGGCCCAGCGCGTCGACATCGCCATGGATCGGGACAGACGTCGCGCCGACCCGCCGTACCGGGACGGCGCTGGCCTCGTAGCGGGCTACCACATCGTCGGCCACCTGAGCCAGGTCGGTTGGCTCGAACCGTCGTTGTGGCGCCTCGTCCGCCCTGGCCAGCACGAGCAGGTCGTCAACCAGCCGGGACAGCCGCTCGACGTCGGCGAGGGCGTCCGCACTCGTCTGCTCCCAATCGGTGCCAGCCGGATGGGCGCGGGCGACTTCCAGCTGCGTCCGGACAGCGGCCAGCGGGCTGCGTAGCTCGTGCGCCGCGTCCGACACGAAGGCCCGCTGACGTGCGCTCGAGCGCTCGAGCCGGTCCAGCATGTCGTTGAGGGTGATGGCCAGCCGGTGGATCTCGTCTTCGGCTGCCGGCACCGGAAGCCGCCGATGCTCGCGCGTTGTCGTGATGTCTTCTGCGCCCCTGCGCAGGCCTGCCACAGGCCGCAGCGCCTGCCCGACAAGCAAATAGCAGGCCACGGCGAACGCTCCTACCAGCAGCGGCACTCCAGCGAACAGAACGGATCGAACAACGCGCGTAGCGTCCTCGACTTCACTGAGCGATCGGGCAACAAGGACGGTCAACGGATCGGTCTCGTCCCCCGCCGGTGCGCCGACGACGTACAACTCTCCCGCCATGCCCAGCCGCGATCCCTCCAGCCGGCGCGACTCGCCGGCGCGCACGGCGGCCACGTCCGCAGGAAGCAGGATCGGCACCAGGCGGTCACCGCCAGGTGAGGCGGCCACCACCCGGTCGGCGGCGTCCACGACCTGGACGAGCGGCGTTCCTGCTTCCACTGGGATCGGATCGGGCAACCGGCCGGTGTCGATCAGCAGGGCGACGTCGTCGGCCCGAAACCGGGCAGCCTCGTCGACGGCGGTGATGAGGGAGCGCTGGACGGCAGCGGACAGTAGGACCGCCCCGGCCGTCAGGGCGCCGGCCACCAGGATGCTCGCCACCAAGGTGAGCCGCGCACGCAGGCTGAGCCGCTGGAACCACTCAGCCGCCATCGGCAGCCAGCCGGTAACCCGCACCGCGGACGGTCTGCAGCGCGTTGCGGCCGAACGGGACGTCTATCTTGCGCCGGAGGTAACCGACGTACACCTCGACTACGTTCGGGTCGCCCTCGTAGTACGTGTCCCACACGTGGGCCAGGATCTCGGTCTTTGACAGCACCTCGCCAGGGTGCCGCATGAACAGCTCCAACAAGGTGAACTCGCGTGGAGTAAGCGAGATCTCCTCGATATTACGCTTGACGGTGTGCGCGGCCGGGTCGAGCGAGAGGTCTCCGGCAGTTAGTACGGCCGGCCGGGGCGGCGCGGTGCGCCGGAGCAACGCACGCAGCTTCGCCACCAGCACGACGTAGGAAAAGGGTTTGGTGAGGTAGTCGTCCGCGCCGATGTCGAGCCCGTCGGCTTGGTCGTATTCGCCGTCCTTGGCCGAGAGCATCAGCACCGGCACCCAGTTGTTCTCGGCACGCAGCGCCCGGCAGACGCGATAGCCGGACAGCTTTGGCAGCATGATGTCGAGGATCATCGCGTCATAGCCGCCCTCGCGAGCCAGAAACAGGCCTTCCTCGCCGTCGTGAGCGAGGTCGACCGCGAAGCCCTCGGCTCGCAGGCCGCGTTGCAGCGCCTGGGCCAGCCGGACTTCGTCTTCCACAACCAGGATGCGCACGCCACTAGCCTGCCCCGCCGCGCCTGAGGCGCGCCTGAGAGGGGCCCGATCGCAGGCTCTCAGGGTGTTCACAGGCGCGTGGGCGCACAGTGAGACCATCGAGTAAGGCGCTACATGCCCTGGAGGCAGCTATGAAGTCCATGCTCCGCTCTCGCCGTGCCCGCTGGGCGGTGCCGGCCGTGGCGATCGCCGGGGTCGCGGCAGCCATCGGGGGCGGCGCAATGCTTGCCGGTGCGTCGTCCCCCACTCTCCCCGATAAGACTGCGGCTGAGCTGCTGGCCGACGTGCACAACGCGGAGAAGCAGCCGTTCTCGGGCACACTCGTCCAGACATCGCGCCTCGGCCTGCCTGAGGTGCCTGCCCTGGAAGACGACCATCACACCACGAGCCTGCTATCCATGCTGACCGGCTCCAACACGGCTCGGGTCTGGTACAGCAGCCCGGAACAGTTTCGGTTCGCCCTCATGGGAGCCTTCGACGAGACAAACGTGATCAGGGACAGCGAGGACCTCTGGGTCTGGTACAGCTCCACGAACACCGCCGACCACCTGACTCTGCCAGCAGACTTCTCGGTGCCAGCGGCCATGGCAACGGCCAAGGCGCCGATCACTCCTGGCGAGGCGGCCGAGCACATGCTCGGCGAACTTGACGGCACTACCGAGGTCACAGTGGACGGGACGGCCGAGGTCGCCGGCCGAGCCGCCTACGAGCTGGTTATCAGCCCGAGCGACGATCGGTCACTGATCGGTGACGTGCGCATCTCCATCGACGCCGACACCTCGATGCCGTTGCGCTTCGAGATCAATGCCCATGGCGGCGGCGACCCCGCCTTCGAGGTGGGGTTCACATCGGTCACGTTCGGCGAGCCGTCCTCAGAGGTCTTCCGGTTCAACCCACCGCCGGGCGCCGACGTCACCGAACGCAGCCTGCTCGACCTGATGAGCCTCGACAAGGGCTCGCTGATGACCGACCGACCGGAGGTGTACGGCGAGAGCTGGACTTCCGTAATCGTCGTCGACGACGTGACGCCGCCGGAGTCCGACGACACCGGGCTCGTCGACGCCCTCCTGAGTGCCGGCACCCGGGTCGAAGGGAGTTACGGTTCCGGGACCCTCTACGAGACCGCTCTCGTCTCGGCACTCTGGCTGGACGACGGGACGCTGCTGCTCGGCGCGGTCACGCCCGACGTCCTCGAGGAAACCGCGGAGGGGCTTGATCGATGACTACTGTCGCGGCCAGGCCAACCACGGCCCGCATCGCCGCACCGAGTCGGCACGATGTGGTGCTCCGCACCGATGGGCTTACCAAGCAGTTCCCGGGCGGCCAGGTGGCGGTGGACGGGCTCCACCTGGCCGTCCCCGCCGGATCTGTGTTCGGCTTCCTGGGGCCGAACGGCTCGGGCAAAACCACGACCATCCGGATGCTGCTCGGCCTGATCACGCCGACCGAAGGGTCGTTCGAGCTGCTCGGGCGCCCGATGCCGGTCGCGGCCGGACAGGTGCTTCCCCACGTGGGTGCGCTCATCGAAGGCCCGGCCTTCTACCCGTACCTGTCCGGGCGTGACAACCTGCTGCGCCTCGACGCGGCGGACCGTACAGTCAACGGCCGCGGCGCCCGGCAGCGGGTTGACGAGGCCCTGGAGCGGGTCGGCTTGGCCGCAGCCGCCACCAAGCGGTATCGCGCTTACTCCCTGGGCATGCGGCAGCGGCTAGGCCTGGCGGCCGCTCTGATGCGACCGCGCGAGCTCCTCGTGCTGGACGAGCCCACCAACGGGCTGGACCCGCAGGGCACTCGGGAAGTGAGAGCCATCATCCGGGACGTCGGCGCCAGCGGCACGACGGTGTTCCTATCGTCTCACCTGCTGACCGAGGTCGAGCAGGTGTGCAGCCATGTCGGCGTCATGAACCGCGGGCGGCTGATCTTCTCCGGAGAGTTGGGCGAGCTTCGCCGCGCGGCCGGAACGCGGGTCCGGGTCGATACGCCCCGCCCGGCGGCCGCAGCCGCGGTGCTGCACCAGCGTGGCACCGGTGAGCCGGACATCCGCGCCAACGGAGTGGTGGCCGACCTCGGTGACGCCGACTCCGAGCAACTCGTCGAGGCTCTGGTAATCGCCGGCGTCCCCGTCCGGCAGTTCGTCCTCGAACAGCCAGATCTCGAGGACGTATTCGTCGAGCTGACCGGGGAGGGCTTCGATGTCGACCAGTGACGCCCTGGTGGTGGACCGGCCGACGGTAGCGGTAGCCGATCGACCCAGCCGGGCAACGGCTCGCTTCCTGCGCTCTGAACTCCGGCTGGTGTTCCGTCGGCGGCGCAATCTCGCCATGCTTGCCGTGTTGGCCGCGGCGCCGATCCTGCTGGGTATCATCGTCCGCCTCACCTCGCCCGCCGCCGGTGAAGGGCCACCTCTGCTGAACCAGGTGACCCAGAATGGCTTCTTCCTGGGGCTGGCGTCGCTGGTATTCGCGTCCCCGCTGTTCCTCCCGATGGTGATGGCTGTGGTCTCCGGCGATTCGGTGGCCGGTGAGGCGAGCAACGGTACGCTGCGCAACCTTCTGGTGGTCCCCACCGGGCGCACGCGGCTGCTGCTTGTCAAGTACACCGGTATTGCGGCGTACGCGCTCGCCTGCGTCGGCATCATTGTGGTGAGCGGTCTGGTGACCGGGTGGATCCTGTTCCCGGCCGGCGACGTGGTGCTGCTGTCCGGCGCGCCAGTAGGCCTCGCGGAGGCTCTCGGGCGGGCCGGTCTCGTTGTGCTCTACGTGGGGGCCATGCTGGCCACGCTCGGCGCGATCGGGTTGTTCTTCTCGACGCTGACCGAGGTCCCAATGGGCGCCATGGCAGCCACCGTCACCGTGGCGGTCGTCAGCCAGATCCTGGACGCGATTCCGCAGATCGAGGTCATCCACGAGTACCTGCAGGTGCACTGGTGGCTGGCCTTCATGGACCTGCTCCGCGAGCCGATGCTGCTGGACAACGTGCTCACCGGCCTACTCGTCTCGGCGGCGTACGTCGCAGTGTTCGGCTCGCTGGCCTGGGCCAGGCTCACTACAAAGGACGTCACGTCGTGAACGTGGAAGTGGACTATGTGCCTTGCGTCGGGGCGGTGATCCGTGACGGTGAGGGGCGGTTGCTGCTGATCCGGCGCACCCGTCCACCCGCGGCAGGTACCTGGTCACTGCCGGGCGGGCGGGTCGAGCACGGTGAAGACGACATTGCGGCGCTGACCCGCGAAGTTCGAGAGGAGACCGGGCTGGACGTCGCCGTGGCCGAGCTGGTCGGGACCGTCGAGCGTAGTCCGGGTGCGGGCATCGTCTACGTGATCAACGACTACGCCTGCCGGTTGATCGGCGGGAGTCTTCAAGCCGGTGACGATGCGGCGGACGCGCGCTGGTGTACACCGGCCGAAGTGCGGACGCTGCCTACGGCGCCCGGGCTCGTCGAGACACTCCAAGCCTGGGGCGTGCTGCCAGCGTGAGGCCGACGACGCAGGCGGCAAGCGACGATACAGCTGCTCAGGACTGCAGCGACAGCCTGGCCAACAGGTTGCGAGCCTCGTCGGCCTGCTGGTGGCTGCAGAAGATCTCGTAGTGCGCGGCGATGGTCATGCTCCGGGACGTGAAGTCGCGCCGTCCGCCTGTCATCGCATACCCGACCAGCGCGAAGATCGTCATGAAGACCGCACCCCAGGCCACGCTGAACAGGATGATTCGCCCCCAGCCCTCTTCGATGAACAGGCCGAGTACCAAGCCCACGAACAAACCCAGCCACGCGCCGCTGGCCAACCCGCCGAGCGCCGCCTTGGCCCACGACATGCGGCCTGTCACACGCTCGACCTGGCGCAGGTCGGTGCCGACGATGGCCAGGTTCTCGACCGGGAACTTCTGGTCGGCCAGGTAGTCGACCGCCCGCTGGGCCTCCTCGTAGGAGTCATAGGTGCCAACACTGAGGCCATGGGGCAGGCCCGGAACTGGAGATGCCATAGGCGGCAGTCTAGCCAGCTGATCGCGCCATCGACCGGATGTCAGGCCTGGGCGAGCGCAGGCTCCAGCCAGGCGGGCAGGCTTTCGCGCGCCTTGATGCCCAGAGCGAGGATGAGTGCCGCCTGAGCCTTCGGCTCGTAAGGCTGGACGAGCAGCTGCATGCCCGCCTCACGCGGGGTTCGATTGGCCTTCACCTGGTTGCAGGGCGGGCACGCGGCAACGGTGTTCAGCCAGCTCCGAGCAGCACCGCCGCGCGAAACCGGCTCGATGTGGTCGACAGTGCTCGCCCGCGTACCGCAGTAGGCACACCGGTGCCGATCACGGTCGAGAACACCGCGGCGCGACCAGGGGACGCGGCGCCGGTACGGGACGCGCACGAACCGCAGCAGCCGTACCACGAGCGGCATCGGAATCTCCCGGGAGGCGGATCGGATCACCCGCTCGTCGTCGACGTGCTCGGCGACGGCTTTCTCGGTGAGGACTAGCACAACGGCTCGGCGTACCGACACCACCGCAAGCGGCTCGTAGGAGGCATTCAGCACCAGCGTGTGCACGAGCTACCTCCTCTCGCATCGCCCTGCCAAGATCGTAGGCTACGTGACCTTGCGAGGACATAATGCCTGGTCAACTAACTCTACGCACGTACATATCCGACAAGCGAAAGGATGTTGTCCAAGACGTTAACCAGGCTGCCGCTCCTCATCGGCTGTCCCGGCGAGCGAACGCCACACTGCCGTCACGCGCTCCTGGACTAGCGCAGCCGTGTCCGCGATAGTCCGCCCGGCGTACTCCGCTGCCTTGATCGGCGTACCTACCCGGATGCGCACTGTCGGCCGCCGAACGATCGACGTCACGGCGCCGAGCAGGCTGCGCGCCACAGATCCGGATCCGATCTGACGCGCGTCGTGATGCGCGACCGGAACGATCGTCGCACCCGACTCCAGCGCCAGTTTGCTTATTCCCACCCGGAATTTGCGCGGCGCTCCGTCGGGTGTCGCCGCCACGTCGCCCTCTGGATAGATCCCGACGATCTCGCCACGACTCAACGCGGCCAGGCCGGCCTTGACCGCGGCAACGGCGCCACGCCCGCCGCCGACAGGAACGAAGCCGGCGTGCCGGACGAGTGGGCCGAGGATCGGGTTGCCGAACACCAACTCGGTGGCAAGGAAGCGGACGTGCCCGTGTGTGGTCTCGCAGCCGTCCCGGCCGCACGGCCGGCTGGGCCGCAGGCCGGCCTGGTAGAGCGCTGCGAGTACCGGGGCGACGTCCACGATCGTGCTGTGGTTGACTGCGACGATGGCCGGCCCGGAGAACGGCAGGTAGTTCGTCCCGCTGACGTCGATGCTGCTCACAGCTCGGGTCAACCCGACAGCGATCGGCCCCACTAGCTCCACACCGGGCAACCTACCTCGCGTCAAAGGCGCGGGGCCCGGCGCGGGCGGCGATGAGCCACCCAGGGCCGTGGGCCGCGGGTCGTGGCTGGCGAACCTGGGGGCGGCGCGGCGAGCGAGTCCGACGGGTACGAGCCGGGCTGCTCCAGCAACTCACCCGTCGGTGTCAGCTTGGTGATGGTCGACTCGGCCGCCCACACCTCGCCGAGAGCATCGATGGTCGCCGCGTTCAAGCGCTCCGGTGCAAGCGCGTTGACAGCGACGCGCCACTCGCTCGTCCACGGGACCAGCGTCTCGGTTTCCGCGACCCATGAAACGACCCGCTCGCGGGTGTCCTTCGCCCTGGCGGTCACTACAACCCGGTCAACGTTGAGGATGCCCGGTAGCGGCTGCTCGGGCCCGCCGGAAACGACGTAGGTAACGCCGTCCTGCCAGGTGTGCCACACCGGACGGGCGCGCTCGCTGCCCACGTAGGTAAGCCAGACGAGCGACGATCGCTTCATGACCTCCCCGACGAGGGCCGGAAGCGCCGCCTCACCCACGGGTCAACTCTGCCATGGCCGGCAAACCAAACCCAGCATTAGTCCGACCGCAGGTTCTCTGCGTCGACGACATCGTCGTCCCCCGGGATCTTAAGCTCTACCTCGGCCCCGATACTGTCGAACTTGAGGACTCCCTCGCCGCCCGACGCGCCGGCCTCCTCGAACCGCAACGGGCGTGGGTCGCCACTCGCGGCCACCCACAGGGTCGAACCGCTCTCGCGAAATAGGAAGCCGATCGCCGGCTGCCCGTCCACCTCACGAACGCCGGTGGTCTCGATCTCGCCCGTCCAGTCGCCGAATACGGCTTCGGCAAACTTCTGGCCGTCGGCCAGCACGTCGAACTGGGTCGCGGAGTCCTCGGCGAGCAACAGCCACTTCCCGCCGATCGTCTTGGCGGCGTCCTCACCGACCGTCTCGATCAGGAACTTCTCGTCGCCGGCGACGTAGATGCGCCCATCGGCCGCGACGATTTCGACCGGGCTTCCGCTGCCTTCAGCGTCGCCGATAGTGCCGACCGCGCCCTGCCCGACAAGGTAGGTGATTTCCAGGGCGCCACCGCTGACAGTTCCGCTGACGTGGAACGAGCCTTCGTCCTGCAGTTCCTGCATGACCTTGCCCAACGCGTCTGCGGGTTCAAGCTCGTCCAGGCCGTTCTCGGCCTTGACTCGTTCGGTCGCGATGTCGACGATCGGCGCCGTGTCCTCGTCCCCGCCCGGAAGGAAGCCACACGCGGCGCTCACGGTCACACTGGCCAGCAGGACGGCCGCCGCAACGGCGCGGCGAAGATCGAACGGCATTATCGGTGCGACACCTCACTGATCAGGGCGCTCAGGACGGTCCCGGCAGCCGCCGCGCGCATCTTACCTCCGGCTCCGGGAGGCACGGTGCATGGGCCCCGTGAACATGACCAAGCCGAGGCTACCCAGACCGCTGTATCATGGAGAGCGCAATTCCGCACGACAGGGGAGCGCTAGAGCGCTGAGAGTGCGGGCCCTGACCCGCAGACCCTCGAACCTGATCCGGGTAATTCCGGCGAAGGGAGTCGACGTGTCTCTCACCAGCGGTGTGCCTGCCAACCGATCCGGCATACCCTGACCCCGGTCGTTCCACTTCACGACAGAGGAGGAACAACCGTGAGCAATCCCACCAGCGTCCGATCCACTCATCCGGCCAGCCCGCCGCGCCGCTGGCGCATTGTGGACATCGTCGTCGCTTCGGTGTTGGGCGTGGCGTTCGGCGTGCTGTTCGCCGCATGGAACAACTTCGTCTGGCCGACGATCAGCGCACCGCTGTCGGCAACACCCGCGACTCCGCTGCTGGCCGGCGTCTGGCTCTTGCCCGCGGTAGTGGGCGCACTTGTCATCCGCAAGCCGGGTGCCGCCTTCTACACCGAGCTGCTGGCGGCGACCGTGTCGATGTTCTTCGGCTCCGCATGGGGCCTGTCGGTGTTCATGTCCGGCGTCTGGCAGGGCCTGGGCGCGGAGCTGGTGTTCGCAGCTTTCGCGTACCGGCGCTGGGGCCTTGGCGCCGCTCTGCTGGCCGGTGGCGGCGCGGGCGTCGCCATGGGTGTTTACGAGACGATCGTGTATTACCCAGAGTTCGATGTCCCCTGGAAGGCGGCCTACATCGGCTCCGCGATCGCGACCGGCATCGTGGTCGCCGGCGGCCTTGGCTGGCTGCTGGTGCGCTCGCTGGCCCGTACCGGCGTGCTGGCGTCGTTCGCGGCGGGCCGCGCGCAGGCCGAGATTTGACGGCCGTGGTCCGGCCTCCGATCCAGGCGGCGAAGACACAGCCCACCGATTCCGGGCGGCGGGCCCGGCTCGCCTGGCCGGCCGCACCACCCGCGCCTATCGAAGTGCGCGGCTGGGGTTGGCGGTACGCCGGGCGCCGAGCGTGGGCGTGCCGCGGTGTCGATCTGCGGATCGAGCCCGGTGAGCGGGTGCTGCTCGTCGGGCCGTCCGGCGGAGGCAAGTCGACCCTGCTGCACGGGATCGCCGGGCTGCTCGATCGAGAGGCAGCCGCGGAGATTGAGGGGGAGATCCTCGTTGGTGGGCGGCCCGCGGGAGCCGATCGCGGCCTAATCGGGATGCTCTTCCAGGACCCGGAGTCAGCCTTGATGATGGCCCGGGCCGGCGACGACGTCGCGTTCGGCCTGGAGAACGCCGGCGTTCTCACGAGCGACATTTGGCCGCGGGTCGAAGCCGCCCTCGAACTCGTCGGCTTTCCGTACGGCATTGACCGCTCGACGGCAGCGCTCTCTGGCGGCGAGCAGCAGCGGCTGGCGCTCGCAGGGACGGTCGTCCGCGGTCCGTCCCTGTTGTTACTCGACGAGCCGACCGCCAACGTCGACCCGGCCGGCACGGCCACCGTCCTGGACTCGGTGGACCGGGTGCTTGCCGAGACCGGATCCACGCTGCTGATCGTCGAGCACCACGTCCAGGCCGCACTACCGCTCGTCGACCGCGTAGTGGTGCTCGAGCCAGGCGGCGGGATCGTCGACGACGGACCGCCCGACGCAGTGTTCGGACGCCGCGGCGGCGGGCTGGCCGAAGCTGGTGTCTGGATTCCCCAGCCGTGGGGTCCGCCGCCGCCGGCACCCCGGCGGGGCCTCGCCCCTGGGCCAGGTGCACTCGATGGCCGAGCGTTGAGTGTCCGGTACTCCTCGCGTGCTCCCCTTGCGCTGCAAGATGCGAACATCACCCTGCACCGTGGGGAGGTGGTCGCAGTGACCGGGCCGAACGGGAGCGGCAAGTCGACCCTGGCGCTGCTGCTGGCCGGGCTGCTCTCGCCGACATCTGGGGCCGCGACGTTCCGCGACCATCCGTCGCGCCCGCTGCACCGGTGGCGCGCTCGCGACCTGTGCCGTCGGGTTGGCATGGTGTTCCAGGACCCCGAGCACCAATTCCTCACTCCCAGGGTCGACACCGAGCTGATGATCGCGCCCCGGCAGACCGGGGTACCGACTCCTGTGGCCGGGCGCCGCCGGGACGAGTTGCTGCAGCGGCTGGGGTTGGACCGGTTGGCCGCGGCCAACCCGTTCACCCTTTCCGGAGGCGAGAAGCGCCGGCTTTCGGTCGCCACCGCGCTCATGACCACGCCGGACGTCGTCGTTCTTGACGAGCCCACCTTCGGACAGGATTCGCGAACCTGGAGCGAGCTGATCGATCTATGTGCAGACCTGCGCAACGGGGGGACCGCCGTACTCGCGGTCACGCATGACGAACCGTTCGCCACCGCGCTCGCTGACCGCCAAGTGACCGTACGCCGGGGACGGCTGGCGTGAGCGCCCTTACAGTTTCGGCCGTTACCGACTCGGCGGCGCCGATCGCCCGGCGCAGCCCGCTCGCGAAGATCGCTGCGGCACTGCTGCCAGGTCTGGCGTTGCTGGCCAGCGTCGATCCGGTTGCGCCGGCAGTGGTGCTGGTGGCGACCCTGCTCTGCGTCCCGCTGTGTGGCGTGACCTGGCAGGCGCTGGGTCGCCGGACCTGGCCACTAGCGCTCGCCGTCGTGACCCTGACGGTGGGCAACGCGGTCTTCACCGGGCGCAAGGGCGGAGCGACGGTGCTCGAAGCCGGGCCTCTCGTGCTGACCACTGAGAGCATCGCGGTCGGTGGCGCGGCCGGGCTACGTGTCGCGGCGATCGCCCTGCCCGGCGTCCTGGCGATCTTGACCATCGACCCCGTCGACCTCGCCGACGCGCTGGTGCAGCGGCTGCGCGTGCCGGCGAGGTTCGCGTACGGAGCCCTCGCTGCGCTACGACTGGCACCGCTGCTGGCAGCTGACTGGGAGACACTGGGCCGAGCTCGCCGGGCACGAGGCCTGTCTGCCGGCACAAATCCGGTGCGCGGGGTCAGCCTGTTCGCCGGCAAGGTGTTCGCCCTGCTCGTCGGCGCGGTACGACGGGCGACCAGGCTGGCGGTGGCCATGGAAGCGCGCGGCTTCGACAGCGGCCGGCCCCGTACGGCGGCCCGCGAACAGCGGTTCGACCGCGGCGACGGTGTGCTCGTCGCGGCCTCGGCCATGGTGAGCGTTGCTGCCGTCGCCCTGTCGGTTGTCACTGGTGCCTGGGACCCACTCCTGTCCTGACGCGGACAAAGGCTGGAAGGGTGGGCCGCCCAACAGGTGCATCGGTGCCGCACCACCCACACAGGCCTGGTATGGCAGGCACCCGCCTGTCGAACGTGATCGATCCTTAGATGTCGAGGCGGCTCAGGTACGCCGCGACCGCACGGAGTTCGTCGTCGGTGTAGCGAGACATGACGTAGTCGCGGATGCCGCGCAAGTGGGTGCCGGACGATTCACGCAGGCGCTCGTACCCCTCGTTGGTCAGCACCGCATAGAAGCCGCGGCCGTCTTGCTCGGCATGCTCGCGGCGGACCAAACCCTCGCCGACCAGCCGGTCGACCAGGCGGGTCAACCCGCTGGGTGAGAGCATGACCCGGTCGGCCAGCTCGCTCATCCGCAGCCGGTGATTGTTGGCCTCGACCAGCCGGACGAGCACGTCGTACCAGGCCAGCGGGAGGTTGTGCTTGCTCTGCAAGTCTTCCTCGAGTCGCCGGATGAGCCGGGCGTGCACGCGCAGGAACATCCGCCACACCTCGAGCTGCTCGGGTGTGATCCGCTGGTCGGTCCTCGGTTGGGTAGGCATCGCGATGCGATCGTAGCTGTACTGTGCCGAACACGTAGCATCGTGAGTATGAGTTCCGCCCCGACGACAGACCAGGTGATGGCCGCACTCGCCACGGTCAACGACCCAGAGATCCGCCGGCCGATCACCGAACTAGACATGGTGAAGGCCGTGGACATCGACGAATCCGGCCGGGTGCGAGTTGAGGTGTTCCTGACCGTCGCCGGGTGCCCGCTCAAGGATACGATCACACGCGACGTCACGGCCGCGGTGTCCGAGCTGGCCGGCGTCAGCTCGGTCGATGTCGTCCTCGATGTCATGTCGGACGAGCAGCGGACCGCGCTGAAGCAGACATTGCGAGGCGGCCGGCCGGAACGAGAGATCCCGTTCGCCAGGCCGGGATCCCTGACCCGACTGTTCGCCGTGGCGTCCGGCAAGGGCGGGGTCGGCAAGTCGTCCGTCACGGCCAACCTGGCCGTCGCGATGGCGCAAGACGGCGTTCGGGTCGGACTGCTTGACGCCGACATCTACGGCCACTCTGCTCCACGCATGTTGGGCGTGGAGGGTAGCCACCCGACGATCGTCGAGCGCATGATCATGCCGGTTCCCGCGCACGGGGTGAAGGTCATCTCAACCGAGATGTTCAAGCCGGACCGGGATGCACCGGTGGCATGGCGGGGTCCAATGCTGCACCGGGCGTTGCAGCAGTTCCTGTCCGATGTGTACTGGGGCGACTTGGACATCCTCCTGCTCGACCTGCCCCCGGGAACGGGAGACGTGGCCATCTCGCTGGCGCAGCTGCTGCCTTCGGCCGAGGTGTTGGTCGTGACGACGCCTCAGCTCGCTGCCGCCGAAGTTGCCGAGCGGGCCGGGTCGATCGCTCTGCAGACCCATCAGCAGGTCGTGGGCGTGATCGAGAACATGTCGTACCTGCCGTGCCCTCATTGCGGCCCGGAACACCGGCTTGAGATCTTCGGCAGCGGCGGCGGCCAGCACGTCGCCGACGGGTTGGCGCGGCGGCTCGGCACGGCGGTACCGCTGCTGGGCGAGATCCCACTCGATCCGCGGGTGCGCGAAGGCGCGGACGCCGGTGTCCCACTGGTGGTGTCCGAGCCGGATGCACCTGTATCGGCTGCGTTCCGCGAGCTCGCCCGCATTCTGTCGCACCGCAAACGCGGCCTGGCCGGCATGTCGCTGGACCTGACACCCGCCTCGCGTTGATCATGCAGGTTCAGGTGGTGTCGGGGTCGTAGGGCAGGTCTGGGTGGGATCCCGCAGGCGCAGCGGTCTCCGCAGGGGTTGCGTTGTCCGTGCTCGGCCGGTGGCCGCCATTGGCCTTGGCTGCACCAAGGGCCTTGGATGTGCCGTTGGCCTTGGCGGACGACTTGCCGTCCAGGCTGACATCGTCCAGGCCGAGGTCGTCGAGGTCGATGCCGTCGAGCACCTTGTCGCGGACGAACGCCTTCGGGTTGCGTAGTTGGCGTAGCGTCCGCAGGTCCTCTTCGTCGATTCCGAGGTCCTCAATACTCACACTTATGTCGCGGCGGGCGTTGGCGACCATCTTGCGCATGTCGCGGACGAACGACGCCGCCTGCTTGGCCATCTCGGGCAGCTTGTCGGGCCCGAAGACGATGAGCGCCACGACCAGAATGATCGCAATCTCGCCCAATCCCAGGCCGAACACGGCGGCTCCCTTGTTACCGTCTACAGCTGACTCGTTCCAGGGTACGGCTCAATCAGCCGGTCTCCGAGCCCAGGGTTAAAGTCACCTCCACCTCAACGCCGTCCCGGACGTAGCGCAGCGTGACCTCATCGCCGGGCTGCCGCGTTCGCAAGAGGACAACAAGCTCGTCCGGTGTCGACACCGACTGGCCGTCGATCGCGACGATAACGTCACCAGGACGCAGGCCTGCCTGCTCCGCGGGACCGTTCCGGATTACCCCCGGCCCGTCGTCGGAGTCCTCCGCGATCCTGGCACCCGACTCGTCGAATGACGGGTCGAGCCGCACCCCCATCACCGGGTACTGGGCTGAGCCGGTCGCGATGATCTGCTCCGCGGTGCGCCGGGCCTGGTCGATAGGAATGGCGAAGCCGAGACCGATGCTGCCCGCAGCGCCGGACAACCCCAGCGTGGCGATCGCCGAATTGACCCCGATCACTCGGCCCTGGGCATCCACAAGGGGGCCGCCGGAGTTACCGGGATTGATCGCGGCATCCGTCTGCAACGCGTTGATGAACGCTTGCTCGCCCTGCCCGCCGGCGGTCACCGGCCGGTTAAGAGCCGACACGATGCCACTCGTGACCGTGCCCTCCAACCCGAGAGGGCTACCGATGGCCAGGACTGGATCACCCACCATGACGCTCGACGAGCTCCCCAGCACGACCGGTGTCAGGTTGTCGCGATCCACCGAGAGGACTGCGAGGTCGTAGCTCGCACTGGACCCGACGACGTCGGCGTCTTCGTGGGTGCCGTCACTGAATGCGAGTTCGATCGTGTCGGCCTCGCGTACGACGTGGTAATTGGTGATGATGTAACCGTCGGCCGAGATGACGAACCCGGATCCGGTGCCGTCCCCGGCGGATACGGACACCACGCTCGCGAGCACAGCTTCAGCGACTCCTGCCACCGACTCCGGTGGTTTGTCCCTCAGCCCGGCCGGATCCGCGCCGAGCACCGTGACGACGGGCGTGCTGTCGGTTTCAGTGCGCTCGTCGATCAATGACATGGTCAAGGCACCGGCCGAGCCGGCAAGCACGGCGACGGCGGCCACCCCGCCAACGAGCGCACTGACGCGGGGGCTGGACCTGGTGCGCGGCTGCTCGAGCGGGCTCACCCACGGGTCGTGAAGCTCGGGCTCGTTGGCCTCGGGCCGAAAGGGCTCAGACTGTGGCGCGGTGGAGATGTCCCACTGGACAACTCCCTCTCCTGCCCGTAAATCAGTCGCCATGGCAGGCTCGTGAGCATGCTCGACGCCCTGAGGGCCCGTACTTCCGTGCGTGTCGCGCGCCGGGACCCCATCTGGATCCGGCTTCGGCCACGGGCCGGGCCGCGACCAGCCAGAGCCCGGAGATCCCTGCTCGCGACTCATGTATCGATTCTCTCAACGGTCTAGTCGAATGGGTTCAGCCAGGAGACGAACTTCTTGGCCCCACGGCCAATCCGGTGGATCAGGCTGGTGGGAGCACTCGCCTCGATGGGCGGATACTCCTGGAGGACTGAATCGACCGTCTCGAGCGATCCATCGGCGACGACGGTGATCACCCTGCCATCGCCCGTCGCCCACACGAACTGGCTGGGCGGTCCGGGCGAGGTATAGACGACCCCGTTGCCGTGCTCGGACTGATCGAATCCGTCCAGCACGGCCGGATCCAGTTGGCCGGGTTGTTCGAACACCGATACCGTCGTGACGCCGTCTGAATAACTGAGCTGGATGGCGCCGTCGTGGCGCGTGGCCTCGTAGAGGACGAGGCCGTCGCCGAGCTCGGACGGGCATCGCCACCCGGTTGAGCGCAACGCAATGAGATCGGACTGCGACAGACGGGATGCAGCGACGGCCAGGCCTGCGGTCGACGCCAGGGTCCGCGGCGATTCGCTCATGTAACGCGACTGGGCCGAAGCGAGGTTGATCTCGATGAACGCGCTGGCAGAAACCGTGCGTCCGGCCTCGTCATAGACCTCACGCCGCAGCGCAAATGCGTACTCGGCGTCCAGCCACAGCCGGGCGGCCAGCGATCCGTCAGGACGGCGAGCACCGACCATATCGGCAGGACGTCCGGCGACGCGTCCGT
The DNA here is from genome assembly GCA_035762665.1 of Jiangellaceae bacterium. Classification (GTDB taxonomy): domain Bacteria; phylum Actinomycetota; class Actinomycetes; order Jiangellales; family Jiangellaceae; genus JASLBX01. The sequence goes on along the minus strand of DASTNZ010000200.1, from coordinate 31,176 downwards.
GCCCGAGCAGTTCGACATCGTAGGCCTTTACCAACAAGCCAACGGGGCCACCGTTCCCGGCCAGCCACGACCCTCCTTGCTGCGCTAAAGTGACCGGCTGCGTGCCGTGATCGGTGACCAGCGTGGTCATACCGGCGGTATGTCTGACGTGGACGATTGCGCTCGTGGAACGTGTCCGGTCGAGTACTGACCACGCGCTGACGTACTGAGTGCCGGAGTAGCTGATCCGATCCGGCGCGTCCATCGCACGGTAAAGGAGCGCTACGGCACGGGGGTCGTCGTGAACACTCCGCGCCCGGTGGCCGTATGCAGGAGCCACCAGCGCACCGACCACGAGCACCCCGGCAACCAGCACCACAACGATGGTCGGCGGAATGTGGCGGACAGCGGCGGATCGCGTCGGCATCACTACGGATCCTGCGGCACGCTGCTCGCCGGTACGACGACGGCCGCCGGGTCGCCGAACGGCAGCGCGCCAGACGATCGTGCGTGCTCGACGGTGAATTGCTGGGTTGGTGGTACGACGGCATCTTCAGGTTGGCCGCCAAGTGATGCCAGCGCGACCGCGAGCACCCCTAGCGACACAGAGCCGGCTACCGCGTACCTGACGCCGGCACGGCGGAGTGGTGCGGGACCCTTGTGCGGATCGCGCTGCTGTGGAATGCCGCTGACCGGGGCGCTTGTGGCACGCCATCTGGCCGGTGCCGGCGCGGCTCCAGGGAAGGGTCGCCGGTCGAGAGGAAGTGGGCCCTCCGGTCCCGAGAGGTCCAGCAGCGTCTGTACCAGCCGCTCGGACGGCTGAACGTCGGGAAGGTTCCGAAGCACGGCTGCGACATCCCGTTCCGTGGCGACGGCGACCTGGCAGCTGGGGCATCGGGCGAGATGCGCAAGGGCGATATCGCGGGCATCGTGGTCGAGTTGCTCATCGACCAGGGCAGTAACGCGTTCACCAAGGTGCTTCACTCAGGCCTCCTCCCTCGTCTCGGCGGGATCGACCTCAGCAGCGGCGTCGTCAATGAAGGGCGAACGCGGGGCGCGGTGCTCCAACGCGGCCCGCAGTTGGGCGCGTCCGCGGTGGATTCGGCTGCGGACTGTGCCCAGCTTGACGCCGAGCGTGGCGGCGATCTCCTCGTAGGACAGGCCCTCGATGTCGCACAGCACAACAGCGGCCCGGAAGTCGGGCGGCAATGCGTCCAGCGCGCTCTGCACGTCAGAGTCCAGCTGCTGGTCGTCGAGCAACCGGTCGGGTGTCGGCTCACGCCCGGACAAACGCTCAGCGGCATCGTCGGCGAGCGCGTCGAACCGGATCCGCTGCCGCCGCCGAACCATGTCGAGGAACAAGTTCGTGGTGATGCGATGCAGCCACCCCTCGAACGTGCCCGGGGTATAGGTGGAAAGCGACCGGAAGACTCGGATGAACACATCCTGGGTCAGGTCCTCGGCATCGTGCTGATTGCCGGTCAGACGGTAGGCCAGCCGGTAAACCCGAGCCGAGTGCTCGCGAACCACGTCATCCCAGCTGGGAGGCGTCCAGTCGGGCGGAACGGGAAGCGTCCTTGGCTCGGGGATCCCGGCGTCGCCGCGACCCTGTTGATCAGCGTCGGACACCAGAACACCTCCCTCGACCGGCCGGATCGCCACTGTCATCGTGACCGATGACTCCTTTCGTAGCCAACTTCCGGAGCGGCCTGGCTGTTCCCGACGGCAGCCGCTGATGCCGATGACACCTGCCTCGGCAACGCACCGCGCCTACGCTGCGGTTCCACGGGCGTCTAAGCTTCGTGACGTCGCTCTCATTTCGAGGAGGCCGCCATTTCCGCCAGCATCAGCTCGGAGTCGTGGGCTTACGCCGAGGGCTTCGTCGAAGAGGACAAGGTGATCACGCGGGCCAGGCAGCGGGCCGCGGAGGTCGGCGCGGTTCCCATCGGGCAAGGTGGAGGCGCCGCGTTACGCCTGCTCGCCGCCGCCATCGAGGCCCGCACCGTCGTCGAGGTCGGCACCGGCACTGGGGTCTCCGGCCTCTGCCTGCTCGCCGGCATGCGCCCAGACGGTGTCCTGACCAGTGTCGACATCGAATCCGAGCACCAGCGGTTGGCGCGCGAGGCGTTCGCGGAAGCCGGCATCCCCCACAACCGCACCCGCTTGATCACCGGCGCGGCGCTGGACGTCCTGCCCCGGCTCACCGACGGCGCGTACGACCTGGTGTTCTGCGACGCCGACAAGGCCGAATACGGCGACTACCTGAGGCAGGCCATCCGGTTGCTCCGACCCGGCGGCATCGTAGCGTTCGACAACGCGTTGTGGCACGACCGCGTCGCCGATCCTGCGCAGCGGGACCACGACACCGTGACGATTCGCGAACTGGGCAAGGCGGTGCGCGACGACGAGGCGCTGCTGCCGGCTTTGTTACCGGTGGGGGACGGCCTGCTGGTAGCCGTCAAGCGCGAACCCTGACCGAGCTGTCGGCTTGCGTCGGCGGCGCCCATCGTGCTGACCTGGTTCGTGATCCACATCGTCACCGCCCGGCGTTCGGCCGTGGCTGCGTAAGGCGACGCCACCGGCGAATCTGCGCACGGAATGAACAGCTCCACGTCGGCGATGATAGGTATGTGGCTCACCTCACCCACCCGACGGTGGCAGTTCACAAGTCATGGCTCGAAGCCCTTGAGGAGCCCGGGTACGAGCCGACCTGGGCCGAGTTCCTCGATGTCGAGCGGCTTCGTGACGAGTCCGTGTTCGCCGCGTACGTGGCCTCCCAGCTCGCCGACGCGCGGGAGGATGCGCCCCGCCCGTCCGGTTGGGTTCCGGCCACCTACTTGTGGTTCGTGGACGGCGATGAGTTTCTCGGCCGGTTGTCGATCCGGCACCGGCTGACTCCTTGGCTTCGCGACTACGGGGGGCATGTGGGCTATGACGTCCGGCCGTCGGCGCGCCGTCGCGGCCACGCGACCGCGATGCTGCGGCAGGCCCTGCCGTGGTGCCGAGATCTAGGCATCGATCCGGTGTTGGTGACGTGTGATGTCGACAACGTCGCATCCCGGCGGGTGATCGAAAAAGCCGGGGGGCAGTTCGAGGACCGTCGCGACGGCAAACTCCGTTTCTGGGTTCCCTCAGGGACTGCCTGACCGGCGGCAGGTACATCCTGGACGCGGACATCACTTAACGACGCGGTCCCGGCGACTGTAAACGTTCATGCCGCCGTCCCGGACAAACCCCAACAGGGTCAGCCCGCACTCCTCGGCGAGATCGACGGCCAGGCTGGACGGCGCGGAGACCGCAGACAGAACTGGAATGCCGGCCTGCACCGCCTTGTGGACGAGTTCGAACGACGCGCGCCCACTCACCTGCAGGGTGTGGCCGGACATCGGCAACCGGGCATCCCTCAACGCGGCCCCCACGACCTTGTCGACGGCGTTGTGGCGACCGACGTCCTCCCGTACGTAAACCGGTTCCCCGGTCGCGGTGAATATTCCGGCGGCGTGCAGTCCCCCGGTCCGGTCGAAGGCCCGCTGGTGAGTGCGCAACAGGTCGGGAAGCTTGCCGAGGGTGTCCAGGTCGAGCGAGACCGGATCGTCCGCGACGGTCCAGCGCAGAGCGCTCCGCACCTCGACGATCGTGTCCGCTCCGCATACGCCGCAGGCGCTCGTCGTCGCGAATGCCCGCGGTGTCGGCGGATCGATTCCACCAGCGAGGGCGACCTCGACCGTGTTCTCCTCGCCAGGACACAGCCGCATCCGGACGATGTCAGACGGTTGTGCGACCGCTCCCTCACTGACGAGCCACCCGGCGACCAGATCGAAGTCATCACCGGGCGTGCGCATCGTGAGGGTCAGCGTGGCCTCGTCGACCCGCACGACGAGCGGCTCCTCGACGGCGACTGCGTCGGCACGCGCGGAAGTGCGTCCGTCCCGAACCCGAACGACCCGGCGGCGCGCCGTCACCCGTCCCATGGTCCCAGTCTGCCCTGTCCTGGCCATTTCCTCCGGTGATCGTCTCCTCGCAGCTTGGGCGGACGGCGCCGCCGTCCCCGCGCCCCGGAGTCCAGGCGCTTCATGATGACGGCAAATCGCCGTACCGTCAGCTGTATGGCGGACGACGGTTTACGGGTAGGAAAACCCAAGGGGTCGGCAGCAGGAATCCCAGGCGTATTCCACGGGCTGGCGGACGTCCTCGAGCAGTCTGGCCTCCAGCGTGGCTACCGGACGCTCCGGCTGGTCAACCAGCACCAGGGTTTCGACTGCCCTGGCTGCGCGTGGCCGGAACCCGGCAAGCCGCACCTGGCCGAATTCTGCGAGAACGGCGCCAAGGCGGTGGCCGAGGAGTCGACAACCCGCAGGGTCGACGCCGCGTTCTTCGCCTCAAACCCGATCAGCGACCTTGTCACCCGCAGCGATTACTGGCTCGGCCAGCAGGGACGGCTAACCGAACCGATGCTGCGTGAGATCGGTACCGACCATTACCGGCCGATCTCGTGGGGCGACGCGCTCGACATCGTCGCCACCGAGTTGGCCGCTTTGGACTCGCCGAATCAGGCGGCGTTCTACACGTCCGGGCGAACAAGCAACGAGGCCGCATTCTGCTACCAGCTATTGGCCCGCAAGCTGGGAACGAACAATCTGCCGGATTGCTCGAACATGTGCCACGAGTCGTCCGGCGCAGCCCTTACCGAAACCATCGGCATCGGCAAGGGCAGTGTCACGCTGGCTGACATCACAGACCACGCCGACCTGATCGTCGTCGTCGGCCAGAACCCGGGAACGAACCATCCACGGATGCTCACCGCCCTGGAGCAGGCCAAGGACCGCGGAGCCCGCATCGTTGCCATCAATCCGCTGCCCGAAGCCGGCCTGATGGCGTTCAAGAATCCTCAGCGAGTGAGAGGCATTGCGGGACGAGGGACTCCCCTTGCCGACCGGTTCCTGCAGATCAAAGTGGCCGGGGATCTTGCCTTCTTCCAGGCGGTCAACCGGCTGCTGATCGACAAGGACGAGGCGACCCCCGGCGGCGTTCTCGACCGAGCCTTCCTCGAAGCCCACACGACCGGTTTCCTGGACGCGACGGCGGCGTGGCGAGCGCTGGACTGGTCGGACGTCGCCGCAGCGACCGGGCTGGAGCGCGCGGAGATCAAGGCTTTCGTCGACGACGTGCTCCAAGCGTCCAACGTGATCGTCTGCTGGGCGATGGGGCTGACGCAGCACAAGCAGGCGGTGCCAACGATCCGGGAGATCGTCAATTTCCTGCTGCTGCGTGGGAACATTGGCCGTCCCGGCGCCGGAGCGTGCCCCGTGCGTGGGCACAGCAACGTGCAGGGCGATCGCACGATGGGCATCTGGGAGGCGCCGACGCCGGCGTTCCTGGACGCGCTCGGGGCCGAGTTCGGTTTCGAGCCGCCCCGCGAGCCCGGCTACGACACCGTCAACACCATCCGGGCGATGCGGGACGGGAGGATTCGGGTATTCATGGCGGTTGGCGGCAACTTTGCGGCCGCGACTCCGGATAGCGCGGTTACAGCGGAGGCCTTGCGTTCGGTGCCGCTGACGGTGCACGTGTCTACGAAGCTGAACAGAACGCACGTCGTGCCTGGCCAGCGATCATTGATCCTGCCGTGCCTGGGCCGGACGGAGGTCGACAAGACCGGCGGCCATGAGCAGTTCGTCACCGTCGAAGACTCGATGAGCGTGGTCCACTCCTCCCGCGGGACGCTGCCACCCGCGTCACCGGACCTGCGGAGCGAGGTGGCGATCATCTGTAGGCTGGCCCGGCGGGTGTTTGGGCATGGGGATCCGACGCCGTGGGAGGACTTCGCCTCCGACTACGGCACGATCCGAAAGAGGATCTCTCGCGTCGTGCCGGGATTCGATGACTTCGAAAAGCGCATAGCCGTGCCTGGCGGCTTCGTCCTGGCCCACCCGCCACGGGATGAGCGGCGCTTTCCGACCGTGAGCGGAAAGGCCCAATTCAGCGTCAACCCGATGTCGGTGGTCAAGGTGCCGGCCGGGAGGCTGCTGCTGCAGACCGTCCGTTCGCACGACCAGTTCAACACCACGATTTACGGAATGGACGACAGGTATCGGGGCGTGCGCGGCGGACGCCGGGTCGTCTACGTCCACCCGGACGACCTGGCGGAGCGGGGTATCGCCGACGGCCAGACCGTCGACCTGGTGAGCGAGTGGACTGACGGGGAGAGACGGGCTCCAGGCTTCCGGGTCGTGGCTTACCCGACGGCTCGCGGATGTGCCGCTGCCTACTTCCCGGAGACCAACGTCCTCGTCCCACTCGACCATACGGCCGAGGTAAGCGGCACGCCCGCCTCCAAGTCGGTAATCATCCGCCTCGACCCTGCCGCTGTTCGATAGAGCCGGTCGAGAGCCAGTGCAGGAGGGTGCGCACGCCGAATGCCGTCCCGCCCTTGACCAGTTCGTCAGAATCCGCGTCGGCGCGGCCGGTCCCGGCGATGTCGAGGTGCGCCCACGGCACTCCGCGAGCAAACCGCTCGAGGAACAGCGCCGCGGTGATGGAGCCGCCGCCCATCTTGCGAGTCTCGACATGGGCGAGGTCGGCGATGTCCGACTCCAGTGCCTCGCGGTAATCGGCTACGAGCGGCATCCGCCAGAGCTTCTCGCCAGCAGCCGCGCCGGCGGTTACGAGCGCATCGGCCAGCGAGTCAGACGTCGAGTACAGCGCGGCATGCCGGCGGCCCAGCGCGACCGTCGCCGCGCCGGTGAGAGTGGCGACGTCCACGATCAGGTCCGGTTTCTTGGCCGCCACCGCGTACCCGATCGCATCGGCGAGCACGAGCCGACCTTCAGCGTCGGTGTTGCGTACCTCGACGGTGGTGCCGTCGTACTGCCGGATCACGTCGCTTGGGCGCTGCGCGCTGCCACTGGGGAGATTCTCGGCCGCCGGGACGACGCCGGTCACGCGCAGCGGGCACCCGACCGCGCGCAGTGCCGACAGCACGGCGATCACGACCGCTCCGCCGGACATGTCGGTCTTCATGGCGACCATCGAATCGCGCGGCTTGAGCGACAGCCCGCCGCTGTCAAAGGTGATCCCTTTGCCGACGAGCACGATGTGCGGGGTGTTGCGGCCTGCGTGCCGAGCAGAGTAGGTCAGCTCGATGAGACGCGGCGGGCGCTCCGATCCCATGCCGACGGCCACGATCCCGCCGAAACCGTCATCGGCCAGCGCCCGCTCGTCCCAGATCCGCACCTCGAGATCGCCGCGGGCGGCGGCGATCCGGGCCTGGTCGGCAAGCCAACTCGGATCTTTGATATTCGAGGGTGTGTGCACCAAGTCGCGGGCGAACCACACCGCACCAGCGGTGGCGGCGGCCACGTCCACCGCTGCCGCCCGGTATGGGCCTGACTTGGTGAGCACCAACGTCCCTAGCGGAGCCTTCGCCTGGCCCCGGACCCGCCAGCCGTACGAGGCGAGGACAATGGCCTCGATGAACGCGTGCATCGCCGCGTCGTCCGCTTCGGCTGTGACCGCGCTCGCCAGCCGGGCAATGCCGCGAGCGGCCCTCGCGACTGCGGCACCGGCCTTGCGGAACGCGGCTGGCGAGCCGTCTCCGACACCGACCAGCAGGATGCGGGCTATGTCGCCGGTGCCCGGCAAGGCGAGCAACTCCCCGGCCTTCCCGGTCTTGTTCTCGCGGCGGAGCGCCTCCGCTGCATCAACAGCCAGCGCCCGCGCCAGTTCCTCCGCACGCGCGCCGATCCGGGGGCCTTCCCCGTTGCCCGGCCACACGGGGACAGCGATCGCCGACGCACTGACGTCGAGCAGGCCACCGGGATCATGCTCGACTGCGGGCGGTGTCACGGCGATCATTGCTGAGGCGCTCTTCTCAGCCGGCACGGCACGCTCCAGGGATTGTTGGGGGATTCAATGGCGCGGCCCCGGCCGGCACACCGACCGGGGCCCCGCAACATCGGGCCATCGCCTTCAGCCGACGGCGACCTTCAGCGCATCACCGAGCGCGTTGGCCTCTTCGGCAGACAACTCGACGACGAGCCGCCCTCCACCCTCGAGCGGGACGCGCATCACGATGCCGCGCCCCTCCTTGGTGACCTCGAGTGGACCATCGCCAGTCCGCGGCTTCATCGCCGCCATCCGCGCACCCCTTCCTCTCCAAGCGCACACGCAGGCCCCCAGACGTCGGGCGACGGTCCCGCGCGCGTCACGATGGCCTCTATTATCCCCGATCCGGCTTTAGGGTGGGAGCCACCTCTCCGGGTCGGTCCCACATGCTGTCGGACCGACCAGGCAGGATATGAAGGTCATGAATGCCAGATCCGCGCTCTTCGACCTATACGGCGATCACCTTCGGTCGCGCGGCGGGGCGGCCCGAGTTGCCTCGCTCGTGGCTCTCCTGGCGCCGCTCGACATCACACCACCCGCGGTCCGCACTGCCGTATCACGCATGGTCAAGCAGGGCTGGCTGAGGCCGATCAAAATCTCGGGCGCGGCAGGGTACGCGCTGACGCCGCGAGCCGAGCTCCGGCTCGACAACGCCGCCGCGCGCATCTACCGGACGACCGCGAATGACGAATGGAGCGGCTACTGGCATCTGGTCATCCCGGACCGCCCATCCGACCGGGCGACCAGGGAGCGTCTGCGCAGCGGGCTGGCTTACCTGGGGTACGCGCCGCTGGGCGACGGCACTTGGCTGGCCGCGCGCCCATCTCCCGAGCTCGAGGCCCTACTGCACAGCGAGCGCATCAGTGCGGAGGGATTTCTCGCCCGCCATCAGGACGACGATGCCGCCCTCATCCGCCGGGCGTGGGATCTCAACGCGGTGGGGCGGTCGTACCGCCGGTGGCTTACTGAAGCCAAGGACCTGATCGGCAGCCTGCCGACGGCACCGGCCGATGAAGAAGTCTTTGCAGTGCGCAGCCGGCTCGTGCACGAGTGGCGTAAGTTCCTGTTCACCGACCCCGGCTTGCCACGTGCGCTGCTGCCCGCGAACTGGCCGGGCGACGAAGCCGCCGCATACTTCGACGCCGAGGCCGCCAAATTGCTACCCGCGAGCGCTCGCTTCGTCGACGCGTGCCTCGCCGCACTACCCAACGACAAGCACCCGAACGGAGCCAGCTCTTGACTGATCAACCTGTCTTGTACGTCATCGACGCCGGCGTCGCGACCATCACACTCAACCGCCCTGAGGCGATGAACAGCCTCGACACGGAAACCAAGATCGCCTTGCGAGACGACCTTCGCCGGGCTGCCGACGATCAATCGGTGCGTGCCGTGATTCTGACCGGCAGCGGCCGGGCGTTCTGCGTGGGCCAGGACCTCAAGGAGCATGCCGACGCGCTCCGGGCCGGGTCGGCGTCGCTGGGCACCACGGTCGAGGAACACTACAACCCGATCGTGTCCACAATTGCCACAATGAAGAAACCGGTCGTGGCGGCGGTCAACGGTGTGGCCGCCGGGGCCGGTGCCTCCTTCGCGTTCGCGTGCGACTTTCGGATCGTGGGACAGTCGGCCGGTTTCAACCTCGCCTTCACCGCCATCGGGCTGTCCTGCGACAGCGGTTCGTCGTGGACGCTGCCACGGCTCGTCGGGTGGGCCAAGGCGCGCGAGCTGTTGATGCTGCCCTGGACGGTACGGGCCGACGAGGCCATGGCGCTCGGCCTCGCCACAGAGGTCGTGTCCGACGACTCGGTTCTGACCCGAGCCCGAAAGCTGGCACATCAGCTCGCCAACGGGCCAACGGTGGCCTATGCAGCAGTCCGGGACGCGCTCGCCTACTCCGCCACCCATTCGCTCGAGGAGTCACTGATCCGGGAGGGCGAGATGATGAGCTTGACCGGCGCGACGGAGGATCACCGAGCTGCCGTCACGGCGTTCCTGGGCAAGCAGCAGGCCGAGTTCACCGGCCGATGAGCACCGCAATCCCGGGTCCAGACGGCGCGTTGCGCTGCCCATGGGCCCTCAGCACGGCGGACTATCTCGCGTATCACGACGAGGAGTGGGGGCGGCCGGTCCATGGCGATGCCGCTCTCTACGAACGGCTGACCTTGGAGGCATTCCAATCCGGCCTGTCGTGGCTGACCATCCTTCGCAAACGCGAAGGCTTTCGCGCGGCATTCGCGGGGTTCAATCCTGATGTGGTCGCCGGGTACGGTGCTGGGGACAGCGAACGGCTCATGTCCGACGTTCGCATCGTCCGCAACCGCGCGAAGATCGCGGCCGCGATCACCAACGCTCGTGCGCTGGTGCGGCTCCGCGACGCAGAGGGCGACGGGGCGCTTGACCGGCTGGTTTGGTCATTCGCCCCTGACGGTCATCAAGCGGCACCCACGACGCTGGCGGACGTGCCACCCACGACGCCGGAATCGGCTGCGCTGGCAAAGGCGCTCAAGCGGCACGGTTTCGCCTTTGTTGGCCCGACCACCGTCTACGCGACGATGCAGGCGACGGGAGTGGTCAACGACCACCTTGCGAGCTGTGTGGCGCGCGAGCCAACACGCTAGGCCGACGTGTCGTCCGACTGCCCTCCCCGAGGCTCGGCCGGCGAGCCCACGTGATCGTTCTGGACCGTTGGCATCGAGCCGGTATCGACCCCGACCCGGTTTGATCGATTGCCGGTGTAGCCCGCTGCCGACTGCACCGTCTGCGTGTGGACGATCCGCTCCAGCCGGCTGATGTGTTGATCGCGTTTGATCAGCTCCTCGGCCAACCGATCCAGCACAGAATCCACCTGATCCATCCGGTAGCCGCGAAACGCCACTGCGAAGTGCACGTCGTCGATGTCGACCGGCTCTACCTTGCCGTCAGGAAGGTACGGACGCTCCATGTCGGGGAACGGCTCCTCGAGCCCGTCACCATGGCCGACGGCTGCGGCCGCCACTGCGAAAATCACGACCGCCGCCACGACCACGAACACGATGTACATCGACACGGCTGCCTCCATATCCACTCCAGATGGGGTCGGCGTCTCACCTTAGGCGACGATCGTGCCACGCTGTGCCCGCTGAACGTCTGCCAGGAGGACGCTGTGTCGCATCAGAGAGCACCAGGTGACGGGACGCTGCGCCTCGGCAACCGCACCTTCCCGCCGGGAACGTACGCCGTCATGGCCATAGTCAACCGCACGCCGGACTCGTTCTATGACAGGGGCGCCACGTTCGCGCTCGATGCCGCCTTGGCCCGCGTGGACAAGGTCGTCAGCAAGGGCGCCGACATCGTCGATGTCGGCGGGGTCAAGGCGGGCCACGGCCCTTCGGTCAGTGAAGGCGAGGAAATCGCCCGGACGGCGGACCTGGTCGCGGCCGTACGGGACCGCCATCCCGGCATTGTGATCAGTGTCGATACCTATCGGCACCGGGTGGCGGACGCGGTCTGCGCCGCGGGTGCCGACCTGATCAACGAGACCTGGGCCGGCGCCGACCCCGACCTGGCGAGCGTCGCCGCGGCACATGGCGTCGGACTGGTCTGCAGTCACACCGGCGGGCTGCCGCCACGGACCGATCCGCACCGGGTGCAGTACAACGATGTGATGGCCGCCGTCATCGAAGGCACTGCAGGACTCGCCGGCAAGGCACTGGCGGCAGGGGTGCGCGCGGACGGCCTGCTGGTCGACCCCACTCACGACTTCGGCAAGAACACCTACCACTCCCTCGAGGTCACCAGGCGGCTTCGCGAACTCGTCGCGACCGGGTGGCCGGTGCTCGTAGCGCTTTCACGCAAGGACTTCGTCGGCGAGACGCTCGACCTACCCGTGGACGACCGGCTGGCCGGTACCCTCGCCGCTACAGTCGTCTCGGCATGGCAAGGTGCGCGCGTGTTCCGGGCCCACGACGTCGCTGCTACCCGCCAGGCGTTGGACATGGTGGCCTCGATTGCCGGCACCCGCCCACCGGCTGTCGCCCGCCGTGGCCTGGCCTAAGCCGCCGCCGGAAGGCGAAGATCGAATCGGCAACCACCGCTGATGTTGACCACATCAACCGTCCCGCCGTGGGCATCCATCACCTCGCGAACTATCGCGAGCCCCAAACCGCTCCCCGGCTGCCCGTTTCCGCCGCGTCCCGGATCACCGCGCCAACCCACCTCGAACAGTCGCGACAGATCGGCCGCCGGTATGCCGCCGCATCCGTCGGCCACGCTGATCACCACCGCGTCGTCTACGGATGTGCCTGCGACGGTCACTTCGCCGCCGGTCGGCGTGTGCCTAACCCCATTGCTCACCAGGTTGGCCAGCGCCCTGGTGAGTTCACCGCCGTCCCCGCGGACAGCGAGGCGCGTGCTCAGGTCGCATCGGAGCCTCACCCCTGCGGCCTCCGCTTCGGGGCGCACCTCGGCCACCACGTCATCGGCGAGTTCACGCATGCTGACCAAGGAGTCTCTACTGTTCCTGGGAACGGACCTGAGTCGGGAGAGCTCGAAAAGGTCGTCGGCCATGCGCGCCATTCGATCGGTGTTGGCCCGCAGCTGGGACAGTGCTTGCGGTACGTCCTCGATGAGTCCGTCTTCGAGCCCTTCGGACAGTGCCCGGATGCCGGCCAGGGGGGTGCGCAGGTCGTGGCTGAGGGCCGCCACGAGATCTCTGCGGCTCGCTTCCAGGGCTTGCTCGCGTGCTCGGGATGCCGCCAACTTGCGGTGCACTTCGTCCAGCTGAGCGGTCAGGGTGGCCAATTCGGCCGAGGCGGGCCGCTCGACTCCTGCCGGTTCGCCGGCGTATTCCTCGGTCAGTCGGCTGAGCCGGTTGCCCAGGATTCGCGACCCGGCGGCGATCCGGCGGCCGAGCACCACCGCCAGCACGATTGCGAGCACCGCCGCGGTCGTCAGTACGACGGCGATGACATCGGCGTCGTGGTCGGACAGGAACATCGCCCGGACGTTGACCTGCACGGCCACGATGACCGCCACCATCGGTACCAGCGCGCAGACGACAACGGCGAGCGTGACCGACCAGCGGCGGCTGGCCTGCAGGGCAAACCATCCGACGACGCCAACACCCAGGCAGCTCGCGGCCGTCGCGGACACCATGAAGACCAGCTCACTCACCGCTCACACCTCCCCCTCTGGCGCCAGCTCGCCGGAGGTCGCGAACCGGTAACCTGTGCCGCGGACGGTGATCACGAGCTGCGGATCGGACGGGTCCAGCTCGATCTTCTCTCGAAGCCGGCGTACGTGCACTATCACGGTCGAGTTGTCGCCGAAGTCCCATCCCCAGACCCGGCGCAGCAGATCGCGTTTGGTGAAGGTCTGGCCGGAGTGGCGCATCAGGAACACGAGCAGGTCATATTCACGCGTAGTGAGGGCGACCAGTTCGCCGCCGACGGACACCGTATGAGCGGCGGTGTCCACCAACACCGGCCCGGCTCGCAGCGTCCGAGGCAGAACGGGTGCCCCGGCCAACCGTTCCTCGCGCCGCAGCAATCCGGCGATGCGCAGCATCAGTTCTCGCGGGCTGAACGGCTTGACCAGATAGTCGTCCGCACCGACCTCCAGCCCCACGACACGGTCCTCCTCCTCGCCGCGCGCGCTCAACACTACGACCAGCGTGTGGTCACCGTCGGTACGCATCCGCCGCAGCACGTCCAGCCCCGACCGACCCGGCAGCATGACGTCCAGCACCACCACGTCGGGACGCCACTCCCGCCACGCCCGTTCGGCCGCAAGCCCGTCAGCGGCGACCCGCGGTTCGAAGCCCGCGTCACGAACGTAGGCAGCGACAACTGACGAAACGGCAGCGTCGTCCTCCACTACCAGGATCCGTGCGGTGCTCATCGGAGCATGTCCTCGAACTGCACCTGCCAATCGAACCAGCCGTTCTCGACGACGAAGCTCAGCACCTCCTTATCGAAGCCGATCGCGATCGCCACCCCGAACAGGATGAAGAACGCCCCGAGAACGCGGCGGAACCATCCGTGCGGATTGATCCCCCAGCCGAGAGCGTTGATCGCGCGGCGTCCGCCGACAACGATCACCGCCATCATCGCGGCCAGGCCCACCAGATACGCGACCAGGTAGGCCGCGCCCTCGGCGGGTGTGACCGGCAAGATGACGGCGACGATCAGCGCGTACGTCGGGCTGCACGCGCTGAACGCAGGCCCGAGGCTGGCCCCGAGAACAAGGTCGCCGGCACGGCTCTGCCGCCCAATGCCGAAGCGCGCGCCGTGGTGGCCGACCTCGGCGAGCCGGAACCGCGCGCTGATCCCATCCCACAGCTGTGGCACCAGGGACACCACGCCGAAACCGACAAGGATCACGCCGGCGACGTACTGCCACACCCGCTCCGGAACGTCCACCAGCAGCGTCGTGGCCCGGAACAGCATGGTGGACGCGAAGATCGAGGCACAAAGCCCGACGATGACCAGCACCGCGCTGTGTGCTCTGCTCCCGGGTGCTACCGAACGGCCGATCAGGATGGGCAGCAGCCCCACGACGCACGGCGCCAGGATCGACAGCGCACCGGCGAGAAGGGCGACTCCGGCGAACGGCACTAGCTATCCCAGCTGCAGAAGCAGGTTGTCGATCGACCGGTCCTGCTCATAACCGACCCACTTCGAGATCATCTCGCCGTCGTCGTCAACCTTGACGAAGGTCGTCTGGATGTCGACGCCGTACTTGTCCTTGAGCGCAGTTTCGGTGTCGTAATCGGCCTTGAGGATCTGTACGCCATTCGGGATCGGCCCTGCTTCGATCGACTGCTCGAACGCCCGGCACTCTGGGCACCAGGAGGCGTGGAAGAAAATGACATTGGTCTCGTACCCGGGCTCCGCGAGCGCCTCCTCGCTGAAGGCGCGGTAGACCCCGGCGGCCAACTCGGCCTCCTCGCCCCCGTTATCATCTGCCATGTCCTCCTCGGCGGACTCATCCTCGTCCGCCATCTCACCCTCGCTTGTCGACATGGGCGAAGGGGTGTCCATTGGCTCGGTCGGCGCCGATCCAGTGTCGGATTCAGTGATCGTTGCTTGGTCGTCGTCACCGCCACAGGACGTGATTGCCAGTGCAACGGCGACGAGGAGGCCGGCCACGCGGTGGCGGCGAATGGCATTGATCTCAGCAGGCATGAAACCACCGTAGGCCGTCCTGGCGGGGGATCCTGCCCCCGACGATTACGGCTCGCTGACGCTGCCTTCCATGCCCTCGGGAGGTTGTGCCGTCAACCGTTCAGCACGAGCCACAGCGGACCGTTTGATGACCTCGATCACTTCGTCGACGTCGTCTGTGACGGTGAACAGGTCGGCATCGGGCACCGAGATCTTCTTGTCACCGGCGAGGCGCTCGCGCACCCAGTTGATCAAGCCGTCCCAGAACTCCGAGCCCATCAGCACGATCGGAAACTGGGTCACCCTTCCCGTCTGGACCAGCGTCAGCGACTCGAACAGCTCGTCAAGGGTGCCGAAGCCACCCGGCATCACCACAAATCCCTGGGCGTACTTGACGAACATCGTCTTGCGGGCGAAGAAATAGCGGAAGTCGATTCCGAGGTCCACGTACTCGTTGAAGCGCTGCTCGAACGGCAGATCGATGCCCAGCCCCACGGAAACCCCGCCCGCCTCGCAGGCGCCCTTGTTCGCGGCCTCCATGATGCCCGGTCCACCGCCGGTGATCACCGCGTATCCGTTCTCGGCGAGGCGCTGTCCGAGCAGAACTGCTGTTTCGTAGTCGGGATGGTCGCGTGGGGTACGGGCCGAGCCGAACACACTAATGGCCGGGCCGAGCTGGGCGAGGGCACCGAACCCCTCGACGAATTCTGAAAGGATTCGCATGACCCGCCACGGGTCCGTATGCACCCAATCCGCAGGACCACGGGTGTCGAGCAGTCGCTGGTCGGGGGTGGTGCCCTCCGCTAGGGCCCGCCGGAGCGTGAGCGGGCCGCTGTGCTTCTCCTTCACGGTTACCAGGCTAGGGTCCCGTCACGGCGCCGTGTTAAGCCACCTGCGCATCCGGTCCTCGCAGGCGAGAATCTCGCCGACGGCAACGCGCTCTTCGTCGTGGTGCGCTAGCTGTGGGTCACCAGGGCCGTAGTTCACCGCGGGCACGCCCACGGCCGTGAACCGCGCGACGTCCGTCCACCCCTCTTTGGCGCGAGGCTCACCGCCCACTGCGGCCACGAAGGACACCACGGCCGGGTGGTTCAGGCCCGGACGAGCGCCCGGCACCGAGTCGATCACGGCTACGTCGAACCCGCCCAGCACTTCACGCACGTGCTCGTGCGCCTCCTCCTCGCTGCGGCTGGGGGCGAACCGGTAGTTGATGGCTACCACGCACTCATCAGGGATGATGTTGGCGGCGGTGCCGCCGCGGATGCCAACCGCGTTGAGTCCCTCTCGGTAGGTCAGGCCGTCCACCTCGATCTCGGTCGGTTCGTAGCTGCGGAGCCGGTCCAGAACCCGCCCGGCGGAATGGATGGCGTTCGAGCCCATCCACCACCGCGCGCTGTGAGCGGCCCTGCCTCGCACGGTCACGTCCGCCCGCATGGTGCCGTTGCAGCCACCCTCGACGACGGCGGACGTCGGCTCCATCAGGATGGCGAAGGCGCCGGCCAGCCAGTCCGGGTGCGCCACGGCGACCCGGCCGAGCCCGTTCTTGTCGGACTCGACCTCCTCGTTGTCGTAGAACACGTAGGTGACGTCGCGGCGTGGCTCGCGGATGTGGGCAGCAAGCCTGAGGGCGACCGCGACGCCGCCCTTCATATCGACCGTGCCCCGCCCCCACAGCTGATCGCCCTCCCGGCGGGTCGGAAGGTTGCCGGCGACCGGGACGGTGTCGATGTGGCCGGCGATGACGACGCGCTCGGGCCGGCCGAGTTCGGTTCGAGCGACGATCGTGTCGCCGTCTCGCTCGATCCGCAGGTGGCTCAGGCCGCTCAGTTCGCGCTCGATGGCGTCGGCCAGCCGGGCTTCGTTGCCGCTGACAGACTCGATGTCGCAGAGTACGGCAGTCAGATCGGGGCCTGGCAGATCAAGGTCGAGACTCGGCGTCGTCACGGCTGAAGACCCTATCGCCCCGGCTGTCGAGCCTTCGCAACGCACGCTCCTTCCCGCCATGCCCAACAGATCGGCGCGAACCCCTTGACGGGACCCTGAACAAAGAGGCAAGCTCAGTCGCGACGGGCAGGGCAACCCGTTGTCGCGCTGCGGCGCTGACTTGAATCGTGCCGTGAACCAACCACGGATTTGGGTGCCCTGCCCGTCGCCACGTGTACCGGGCTGTCTCCTAGGCTGGTGCGCATGTCCACGACTGCATCGGGCCTTGGCCTGGCCACCATCGCCGACAACGGCACGGTCCTCGACGTCTGGTATCCATTCCCTACTCTCAACGGGGCTCCGAGCAGCTCAGACGACACCGACCTACGGGCACTGGCCGGTGCCGACCTCGACCGGGGCGTGCGGACGTCCGTCGTGCAGACCGTCAGCAACCTCTCCGACTCGCCGGTCGATGCCGCGGACGTCTATCTTCGGCTACACCTGCTGTCGCATCGCCTGGTCCGCCCGCACGAGGTCGATCTGACCGGCCTGTTCGGACTGCTGAGCACCGCCGTCTGGACCAACTACGGGCCCTGTCCAGCGGACGGATTCGAGCAGACCCGGCTCCGGCTCCGCCGCAACGGCCCGGTCGCGGTGTACGGCGTAGACAAGTTCCCGCGGATGACCGACTACGTCATCCCTTCGGGTGTCCGGATCGCCGACGCCGACCGGGTTCGCCTCGGCGCACACCTGGCTCCCGGCACGACTGTGATGCACGAGGGCTTCGTCAACTTCAACGCCGGCACCCTCGGCGCATCGATGATCGAGGGGCGGGTCTCGGCCGGTGTCGTGATCGGCGACGGGTCCGACCTCGGTGGCGGCTCATCGGTGATGGGGACTCTGTCGGGCGGCGGCAAGGAGGTCATCTCCGTCGGCAAGGGGTGCTTGATCGGCGCCAACGCAGGCATCGGGATCTCGCTTGGTGACGGGTGCGTGGTCGAGGCCGGGTGCTACATCACTGCGGGAACGAAGGTGAGCCTCCCAGACAACCGGATCGTCAAGGCGCGTGAACTGTCCGGTCAGGACGGCCTGCTGTTCCGACGCAACAGTGTCACCGGCGCGGTGGAGGCATTGGCGAGATCCGGAGACTGGGGTGGGCTCAACGTGGCCCTGCACGCCAACTAGACATGCCGATCGGTCACGTTCAGCAGGGATGCCCTTGCCGTACCAGGCGCATGCACGTGTTACGGCGCCTACACGCCTGGTGTTGTCCGGCGCGTGGGCCTTCGCGAAACTCCCGTCCGGCTCAGGACGTTGTCATCTCACGATGAGCCGAGCCGGACGACTGGTCGCGACGGTGGCGGTCCTCGCCCTGATCGGGGCGGGGGCCGCCGCCTTGCTGGTGTGGTGGACTGGCGGGCAGCTGACCCCACTTGCGCGCGAGGAGTGCGTGGCCGAAGTCGGCGAAAATCGGGTGTCACTGCATCCCGAGCAGGCAATCCATGCTGCGACCATCGCCGCCGTCGCCGAGCAGCGCACGCTTCCGGCGCGGGCGATCACGATCGCACTGGCCACCGCCTTCCAGGAATCCGACCTGTACAACCTCGACTACGGAGACCGGGACTCGCTCGGACTGTTCCAGCAGCGCCCTTCGCAAGGTTGGGGGACGCCGGACCAGATCCAAGATCCGGTCTACGCGGCCCGTGCGTTCTATGAAGAGCTGGTGAAGATCAGCGACTACCGCGAGCTGGAAATCACCGACGCGGCGCAGCGCGTGCAGCGCAGCGCGTTCCCCGAGGCGTATGCGCAACACGAGTCCAAGGCCCGCGCACTCGCGTCCGCGCTGTCCGGCAACTCGCCGGCCGGGCTCACCTGTACGTTCCGTCCAGCCTCATACAGCGCAGAAGAACTCGGCGACGATGGACTGACTCCCCGAGCCCGCACCGTACTGGAAGAGACTGAGTCGGCACATGGCCCGCTGACCGTCGGTGGCTTTGACCCGGACGGCATCGACTCCGGTCACATCGCCGGCTCCGCGCACTACGACGGGCGCGCGATCGACATCTTCTTCCGCCCCCACAACGCCCCTGCCAGCAAGCGGTCGGGTTGGGTGGTTGCCCACTGGCTCGTCGTCAACGCCGACCGGCTTGGCATCGCCACTGTTATCTACGACGACCAGATCTGGACGGCGCGCCGCTCAGCCGAGGGCTGGCGTCCTTACACTCATCCGTCCGGAAACACGACCGATCCCACGTTGCGCCATCTCGATCACGTCCATCTCGACGTGGTACGCGGCGGTTAGTGCCATCTCAGCTCACCGCCTTACCGCTCGCGCGCGGTGACCGGCACCTCGAGTTCTTGGAGCGAGACGTCGTCCTGCCGGGAGAGGGCACCCGGCCACCACATCCACCGGCCGATGTCCAGGTTGAGCGCCGTGACCAGGATAGACCGGACGATCATGGTGTCCAGGAGGACTCCGAACGCTACGGCGAACCCGACTTGTGCGAACGCCACCACTGGCAGTGTCGCCAACACCGAGAAGGTCCCAGCGAGGACCAGCCCGGCCGATGTGATGACCCCACCCGTGGCCGCCAGGCCGATCAGCGCCCCGCGCCGCGTGCCGTGCTGCGGCGACTCCTCAAAGACCCGCGTCATCAGGAAGATGTTGTAGTCGATGCCCAGTGCGACGAGGAACACGAAGACGAACAATGGGAACGAGGTGTCGACCCCGGCGAAACCGAAGATGTGTTCGAAAACCAACGCACTGACCCCGAGCGCCGCGGCGAACGACAGCACTACTGTCGCAATGAGGATCAGCGGCGCCACGAGTGCCCGAAGCAGAATCGCCAGGATGACGAACACAGCGATGAGCACCAGCGGCATGATCACAGTGCTGTCTCGTTGAGCCGCGTCCTGCGCATCGAGGTTGATCGCCGTGACACCCCCTACCAGCGCCTCGGCTCCTTGTACCGCATGCACGTTCGCGCGGACCCGGCGGATGGTGTCCTGCGCATCGGAGCTGTCGGCAGGTGCCTCGAGCGTCCCTTCCAAGTAGGCGAAACCGGCCACCGGAGTCGGCTCACCCACTTCAGCGATGCCGGGCGTGTTAGCCATCGCCGAGCCCACCTGCTGGGCACTTTCCACGTCCGTAACGACGATCACTGGGTTACCCTGTCCCGCGGGAAAGTGCCGAGCGAGAGCTTCCTCCCCTTCGATCGAGGCCGGCTTGGTGACGAACGCGTCCCTGTTCTGTAACACCCCTGTGTCCAGGTTGACCAACCCGAGGGCCATCGCGCCAAGCCCGAGCGATGTGACCGCCCACACCACCCTGGGCTGCCGGGCGATGGTCTGGCCGATTCGCGCCCACAGGCCTCGCACTGTCGGCTCGGCGGATCCGAACGTTGGGCGTACCGGCCAGAACACCCACCGGCCGACGACCACCAGCAGCGCCGGAAGCAGCGTCAGCATGACAGCCAACCCGATCGCGATACCGATTGCCAGCACAGGTCCCATTCCGCGGGTCGAGTTCATCTCGGCCGCGAGCAGGCACAGCATCCCGACGGCCACTGTGGCGGCGCTCGCAATGATCGCCGGGGCGGCCCGGTGCAGAGCGAACGCCATCGCTTCGTGCCGGTCTTCATGGCGGCGCAGCTCCTCGCGATATCGGGCGACGATCAACAGCGCGTAATCCGTACTGGCACCGAACACAAGCACGAGGAGGATTCCAGCCGTCTGGGCGTTGACCGTGACACCGGCATACTCCGCGAGCAGGTAGACGACCGCCTGGGAAACGGTGAGAGCGGTGAAGGCAGACACGACGGGGAGCAGCCACAACACCGGGCTCCGGTAGGTCAGCAGCAAGATAATGATGACCACCGTCATGGCCGCGTAGAGCAACGTGCTGTCGATGCCTTCAAAGGCGTCTGCGAAGTCGGCGGCCACACCGGCCGGACCGGCGACGAACACCGCCAGCCCGTCGGGCCCTCCCTCAGTGATCTCGGCCATCTCGGCCACCGTGTCGCCGATCTCGAACCAGCCACCTTCACCTGGATCGATCGACACGATGACCTGCAGCGCCGCGCCATCTTCCGATGGCAGCGGGCCGATGGCCTGGCCGGATGCGTTGGGCAGGCCGGTGAAGCGCTCGGTGTCGGCCGCGGCCTTGGCCTGGTCCTCAGCGGTGATGCCGTCCGGTCTCTCGTACACGATGATGGCCGGCAGCTGATCACCCGTCTGGAACGCCGATTCCTGCAGCTCGAAGACCCTGGTGGATTCCGCGTTCTCGGGCAGCCAGGCCGCCGTATCGTTCTCCTGGGCGCCGGTCAATTTGGACGACAGTGGAAATGCGACCGCGAAGACCGCTACCCAGAACACGACCACGATCCACTTCGTGACCGGGCCGCATACAAGTGAGGCGAAGCGGTTCGTCCTCCCCATCACAGTCACCGCCCCGCAATGCCGCGCTCGACCTCTGGTCACCCTAGTGGAGCACGTTTCGCCCTCCTGACGCTGGATTCGCAATCAAGTCGCGACCGCGCTGGTCGGGTAACCCGTTCTCTCCGCGAGACGATCGGCCGCCGCATGCACCCGCTCGTCTGAGACCGTCAAGGCAGCACGGACGTGGCGCGCGCCGGCCCGTCCGTAGAACTCGCCGGGGGCGACAAGGATGCCACGCTCGGCCAACCAGCCGACGGTGTCCCAGCACGGCTCGTCCCGCGTGACCCACAGGTAGAGGCCGGCCTCTGAGTGGTCGATACGGAAGCCGGCCGCCTCGAAGGCAGCGCGCAGGGTAGCCCGGCGAGCGGCGTACCGGGCCTGCTGCTCGTCCACGTGAACATCGTCGCTCAGCGCGGCAGCCATCGCCGACTGGATCGGAGCCGGCATCATCATCCCGGCATGTTTACGAATCTCCAGCAGGCGCAGGACCAACTCGACGTCCCCTACCACGAAGCCGGCTCGGTAACCAGCCAGGTTCGACCGCTTTGACAGCGAGTGCACCGCCAGGACTCCGTCCAGCGTCCCGCCGTTCACGGCTGCATCGAGCACCGAAACCGGCTGCGTATCCCAGCCGAACTCCAGGTAGCACTCGTCTGAGGCCACGATCGCACCCCGTTCCCGGGCCCAGGCCACGACCTTCGCCAGATGCTCAGCCGGTAGCACGCGCCCGTGAGGGTTGGCCGGCGAGTTGACCCATACCAACCCGACGCGCGCGGGCCCTACCGCGGTCATGGAGTCGGCGGCGATCGCTGGCGCACCGGCGAGCCGGGCGCCGATGT
Source organism: Jiangellaceae bacterium (assembly GCA_035762665.1). GTDB lineage: Bacteria > Actinomycetota > Actinomycetes > Jiangellales > Jiangellaceae > JASLBX01. Next base: position 8,972 of record DASTNZ010000200.1, on the reverse strand, counting down.
CATAGGTCGGATAGGCCAGCGCTGGATGCAGGACGGTGTCGTGCTCCCCCAGCCCCAGGAGTGTCGGGAGCGAGCTGACAAACTCCTTCGAGCCAATCGTCGGCAGCACCCCGCGTTCGTCCAGTCCGCTGATTCCGAACCGGCGCGCCAGCCACTCAACGACCGCCGAGCGCAGCTCCGGCGTCCCGTACGTCGCCGGATAACCTGGCGCGTCGGCCGCGCTGGCCAGTGCCTGCTGGACGAATGCCGGCGTCGGGTCGACCGGGGTCCCGATTGACAGGTTCACAAGTCCGCCCGGGTGGGCGGACGCCTGCTCACGGTACGGGGTTAGCGTGTCCCACGGGAAGTCCGGGAGCGGGCGCACCTCAATGCTCGTCGTGCACCTGCGGGGGCAGCGCGGCGATCAACGGATGATCCTTGTCGATCTTGCCTAGCTTGGACGCTCCCCCAGGCGATCCCAGATCGTCGAAGAACTCGGCATTGGCCTGGTTGTAGTCCTTCCATTGTTCCGGAACGTCGTCCTCATAAAAGATCGCCTCGACCGGGCACACCGGCTCGCAGGCACCGCAGTCGACGCACTCGTCGGGGTGGATGTACAGCATCCGTTCCCCTTCGTAGATGCAGTCCACCGGGCACTCCTCGACGCACGCCAGGTCCTTGAGGTCGACGCACGGCTCGGCGATGGTGTAGGTCACGAGGGTTCCTCCTTGTGGTGCCGGTCAGGGCTTGTACGGCACCTGCACTTAGTATCGCCTTGCCAGCACGTTCAGATGCAACCGAGGTCCACTCTATGACGCTACAACCGAGCGACGTCGGACGCCGTGTCGTCGTCCGGTACCGACTCGCAGCTCCGGTCGGCGGGGCGCACGCCACCGATGTGCTCGGTGAACTTGTCGACTGGTCAGACGGCCGGCTGAGCGTCCGGACGAAGGCCGGCAACGTCGTTGCCGTGGCGGAGGCCACCGTGCTTGCTGCCAAGGTCGTCCCGCCTCGGACCGTTACCCGGAGGGAGGTCCGTGACCTCGAGGCCGCCGCCGCCGGGGGGTGGCGGGCCACTGTGACCGAGGGGGTCGGCGGCTGGCTGCTCCGGGCGGCCGAGGGGTTCACCGGGCGAGCGAACTCGTGCTTGCCGCTGTGGGATCCGGGCCAGCCGCTCGACGCAGCGATCGAGCTGGTCGAGAAGTGGTACCGGAAGCGGGACCTCACCCCTGCCTTTCAGGTACCGGTCCCGTTGGGTTCGAACCTCGAAGCGGCTCTGGATAGGCGAGGCTGGCCGCCACCGAATGAGGACGTCCTGGTCCTTACCACCGAGCTGGCTGGCGTGGCCGCTGACAGGCGGGACGACCTGCCGCCGGTGCGACTCTCACCGCAGCCGGACGCCGGCTGGTTGGCCGCTTACCACTACCGCGGCGGGACGCTGCCGCCCAGCGCGAGATCCGTGCTGGTGAACGCGGACGTACTGGCCTTCGCCGCTGTGGAGGTCGACGGCCGCCCGGTGGCCATTGCGCGTGGGGCGGTAACGGACTCCCCAAAGGGACGGCGGTGGCTCGGCGTCACCGCCGTTGAGGTCGACCCATCCATGCGGCGCCGCGGGTTTGCTTCCCACGTCATGGCTGGCCTGGCCGAGTGGGGCCGCGAGCACGGCGCGACGGCCGGCTACGTCCAGGTTGCCGAGGACAACTCGACCGCCATCGCGATGTACCAGCGGCTCGGGTTCACCGAACACCACCGGTACCGCTACCGGCGCCTGCCCTGACGCCCCCACCACTTGGCTGTCGTTCGACAAAGGGGCAAATCAGTTGGAGTCGTCCGCGTCCTTCGGCTCTTCGCCGCAGACCACGACAGGGTTCGGACGGTAGGTCCACGCATACGACTCGTCCTTGACGAGTTTGCCATCCGGGTCCCACACCTGCCGGTAGGACGTGATCGAGAATCCCTCCGACCCGACGCGGTTGGGAATGCAGTCGTCCTTGTTGTTGTAGATGGTCGGCGGGTCGGTGAAGTTCGACCGCTCGGACACCGACGTCTCGACCTTGAAGTACTCCGTGCTCCACAGTCGCACCGTCAAGACGCCCTGCGAACTCGGGGTACTGGCGGTGAACCTCGTTTCGACCAAGACACCGTACGGCGTGTCATTGCGGAAGGCCATGTCGAAGTTGCCCCACGACACGGTGGCTTCCTGCCCCACCGGGTAGCGATCGAAGTAGATGCTGTGCGGTTGGTGGTAGATGTCTTCGAGACCGGCCTTGAACGCCGTGTGATACGTCGTGGTGGCGACCTGTGATACGCCGCCACCGTAGTCCTCGACGAGAACGCCGCCGTTGATCGTGCCGCCCTTCGCGAAGCCGTTCGCGGCTGTCCGCTCACCGACGATCCCGTTCAAGCTGAACTCGTCCCCGGGCTTCAACAGGGTGTTGTTGATCCTGGACGCGGCGAGCCCGATGTTGACATTGCGATAGTCAGCGTGCGGGAAGCGGGTGGTGAACTCGCTCACAACCTCCTTGACACCCAGTGCCTCGGCATCCTCGGTGGTGAACTCGGGTTTGGCTTCGCTGTACTCGACTGTCGCTGTGCGGGCGTCGCCGGTCTCGGTGAGCACCGGCAAGATGGCCTCGGCCAGGGCTGCGGAACTGATGCCTACGCCCACCTCATGCGGAATGATCGTCGGAGCGCCGTTCTCGATTCGGATCGTGGCTTCGCGGCCCGGTTGGCCCACATCATCGAGCACGTCGGCCGCAGCCTCCGCGAGCGCGTCGCCGTCGAGCGCCGGTTGTAGCGTGCCGGCTTCATCAGGCGTGAGCGTCAGCGCGGCGCTGATCATCTCCGGCTCGATGTCGATGGTGTGCTCGTCGGCGGTGACACGCACAGGCCCGGACATGGCAGGCTCGGCGAATTCAGCGACGGCTCGCTCCACCTCCGCGTCGGTGACCGCGGGTTCGATCTCGGTGACCGCTGCGGTAAGCGGATCGATCGGGACGTCGTGCGGCGCGTCCCCGCCGAAGAAGGCCTGCTCGATCTGATCCGCGGTAGCCGTGACGTCGATTGACCGTCCGATCTCGGCGGGGCTCGTGACCACCTCGCCATCATCGAAGGCGACACCACCGTTCACCGGCTCGACAGCCGTCTCTTCCGCGATCGTGTCCAGTGCCGACTCCAAGGCCGAGCGGTCGACCGACGGTACGGGAGCGACTTCGCCACCACCGAAAAACGCGCTGACGAGCGAAAGCGGGTTGGCGCTACCGCCGGGGACGGCTTCGACTGTCGCGGCGTAATCGATGCCGAGCCCGACCTCCGACGGCACGAGCGGGAACGTGGTCTCGGCGTGCTCGACGACGAGGTCGACCGGCTGGTCGACGATCGACGGCAGTTCGGCAGCCAGCTTCGCCTCCGCCTCGGCAGGCGAGAGACCGCCGACCTCAACCCCGAGCACGGTTGCGTTGCGGGCCAGGCTACCGCCGGCTACTGCGTAAGCCGCGACGTACAGCACCAGAAGTGCACCGAGCACACCACCGGCGATCAGGGCCGGGCGGCGGCGCCAGAACGGTACTGCCTGCGCCGCGGCGCGATGCCGGGGCATGGCCTCCGGCAAGGAATCCGCCGGCTGATCCATCGGATCACCGGCCGGCGCCGGCCCGCGGACGACTGGCATGGTCACCGTGACATCGTCGCTGGATGCATCGGGGCCATTGTCGGCCGTGGTATTGGCTTCACGGATGGGGGCCTCTGCTGCCCCGGGCTCCCTGGCGGCCGCTTGCTGTGCTGCCGCCTGTCGTGCGGCGGTGTCCCGAGCCGCGGCCTCACGCGCAGCGGCCTCACGCGTAGCGGCCTCACGCGTAGCGGCCTCACGCGTAGCGGCCTCCCGCGTAGCAGCCTCCCGCGCAGCAGCCTCCCGCGCAGCAGCCTCCCGAGCAGCAGCCTCCCGAGCAGCGGCCTCCCGAGCAGCGGCCTCCCGAGCAGCGGCCTCCCGCATGCCAGCATCCAAGGCGCTTCCGCCCGCGCCTGCTCGCTCACCATTGCGGCTTGCTACAGACGGCGGTGCAACATTTCCATCATCCTTGGACGCGCCACCCTCCACGGCCGCAGCAGGGAACTCAGCCGTATCGTCAAAGATCGAGCGACCACGATGGGGCTTTGGCGTGTTGCTACGCGGAAAGCCCTTCGGAGTGGATTTGTCGGTCACGAACAGCAACTTTCAGTCGGATCGGCACTTGCGCCCGAGCATGGCCACAGTCAGGGCCGACAGGCGGGCCGCACGGAATCTTACCGAACTCCGCGGTCCACACCAGTATCTTGTCGCTGCCGCATAGTGGGCAGCGCGACGAAGATGCCGACGAGCATCACCCCGCCGTAGAGGAACACCAAGCCGCGCATGCCAGCGGCGATCACCACGTCACCCGCACCACGCTCCTGGGACAGCACGAAGACCGGTACCAACCCGGCTGCCGCTACCAAGATCTTGTCTAGCCGGCTCCGCGCCCGGGCGTGCGCGAGAACCATCACGGCAGCGAGCCCGGCCAGAGCGAGCCCAAGACCGTACGGGACATGTACCACGCCAATCCGCACCCTGGAGAGGTGAACAAACGCGGCCGCGACGGCCGACACGGCGGCGACGATACACAGCCCGGCAGTCCTGGCAACCTGGCTCACCGCAGTCAGATGCCCAACCCGGCGAACAGATCAGATTCCCACCCCGTATCAGGATTGGCCGGCCCCGGCTCGCCCTTGACCAGCCGGTAGAACTCCAGGCCCCACACCTGCGGGCCGAGTTGGTCAGACAACGCGAAGAATGGCCCGTCGAAGGCTATCTGTGTGACGTAAGCGCGCATGGCCGCCAACTTCTGCTCGACGTGATCCATCGCATCGATCTTGGCCGTGATGAGTTCGTCAGAAACGGCGAACGGAGTCTCGTCGGCGCTGTCGAGCCCGAAGAAGTCCGAACCGATCTCGCGCATGGCGACGATGCCTTCCTGGATCACGCTGCGGGGGATAGCGGTCCAGTAGATCTTGGAGATTTCCCAGGCCCGTCCGAGATCTGGCCGGTACGACGGCGCGGCCGCGAGCGCCGCGCCGTAGGTAGCGACCCGATGGGCCTGAATGTGGTCGGGATGCCCGTACCCACCCATCTCGTCGTAGGTCACGAGGACCTGGGGACGGAGCTCACGGATCACCGCGACGAGCTCGTCTGACGCCTCTCGTAGGTCGGCCGCCCAGAACGTGTCGGAACGAACGTCGGCCGGCGGCACCGCCTGCCCATTGTCACCCCACGCCATGCCAGTGTCGCGGAACCTGCCCGCGCCGCCGAGGAACCGGTAATCGGCGACGCCAAGCTCGTCCATCGCCCGTTTACGCTCGATAACACGCTGCGGGCCCAACGCGTCCTCGCGGTGCGAAGCAAGATGGGCGAGGTCGGGTACCAGCACCTCCCCTTCCTCGCCTAACGTGCACGTCACCAGGGTGACGTGCGCGCCCTCGGCCACGTACTTGGCCATGGTGGCCCCATTACTGATCGTCTCGTCGTCAGGATGGGCGTGCACCAGCAGCAGCCGCCGACCCGCGTCCGGTGTGGTCATAGCGCTCACCATAACGACGCGCCCCGACAACCCAACTTCACCGGGCTTGCCGGCGACACCCCCGCTGAACGTGATCGAACGTCAGCGCTGGACGACGACGTCCTCGCGCGTTTCCGCGTAGTGGCAAGCCGACTCGTGGTCGATGCCCGGGCGCACCACAAGGGCCGGCTCCTCCTCGACGCACAGATCCGTGGCCTTCCAGCAGCGTGTCCGGAACCGGCAGCCACTCGGCGGGTTGGCCGGGCTCGGCGGGTCACCGGACAGGATGATCTGCTGACGCTGGCCCCGGACCGACGGGTCTGGGACGGGCACAGCCGACAGCAGCGCCTGCGTGTACGGATGCGTGGGATGCTCGTAGATCTGCTCGTCCGTACCGAGCTCGGCGATCTTGCCGAGATACATCACGCCCACTCGGTCGGCGATATACCGCACGACCGACAGGTCGTGGGCGATAAAGACGTACGACAGGCCGAACTCGTTCTGCAGACTCTCCAGCAGGTTCATCACCTGCGCCTGCACCGATACGTCAAGGGCAGACACCGGCTCGTCGCAGATGATGATCTCCGGCTTGAGTGCCAGCCCGCGGGCGATGCCGATGCGCTGGCGTTGACCGCCGGAGAACTGGTGCGGGTAGCGGTTGATGTGCTCGGGGCTGAGCCCGACGACATCGAGCAATTCCTGGACGCGCCTGCGGCGGTCACCGCGAGGTGCGACCTCAGGGTGGATGTCGAACGGCTCACCGATGATGTCGCCCACCGTCATACGGGGATTCAGGGACGCGTATGGGTCCTGGAAAACGATCTGGATGTTACGGCGCATTGTGCGCAACGCCTTGCCGCGTAGATCGAAAATGTTCTGACCCTTGAACGTCGCCTTGCCGCTAGTCGGTTCCTCCAGTCGCATAAGCAGCTTGGCGAGCGTCGATTTTCCACAGCCGGATTCACCGACGATGCCGAGCGTCTCACCCTTGCGTAGTTTGAAACTCACACCATCAACGGCCTTGACTTCGCCGATCCGGCGCTTGAACACGATTCCCTGAGTCAGCGGAAAATGCTTGACAAGATCGTCGACCTCGAGGACGACCTCAGCGTACGCAAAGGGATCAAAGGCTGCCATCGAGGACCTCCTCGGCGAAGTGGCAAGCGGAGTACCGGCCAGGTGCGGCCTCGCGGAGCGCCGGCCTCTGGTCGATGCAGATCTGCTGAGCATACGGGCACCGCGGGCTGAACTCGCAACCGTGCGGGATGCGCATCAGGTTGGGCGGCAGGCCCTTGATGGCTGCCAGCTCCTGCCCCTTGAGGTCGACCCGCGGGATCGACTCGAGCAGGCCCTTGGTGTAGGGGTGCGACGGCTTGGCGTAGATCTCGTGGACTTCCGCTTGTTCCATGATGCGACCGGCGTACATCACCGAGATGTTGTCTGCCACGTCGGCGACGACACCAAGATCGTGGGTGATCAGGATCAGACCCATCCGGCTCTCACGCTGCAGCTCCGCGAGGAGCTCCATGATCTGAGCCTGGACCGTCACGTCGAGCGCGGTCGTCGGCTCGTCGGCGATCAGCACGTCGGGGTCGAGCGCGATCGCCATGGCGATCATGATGCGTTGGCGCATACCACCGGAGAACTGGTGCGGGTAGTCACCCGCCCGGTCCCTCGCAGCGGGAATGCGGACCCGCTCCATCAGCTCGATCGCTCTTTTGCGCCCCTCCTGCCGGGAGAGCCCCTCGTGGACGCGGAACATCTCAGCGATCTGCCAGCCCACCGAGAAGACCGGGTTGAGCGATGAGAGCGCGTCTTGGAAGATCATTGCAATGCTACGGCCGCGGAACTGCCGTCGTTCGTCCTCGGGAAGCGCTAGTAGGTCCTGCCCGCGGAACCGGACCGAGCCGCCTTTGACGAATCCGGGTGGACTATCCAGAATGCCCATGATCGCCTGAGCCGTCACGCTCTTGCCGGACCCGGATTCACCCAGGATAGCGAGGGTCTCGCCCTCGTCCACGGAGAACGACACACCGTTGACCGCCTTGGCCACGCCGTCCCGGGTGCGGAACTCCACCTGGAGGTTCTCGACCTCCAGCAATGGCGCTTCACCGGCCAACGGCGCCTCGGGCGCGGGTGTGGGGGAAGTCGTTGCCACGTTAGTCCTCTCTTACAACCGCGGCCATCGCTTGGCGGTCATAGCCGACATCGCGCTGCATCATAACGGCCATGACGCGACACAGAAGAAAAGCAACGTGTTCGCAAACGTTCTGGTAGCGGGTTGATAACGGTTGATCCGGCAGTACCGGTTCCGGTTTGGGAGCACCGGTACCAATGACTACCCTGGTCCAGTCTCAAGACACTTGATGACGCCTTACGCAGCCTCATAAGGAGGACCCCAATGCGTGTAAGCACGCCATTCAAACTGGCTGCCAGCGCCGCCGCAGTAGCGCTGCTGGCCACCGCCTGTGGCGGCGGCGACGACGACGACGACGACACCGCCGGCGGTGAGGCCGAAACGCCAGCCGTTGTCGAGGGTGGAACGCTCCGGATCTACTCGTCTGAGCCCGCCTTCCTCGTCCCGACGGCCGGCGACGACCAGCCGTCGATTCTTGTGATCCGCCAGCTGTATAGCGGTCTTGTCGACTACGACTCCGAGGGCAAGCCCGTCCTCGACCTCGCCGAGTCCATCGAGACCGAGGACAACCAGACCTGGACGATCAAGGTCAAGGACGGTTACACCTTCCACAACGGTGAGCCGGTTGACGCCGACGCGTTCATCCGGGCCTGGAACTACGCGGCCGACGGCGACAACGCCCAGAACAACGCGTACTTCATGTCGCGCATTGTCGGTATCGACGAGGCACAGGAGACCGGCGCCGACGAGCTGACCGGCCTTACCAAGGTCGACGACATGACCTTTGAGGTTGAGCTTAAGGAGCCGTTCGTCGGTCTCGAGGCCATCCTCGGTTACTCCGGCTTCTTCCCGGTGGCCGAGGAGTGCCTGGCCGACTTCGACGCTTGCAACGAGACGCCGATCGGTAACGGCCCGTACCAGATCGAAGGCGAGTGGCAGCACAACGTCGGCATCACGCTGACCCGGTTCGAGGACTACCCCGACGAGGGCCAGTCGAACCCGGACGTCCTCGAGTACCAGATCTTCACTGACGTCGACGCAGCGTACGCCGCGTACCAGGCCGGTGAGATCGACGTCATGTACACCGTGCCACCTGCGCGGATCGCAGAGGTCACGGCGCTGGAGACGCACCTACAGTTGCCGGGTGACAGTTTCACCTACGTCGGCCTCCCGCTGTACCTCCCCCAGTTCGAGGACGCACGGGTCCGGCAAGCCATCTCGCTGGCGATCGACCGCCAGCCGATCATCGACGCGGTCTTCGACGGCACACGTACGCCGGCCACCGG
>DASTNZ010000199.1:0-13384 GCA_035762665.1 Jiangellaceae bacterium | reverse complement strand
ACTCCCCGAGCGGCAGCCATCCATGGTTTCCCACAGTCACAGCTTCTCATCCGGGAGAGAGTCCGGGCCGTCCGTTCAGACGCAGCCGGCCGGTGCCGCCACAGACACCGCGCGGGCCGATTTCCCGTGCTTCCTGGTGGTGAGTTGGGAGCCTGAGTGCCCCGTCATCTTGACGCGTACGGCGCGCCGACCAGTTCAGAGCCACGGTCAAATCACGGTCAAACGATCAAAAGGCCGGTCACTCGTACTGAGTGACCGGCCTTTGACCTGCATCGATGCGTCGGGGTGGCGGGATTTGAACCCACGACCTCTTCGTCCCGAACGAAGCGCGCTACCAAGCTGCGCCACACCCCGATGTCGCCGGGCCAGCATAGCCGAGCCTGGTGTCCACACAGAAATCAAATCGCTACAGCCGCCGGGCAGTGAGCGTCAGCAGGGTTGCCTCCGGTGGGCACGCGAACCTGACCGGAGCGTAGGGGGACGTCCCGAGACCTGCCGACACGTGCAACCACGTACCAGCGTCGTCGTCCGCCGGGTGCCGCGACAACCCTTTGGCGCGTGCCGTTTCGAGGTCGCAGTTCGTCACCAGGGCACCCCACCCGGGGACGCAAAGCTGCCCGCCGTGAGTGTGGCCGGCAAGCAGAAGACCGTAACCGTCGGCCCGCATCGCGTTTAGCACGCGGAGGTACGGCGCGTGGGTGACGCCGATCGCCAGGTCAGCGTCGCCGTCGACAGGCCCGGCCACCTCGATGTAGTCGTCCCGTTCGATGTGCGGGTCGTCCACGCCTACGAACGTGATCCGCCGGCCGTCGACTGTCAGCTCGCCCCGGGCGTTGTTCAGGTCGAGCCACCCTGTCTCAAGCAGCCCGTCCCGCAGCTCCTTCCACGGCAGGTCTGGACTCACCAAGCGCCGGTCGTCGCGGGGCGGCAGGAGGTAGCGGGCCGGGTTCTTCAGCATCGGACCGTAGTAGTCGTTTCCTCCGAACACGAAGACGCCAGGACGGCGGAGCAGCGGCCCGAGCGCGTCAAGGACGTACGGCACTGCGTCGGCGTGAGCGAGGTTGTCGCCGGTGTTCACGACCAGATCCGGCTCGAGCGAGTCCAGGCGCCGGACCCATTCGCGCTTGCCCAACTGGCCCGGTGTCTGGTGCAGGTCGGAGATGTGCAAGATCTTCAGCGGTTGGCTACCGGCCGGCAGGACGGGTACATCGAATCTGCGGAGGCGGTACGAGCGGACTTCGTACCCAGCCGCATAAGCCAGCCCGCCGGCCGCCAGCAGGCCGGCACCGAGCGCAAACCGCGATAGGAGCGAGAGTGGCACGGGCCAAGGCTGCCACACTGGGCGCGACAAGGAAGGATCCGATGGCGAGAATCAAAGATCGACTACAGACCGACCTGACTGCAGCGATGCGATCAAGGGACGAGCTGCGGACGGCGACCATTCGAATGGCGCTGACCGCGATCACCAATGCCGAAGTGGCCGGTAAGCAGGCGAGGGAGTTGTCCGACGACGAGGTGATCGCAGTGCTGTCGAAGGAGGCGAAGAAGCGCCGTGAGGCGGCGGAAGCCTTCCGTGACGGCGGCCGTGAGGACCGCGCTGAGCGGGAGGATGCGGAGGCGGGTGTGCTCGCCGATTACCTCCCCGAGCCGCTGTCCGACGACGAGCTCGCCCGGCTGGTCGATGCCGCGATCGCGGAGACGGGAGCGGAGTCGCAGCGCGACATGGGAAAGGTGATGAAGGCCGTCCAGCCGCAGGTCGCAGGACGGGCCGAGGGCAGCAAGGTGGCGGCGGCGGTCAAGGCACGGCTGGCCGGCTGAAACACCCACCGGCCGCCTGCCGAACCTGATCGAACGGAGTCGCACTAGGTGGTGAGGCCGCGGGCAACCAGCTCGGCGATCTGGGCGGTGTTGAGTGCCGCGCCCTTGCGCAGGTTGTCGCCGCACAGGAACATGTCCAGCGCCTTCGGGTCGTCTAGGGACTGGCGCACGCGGCCCACCCACGTCGGATCGGTGCCGACCACGTCGGCCGGCGTCGGGAACTCGCCGCGCGCGGGGTCGTCGTACAGCACGATGCCCGGAGCGTCACGGAGGATGCCCCACGCCCGTTCGGCAGTCACCTCACGCTCGAATACGGCGTGCACAGCAAGCGAATGCGTCGTGACGACGGGCACCCGCACACAGGTTGCCGACACCCGCAAGCCGGGGAGATCGAGGATTTTGCGTGACTCGTTGCGGATCTTCAGCTCCTCGGAACTCCACCCATCGTCCTTGAGCGAGCCGGCCCACGGCACGACGTTGAGCGCGAGCGGAGCCGGGAACGGCCCGAGATCGTCGCCTACCACACGGCGCACGTCACCTGGCTGGGTGCCCAACTCACGGTTACCGGCGACCTTTCCCAGCTGGTCGTGCAAGGTCTCGATACCGGCCTGGCCGGCGCCCGACGCCGCCTGGTAAGACGCGACCACGAGCTCGGTCAGGCCGAGTTCGGCATGCAGCGCCCCCATGGCGACGATCATCGACAGCGTGGTGCAGTTGGCGTTCGCGATGATGCCCTTCGGTCGGTTCCGCACAGCCCGCGCGTTCACCTCGGGCACGACCAGCGGAACATCCGGGTCCATCCGGAACGCGCCGGAGTTGTCGACTACGACGGTTCCCCGCGACGCGGCGATCGGCGCCCACTGCGCGGATACTTCGTCGGGCACGTCGAACATGGCGACGTCGACACCATCGAACACTTCCGCGGACAGCGCCTGCACCTCGACCTCGGCGCCCCGCACCGTCAGCCGCCGGCCAGCCGACCGTGGCGAGGCGACCAGTCTGATGTCGCCCCAGACGTCCTCGCGGGTGGACAGAATGTCGCGCATCACGGTGCCGACCGCCCCGGTCGCTCCAATCAGGGCCAGCGTTGGTTTGCTCATCGACCAGTCCCCCCGTAGACGACTGCTTCGACTTCAGTCGCGTCCAGGTCGAACGCTTTGTGCACGGACGACACCGCGGTGTCGACATCCTCACTGCGGACGATCACCGAGATGCGGATCTCGGAAGTGGAGATCAGCTCGATATTGACGCCGGCCTCGGCCAGCGCGGTGAAAAAGCGCGCGCTCACGCCCGGGTGGCTGCGCATGCCAGCGCCGATCAGCGACACCTTGCCAATGCTGTCGTCGTACCGCAACGACTCGAAGCCAACCTCGTCCTGCACTTCGTGCAGCGCCTCCATGGCCCGGCGGCCGTCGGTCTTGGGGAGCGTGAACGAAATGTCCGTGCGGTTCGTCGCGGCCGCAGACACGTTCTGGACGATCATGTCGATGTTCGTCTCGGCGTCGGCGACGGCCTGGAAGATCGCCGCAGCCTCCCCAACTTTGTCCGGCACACCCACGACAGTGATCTTCGCTTCACTCCTGTCGTGAGCCACGCCGGAGATGATCGGCTGTTCCATCTCGGCCTCGGCCCCTCTTTGCGCGATGTGGCTGGGCGGCTGGTCGGAGACCCACGTCCCGTCCAGTGTCGAGAAGCTCGACCGGACGTGAATCGGCAGGTTGAATCGGCGAGCATACTCCACGCAGCGCAGGTGCAGAATCTTCGCCCCGCACGCGGCCATCTCGAGCATCTCCTCGTAGGTGATGTGCGGGATGCGCCGGGCGGTCGGGACGATGCGCGGGTCGGCGGTGAAGACACCGTCGACGTCGGTGTAGATCTCGCACACGTCGGCACCAAGCGCTGCGGCCAGTGCGACCGCGGTGGTGTCCGTGCCCCCGCGGCCGAGCGTTGTGATGTCCTTGCTGTCCTGGCTGACGCCCTGAAAGCCGGCGACGATCGGGATCGCACCCTCATCGAGTGCCTGCTGGATCCGGCCAGGAGTCACATCGATGATGCGTGCGCTGCCGTGCGTTGATGTGGTGATCACGCCGGCCTGGCTGCCGGTGAAGCTGCGCGCTTCGTGCCCCAGGTCGCCGATCGCCATCGCCAGCAATGCCATCGAGATTCGCTCACCCGCCGTGAGCAGCATGTCGAGCTCTCGCGGCGACGGCAGGGGCGAGACCTGCTCGGCCAAGTCCATCAGTTCGTCCGTCGTGTCGCCCATGGCGGAAATGGCGACCACGAGGCTGTGCCCCGCCTTCTTCGTGGCGACGATACGCTGGGCAACCCGCTTGATCGCGGCAGCGTCGGAGACGGAGGATCCGCCGTACTTTTGGACGACCAACCCCACCAGGTGCTCCTCTCAGCCTCATATCGGGCGTCCTGGTGAGTCTAGGCGAGACGGCGACCACGCCGCGGATAGTCCAGATACCGGAACTTGCGGCTTCACTACTACTCTGCTCCATGCAACGTCACGCCCGGTCCCTAGCGCCGGGCGGATCGATGAGTGCAGGGGTGGCATTGGCAGCCGGGATAGAGGCGGCAGCGGTGCGGCGCACGTTTGGCAACGTGATCGCCGTCGCAGATATCAGCCTGTCGGTGCCCCGCGGGCACGTCACCGCCCTCGTCGGTCCGAACGGGGCAGGTAAAACCACCTTGATGCTCGTCCTGGCCACCCTGCTCAAGCCCGACGCCGGCCGGATCCGGGTGGCGGGGTATGACCCGGTGACGGACTCTGTAGACGTCCGGGCCCGCACCGGGTGGATGCCCGACGCATTCGGGACGTACGACACCTTGACCGCTCGCGAGGTACTGGAGTTCGCCGCAGCTGCCTACCGTGTGCCACGCAAACGGCGATCGCGACGGGCCTGGGAGCTGCTCGCGCTCGTCCACCTCGATGAATTCGCCGAGCGGCCCGTCCACGCCCTGTCCCGCGGCCAGCAACAGCGCCTCGGGCTGGCAAGAGCCTTGGTGAACGAGCCCACCGTTCTGCTCCTCGACGAACCGGCCGCCGGCCTCGATCCGCGAAGCCGCATCGAGCTACGCGGGCTGCTCCGAGGGCTGGCTGCCCAGGGTTGTGCCGTACTCGTGTCCAGCCACGTCCTCGCCGAACTCGAGACGATCGCCGACCGGGTCGTGTTCATCGACCGCGGCAGGAGCATCGCCGAGCAGGCACTGGCCGAGCTGCAGCGGGCCGAGCGGCGGCCTTGGCGAATACGCGCCCTCGACTCCGACCCGCTGATGGTCTTCCTCGATCACCACGGCACCGAACATGGACCGCCGGACGCGCACGGAGTTGAGGTGCTGCTGTCCGGGGACGAGGATGCGGCGGAACTCCTCTCGGCAATGGTGCGGGACAGGGTGCCGGTCGTGTCGTTCGCGCCTGCTGGGAGTGATCTTGAGGCAGCATACTTGGCGATCACGGAGGATCGCCAGTGACCCGTCAGCTATCGCCTCGGTTCGGTCTCTCTCTCCGTGGCGCCCTGACCGTGGCAGCCCATGAGTTCCGCCTCCGGATTCGCGCCGGCCGGTGGCGATGGTTGCTTGCCGCATGGTTCCTGAGCCTGTTCGCCCTTACCGCCGGCATCCGGTCGGCCCTCGTCCGGAGCGGCCAGACCAGCCCGGGGACGGACATGTTCGGCGGGCTGATGTTGACCATGCTGGCGCTGGCATTGCTTGTGGTGCCGGCGCTCACGGCCCAGTCAGTGAACGGTGACCGGCTCCGCGGTTTGCTGGCTACGCTCCAGACGACGCTACTCACCCCGGCGGAGATCGCGATCGGCAAGCTGGTTGCGGCGTGGGGTACCGCGATCGTCTTCCTGCTGACTGCAATGCCTCTCGTGCTGTGGTGCGTAGCCGAAGGCGCGTCCGGCCTGCGGGTGGCCGTCAGCCTCGGAATCACCGCGGTGTTGCTCGGCGTGATCTGCTCGATATGCCTGTGCCTGTCTGCCGTCCTGGCCCGCACAACGACCTCGGGCGTCCTGTCGTACCTGGCGGTGTTCGCTATGTCGATCGGGACCGTAGTCATCTTCGTGCTTGCTGTGGCGCTCACCCAGACCACGGAGACGCGCACGACGGCAGCCGGCACGTTCGAGCAGACCGTGACTCATCCCGAACGGGTGTGGTGGCTGCTCGCGCCGAACCCGTTCATCATCGTCGCCGACGCCGCGCCGCGGACGCTCGACCACGCTGACGCGGGCGTACGGCTCGATCCACTTGGCGCGATCGGTGAAGTGGCCCGATCGGCGCGGAGGCCTGGTTCCACGGTTGTCGATGCGGAAGGGATCGTTGAGCTGGGCCAGGCCGCCGTCTGGCCGTATGGCCTGGCCACCAACGTGGCTCTCGGGATCGGGGCTCTCGTGATCACCGCACGCCGGCTCCGCACGCCGTACACGAAGCTGCCTAAGACGGTGCGCGTGGGGTGAAACTTCCTGACTTGAATCGCTCCATCCTGATCAATCCGCCGCCAGAACCCACGATTTGGCTTGATCGTCGACGGTTTGATCAGGGAGGAGCGAATCGCCTCGAAAGGTCAACGCCTTCCGCCGCGACGGTGCCGCATCGCGGCCGAAGGGGTGCTAGTTCGGCTGAACGATGCGAGTAGCGTGACGTTCCATGCGTAGCTTCGGCGCCATCTCGGCACGCATCTACCGCCTGCTCAATCGGAATCCCGAATCGAATCGCATCGTTGTGGATCTGCTCGGCCTCACGCCGGAGGATCGAGCACTCGAAGTCGGCTGCGGCCCTGGTGCGGCGATCGAGCACGCTGCCAAGCGCATAGGTCCCGACCGCGTCGCAGCCGTCGAACCGTCGTCGACCTTCGTCGACATGGCCCGCAAGCGAGTGCCGGGCGCCGACATCCGGATCGGCAGTGCCACCGACATCCCGTTCGACGACGGGAGGTTCAGCGTCATCTGGTCGATCGCGTCGATGCACCACTGGCCTGAGCGCGATGCCGGACTGGCTGCGCAGACCGCCAAGCTCGCTCCGGGTGGTCGCCTCGTCGTCGCCGAGCGGCTGCTGGACAAGCCGGGACACGGCATCACGCCGGAGCAGGCCGCGGACGTCGTCACCTACCTCGAGCAGCTCGGCCACGCCCACGTGCGCTCATTTACCCGGGTCAACGGGAAGAAGACGATCCAGCTCATCGAGGCAACCGCGCCGGCCTGACAGCTCAGCGCTCTATCGCCTCGGCGGCGACCTCGGCCAGCAGCTCATCCTCCGCATCGGTGGCCGGGTCCCGTTCGGTGTCGAGTCTGGTGTGGGCGATCAGAGAGTGCAACGCTCGGAGTACCGCGCCACAGGTCGCGCCCCAGGAGGACAGGTACGAGAACTGCCACCACCACAGCGCCTCCATCGTCCGGCCGTCCCGGAAGTGGGTCAATCCATGGAGCAGATCGGAGGCAATGCTGGCCAGGTCGTCGGAGATCAGGAAGGTGTCGGCGCCCCGAGCGGGATCGACGGGATCGATGATCTCAACGTAATCGTCGACCGGCTCCAGCAGGGCGGCCAGCCGCTCGCGCAGCTCCTCGACATCAGGATCCGGGCCGGCATCGGGCTCGAACCGCTCGTCCGGGACGACATCTGTGATCGCACCCAGGCGCCCTCCCGCGAGCGCGAGCTGGCTGACCTGGAGCAGCAGCATCGACAGCGTCGTACCCGGATCGCTTCCTCGGGCGATCTCACGGACGGCCACCAGGAAACTCTCGACCTGATCGGCGATCTCCGCCGCGAACCCGGCATACTCCTCGTCCGAACTGAAGGCGGGCTCAGACATCGAGCAACCTCCTTCCCTCGAACGCACGGCCCAAGGTGACCTCGTCGGCGTATTCGAGGTCACCGCCTACAGGCAGTCCACTGGCCAATCGCGTCACGCGCAACCCCATCGGCTTGATCAATCGTGCGAGGTACGTCGCGGTCGCCTCACCTTCGAGGTTCGGATCAGTGGCGAGAATGATCTCAGTGACCGTCCCATCGGCGAGCCGCTCCATCAGTTCGCGAGTCCGCAAGTCGTCGGGGCCGACCCCTTCGATGGGGCTTATCGCTCCTCCGAGTACGTGGTATCGGCCTCGGAACTCGCGGGTGCGTTCGATCGCCACGACGTCCTTGGGCTCCTCGACAACACACAGCAGGTGCGGATCGCGGCGGGGGTCGGCGCAGATGCGGCACTGCTCCTCTTGCGCCACGTTGCCGCATGTCGCGCAGAATCGCACTTTCGCCTTGACCTCGATCAGCGCATCAGCCAGCCGACGGACATCCGCCGGATCGGCGGCAAGTAGGTGGAAAGCAATGCGCTGCGCGCTCTTAGGCCCCACCCCTGGCAACCGGCCAAGCTCATCGATGAGGTCCTGGACCACCCCTTCGTACACGCACTACTCCCGGTCCGGTGGTGACTCGTCCGACGAGCCGCCACCGCCAAGCAGGCTGCCCAGCGCGTCGCCACCGCCTAGCGCCCCAAGTGCGCTACCGAGCGAGCCCATCTGCTCAGCGGCGATCCGCTGGACCTGCGCATGCCCGTCCCGGACCGCCGCCACGATCAGATCCGCCAGCGTCTCAACGTCTTCGGGGTCGACCACAGAGGGATCGATCTCGAGGGACACCAGCTCACCCGTGCCGTCAACCGTCGCGCTGACCAGGCCGCCCCCCGCCGTGCCCGTCACCTCCAGGTCGGACAGGTTCTGCTGCGCCGACAGGAACTGCTCTTGCATGCGTTGGGCCTGCTGCATGAGCTGATTGACGTCGAACCCTTCCGAGGCGGACGGAAACACTGAGGGCCTCCAGGACGATGTGTGGGTGTGTGAGTCTGAGCCTAGTCGTGCGAGGTGACCCATGCCGCAGCCGCCCACCGTTTGGTCACTAGTGCTCGATCTCTTCGATGACACGGGCGCCGAGAGTCCGCTCCAGCAGCTCCTGCGCCGGGGCGCCCGAATCGTCTAGGTCAGTGTCGTCCGGATGGGCGCCGTCATCGGATTCATCGATCGGATCCTCTTCGGGTGGCGCGGAGGCCGCAGGCGCGGATCGCTTTCTGGACGCCGCTGGTCGAGTCGCCGCCGGCCTACGTGTGCTGGCTGCTGGAGGATCCGGCGAGTTGCCTAATTGCGGTTGGGACTCGCTGCCCGGTGGTGCGGATGCCGGGCCGCCGGGCGAATTGCCTAGCGCAGAACCACTGCCGGACGGGTCGACGATCGCCTCCACCTGCAGGTCGGCGCCCAACACATCAGATATCGCCTGCCGAAGGTGCTGCTGGAAGTCGTCGCGGCGGGTGAACGTGTCGCGCAGCGTCGACTGCCGGAACGACAGGGTGAGCACACCATTCGCGACGTCGACCACCGTTGACTCCTGGGAGATCAGGCTCCAGGGTGTGCGCTTGATTTCCTTGAGCCGGACGAGGACCTCGGGCCAGAGCCGCCGGACATCGGTTACGTTGACCCCGCCGGGTGAGCCTGGCGTCTCGTGCTGGCCGGTTGGCTCCGCGGGACGGGGCGCCGTCTCGGCTGACGGCGACGATTGCGCCAAGGCGGACTGGGCAGGTTGCGCCTCGGCTGGCGACGGCTCGGCTTCGGCGCTGGAAGGCGGGGGTGGAGGTGCCGGCTCGATCGCCGATGGCTCGGTTGATTGTTCGTGCCGTTGAGCGTTGCTCGCGCCGCCGGTGGGCGCTGCGTCCGGCTGCTCAGTAACCGGCTGGGCAGGCGCGGGCTCGGGCGCAGGTGCGGCGTAAGCGCTAGGCGTCACTGCACCGTACGAGTCCGGAGCCAGGGTGAGCCGCCGTTCGAGCCGGTCGAGGCGGGCCTGGATGCCGCGCTCACTGTCGTCGGCTCCCGGAAGAAGAAGTCGCGCGCAGACCAGCTCTAGTTGCAGCCGGGTCGGGGTGGCTCCCTTCATCGCGGTGATGCCTTCGTCGATGACGTCGGCCAAGCGCACGAGATCGGACTGCCCGAACTGGTGCGACTGAGCCGCCATCCGAGCCGCCTCGTCCTCGGGCGCTTCGATCAGCCCACTGCTGATGGCGTCGGGCACCGACCGGACCACGATCAGATCACGGAAACGTTCCAGCAGGTCGGTGAGAAAACGGCGCGGGTCGTGCCCGGCGTCCATCACCCGGTCGAGGGCGTCGAACACGGCCGCCGCGTCGCCGGCCGCGATCGAGTCGACGACGTCGTCGAGCAGGGATGCGTCGGTGAACCCCAACAGGGCTACGGCGAGTTCATAAGTAACGCCTTCGGACCCTGAACCGGCGATCAGCTGGCCGAGAATCGACTGCGCGTCGCGGGCAGATCCGCCACTCGCGCGAGCGACTAGGGCAAGCGCGGCCGGCTCGATCGCGACATCTTCGTGCTTACAGATGCCGGCAAGGTTCTCCTGCAGCGTTCGAGCCGGGATCAGCCGGAACGGGTAGTGGTACGTCCGTGACCGGATCGTCCCTATGATCTTGTCTGGGGCGGTCGTGGCGAAGATGAACTTCAGATGCGGGGGCGGCTCTTCGATGAGCTTGAGCAGGGCGTTGGCCGCACCCGGGCCCAGCTGGTGCGCCTCGTCGATGATGTAGATCTTGTAACGGGACGACACGGGAGCGAAATGTGCCTTCTCGCGCAGCTCGCGCGCATCGTCGACCAAGCCGTGCGTAGCGGCGTCGAGCTCGACGACATCGATGCTGCCGGGACCGTTGGGAGCGAGGTCGGTGCACGACTTGCACTCACCACACGGCTCCGGCGTTGGCCCCTTCTCGCAGTTCAGCGAGCGGGCGAGGATGCGCGCTGAGGACGTCTTGCCGCAACCGCGTGGACCGGAGAACAGGTAAGCATGGTGAACCCGATCGTTCGCCAGCGCCCGCATCAGCGGACCGGTGACATGGTCCTGCCCCACCACGTCGGCGAACCGACCTGGTCGGTACGTGCGGTACAGCGCGAGGGAGGACACCCCCCGAACCATAGCCTCTCCTGCCGACAATTAGAGACCCCCCGCGCACCCGGTAGAGCCCACCTGCCCTTGCTGCCTTCCGGCCCTGGGGGAGTTCAGTGGGATACCGCCGCACGGGGGGCTGGAATCAGTGTAAGGGGTCGCCGCCGGATCGCGAGACTGAGGCGCCCAGTGCACTGCCGTGACGCTTTCGCACCCATCACATCCACGATCCGAGGACTATCTACCGAGATCCGCGTAGATGAAGCCGACGGCCTCGATCACGAATCGGTCGTATCCGTGGACAACATCGCGACCATCCCGCGACCAACCTCGGACGCCTCATCGAGTATCTCGTTCCGGAGCAGGATCGCGAGGTCGCACAAGCCATCATCGCGGCGTTCGACGTGGACGTGGTTGACGGCCACGACGCGTCGGCAAATGTGGCCTGACCGCCGCGTTAGTCCAAATTTCGGCACAGTGGGCGATCTCGGCTACCCTCTTCGGCGGAGGATTCGCCTAGTGGCCTAGGGCGCACGCTTGGAAAGCGTGTTGGGGGCAACCCCTCGCGGGTTCGAATCCCGCATCCTCCGCGCTTCTGACCAGCAAGAACACAGCCTCACCACCGAATCAGACGTTCAGGCAAGATCCTCTTCGGTCTCAGTTTCGGTCTCATGTGTGTGCTTGGCCGCCGCACTGGCGTACGCGGACGTTCATCTGCGTACGACCTGGCCCGAAATGACCACTTCGCCCAAGCAGGCGCACGCCCCACAAAGCGTGGTGGGCGACGTTCACAAGCATGCGAGCCTGAACCCCCATGTAGTAGTTTGTAGTAGACTTCCAGTTGTGGGCGCGACACCCGGACTGGGACGTGCGGGGCGAGTACATCGCCACCCGCTCGGCCCGCCGGCCCGGTGACACCGACATCGACCCCGCCTGGGCCGACGAGGCGTACACCGACGAGGCGCGAGTCGTGTTCGACCCCGACTACGCCAGCAAGACCGGCCGCAGTGTCCGCACCATCGGCTACTCCCCGACCGCCGGGTTCATCATCACGGTGATCACCGTGGTCGAGGCAGGCCACCTGTGGGGCGTCAATGCCTGGAGGGCCAACGAGAAAGACACCGCCGCATACGAAGGGAGCCAGTGATGGACAAGCACATCGTCGATATCGAAGCCGAGGCCTCCGAGGCCAGCCGGGACATGGACATCCCCGCGGACGCCCGCCCCACCCGGCCAGGCCGAGCCAGCGTGCTGTCGGTCCGACTCGCCCATGATGAACTCGACGCACTCACCGCGCTGGCCCAACAGCGCGGCATCCCGGTCTCCACCATGGCCCGCTCGCTCATCATCGAAGCACTCCGCGAGCAGCGCCGCGACACCGGCGTGCACGACGCCGTGGTGCGGGCGCTACGAGAGACGCTCCGTCCGGACGTGCTCGCCAACGCCTCATAGGCGTGCTTGTAGTGGTTGTCATCGGCCAACTCAAGCGCTTCCTCGGCTTCTCGTCGCTCATCTCAGATCTCCGGTGGTCACGCCACTCGCAACGCACGGTGCGCCAACCCATGCGCATCCACATTCCCAGCAGCACTGCGGCACAACCGATCCGCGGCCATGCGGTATCGCGATGCGCGCGGGAACCTGCGCGTAGCGTTTGGCAGGTGCTCATCGATGTTCGTCGAGGTGTGCCACTAGGGGTGCGGGCGAAGCGGGCGACAGTGGTGGTGCCAACACCCAGGCCCGCTCCTGGCACGGCCTTCCCGCCCAGGCGTCTGTCCCTGCGTGGAGTGCCAGTTCTTGAACTCAATCTGTGGTGCGGTACCTGCCCGGCTCTCTTCAAGAGGCTGGCCGAGCCCGAGTCCGCCGACCTCGGGCTGGTGAATCAGCGCCTTAGCGCAGGCGTCGACCAAATCGACGATGACGTGCTGCGGGTCTATGGGGGCACGCTCGCCAAGTCGACTTACACGCTGAGGCCGGCGACGAGTGCGCTTCAGGGGCCGGATCTGCCCCTCAAAGAACGTGATGGCGGCGAAGGCAGTGACGTGGTTGTGAGTGATCCGCTGGCCGGTCACGGGTAGCGAGTAGCTGGGATCCTCATAGTCGGCCGCGATCGCCTGCACGCGACGGAGGTCCTCGTCAATCAAGTCAAGGGCCTGGTCGGCTAGGACATCCTCGCCGTAGTCCCACAGGCTGGCCGCCACTTGGCTCCTCGAGAAGTACATCTGGAAGTTAGGTCGCGATTGCATAAGCCGCCGCCGCCGCTTGTCCTGCGCGATCACCCGTCGGAACACAGGGTCATTCTGCCGAATCCCCAACTCCACCGGCAGTTCCACGAGTTCCCTATCCGCGGCATGTTGATGCGTAGCTCGACGCCGTAGATACCTCCGTCCGACGCGTCCGGCCCGGACAGGTCGCAAGCTCAGCTTCGCGCCTCGATTGTTGGGGCAATAGCGTCGAAGACGGCGTCGATGTGCTCACGCTCGGTGGGCTTGAGCGGGGTCACCAGAGTGATAGCGCACATCCAGTCGGGGCCGGCGAGCAGGTTGTAGGCATACCAGTGCTCGACCTTGCCGTCGGTCTCGATGTCGTACTCGGAGCGCACTAGGTCGGTCCCGCCGACCGTGAGGACCTC
>DASTNZ010000198.1:0-11607 GCA_035762665.1 Jiangellaceae bacterium | reverse complement strand
CGTTTGATCCGGTCGATCAGCTCGCCGACCATCAACGCCGGCGCCTCGGGCAGCAGCCGGGCGCACACGGTGGCGGCTTGGGCGTCGGTGAGCCCGGCCGTCCAGTCCACGAAGGCCCGCGCCCGGGGCTCGTCCAACCTGCCGGCCAGCATGCCCTTGCCCAGCACCGGCAGCCGGCAGAAGATGTCCAGCGCGAAGCCGAACGCCCGCTCGGCCCGGGTGCGGGACCACACCAGCGCGGCCCGCGCCTCCTCGGCCGCGAACTCGCCCGGCGCGGTCACCCGCTGCACCGTGGTGATCGAGAACGGTTTGCGGGACCCGGTCTCCAGCACCGCCCGGTAGAACCGGGCCTGCTGCCGGCACAACAGCCGATACTCCGCACACATCACCTCGACGGTGTCGTGACCGGACACCCGCTCCACATCGACGTCCTCGAGCATCCCGGCCAGCACCGCCCCCGGCGGCGCCACCGCCAACTCCTCCGGCACCGGAACCGGGACACCGGGCGCCCCGTGCGTACCAGGATCCTCGGGCGTGCCCGGACCCGGCGGGTACGGCGGGGGAGTGGCGGCCGACATGACCAACACCCTTTCGGAGTGGAACCGCAACGACAGAACGGCGGGTGGTCCGGGTCTGAACCGGACCGGTCACATCGGCACTCAATCGAACTCAAACTCTGGCGGCTATCAGCCTCGCCTCGTTACCCATACACTACACCGAAACACCCGTACGACACAAGCTTGAAGTTCGGCCTTCTTACGCTGGGCCGCGGTTCGCCCGCATGGTCGCCGAGTCCGTCGACCCCTGGCAGAAATCTCGGCCTCAACACCCTGGCGGGCAACGTAGACACCAGGCGTCCAGTCGCCACTGACGGCTCCGCCTAAACGCCATCGCGCTCGCCACCCGGTGCGCCGGCAGGACGGGTCGGTCGGGACACGTAGCGGCCGGTGGGGGTTCCGACGACGTTGCCGTCGCGGAGGATCTGCCGTCCCCGCACGTAGGTTTGACGAACCTTGCCGCTGAGTTCCATGCCCTCGAACGGCGTGTACTCCTGCGCCGAGAAGGAATCCTTCGCCCGTACCACGAACGACTCAGCGGGGCGCACGACGAGCCCACGTGGCACAGGTCGGACTTCGCCGTGCAACCAACATCAGGCGCACGTCCGGTTCGGCCATGCTGTCAAGTGCCGTGCTTGCGGGAATCGCAGCCGCAGACGCGGCGTGCTGAGCCGCGTTGGGCACAGAGCCTGCCACGGTCGCCTCGTCGCGCTGGCGCGGTCTCGCGGTTGTATCAACGGCCGGCCAACCACGCCCCGACCGCGCGGACGTAGTCGTCTGGCACTTCGACCGGCAGTAGATGCCCGACCCCGGAAAACTCCTCGAGTTGCCAGTCGGGACGTAGCGCGGCGAGTCGGTCAATCGTCGGTTGTTCGACGAACGGGTCCTGGTCGCCCCACAGGACGAGCGTCGGAGCCTCAACCCGCTCGATCGCGGCTACGGTCCGGCGCTGATCGACCAGGATCGCGTCGAACACCGAGGCGAAGGCGAGGACGAAGACGTCCATTCGGCTGGGCATGGCGCTGAGCTGTTTCAATTGCTCGCTGAGCAAGGCGAAGAACTCCCGCGAGCAGCGGGACGGATTCCCGCCGGCGGCGTTGATCCGATCAGACAGTCGATCCGGATCGGTGTACCGCGACTTCATCGTGGCCACCCGCGAGCCGCCGATTCTGACGGCGACTCGGGCCAGCGCTGTCCCGGCCACCAGGCCGGCCCGGCCCAGGGTCCGCCAGCCGAGGCGTTCGGCGGTGGTCATCGGTACCGGCAGCGGTGCGCCGGCCAGCACCAGGCCGCTGACCCGTGCTGACGAGTCCGCCGCGACCAACAGTGCCACCAGTCCGCCCATCGACCAGCCGTGCAGGACGACCCGGTCCAATCCGAGTACTGAGGTCAGTGCCCGGACGAACCGGGCGCTCGGTGCCGCCTTGCCGGCCCGCGGGATCGGCGCCTCGGTTTCGCCGAGCACCGCTCCCGGCAGGTCTGGAGCGATCACTGGGCCGAGGGCGGTGAGCGGGTTGATCACGTCGAGCCACATCGAGGCACCACTGGTCATCGTGTGGAGCAGCAGGTGTGTTGGCGCACCGGGCGGCGCGTCGGGACTCGCCTCGGCGAGGAGCACGTGTGCCGAGGTGCCGCCGACGTCCAGCGTTTCGCTCCGGATCCCGGCCCAGCGGTGCGTCCGCTCTCCCCAGTCGTCGTACCTCAACGGCGCCGCCTCCCAGCCCACAGCTGATCTTGACAAGCGTGTCACATTGCGGTCTCGCTTTTCAGTGTTGGCGTACGGCAGCAACGACGAAGCGGGCGCCCAGGCGTGCCAGGAAGACGTGCCCGACTTGCTTCGTCGCAGCGGAATGTGAAGTCACCTCGTTTGTCGTCGACGCGTGCTGGCTCAGAAAGTTTCGAGTTCGTCACGTCCGCGGCGTGCAGCGCCGACGAGGATTTCGGCCAGCACCGTCGCTGGTAGCACGAATTGTGCATGGGATTGCCGATGGTCGCGCACAACACGACTGGCGGGCTTATGGAGAGCATCCTCTGGATCGAAGAGCGCGAGGATGACGCTGGCGTCGAGGACTACCTTTCCCACTCGTCCCTCAACGCCTCGAGGTTGTCGCGGCACTTAATCCTGGACCGGAGCCGATAAGCGCCTCGAGCGGGTCCTCGGCAGGGGTAAGTACCAGTCACCCGCCCTCGACGGTGACGTGCAACTCGTCGCCCGTCTAACGTGCGACCTGGTGGCGTCGCAGCGTGGGCTGGCATCGGCGTCGCTGCGGAGGCACATGCGATTCGTTCAGTCGGGCACGAATTCTGCCCAGCTACGGATTTCGTCGTGGCTCACCGTCTTGGCCATTTCCGGATGGTCTTCTCCCAGGTGCTTTTCAATCGCGACCACAACGGCGTCCGTGTCCGTGCTGCGTGCGATGTAGCCGCATTCGCAGGTGATCTGTGCGGCCATGCCGGCCCCTTTCCAACGCTGAGCGCGGAGCCTTCTCGGGGCTACGTCCTTTGACCTCAGGGTATAGCGCAGCCCCGGCGGGAGCGGCACGATTGTCACATGTCAAGCCCGGTTCGGGTTCAACTGTGTGGTCATTTCGCCCTGGTGCGTGACGACGGCGCGCGGCTCGACGATGCGTTACCGGGCCGGCTCGGCCGGCTGCTGGTGGCCTACCTGGTATTGCGCCGGCCGGCGCCGGTCGCACGCGATGAGCTCCTGGAGGCGCTGTGGCGCCAGGAGCCTGCGACGCGCAGCAGCGCCCTTACCGTGCTGCTTTCCCGGGTAAGGACAGTGCTCGGTGACCAGGTGCGAGGACGTGGTCAACTCAGCATCGTGTTGCCCGAAGGCTCCACGGTGGACGTCGAGACCGCACTTGCTGGGCTGCATGTGGCACAATCCGCGGTCGCGCTTGGTGATTGGCAGCGGGCATGGGCACCTGCGTTGACGGCGATGCTGGTCAGCCGGCGGCGGTTCCTTCCCGAGGCCGAGACCTGGTGGGCGGATGAATGGCGGAACCGCTTGGACGATCTGCATCTGCATGCGCTCGAGAGTTACGCTCGTGCCTGCCTTGGCCTCGGTGGCACAGAGTTGGCCAGTGCCGAGCGAGCGGCGCGGCGGCTGGTTGAGCTCTCTCCTTTGCGCGAGAGCGGACACCTTGTGTTGATCCAGACCCTCAACGCCCGTGGCAACCCCGCCGAGGCGTTGACCGCATACGAAGGGCTTCGCACGACGCTGCGCGAGCAGTTGGGGACAGATCCGGGCCCGGAATTGCAGCGCGCCCACGCCAACCTCCTCGGCAAGCGCTGAGGCGAGGCGCAATGTCACCGCAAGGTTTGCACAAGGTTGCCGCAGGGGTTGCGGCGCATCGTTGATGCCGTCAACTACCGCTACTCGGAGGCAACCATGCACGGCACGACCCAACCCACAGATGTTCGAACTGCGTCATCGAGCCCACGGACTTCCGCGCCGGCAACACCGTTGCCCGCACGGCGCAGTACTGACGAGGCGTCGCTGCGTCGTCTCATTGCGGAGTTCCGGGACGCCTGGCTGTCGCGCGCCGCGTCACGGCCGGTCGACCCAAAGGAGTACGGGTGGTCGGCTGTGCCGCTACTTCGTGGATACCCGAGGAAATAGCAGCCCAGGTCGAGGGCGGCGGCGGGCGCGTTGTCAGCCTTACGAGCTGGAGAATTTCTCGTTCGGGGTACGCGAGAGTTCAACCCGGCTAGAGTGCGGTTGTGCCCTATGGCAGGGCACCGGGCGGCGGGGGGCGGCCACGGTCCTTCCATAGGCGTCGTACTCGCCCTTTCGCGCCCTTTACATGCCTGGGGGGGTCCGATGGGATGGATGAGGGGGGCGACGGGTGGCTTAGCCGTTCTCGTCGCCGGCGCGTTGCTAGGAGGGGTGGCGGTCGCCGCTGACGGCGGGAGCCAATGGACCTCTGCCGGCGGCAACCCGCAGAACACCCGGTTTCAACCGAACGAGAAGACGTTGAGCGTCAGCAACGTCGACCAGCTTGAGGTGAAGTGGGAATTCACGACGGGCGGGGACGTGTCGGCCACGCCGGCGGTCGATGCCGACACTGTGTATTTCCCCGACTGGGCCGGCAACTTGTACGCCGTTGACAAGTGGACCGGAGTTGAGCGGTGGAGGGCCAGCATCGCAGCCGCCAGTGGCGTGCCCGGGGACAAGGCCAGGGCCACGCCCGCCATTGCCGGTAACAAACTGATCATTGGCACCCAGGGACCGTTCGGCGGCGGTGGAAAGATCCTCGCCTTCGACAAGGACACCGGAGCTCTGCTGTGGAGCACCACCCTGGACACGCACCCCGCGGCCATCATCACGCAGTCGGCCACGGTCTTCGGTAACCGCGTCTACGTCGGGACGTCCTCCCTCGAGGAGTCGTTCGCTCTCATCCCCGGGTACGACTGTTGCTCGTTCCGAGGCCAGATGGCGGCGCTCGACCTGAACACTGGCGCCATCGTTTGGCAGGTCAGGATGGCGCCGACCGGCTTCCCCGGCAATGCGGTATGGGGAAGCTCTCCGGCGATCGACACGAAGCGGGGGCAGCTGTATATCGCCACCGGGAACAACTATGACGCGCCGCCAGAGGCCCTCGAATGCATCGCCGCTGCAGGGAACGACCCGGAGGCTCAGCAGGCGTGTCTGCCGGCGGACAACCATTTCGACTCTGTCCTGGCCCTCGACCTGAAGACAGGCGCCATCCGCTGGGTGACGCGAGCACTGGGCTTCGACGCCTGGACGGTCGACTGCATCCCCTTCCTCGGCGAGGGCACCAACTGCCCCGAGCCAGCCGGACCTGACTTCGACTTCGGCCAGGCGCCGGCCCTGTTCACGGTCCGCGATGGCAACAGGAACCGTGATGTCGTCGGGGCCGGCCAGAAGAGCGGCCAATATTGGGCGCTCGACCCCGACACAGGGGCAGTCCAATGGGTTACCCAAGCTGGTCCCGGCGGGACGGCCGGCGGCCTGCAGTGGGGCTCGGCCGTCGATGACAAGCGGGTCTACACCGGCGACGCCAACAGCAACGCGGTTCCATGGACCCTGCCCGATGGCACGAGCACGACCGAAGGGGTGTGGAGTGGCATCGACGCCGTCACTGGGCAGCTGCTGTGGCAGACGGTACCGACGTTCGGTGGGACCCCCTTTGGTGGTGGCCCTTCCGGCCCGGTGACCACTGCAAACGGCGTCGTCTTCGGGTGCGCGCTCGACCCGCAGGGCCACATGTACGCCCTGAACGGGGCCACCGGAGCCATCCTGTGGACCTTCGCCAGTGGCGGCTCTTGCCTGTCGGGCGCCGCCATCTCCGAGGGCCGGCTGTTCTGGGGGTCGGGCTACAGCCTCTTCGGCACGCCGAACAACAAGGTCTACTCCTTCGGCTTGCCCGGCTAGCGGCGCCACGAGGCCGCTTCGGCCGGCTGGGCTACGGCTCAGCCGGCCACAGCGGTCGGTGTCATGAACAGTGTGGACATACTGGCGTCGGATTCAGGGCAGCCGCGCTGAGTTGCAGGCCGAAAGGGCGGGGAACGCACCAGCACAACTACCGAAGAGCCCGGCAGCTTCTTCAACCCGATCGTCGCCACCCTCGTTGCCGGTGCTGGGCGGCTGCTGCTCGGGCTGATCATGCTGGTCATGCGGCAGACCCACCGTTTCTGACCGCCGCGTCGGGCCGAACACACGCTTGGGTAGGCCATTCGCCTCTATGTCTTGATGTATTCATCAGCGACACTTCAAGTTGATGGCAATCGTCATGGGGGTGTTCAGCATGGGAGGTTGGACAGTACAGGCTAAAGCACACACCCAGATTCTCAGAGAGAAGGTGGATGACCTCCAGGCGTCAGAATCAGCCGGAAAACGCAAATTCGAGAACTGGCGCCAAGATCTAGATGACCGCAAGCAACTCCTCGAGAGATCGCATTCCTGGTGGGACAGCCTAAAGGGCGACAAGATTGAGGAGACGTGGAGTGAACTGCACCATATCGAGGTCGAGGTCGATCGCTACGAATCTACTCCAGACCTTCTGCACCTCGCTGAAGAGCACGTGCATGAGCATCTGCCACGAGCGCGGGCGATCCACATATCACGTGAGCTCAAGTCGCTGGTTGAGAAACCGCAAGAACAGCGCTCAAGGGCTATCGACGCGATCCGGGAGGCACACCAAGCAGCCGAAGACAGGCACGCTTCCGAGCGGAACTGGCAACGCGGCATCTTTGCAATTTCCGCCCTAGCCTTGCTCGCCGGTCTGGTTCTGATCTTGATTCAAGCGCTGTTCGTCAGGGATGTCCCCATCATTCCACCTCCCGGTGACGAGAGCGACGTGCCCAACGCGTTATTGCTGACACTCGTGCTCTTCGTCGGCCTAATCGGTGGACTTCTCGGCGCGCTGGTCACGCAGTACCGGATATATGACAAGCGCCAGGCCGTCTTGAACACACTGTGGTTTGACCCAAGGCCAGCTCTCACCATGGCAAAGATGGCCCTTGGCATGTGGCTGGCGTTCTTCGGTGTCCTGCTGGTCGGATCCGGGATCGTCGTCGGGGTGTATACGTCTGTCGCTGCCCTCGTTCTCCTCGCCTTCCTGTTTGGCTACGGACAACAGGCAATGACAAAGTTCATCGACGAAAAGGTTGCCTCGATGCTCGAGGAGAAGAAGGGTGACGGCCAGCCCTGACTCTTGCGGCCATCGCCCGGCCTAACGCAGACGATCAGCGGTGGTGCGCCGGTCGCAGCCTGTAGCCGACCACAGCGTGCCCCCACCGCGCACGGGCTCAGCCACCGCAGGCACGACGCTAGGTACCACCCCGGACTCAACCCCGTCGCTCAATAGCGGGCTAGTCGTCCCGCAGGAAGTCGAGCACGGTTGCGGTCTGGCCGAGGACGACGTGCCCTGCCTCTGGTTGCATGCGTACGGTCGCGGTGGGCACGACGCGTTCGAGCAGGCGCGCGCTTTGACGGGAGTCGAGCATGATGTCCCGACCGCCAGCCAGCAGCAGCACGGGCATGGACAGCCGCCGTAGCCGGTCTGGCCCGAACCTCGGCACGGATTCGACCCGATACCGGAAGTGCGCGGAGATGAGCAGCGCCAGGTCACGCAGATCGGTGTCCCACGGGGTCGATTCGGCGCGCGCGGCCGAGCCGATGACCTTCGCGAACATCGTGCGCCTGCCCCAGTCGCCGAACGGCGCAGCAGAATCGCCGTGACCAGGCCACGCAGCCGGGGACGGCCGAGCCCGCTCGGGCTGACCAGGACCAGCCGCCGTACCCGCTCAGGTTGTCGGGTCGCGTAGTCGAGCGCGACCCACCCGCCGAGCGACACGCCGACCAGCGAAACCTCGGCGAGCCCCAGCAGATTTAGCACCTCGTCCAGCCAGCAGGCGTATGCGTCCGAGGCGAGCTTCGGACGCGACGGCGCGCTCAGCCCCGGTTCGCCGAGAAGATCCACCGCAAACACGCGGAACTCCTTGGCCCAGACGGCCATGTCGGGCAGCCACATGGCGGCGTTCGCGCCGGAGCCTTGTATCAACACCGCGGGCGGCGCATCCTCGGGACCACACGCCACCACGAAAGTCGTCCCTTCGCGAGTCGACAGTCGTAGCTGCTCGCTGGGCACCGGCCAGCGATCGAGAAGATCCCGGTAGCGGCCTTCGACCGCCGCCGCGCCGGTGGCCGAACGGTAGATGCTCATCCCGCCTCGTCCCGCCGAGTCAGCGTCTCGATCAACCGGAGCACGTCGGCGCTGGCGGCAAGCCCGCCCAACACGATGATCCGCATGCTTTCCCGCTCCTCCCGGTAGCTGGTCTCCACCCGCAGCGGTTCGTCATCGTGATGCCCGGCCGTCGCGGCCATCAGTGTGTTGGCGAGGCGGTCGGCCTCACCCCGGCCGACCCGGTCGATCTGGACGACGACCGAAACGTCGACATGCCTTGGCTCCCTCGCCTCCGACTGTGGTGGGCCGGCATACCCGGTTAGCGCGTCGAGGTCTTCCTGCGCGATCCGGTACTGCTTGCCGATCCGAACCGCCCGGAGCCGCCCGTCGCGCACATAGTTGCGGACCGTTCGGACATGGAGACCGAGGCGATCCGCGACCTGCTCGATCGAGTACAGCCGACGAGAACTCGCGGTCATGTACCCTAACATACCTCAAAGTTCCTCATCGTCCGACGAATTAGCGATGATAGGGAACAAGGGACCACGTCGGCTCTGCATCGGCCGCCACCCGCCGGCTCGCCGCCCGGAACTGACGGACACCCGGGCGGTGGCTGGCTCGGCGTGCCCCCTCCACGTCCGAGCTCAGCCACCGCACGTGGCACGGTAGGAGCTACCCCGGACTGAACCGAGACCCACGCCGCAAGCATGTCGCGGCCCGTGCAGACGTCACAGTGTGGCGCACGCGTGCGTGGGGATCCAGGCGGTGCAAGACACGGAGCCTGGATGATCGACTGACTGTGGTGAGCCTGTGATCACCGGGCTCCGTGCCGGGCGCGCCAGTTACGGCGTGTGAATGCCTCCTTCGTGAGTGCTCCTACTCGGGTTCGACGAACTGGAAGTAGGCGCGGTGTTGTTCGCCGTTATCCAGCGTCAGAACGAACTCACGGCAGGTGCCGACCCAGTCCTCGTCGGTGTGCCACGGGAATGTGTACTCGCCCTGCGAGTTCCTGGTCAGCGATGCACCGCCGGGCATGTCCGCAGCCACGGGCAGCGCCCCCGGTGTGACGAACTCCGCACCCGGGACTTCTGTGGCCAGGGTCTCGCAATTGATCTGACGGGAGTACGGCGAATTCGACGCCAGCACGTCCAAACCGGTGAGGTCAGGACGGTCGAACGTCATTGGCACCGTCCGCCCCGCCGCAACGACGTTGAGCGCTGGCTGGTCTGCCACCTGGCCCTCGAACCCGTCGACGCAGTCAGGGTGCGTGTCGAACGCCTCTTGGTTGTCGTCGCGGTTCGCGCTGCTGCCCTGTACGGCGCTGAAGCCAAGTCCGCGGCGAGCGAACGCGGCCCACAGCGTGCACTGGTTGTCGCCGCCGGTGAGCGCCTGGTCGGCCGCGAGGATGCCGTTCCGGCCGTCCACGAACCCTGGGAAGCAGCCCTGCATCTTCATCCCGTCGAGTACCAGCTGGTAGGCCAAGTTGTTGCCGCCGGTCTCCCATGACTGGTAGAGGTTCGGGTTGAACCCGTACCTGTCGATCAGGTCCCAGGTCATGTCCCACAGAATCGACGCCCAGCCGTGACCGACCTGGTGTGGCGCGACGATCGTCGTGTTGTTCAGCCAGGAATTGGTCTTGATGCTGTCGTACGTGAACGGCTGGATGTCCATGGTCCGTGAGTACGGCCGGTTCCGGATACCGCCGTCGCCCCGGTCGTCCTGGAAGATGACGTAGGTTCCCATGCCCCGGGTACCTTCTGGATCGTCGACCTCCGGGTCGATCATGGCTGCGATTGCGACGTAGTCGCTCCAGCCCTCACCCATCTGCTCGACCCCGCCCAGGCAGTTGACGGTCGGGCCACCGGTCAGCCGGTTCGACAGGCCGTGCCCGTACTCATGGAAGATGACCCCGGCGTCGAAGTCGCCGTCCCGGATGCCCGGGTGGTCCGGATGCTTGCGCACCGTGCCGGTCGTCGTCCCCTTGGCGATCGCGGCCTTGATGATCTCCGCGTTGCCCACTCCCACACTCACTGCGGGAATGTTCGGCCGGCTGTCATCCAGGGAGCCGGACAGGACCGTTGGGTTAGTGTCCGTGCCCTGGGCGATCACCACGGCGCTGGCGCCAAGCTCCTCGGCGAGTTCCACCCGCTCTTGGAACGAGCACAGGCTGGGGCCAGTGCCGCCGTCGGTCACTACGGCCCAGTCGGTCGTCGGCAGCTCGTCAGGGTAGCGGTTCGCCTTACAGCCGGATTCGGCGTAGACGAACGTCAGGCCGGTCAGTCCAGCGGCCGTTGGTGCCGGCGTGAACCGCGCCCAGCGCGCTCCGAACGAGCCCACACCGTCGATGACCACCTGGTTCTGGAAGCCGAACTGGTTGCCCGGCCACAGGTACATGCGCATTCTCGGGAACGATGTTGTCGAGCCGTCGACCGGCGTCCGGAAGTTGGCGTTGTTCAGGCCCGCGCCGCTCTGCGCCTGGCAGCGCACGTCGTCGTTGGCGAACCCGCCTCGGCCGTAGTTGTTCGCTTGGAAGTTCCCAGAGGCCTCGTCGAACCCGTACAGATACCACAGGTCGTGGGCCGTATTGCACCAGAAGAACAGATTCGAGACCGTGGCGTCACGGTAGTTCTGCGGGTGCTCGTTCAGGTCCACCGGATGGTCGAATGTCAGGCCCGGCCCGCCGTCGGGTTGACCGCCGAAGTCGGGCGAGTCGTTGCCGTCCTCGTCGAGGTAGGCGCGGACGTTGTTGCCGCGCGTGATCGTGTACTCGGCACCGGCGGCATTATCGGTGTCGTGCCAGCCGAACGGAGACGCCGTGCCGTCGGCCGGTTCCTCGAACAGCACGCGGTCTCCATCGTTCGGGCTCTCTTGCGGGTACGCCCGGTAGCTCGACCCGTCCTCGACGGGGTTCGCGGACTGCCACGCCGTCCGACCGGCCGCCAGATTCTGAGCCGCGGACGACTCGGCGGAGCCGACCCGTGCGAGCGTGCTCGTGAGGTCCTGGTAGGACGTCTGGACGACCCAGTCGTCAACGGCGATCAGCTCGCCTGTGTCGGCGTCGACAGTGGCGTTCCACAAGTGGTCGCCGGAGACGTCGTCGATCGTGAGCTGCCAGGCCAGATGCAGACCGTCCTCAGTGGCTAGCCAGCCCTGCTGGGCAATAATCGGCGCGTTGGAGATACCGCCGCCGGACAACGTGGTTTCATCGCGGGCGGTGCGTGCTGCCTTGATGACCCGCAGGTCCTGCGGCTTCGTCAGTTTCAGGCCCTTGGCTGCGGCTTCGACAGCGTCGACGGCGTCGAGTTCGGAATCTGCGGTCGTGGCCTCCTGCAGGCCGACGAAGCTGTTTCCGACGTAGAGGATGCTGCCGTCGGGGTTGACGTTGACGGTGGCGT
>DASTNZ010000197.1:0-9105 GCA_035762665.1 Jiangellaceae bacterium | reverse complement strand
TTCGCGGGAGCTGTCGATCAAGCACGACGTCGACCCCAACGAGGTCGTCAGCGTCGGCGACGAGGTCGAGGCCCTGGTTCTCCAGAAGGAGGACAAGGAGGGCCGGCTGATCCTGTCCAAGAAGCGTGCGCAGTACGAGCGGGCTTGGGGACAGATCGAGAAGATCAAGGAAGAGGACGGTGTGGTCACCGGCACCGTGATCGAGGTCGTCAAGGGTGGTCTTATCCTCGACATCGGCCTGCGCGGCTTCCTGCCGGCGTCCCTCGTCGAGATGCGCCGCGTCCGCGATCTCCAGCCGTACGTCGGCAAGGAGATCGAGGCGAAGATCATCGAGCTGGACAAGAACCGCAACAACGTGGTCCTGTCGCGCCGCGCCTGGCTCGAGCAGACCCAGTCGGAGGTCCGGTCCACCTTCCTGCAGCAGCTGCAGAAGGGCCAGATCCGGTCCGGTGTGGTCTCCTCGATCGTCAACTTCGGCGCCTTCGTCGATCTCGGCGGAGTGGACGGCCTGGTGCACGTGTCCGAGTTGTCCTGGAAGCATATCGACCACCCATCCGAGGTGGTCGAGGTCGGCCAGGAGGTCACTGTCGAGGTCCTCGACGTCGACATGGACCGCGAGCGCGTCTCCCTGTCGCTCAAGGCGACCCAGGAAGATCCGTGGCAGCAGTTCGCCCGTACCCACCAGATCGGCCACATCGTGCCCGGCAAGGTCACCAAGCTGGTGCCGTTCGGCGCCTTCGTCCGCGTCGACGACGGCATCGAGGGCCTGGTGCACATCTCCGAGCTGGCTGAGCGCCATGTCGAGATTCCCGAGCAGATCGTCCAGGTCGGCAAGGACGTCATGGTCAAGGTCATCGACATCGACCTCGAGCGCCGGCGCATCTCGCTGTCGCTGAAGCAGGCGAACGAGGGCGACATCGCCTCGACGGCGCTGGACCACTTTGACCCGACGCTGTACGGCATGGCCGCCGAGTACGACGAGCAGGGCAACTACAAATACCCCGAAGGGTTCGACCCGGAGTCGAACGAGTGGCTGTCCGGCTACGACACCCAGCGCGAGGAGTGGGAGCGGCAGTACGCCGAGGCCCACGCCCGCTGGGAGATCCACAAGGGTCAGATCGAGGCCGCCCAGGAGATCGACGCCGAGGCCGGTGAGGCCACGACCGGCGGCGAACCGGCTCCGGAGCAGGAGCAGGCTGGCACGCTGGCCTCCGACGAGGCGCTGCAGGCTCTGCGCGAAAAGCTCACCGGCAACTGATCACTTGGCTAAGGCTCCCGGCGCCGCATCTACGCGGTGCCGGGAGCCTTGGTCTATCCGCGGCCGCGACGTACCGTAGCCTCCGTGAGACGTCGCCTCGTGGCCGCGCTGGCGGCAGTCGCTTTAGCCGCGGCGGCCTGCAGTGGCGACGATCAAAGCGATGCGACGCATCCGCTGTTGGAGGATCCGACGCCCACCGAGGCACCGACCGCCACCGCCACCCCAGCAGAGGCCGCCACACCGACTGACGCGGGGTTTCCACAAGAGTGTGGCCAGCTGATCTCCTTTGTCGAGATCGCGGAGATCGTGGCCGTGCCCATGGAGGGGATGAGGCGGGTCTACCAGGACGACTTCCCGGCCGAGTCGGGTCGCGTCGAGCGGCTGACCTGTACCTACGGCACTGAGCCGCCCGACGCCGAAAGTCCTGGTGCAGGTGGCGAACAACCCGAAGGGGATCGCGAGCCGTACGTCACGATCGCCGTCAGTTCGTACACCGATCCCGGTGCCGCGGCCGCACGTGTCGAATCGACCGTTGACTCGGCGCGCATCGGCGGGCAGCAGGTCGAGGCGATGGAGATCGCTGGACGATCCGGCTCCTTCCTCCGCGACGAGAACACGGTGTCGTTCGTGTTCGCGGACGAAGATCTGACCTACGTTGTGACCCTCCTCCGTGAGACCGTCCCGGACCCCGCTGAACAGGTCGTATTGGTCACAATGGTCGAACAACTTGTGGGATCATCAAGCGGCGCTTAGCTGCTCAGTTCGCGACAGCGTAGTGTCTCGCCCGTGCGTCGCTTGTTGCAGGACTCAAGTCTGCTCGTCGTACTCGTCACTGCTGTTCTAGCCGAAGTCATGCGGGTCTCCTTCCCGTTGCTCTACGACTTCGCCGGAGCCATCGGTTACACGACTGCCGCTGCCGTCATCCCGGTACTGTTCGCGACGGCATTGCTGGCTGCACCGCTGGGTGCGCTGATCGGCCCGCGAATGCTGCTGCTGGTGAGTGCGACTGGACTGGCCGTGGCCAGGCTGACCATGCAGGTGCAGGACACGCCGGCGCTGGCCATCACGTTCGTCGGTCTGATCTTCGGCCTGATCGCGATCTCTATGGCGCTGCGGGTATCGGTGGCGCGGAGCGGACCACTGACCACTGCTTCCGCGGTTTTTCTGGGCCTCGTCGTCGACACGGCGATCCGCCTGGCTCTGACCACGTGGGACGCGGCATGGCGGGACGATGCGGCAGCCTGGGCCATCGGGATCGCCCTGCCAGTCGTACTTATCGCGGTGATGATCGTCGTTCTGGTAGATGACAAGGAAGCGCGGTGGGGAGCGGACCTATGGTGGTTCGCGATGCTGCCAGGGCCGGTTCTGGCGCTGCAGACGCTCTTCCTGTCGAATCCCGGCTTCGTGGCTTCATCCGGACGGCTAGGTCTGGCCATGGCCGGCGCGGTGATCCTGCTTGGGCTGGGGCTGGCGGCTGCGACGCCCGCATTGCGGGCGCCGGGCGCCTGGGGTGCCTGGTGTGCACTGGTGCTTGCGGCGGGCTTGCTGACTGGTCCAACCGGGCTCACCGGATGGTTGGTGCCGCTGGGCGTCTTGGTCGGTCAGGTGGCGATGGGTGCCCTGGTGGCGACGGCCGCTGTTCGCGCGGAATCGGCGGGCGAGGACCGGCCGGCGGGCGAAGCCCGGCCGGCGTGGCGCACGGGCTTGGGCGCGGGAGTGGGGTCGCTGATTCTGGTTGGCGTGTTGCTGCCCTACCAGATCTCGCATGAGATCCCGCCTGGGATGCCGCAGTTCGTCTTCCCCGTCGCCGGAGCAGTCATCGTCGTGCTGCTGGCCCGGGCAGCCCCGCAACCGGCCGCTGTTCCCACGACACGGGTCTCGCCGATGCGCTGGGTGGCCGCGCTCGGTCCGATTCCTGCCCTGCTGGTTCCGTCCTGGCTTGCCTTGACCTGGCCGGACGTCCAACCGCCGGGCACGGGATCCGATCAGGTCAGGGTGGCAACGTACAACATCCACGGCAGCATTGACTGGTATGGACGGCTGGATCCGGAAGCGATCGCACGAGTCCTGGAGAACGGTGGAGCCGAGATAATCATGCTGCAGGAGGTGGCTCGCGGCTGGCCACTGGCCGGAGGGCTAGATTCGGCGGCATTCCTGGCTCGCCGGCTCGGCACCGACTTCTCGTTCGGAACCGCAGCGGACCACCAGTTCGGCAATGCGGTCATGGCCGACCGGCCGATCCTGGAGAGTTGGTCGGCGACGATGGATCGCGGCGAGGGCACGATGCAACGCGGCTACGTCGGCGTCAGGGTGGCGGTCGGCGGGACGACGCTCGACGTGTGGAGCGTTCACCTGCAGCACGAGGACCACACGACGGCGACTCGGGTGGCACAGGCCCGGCAGGTGCTGGACGACTGGGCCGGTCGGGAGCGCACCGTCATCGGTGGAGATCTCAACTCCCGGCCGGACTCGGAGGACATCGCCCCCTGGTTTGACGGCACCGGCCTGGTATCGGCGCAAGATGCGGCCGGCGATCCAACCTGGAACACCTCCCCGGCGCTCGATGCCGACCACCGCATCGACTGGATCTTCGGAACGCCGGACCTCCAGTTCGCCGACGTCGCCATCCCAGTGACGCTGGCCAGCGACCATCTACCGGTGTTCGCGACGGTGCGGGTGAACTGAATGCTCCGGGTCGGGCTCACCGGCGGCATCGGATCGGGCAAGTCGACGGTTGCAGCCCGCCTGGAAGAGCACGGGGCTCTGGTGGTTGACGCGGACCGGATCGCTCGCGAGGTGGTCGAGCCCGGCACGCCGGGACTGGCCGCCGTCGTCGAGGAGTTCGGGCCCGGTGTTTTGGCGCCCGACGGCTCGCTCGACCGGCCGGCCCTCGGACGGATCGTCTTCGGAGACGACGGACGCCGTGCCGCCCTCAACGCGATCGTCCACCCCCTCGTGTACTCGCGCCGGACCGAACTGGTGGCGGCCGCCCCGATTGACGCGATCGTGGTCGAGGACATCCCGCTGCTGGTCGAGAACTCGCTCGGCGCTGGCTTCCAGTTGGTGATGGTCGTGCACGCCCCCGCTGCAGAGCGGGTCCGGCGGATTGTGGCTTCCCGCACCATGACCGAGGAGGATGCGTGGGCTCGCGTGCAGGCCCAGGCGGACGACGAAGCCCGGCGCGCGGCGGCGGACGTCTGGCTGGACAACTCGGGAAGCCGGGACGAGATTCGCGCCGCAGTTGACACCATCTGGACCGAGCGGCTCGTCCCCTTTGAGGCGAACCTCCGGGCCGGCCGCGAAGCCGAGCGATCACAAAATGCGGTCCTCACCGACCCGGATCCGACCTGGCCTGCGCAGGCCGCGCGACTCGCCGAGCGGATCCGGCATTGCGTGCGAGAGCGGGGGCTACGAGTGGATCACATCGGATCAACGTCGGTGCCTGGCTTGGCCGCCAAGGACGTCGTCGATCTGCAGGTGGTCTGCGTGGATCTACCAACGGCCCGCGACGTCGCGGGCTCGCTCGGCGACGCGGGCCTGGTCCGGATGCCGGGCCGGTGGTGGGACGTCGGCCGGGATGGCCTGGAGTACGACAAGGGCATGGCCTGCAACGCCGACCCCGGCCGGGCCGCGAATGTCCACGTTCGCCCGCTTGGGTCACCCACGTGGCGGGATGCGCTGCTGCTGCGTGACTGGCTGCGAGCAACGCCGTCCGGCGCGAGGGAGTACGAGGCGCTCAAGCGGGAACTCGCCGCGCAGTCGCACGAGACGATTGACGAGTACGCCGAGCGCAAGTCGCCGTGGGTGACCGACACTCTTGCTCGCGCCGACGAATGGGCGGCGCAAACTCGCTGGTCACCTGCCTAGGTCGTGATCGTTAACAGGGAGGCGCTGTCCTGCCAAGTCAAATCGTTCCTTCCTGATCAAACCGACGGTGATCACGGTCAAATTCGGGGCCAAGCGGCGGTTTGATCAGGGAGGAGCGGTTTGATCAGGAAGGTAGTGAAGCGCTGGCTCGGAACTGCAAACGTCACCGCCAACGGCTACGACATTGCGAAGGCGGTCTCGAGCTCGCGTTCGTAGACCCTCGGCGGAGTCGGAATACCCTCTGGAAGTAGCGGGCAGGGTTCAGGTTCGCCCCAGGTCTGGTGCAGCGGCAGCACTCCGGCCCAGGTCGTGCCCGCTTCCACGTCCTCATCCTCGTCCTTGGGTGGGCCCGATCGCATCTTGACCGACGCCTCATGGAGGGAAAGGGCAAGGACGGTCGTCGCCGCGAGCTCTTTGCGCGTGGGCGGCCGGGTGGCGTCCCACGATCCGGGCGCTAGATGTTCGGTCAGGGCGCGCAGGCCGGCCAGCTTGGCCTCGGGCTCGGTCACCAATGTCGGCGTCCCGTGCACGACGGCACTTGCGTAGTTCATCGAATGGTGGAACACCGATCGGGCGTACACCACACCGTCGACTCGCGTGACTGTGACACTCACCGGATGCCCTGCGGCGGCGTAGCGGAGGCTGGCCGAGCCAGTCGACCCGTGCAGGTACAGCGTGTCGCCATCGCGACCGTAGCCCGTCGGCAGCACCAGCGGAGCGCCGTCGATGACGACGCCGAGGTGGCAGATCAAGCAGGAGTCGAGCAACGCGTACAGCTCGGCCCGGTCGGTCCGAGCCCGTTCCTTGGCCCGGTTGAGTGTGCTGCGAGGGGTCGGCGATAGCGCTGGTTGATCCATGCGAATTATCATGGCGAGCCCCAGTGGCATTCTAGAATGGCCAATTGTCGTCGAAATTGAAAGGCCAATTGCGTTGGACGAGTTGCCTCTGACCTTCGATCCGGCGTCAAGTCGGCCGATGGCCGATCAGCTTGCCACGCAGCTTCGCGGTGCTGCGGCTCGCGGCCAGCTGCTGGTTGGGGAACGGCTGCCCTCCACGCGCGCATTGGCCCGCTCACTCGGGGTGAGCCGGACCGTGACCTCGGCGGCTTACGACCAGCTCTACGCCGAGGGCTGGATCACCGGAAGGCGGGGCGCCGGGACGTTCGTGGCGGCAGTGCCACCGGGCCTACCCGACCGAGGCCGCCCCTTGGCGCTAGACGCCGACCACGAAGACAGCACGTTCGATCTTCGGCCAGGTACTCCTTGGGCCGCGGGTATCCGAAGGGAGGCGTGGCGGCGAGCCTGGCGTGCTGCGTCGGACACCGAACCTGGCCTGAGACCCGCACCGGCCGGTGCAGCACGGTTCCGCGCAGTTGTGGCTGAGCATATGATCAGGCACCGCGGACTCGTCGTTGATCCGTCATCTGTCCTGGCCACCGGCGGGACAACAGCGGCGCTGGCGGAGGTGGCTCGTGCCGTCTTGCGGCCGGGCGACACAGTGGCGGTCGAGGAGCCGGGCTACGCGCGAGCCGTCTTGGCGCTGCGTGCTGCCGGCGTCACCGTCCTGCCGGCACCGGTCGACGGTGATGGGCTTGTAGTGGAGCGGATACCCGCGGGCGTCCGCGCCGTCTATTGCACCCCGGCACACCAGTTTCCGTTGGGCGGACGGCTTCCGGCGGCGCGCCGGGTCGCCCTCATCGAATGGGCTCGGGATCAACAGGCCTGGGTGATCGAAGATGACTATGACGGTGAGCTGAGATACGACGTGGCACCGTTGCCACTGCTCGCGGCGTTGAATCCTGACGTCGTGATCTATCTCGGCACGAGCAGCAAGGTCGTCTCGCCAACGCTCGGCGTCGGCTGGCTGACCGCTCCTTCCGCCGTGACCGAGGCCGTGCTCGACTTCCGTATCCAAACGGGCACCCGGCCGAGCGTTGCCGGGCAACGGGTTCTGACCGCTTTCGCCGAGTCCGGTGACCTGGCTCGGCATCTCCGCCGGGTGCGGCGCGAGCTGGCCCAGCGCCGAGAACTTGTCGTCCAGGCGTTGGCTGCCGCTGGCCACCGCGTGTTCGGAGATCAAGCCGGAGCACATGTGGTCGTACCCCTCGCCGACCTGGAGACCGAACGTGTGGTCGTCCGGGCCGCGCAGGAGTCCGGGCTGGCGCTGGACGGCCTCGAGCGGTGCTTCGACGGGCCGCCAACAATGGCCGGCCTGACGCTCGGCTACGCCGCTCTTCGAAGTATCGAGGAGCTCACCGCCTCGCTGAAGCCGCTGGTCCGATTGCTGTGACCGGGTGCGATGCGGATACCACAGCGCCATTGTCATAGGCGGGACGTACGGTTGTAGACGTGCGTGCAGCAAGTGAACTCACCCGTACCGTCCACCCCTTCGAGGT
The DNA here is from genome assembly GCA_035762665.1 of Jiangellaceae bacterium. Classification (GTDB taxonomy): domain Bacteria; phylum Actinomycetota; class Actinomycetes; order Jiangellales; family Jiangellaceae; genus JASLBX01. The sequence continues at coordinate 1,585 of DASTNZ010000197.1, read as the reverse complement.
CGTGAGCGATTGGCAGCCGTCGGGCGACCAGCCGCAGGCCATCGACGAGCTCGAGCGCAGGATCAGGGCAGGGGAGAAGGACGTCGTCCTGTTGGGGGCGACCGGTACGGGCAAGAGCGCGACGACGGCCTGGGTAGTCGAACGGCTGCAGCGGCCCACGCTGGTGATGGCGCCGAACAAGACGCTCGCCGCGCAGCTTGCCAACGAGTTTCGCGAACTGCTGCCGCACAACGCGGTCGAGTACTTCGTCTCGTACTACGACTATTACCAGCCGGAGGCGTATGTCCCGCAGACCGACACTTACATCGAGAAGGACTCCTCGATCAACGAAGAGGTTGAACGGCTCCGCCACTCGGCCACCTGGTCGCTGCTGACCAGGCGTGACGTTGTGGTGGTCGCGACGGTGTCGTGCATCTACGGTCTGGGTTCGGCGGACGAGTACCTTGCGCGTTCGCTGCACCTCAAGGTGGGTGACGATCGCGATCGCGACGCGCTGTTGCGGTCGCTGGTGCACATGCAGTACGCGCGCAACGACCAGAACTTCACTCGTGGCACGTTCCGGGTGCGTGGCGACACGCTTGAAGTGATTCCGATGTACCAGGAGCTTGCCGTTCGCGTCGAGTTCTTCGGCGACGAGATCGAGCGGATCATGACACTGCATCCCCTTACCGGCGAGGTGCTCGACCAGGAGGACGAGACCTACATCGGCGCGGCCTCGCACTACGTGGCCGGGCCGGAGCGAATGGAGCGCGCCATCGCCGGCATCGAGGCTGAGCTAGAGGAGCGGCTGGCGGAGCTGGAGCGGCAGAACAAGCTGCTCGAAGCCCAGCGGCTCCGGATGCGCACCGCGTACGACATCGAGATGATGCGCCAGGTCGGCTTCTGCTCGGGCATCGAGAACTACTCGCGACACATCGACGGCCGGGCGCCGGGCTCGGCACCGAACTGTCTGCTTGACTATTTCCCGGAGGACTTCCTGCTGGTCATCGACGAGTCGCACGTGACCGTTCCGCAGATCGGCGGCATGTACGAGGGCGACATGAGCCGCAAGCGGACCCTTGTCGACCACGGGTTCCGGCTCCTCAGCGCGATGGACAACCGGCCGCTGCGCTGGGAGGAGTTTCTCGATCGGATCGGCCAAGCGGTCTACCTGTCAGCCACGCCCGGCCCGTACGAGCTGGGCAAGTCCGACGGTGTCGTGGAGCAGATCATCCGGCCCACCGGGTTGGTCGATCCGGAGGTTGTGGTCAAGCCGACGAAGGGCCAGATCGACGACCTGATCGGTGAGATTCGTGCCCGGACCGAGCGCAACGAGCGGGTCCTGGTCACGACCCTCACCAAGAAGATGGCCGAAGACCTAACCGACTACCTGCTCGAGCACGGCGTGGCCGTCCGTTACCTGCACAGCGAGGTCGACACGCTGCGCCGGGTCGAGTTACTCCGCGAGCTGCGCAAGGGTGATTTCGACGTCCTGGTCGGCATCAACCTGCTGCGCGAGGGCCTCGACCTGCCCGAGGTATCGCTGGTGTCCATCCTGGACGCCGACAAGGAGGGGTTCCTGCGTTCGGGCACGTCGCTGATCCAG
>DASTNZ010000196.1:0-2613 GCA_035762665.1 Jiangellaceae bacterium | reverse complement strand
TGGCTCGGTGACGCGACCCCCGCCGGACTGGTGCGCGCCATCGATAACGTGCTGCACCCACAGGAGAACCTGTGCTCATCCGGCATGGACAAACGTCTGACCAAGAGCCAGGGTCGCTCGCACGTCTTCGTCGCGTGTGGGTGCAACTTCTCGGTCACGTGCGGTGACCATGAAGGTTGTTGGGTAGCAGAATCGTCGTGGTGGTGGTGGTGCACACACTGGGATTCTTGATTGTTCGGCGGGTTCTGGGTTTGTTCGGCCTCGGCCCGGCCGCGGACGCGAAGGACACTGAGATCGCCGTCTTGCGCCACCAGCTGCTGGTGTGAGGCCGGCAGGTCGCCCGGCCCCGCTACACCCCAACCGACCGGCTTGGGCTCGCCTCATTGGCGAAGCTGCTCCCAAGGAAGCGCTGCCTAAACCTCGACGGCCTCCCATATGGTCGGGGGGATGACGAGCCCGTACGGCTCGTACTCGGCGAGGAGATGGGCCAGCCATCCCGGACTGCGGCACCGCTCCCCGACGCCGGCGGCCGGGGGAGCGCGTCCCAAACCCTCGACCTCGATGTCGGCAAGGTCGATCGGCCGGCCATGGTCGTTGATCGCCTGGACGCTGGTGAAGTAGCCGACCAGGAACCGGCCCCGCGGGCTTACCGACTGGACGCGGATCACCGCGCGACGGTTGAGCACGATCACCGAGGCGACGTAGGTACCCCTCGATCGCCGAGCCCTTCACCAGCCGGCGGGTGGCGTACCAGACCTTCCGCATGATCGCCCGGTCGGTGCCGTACAGCTCGAATAGGCCGCTGCGGTGCCGCTCGAACACGACGCCCAGATGCCCGTACTGGTGGCAAGCAGCTGGCCGCTGCGAATCTTGACCTGCTGCTCGTCGCCGACGTCGTACCGGAGGGCGTAGGTGGGGCACACTTCGGACAGTACGCCGCGAACAGGTGTTCTAGTCCCCCTCGTCGGGCGACGGTGACGGCCGGCCCATGTCCCTCCGCTTCCTCTCCCTGATCCACGCCTCTACCACCGGAGCCGTACACTTCGCGCTGCCGCTGGACTCCGAGAGGGAGAGCCCATATCGGTCTGGCCGCCGCGACCGGCCTCTCGCGTGGTGGCGTCGAGTCGGGCGGTTTCTGGGAGGGCAAGACCCGCACCGCGCTCCAGGCTCTCCTGCACGCCGCTGCCCTTGACAACCGGACGGCACGCGAGCTGTTCGCGTGGACGCTCTCTCCGTCGTCGGCCACCGACGCCGTGGCAATCTTGTCCAGCCATCCCCACGCCGCGGCAGGTTGGGCGGACTCGCTCGAGTCGATGATCCACTCCGACCCGCGCACGCGAGACTCGATCTGGATGGGCGTCTCCCTGGCACTCTTATGCCTCGCCGATCCGCGCGTCCTCGACACCGTCACCCCCCGAGCAGGCGAGAACTTCGACCCTCGGGAGTTCCTGACCCACGACGGCACGCTCTACCTGCTCGCCACCGGAGCAGGTGCTGGCGCCTCGTGGCCGCTCGTGGCGGCATTCATCGAGGACCTCGTTGAGACCGCTCGCCACCTCGCCGCAGCCTCCCCCGGCGCCCGACTCGATCCGCCCGCCCTGGTGGCGCTGGACGAGATCGGCAACCTCTCGCCGCTGCCTTCCTTGCCAGTGCTCATGGCCGAAGGCGGAGGCACCGGCATCACGACCATGCCGGTCCTGCAGTCCCTCTCCCAGGCGCGCGACCGTTGGGGGGACCACGCCGCCGGCTCCATCTGGGACGCATCAATTGTGAAGGTCATCCTCGGCGGTACGTCGTCCGCCCGCGACCTCCAAGACCTCTGCGCGCTCATCGGCGAACGCGACGAGAACACCGACACCATCTCGGTCGGCGACTACGGCTCCCGGTCACTGCAGCGCTCTACCCGGCGTGTTCCGGTCATGCCACCGCAGACCATCCGCACGCTCCCGTTCGGCACCGCCCTCGTCCTCCTCCGCAGCGCGCCCCCACTCGTCACCGACTTGCGTCCATGGACGGCACGGCCAGACGCCGACAAGCTGCAAGCCGACCGCACGGGCGTCGAGTCGGCCCTGCGCCGGCGGTAGTCCCAGACTCCAGTCGGGGCAAGGTGCACACCTGATTGCTGAAAGCGGTCGCCATCGGAGGCGCCGCCGGGCAACAGGAGCCAGCCATGACGATTCCCACCCAGGTGAGCCTCGCAGGGTTCATCGCCTCCACTCCCCAGCTGAACTTCACCGGCAGCGGTGTCGCCCGCTTCTACGCCCGGGTCGGTGTCGAGCACGCCCGCAAAGAGCCCGACGGCTCGTTCACGCAGCTCGACCCGACCTTCCACGACCTGGTGCTGTACCGGACCAGCGCGGAGCGGGCGTATGCCCGGTTCCGCAAGGGCGACTCGTTCGTCGCGCACGGCTACATCCACGAGTACGAAATGGAGAAGAACGGCCAGTCCGTCGCAAGCGAGGAGTTCGTCGCCCGCCGGATCGGTCACGACGTGGTGAGAACGCGGTACGAGGTCGAGCGGAAGCAGACCGAGCGGCCCAATCCGACCCCGGAGATCCCCCAACCGGCGGTCCGCCTCTGATCGCGCCAGCCCATCATGTCCCACGACACCCA
>DASTNZ010000195.1:0-2267 GCA_035762665.1 Jiangellaceae bacterium | reverse complement strand
CAACGCACCCTCCACGCAGGAGGTCATCAGGCCGGTTGGCAGCAGCGCGCGAGACCGGCACCCGTTGCCGCGACGGTCGCTGTTCGACCGGTCGATACTCCGGCATGCGCTGGTCGACAGTTTCAAGAAGCTGCACCCGCGTGTGCAGGCCCGCAACCCCGTCATGTTCATCGTGCTGGTTGCCAGCGTCCTGACGACTGTCCTGTTCATCAGGGACGCAGGCACCGCCACGTCTACGGAGAATGTCTTCGTCGGGCTGGTCACCGTGTTCCTGTGGTTCACGGTGCTGTTCGCCAACTTCGCTGAGGCGATGGCCGAGGGACGCGGCAAGGCGCAGGCGGCCACTCTGCGCAAGACGAGAGCCGTGACAACCGCGATGCGCCGCCGGCCCGACAGCACCGTCGAGAAGATCCCGGCCAGCTTGTTGCAGGTCGGCGACGAGTGCATCGTGGCCGCCGGGCAAGTGATCCCCAGCGACGGCGACGTCATCGAGGGCATCGCCAGTGTCGACGAGTCCGCCGTCACCGGCGAGTCCGCCCCGGTGATCCGCGAATCCGGCGGCGATCGCTCAGCCGTCACTGGCGGTACGAGAGTGCTGTCCGACGTTATCGTCGTCCGGGTCACCGCCCGGGCTGGCGAGACGTTCCTCGACCGGATGATCGCGCTGGTCGAGGGCGCCGAGCGGCAAAAGACCCCGAACGAGATCGCGCTGAGCATCCTGCTCGCGGGCCTGACGCTTATCTTCCTACTTGCCGTGGTGACGCTGCAGCCCTTCGCCATCTACTCCGGTGCCGAGCAGAAGATCGCCGTGCTGATCGCACTGCTGGTCTGCCTGATCCCGACCACGATCGGCGCGCTGCTATCCGCCATCGGGATCGCCGGCATGGATCGGCTGGTCCAGCGCAACGTGCTGGCCATGTCCGGTCGCGCCGTCGAAGCCTCCGGCGATGTCAACACGCTCCTGCTGGACAAGACCGGCACCATCACCCTCGGCAACCGGCAGGCTAGCGAGTTCATCCCGATGCCGGGCGTGCTCGACCACGACCTGGCCGTGGCCGCCTACCGGGCCAGCCTGGCCGACGAAACGCCCGAGGGCCGGTCGATCGTCGAGTTCGCCGAGCGCCGCTACGGCATCGCCGGCAAGGCTCAGCACGCCGACGTCCGGCTTGTGCCGTTCAGCGCGGAAACCCGGATGAGCGGCATCGACCACGACGGCTACCAGCTTCGCAAGGGCGCCACCGACGCCATCAAACGGTGGATCAAGAGCGCAGGCGGCACCACCCCAGACGCGCTCGACACGATTTCCCAAGGCGTGGCCGTTGACGGAGGGACACCACTCGCGGTGGCCGAGGTGGATAGGCGGAACGGGCTCGCCCGCGTGCTCGGCGTCATCCACCTCAAGGACATTGTCAAGGAAGGCATGCGGGAGCGGTTCGACCAGCTCCGCGCCATGGGCATCCGCACGGTCATGATCACTGGTGACAACCCGCTTACTGCCAAGGCGATCGCCGAGGAGGCCGGTGTCGACGACTACCTGGCCGAGGCAACTCCGGAGAACAAGATGACGCTGATCCGTCGCGAGCAAGCCGGCGGTGCGCTTATCGCGATGACTGGCGACGGGACCAACGATGCCCCCGCGCTTGCGCAGGCTGACGTCGGCGTGGCCATGAACACCGGCACCCAGGCCGCGAAAGAAGCCGGCAACATGGTTGACCTCGACTCAGACCCGACCAAGCTGATCGAGATCGTCGAGATCGGTAAGCAACTGCTGATCACCAGGGGCGCGCTGACCACGTTCTCGATCGCCAACGACGTCGCCAAGTACTTCGCGATCATCCCGGCGATGTTCTCCGGCTTCTTGCCGGCGCTCGACCGGCTGAACATCATGGGGCTGGAATCGCCTCGCTCGGCCATCCTCTCGGCAGTGATCTTCAACGCTCTGATCATCGTCGTGCTGATCCCCATGGCGCTGCGCGGGGTCAAGTTCCGTGCCCAGGCTGCGGCCGCGATGCTGCGCCGCAACCTACTGGTCTACGGGCTCGGCGGACTGATCGCACCGTTCATCGGAATCAAACTCATCGATTTCGTCATAACCGCGTTGGGAGTGTCCTGACATGCGCCGACAGCTTCTCGCCGGCCTCGGCATGGTGCTCGTGTTCACCGTCCTCACCGGACTGGCCTACCCGCTGGCCGTGACTGGCATCGCCCAGGCGATCTTTCCCGACCAGTCCGACGGGTCGCTGGTCGAACGTGACGGCGAGGTCGTC
>DASTNZ010000194.1:0-2086 GCA_035762665.1 Jiangellaceae bacterium | reverse complement strand
TCGGCGTTGGTGGGCCGGACGATGACCGCGGGGAACCGGTCGATCCCGCCGGCGAACACCGCGCGGGCCTGGTCGTACCGGGGATCATCCCGATCGATGACGCGGCCATCGAAACCGGCTCGCAACCTCGCGATCGAGGATGCCGCCGCGCTGTCCAGAGTGGTTGGAGGGTGAGGTTCGGTCATGACGCCATACTTCGCATCCGCTCGACTCGATGTCTCACTCGAAGGTGGAATATAGGAGTGATTCGCTGTGCCGCTGGATGCGACGTAGGCCGTCGGGTAGGGGTCGGCAGCGCCGTGATCGTGTGCGGGCAGCTGGTATCTCTGGTCTCGCTGTTGTTCTACCCGGCCACACCGTACGCCCGTGCGACGCGGACGATTCGGAGTGTCCGGAGGCGTAACCGCGCCTTAGTGTGATCTGGGTCACTGCCGGTGATGGCGTGCCGGATTGTCTCGTCTGTTGTTGGTGAGCACAACCGCGTTCGCGATCTGAGACTTGCTCTGCTGGTGGCTCCGGGCCATGATGCCTGCCGCATGAGGCGAGGTCCGTGCTCTGTTGTCAACTGCGAGCACGATACGTGTGATCTTGTCCCTGGCAGCGGCGACGGTAAGGCCCCACGGCGAGCCATGGGTCGAATCCGGGGGCAGCGATGGACGACACGGGTGGCCGCAGTTCATGCATCCGAGTTGCCTGAGAGCGAGCGGCGCTGCAGTGCTTGAAGACCTTGCTCCCGGACCGCGATGTCTACCATGGCTGGCGAACGCTGAGTTTATCGGCGGCGACGGATCGTTCAACGGGGTCGATCTCCTGCTCATCGTGCCAGCCGGCCCGATCGTCCTGGAGGAAGTCTTGGCCCGGCACGCTGGTGGGGTGACGCAGGTACCCGGCGGCGGACCCACCGCCCCGCTCCAGTCGACAACCCGGTCATCGCCGCCAACCGCAAGGCCAAGGGATTGAAGTCGCTCCTCGCTGTCCAGCAACCGATGCGTCGCAAGCGGGTGCCGTGGACCGAGGGCGCGGTCTTCTTCAGCCACAGCAACTTGGAGATCAATCTCGCTCCTGAAGGTCGTGACCACGTCTACGGCCGCCACGACCAGAACGAGCTGCCCGCCATCCTTGAGCACGTCAGCAAGCCGGGGCTAGTCGATGCCACGCTTGCCCGTGCCTCAATCAGGCGTTGCACAAGGGGGGAATCGGCGAGTCCCCGCACCGTCGGCAGCCTCCGCCTTGTCTAACCGAGGATTGTGCTCACGGTCGCCTGGCCGATCACGGCGCCGTGGCCGTGGAGGCTCGCCTCGTCCGCACCCTCGTCACGACTTAGGGCCGAATGTTCTCGTTGAGGTGGAATGCGTTGTCCGGGTCGTAGTTGCGCTTCAGTTTTGTCAGGCGGGTCAGCTTGGCCGGGGTGTAGGCGCGGCGTACGCCTGGGGCTCCTTCGTCGGAAAGCGCGTTCACGTAGGCGCCGCTCGAGAAGGGCTCGATGCCGGCGGCGTACTCCCGGGCTGCGGTCATCTGTGCCTCGTCCTCGGCGGGATCCGTCCAGCCCGCTGACGTGGTGAACTCGATCTGCGCGTCGCGGTGGCTGTAGGCCGAGTCCTCGTCCGGCAGCTCGGAGATCGCCCCGCCGTTGAGGGTCAGCCGGGCCGCCGGGTACGCGCCGTTCCCGCGGTCCAGGAACGCCTCGATCGCCTGATCGGTAAGCTGCCGGAGGTAGTGGCCCTTCCAGTAGCGGCGTACGGCGTGGCCCTCGATGTCGTCGCCGGCCGTTTGCAGCTCGAGATAGCTCAGCTCCTCGACCAGCTCCTCGACCGGCTTCCCGATCGACCTGTATTCTGCAAGCAGTCGTCGGCCGTCGGCCGGATCGCCCACCCACACGTACCCGATCGTCACCACGGGACGGCCGTCGCGTTCGGTGATGCGGGCAACGGGCGTAGCCCGGCGAGGCGCCTCGGCCAGGAGCTCGCGCCAGCCGCGCAGGACCGCGGCCGCGTCGTCGAGCTCGTGCACCAGGTCTACCCGTAGTGCCTGGGTTCCGACCGGGTGCAGGCGGAACTCGAACTCGGTGACGACGCCGAAGTTCCCG
>DASTNZ010000193.1:0-2540 GCA_035762665.1 Jiangellaceae bacterium | reverse complement strand
GTCCGAAAACGGAGCATGATGGTCGCCAGCAGCCCAGCGCGGGAGGTGCCGAACGTGACCGTGGCCGACCATTTCAAGCGGGTGGCCGCCGTCTACGAATCGCTGCGCACGACCGACGAGGAGCCGGTGCGCAGGATCCGCCAACTGCTGCCTGACCGCCCCGTCACCGGCCTTGATATCGGCTGCGGGACGGGACGGTACTCGCGGCTGCTGTACGGGCTGCTGCCGGACGGCTCGCTGCTGATCGCCAGCGACGTCTCGGCGGCCATGCTGGCAGAACTCAAGGCCGGCAGCCACGGCCACGCCCTTAGAGTGGTGCCGCTGCTCTCAACCGCCGAAGAGCTGCCGTTGCGGACCACCAGCCTGGACCTGGTCACCGCGTTCAACTGCGTTCACCACTTCGACCTCAATCGCTTCCTGACCGCCGTCGCTCGGGTACTGCGGCCCAACGGGCAGCTGTTCATCTACACCCGTACCCCGCAACAGAACGCGCGAACGATCTGGGGGCGCTACTTCCCGGGCTTCACCGAACACGAGCAGCGCCTGCACAGTCTCGCCGCGTTGCGGGACGCCGTCCGGCGGACCGACGGGCTCAAGGTGGTCGCAACACAGACCTTCAAGCATCCGCGCTCGAGCACGGCCAAGCGGCTCAGAGCCCAAGCCGAGGGGCACCACTACTCGACGTTCTCCCTCTACACACCGGAAGAGTTGCGCCAGTCCATCGCGACGTTCCTTTCCCGCCTGCCCAGCCCCACGGTCTCCTGGGTTGACGAACACCTCCTGGTCGTCGTGCGCGGGAGCACGACGCCATCAGGTAGAGCATGACGGTCTGAGCAGCCCAGCAAGCCGGGCGATCAAGAATCGGGCCATCGATGAGGGTGGCTGCATGGCGAAGGTGTTCATCGGGGTCGATCCCCACAAGCCGTCGGTGACCATCGAGGCCGTCGATGACGGCGAGACGGTGCTGACGGCGGGCCGGTTCGACACCGGCAAGGCCGGCTATGCCGCGATGCTCAAGCGTGTCGCGGCGTGGCCTGACAGGGTCTGGGCGGTTGAGGGCAGCAATGGCGCCGGCCGCCCGGTGGCGCAGCGGCTGCTGGCGAACGGTGAGCAGGTGGTCGACGTGCCCGCCAAGCTGGCCGCCCGTGCCCGGTTGTTCGATACCGGGCACAACCGCAAGACCGACGCCCACGACGCGCACGCGGTCGCGGTGGTGGCGGTCCGCACCGAGGGGCTGCGGGTGCTGTGCTATGACGTCGAGCTTGAGGCGCTGCGGATGCTCGCTGATCGGCGTGAGGAGCTCACCCGGCAACGGGTCCAGACCGTCAACCGGCTGCAACGCCTGCTCTCCGAGCTCGTCCCGGGTCAGGCGAAGAAGGACATCACCGCCCTGCAGGCCAAGGCGATTCTCGCCTCCGTGCGGTCCCGGGACCTGGCCGGCAAGACCCGCCGCCGGCTCGCCGTCGAGCAGCTCGCCGAACTGGTCGCGGTCGACAAGAAGATCAAGGCGCTCACCAAGGAACTCAAGGCCATGGTGCTCGCCCGGGGCTCCACCCTGATGGACCTGCCCGGCGTCGGACCCGTCGTGGCCCGGATCCTCGCCGACGTCGGCGACGTGGCCCGGTTCGCCGACCGCAATCGGTTCGCGTCCTGGACCGGCACCGCACCCCTGGACCTCCTCCGCCGAGCAGATCCGGCACCGCCTGTCACGGGCCGGGAACCGGAAGATGAACCATTTGCTGCACATCGCCGCGGCCACCCAGGCCCGGCTCGACACCGAAGGCCGGCGCTACTACCGACGCAAACTCGCCGAAGGCAAGACCCGCATGGAGGCTGTGCGCTGCCTAAAAAGACGCATCTCTGACGCCGTCTACCGCCAGCTCCTCACCGACGCCCAGGCCGCGGCCACCGCCGCCGAGATCGACAAGTCGGACCGGTCACCGATCGAGGTTGGCACGGGCCCGGGAGGGCACTGCGGGGCGTCACAAGAATCCAGCGCGGTCGACCTTCCCCCGCACATCGACACTTCGGATCAGCCACTTCCCGGACCCGCTAACCCGACGCTACAACGAGCCCGGCGACCCCGGAAGACCACGGCCAAACAACGTCTCAACAGAGCCAGTTGACAAGAGAGGTGTCCCTATAAGGTTCGTCAAGCCGCGGGGACCTCTTTGGTCGCGCTGACGAGGTGGCCGGGTTGGTAGGTCTGGCGGTCGCGGATCATGGCGTGCAGGACGTCGACTCGGCGGCGTGCAAGGCAGGTCAGGGCGGCGGTGTGGGACTTGCCTTCGGCGCGTTTCCGGTCGTAGTAGGTGCGGCTGGGTGGGTGCTTGAGGCTGGCGAACGCGGACATGTAGAGCGCGCCCCGCAGTGCCCGGTTCCCGCGGCGCGCCTGGTGTTCGCCCTTGATCGAGCGTCCGGACTGTCGGGTCGCCGGAGCCAGACCGGCGTAGGAGGCGATGTGGGCTGCGCTGGCGAACGTGGACCCGTCACCGACGGTGCGCAGCAGCTCAATCGCGGTGCGCGCACCAACCCCGGGC
>DASTNZ010000192.1:0-15583 GCA_035762665.1 Jiangellaceae bacterium | reverse complement strand
CCAAATTTACGTTTGTGACTGCGAGGTGGCGTTTTTGGCTGCGGTCATCCGTGATGCCCGCCAGATGGGCGGAAACGCCAAACGGCTGGGTGACACGTCGCCCGGGCCTTGGATAGCGTGGCGGACCAAGGCTCGCCATGCGCGGTGCATCCGCTTCGTTGAGTCGTACTGCGTTCCACCGAAGGGCCACGGCGCCGGCAAGCCGTTGAGGCTGGCTCCATACCAGAAGGAGTGGCTGGAAGAGGTTCTGGCGGACGGCGTGTCGTCCGCTGTGATGGAGATCCCCAGGGGCAACGGCAAGTCGACGTTCCTGGCAGCAGTAGGGACGTGGGCGACTTTCGATGCGGATGACGGTGGGGCTCCGCAGGTGCCGGTTGTGGCCACGACGGTGTCGCAGGCTATCCGGTCGGTATACGGGGTCGCCACGGCGATGATCACCGCTTGCAGTGAGCTGGAGCGGCGTGCGCTGGTGTTCTCGGCGATCGGCGCCACGAAAGTGGTCGTGCCGTTCACTGGCGGCGAGATGTTCCCGATTTCGAATCTGCCTGACGGCTTGCAGGGACTCGATCCGAGCTTGGCGGTATGCGATGAGATCGGATTCATGTCCGTCGAATCGTGGGATTCACTCCTGTTGGCGTCCGGTAAGCGGCCGCAATCATTGGCCGTCGGCATCGGCACGCCCGGGTTCGATCGTGATAACGCTCTGTGGATGCTGCGTCAGCGGGCCGCCGAAGGCCTGATCCCCGGTTTTCGATACACAGAGTTCGCAGCTCCGGATGGCTGTGCGGTCGATGATGAGACAGCGTGGCGCGAGGCTAACCCGGCATTGGCGGCCGGATTCATGAACGTGCAGGCTCTGCGTACGGCGGTGATGTTGAGTCCGGAGTCTCACTTCCGGATTTTCCGGTTGGGTCAGTGGGTTGAGGGCACCGAGTCGTGGCTGGGTTCGGATGGTGGGAAGACCTGGGATCTGTTGCGAGATCCATGGGAGTTCGAGCTCGCTGCTCCGACATGGGTCGGAGTGGATGTCGGTCTGAAGCGGGATTCCACGGCGGTGGTGGCCGTGCAGCGCCGCCCGGATGGTCGGCTGCACGTAAAGGCCAGATTATGGGTGCCCGCAGAGGGCGATCCGGTGAATATCTCGTCGGTGGTTCAACACATCCGACTGCTAGACCAGACTTACCTGGTGGAAGCGGTGGCTTACGATCCGCGGTTCTTTGCCGACTCTGCGCAGGGGCTGGAGAACGAGGGTGTGGCCATGGTCGAAGTGCCGCAGAGCGTCGAAATGATGGTCCCGGCCGTGGGTCGGACATTTGAGGCGATCAAGCGGGCGGAATTGTCGCACGACGGTGATAGTGCTTTGACGAATCACGTTCTGAACGCGATACCTCGCTTCTCCGAGCGTGGATTCACTTTGCAGAAGAGCAAGTCCCGCGGCCGGATTGACGCAGCAGTCGCGCTATGTCTCGCCGTGGACCGAGCTGCGCAGCCGAAAACCGTCCCAGCGATGGTGGCCTGGGGATGACCCTGTTCACCGTGGCGCTAGCCGTTCTGGGCGCCACAGCCATCGCTGTGGCCGCGTTCATGGTCGCCGTTCCTCTGGGGCTTCTCGCCGCTGGCGTCGAGGCCATATCCGCCGCTTACGTGATCCGATACCTGGAGGCGCGACGTGAAGCTGCTCGACGCGCTTCTTAGCCCCACCGAGCCCGAGATCCAGCGCTACGACGTCACTTGGTACTTGCAGCAGCTCCAGCAGTTCGGTGCTCCGCTCGATCCGCTGGGTTATCGGACCAGCTGGGGTAACGAGCCGGCTGAACCGGTCGGCGATAACTTCATCGACTACGTTCACCAGCTGTACCGCACGAGCGGCGTGGTGTATGCCTGCCAGGCCGTCCGTGGCCGAGTCTTCAGTGAGGCCCGTTTCCAGTTTCAACGGCTGTCAGGTGGCCGGCCGGGCGAACTGTTCGGCACCGATGCGCTGTCGATCCTGGAGCGGCCGTCGCCGGGACACACGACCGGTGACTTGCTGTCGCGGATGATCCTGGACGTCGACCTGGCCGGCAACTGGTTCGGCGCGGTCATCGACGACGAGGTGGTTCGGCTTCGCCCGGACTGGACGGACATCATTCTGGAGCCGCGTTACGGGCCGAATGGTGGCCTAGTGGGCATGAAGCGGGTCGGCTACGTGTACTACGAGGGCGGCAAGGACATGACCGCCAGCGGGCTCTACACGAAGTCCGGGTCGACGCCCGAACCGTTCCTGGTCGGCGAGGTGGCGCACTTCATCGACCAGCCCGACCCGATGGCGTCGTATCGCGGGATGACGTGGTTGACGCCGGTGGTGCGGGAGATTCAGGCCGATGTGCAGGCGACGAAGCACAAGTTGAAGTTCTTCGAGAACGCGGCCACCCCGAATCTGGCAGTGTCGCTGCCGCAGCCGATGACGAAAGAGCAGTTCGGCGACTTCATCGAGATGATGAACGCGCAGCATCAGGGCGCCGAGCAGGCTTACAAGACGTTGTTCACTGCTGGCGGCGCGGATGTGACGGTGATCGGTGCCGACATGCGTCAGCTCGATTTCAAGGTGACGCAGGGTGCGGGTGAGACGCGGATCGCCAATGCGGCCGGTGTGCATCCAGCAGTTGTGGGCCTATCGGAGGGCATGCAGGGCGCGTCGCTGAACGCCGGTAACTTCCAGGCGGCGAAGCGTGCCACGGCTCAGATCACGTTGCGGCCGTTGTGGCGCAAGGCAGCGGGGTCGCTGGAGTTGCTGGTGCCTCCGCCGGGCCCGGCGACGCGGTTGTGGTACGACGACCGGGATATCGAGTTTCTGCGCGAGGACGAGAAGGACGCCGCGGAGATCCGCAGCCGGGACGCGGCGACGATCCGGCAGTTGTCGGATGCGGGTGCGAAGTGGGACGCGATCGTCGAATATGTCGCCTCGGGTGAGGTGACGCGGCTCCGTGGCCAGCATTCGGGGTTGTTCTCGGTGCAGTTGCAGCCGCCTGGCGTACAGGCGCCGGAGCCGGTTCCGGCTATTTCGAGTAACGGATCGTCAGGAGGCTGACGATGCCCTGGCACATCACGAAAGATCACGCGGAATGTTCCTCGTCGGAGCCGTTCGCGGTGGTGAAGGACGATGACGGAAAGGTGGTGGCCTGTCACATGAGCCGGGAAGCGGCGAACAAGCACATGGCCGCCCTGTACGCAAACGAGCCGGAAGTCGGCCGGGCGGCCATGACGGCCGCGCGGATCAACGACCTGCCCGATTCGGCGTTCGCCTACATCGAGCCGGGCGGCAAGAAGGACGACCAGGGCAAGACGGTGCCGCGATCGCTGCGGCATTTTCCGATCCATGACGCGGCGCACGTCCGTAACGCGCTCGCCCGTGCGCCACAGTCACCGTTCGGGGAGAAGGTCATGCCGAAGATCCGCGCCGCGGCGAAGAAGTTCGGGATCGAGATGTCCGACGACACGAACCGTTCCGTCGAGCCGATCATCTATGCCCGATCGTGGGCACTCGACGACATCCATATCCTGCGCGCTGCTGATGGGTTCAGCGACGGCCGCACCGTGGAGGCCTACGCTGCGGTCTTCGACATCCCGACTGAGATCACAGACCGGTATGGCCACTACAACGAGGTCATCGACCGCCGCGCGTTCAATCGCCAGCTCGGCCTCGGTATCGACCGGGTCGGTGTGTACTACCACCACGCGATGACCGCCCACGGCACCCCGTCCGATCTTGGCAGTGTGCCGATCGGCTCCCCGGTGGAGATCCGGGCTGACGCCAAGGGTCTGCGCACCATCACCCGCTACAACTCGACACCGCTCGCCGAGTCGGTGCTCGAGGCGATCCGGCACGGCGACATTAGGGGCTACTCGTTCAGTGGACCGGTATTCAAGTCCGATCCGATGCGGGTGCCGAAGGTGAGCCGCAGCGGCCGGCTCCCCACCATCACTCGTATGGAACTGGGGCTATCCGAATACGGCCCCACTCCGAAGCCTGCATACGCGGAGGCTGGAATCCTGGCCATGCGCGCTCTGCAGATGATCGCGTCCACCACTCCGGGGCAACCGGACCAGGAGACGCAGGACACCACTCCCGACCTGGGACCAGGTGACGCCGAGGACCAGCGCGAGGCGCACTCCAATCGGCAGAAGTTGCTCCGCCTACGGGCGGAAATGCGCGCACGAGGAGTGTGACATGGCAAAGAAGAGAAGCGAGATCCTCAGCGATGAGCTGGAGATCCTCCGCGCCGAGCTGAAGGTCATCGAGGAGATCGAAGATCCCTCGGATGAGGACATTTCCCGCGGCGACAACCTGCTCGCCGAGTGGGACGAGAAGGAAGAGCTGCGGAAGAAGGCGCTGGAGCGCGAAGCGCAGGTCGAGAAGGTGTTCCGTGCGGCGCTGGAGCAGCGGGAAACCGAGTCCGGTGACAAGTCGGCCCCCAGAGGCCCCGAGATCAAGCGCACTATCGATCCGTTCGACAACCAGGAACTGCTGTTCCGGTCGCTGATGGGCGATGTGCTGCTCAACGCCAACGACACGATCAGCCGCGCCCAGGTGGCCATCGACACCGCCCCCCGGCATGTCGACGACGCCGCGAAGGAGCGTATGCACGAGTTGGTCGAGTTGGACAACAAGCACGCCGCGTCGATCGCCCGGCACATGCTGCTCACCGGATCGCCGGAATATCACGACGAGTTCCGCGACTATGTGAAGTCGCGGGGCACGATGGTGGGCGACGCGATGCGTGCCGCGATGAGCCTGTCGGACTCGGCTGGTGGCTACCTCGTCCCGTTCACATTGGACCCGACGATCATCCTGACGAACGCCGGCATCCAGGACCCGCTGCGGCAGATCAGCACCATCAAGACCATCACAACGGACACCTGGAACGGTGTTACGTCGGCCGGGGTGACCGCCGAGTGGCTCGCCGAAGGTGCCGAGGCCGCGGACAAGTCGCCGACGTTCGGTCAGCCGACGATCACGCCGAAGAAGGCCGCGGCGTGGGTGTTCGGCTCGTACGAGGTGCTCGCCGATTCCGGGTTCGCCAACGAGCTCGGCCGGCTGCTCGCCGACGCAAAGGCCCGCCTCGAGGGTGCGGCATTCGCCACCGGCAACGCCGTGGGCCAGCCGTACGGCGTGGTGACCGGCGTGGCTGCGGTGACGGCGTCGATCGTCACCTCGACCGCGATCAACGCCTATGCGGTCGCCGACGTGTATCGGGTCTCCGATGCGCTTCGGCCTCGTGACGCCGCGCAGGCGTCGTGGGTCGGCAACAAGAAGATCTTCTCGCTGACGCGGCAGTTCGACACCGCGGGCGGGTCGGCCTTCTGGGCGAACCTCGGAATGGGTGTGCCGAACCAACTGCTCGGCCAACCCATCTACGAGGCATCGACGATGACCGGCACGGTCACGACGTCCGCGAACATTCTGCTCGCCGGCAACTTCAGCGAGTTCTACATCGTGGACCGGGTCGGCATGTCGGTGCTGTATGAGCCGATGGTCAAGTCGACCGGCAGCAACCGCCCGACTGGCCAGGCCGGATGGTTCGCATTCTGGCGAGTCGGTTCGGACGTTGTTGACCCCGACGCCTTCCGCCTGCTCCAGCTGCACACGACCGCGGCGTTCACCGCCAAGGCGTAATAACCCAACCACAAGGTCGTTGGGCAGGCCAGTTCCCATGCTGGCCTGCCCGACTCACATGGGAGACCAGATGACCACCTACGACGTGCTCGTCTCTGACGAGCTGCTCTCCGATTTCATCGACAATCCCCTGATGCCCGACGGCTTTCGGATCATTGGCCCCGTCGAAGGGCCGGGGGGTTACCGTTCGACGCGCGTCCAAGTCGAGGACGACAACGCGCCCGAGTGGACCGAGGGCCAGCTAGTTGAACCGATCTTCACTAGTCACTACGAGGATGGCAAGATCGCCCGAGTCACCATCACTGAATATCTGCGGGTTGATGAAGAGGAGCGGCGGATTAGCCGGGTAGTACAACAGGCAGAAGACAGTCCCGGCGAGACGTTCGAGGCCGACCGGTGACCGACCGCTCGAACGAGAAAGTGGTTGTTGCCTACTGCCATCCTGGCAACATCAACGCCGCCTTCCACGAGTCGCTGCTCGACCTGCTCGTCTACGACATGGCGTTCCACCGTCGCATCGTCAACGGCGGCGGCCGGCTCGCGCATCAGGCGTCGGCGAACCTGTCCGGGCCACGTAACGACGTGGTCCGCAAGTTCCTCGACGGCTCGGACGCTGACTGGCTGTGGTTCATCGACACCGACATGGTGTTCCTGCCCGACACGGTGGAGAAGCTGCTCGAGTTCGCCGACCCGGTGATCGCGCCGATCGTCGGCGGGCTGTGCTTCTCCATCGACAAGGGCCGCATCTATCCGACGCTGTACGGGTTGATGGGCGAAGAGAACAACCCGCAGGTGATCCGGTTCCATGAATGGGCGCCGGATTCGATGTTCCAGGTGGCGGCGACCGGCACCGGGTGCATCCTGATCCATCGCACGGTGTTCGAACGCATCCGCGACTTCGAAGTTCCCGGCACCGGCCAGACAGGTTTCAACGCGGCATTCCCCTGGTTCCAGGAGACCGCGCACGACAACCGCCCGGTGGGCGAGGACATTACATTCTGTTGGCGGGCCGGCGTGGTCGGCATCCCTGTTCACGTCAACACTGCCGTCCACATCGGGCACGTGAAGGAGCGGTTGCTCGACCTGGACGCGTACCTAATGCAACGCGGAGAACTGGCTGAGGTGACGGCATGAAGTATCCGAAGCTGAACGGGTACGTCGGCTTCCGTGGTGACAGTGTCCGATTGGCGCCGTGTCCAGATGACCACCCGATAGTTGCGGCGTTCCCGGACCTGTTCACCGACACCCCACCGCCGGGTGTAGAGCCGCCGAAGCGCCGCGGCCGGCCGCCGGGCTCCAGGAACAAGGTCGAACCAACAGCGAAAACCCAGAAGTCGGACGCAGATGACGGCTGACACGGCCGTCATCGTCCCCGCCATGCGGCCGGCCAACGCCGAACCGTTCATGGCCTCCCTGAGAGCCTCGACGGACGCCGCCAACGTCTACGCCGTGACGGACGCCGAAACGGCCTCAGCGTGGCGCACGGCGGGCGCTGAGGTACTCGTGGGCGACGAGGTGACATTTGCGCAGCGGGTCAACGCCGCATACCGGGCCACTGAGGAGCCGTGGTTGTTCATCGTCGGCGACGACGTCAAGTTCCACCGCTTCTGGCTCATCAACGCTAAGCTGATCGCGTCCCGCCGCTATCACGTGGTCGGTACCGCCGATCTGGCGAATCCGCGGGTGATGTCCGGCGACCACGCCACCCATCTGCTGATCCGCCGCAACTACGTGGATGAGGTCGGTGCATCGTGGGACGGGCCCAAGGTCGTGTGCCATGAGGGTTACCGGCACTGGTTCGTCGACGACGAGATTGTCACAGTGGCGAAGCGGCGAGGCGTGTGGGCGTTCGCCCGATCATCCGTGGTGGAGCACCTGCATCCGATGACCGGTAAGGCCGACTGGGATGATGTCTACGAGGTCGGCGTTACGCACAAGGACGCCGACGAGGAACTGTTCCAATCGCGGTTGTTCGAGCACCTGGCGTGATCTCCTACATCGTCGCGTCGAACGACGCAGAGGTCCTCGCCGCGAACCTGACAGCCACCCTGGTACTCGAGAACAACGATGAGGTCGTCGTGGTGGCCGATCCGCCGTCCATCGCGGTCGCCTATAACCAAGGGCAGGCGCAGGCTAAGAATCCGATCCGCTGCTATGTCCATGCGGACGTGCAGATTCTCGATCCGGCTAGGCTGCGCGCCGGTCTGATCGAGCATTGTGTCGTCACGGTCGGCGTGGTCGGGGTGATCGGTAGCCTTGATCGTGCGGTGCCGTGGTGGGAGGCTCGCGTCGGTCGTGGTGCCGTCGTCGACGCCCGGATGGGTCTTCTCGACTTCGGTGTCGGCGGGTCGTGCTCATACCTTGACGGGTTGCTGCTCGCCACCGCGCACACCCTGGAGTGGGACGAGTCGTATCCCGGGTTCCACATGTACGACCACGACATCTGCGAACAGATGCTCACCCGCGGTCTGCCGAACTTCTGTCTTGACGGTGGCGGGTCGATGGTGCGGCACAACACCCGTAATCCGTCGGACATGTCGAAGCTCAACGGCTGGGATGCGGCTGTGACCAGGTTCCGCGACAAGTGGGGGGCTGTCACGTGAGGACGCATTGCGGCGGCTGCGGCTCGATCGACCTGCACCAGTTCCTCGACCTTGGCACCTCGCCGCTGGCCGACCGGTTCCCGGCGACCGCCGACGAGCCGGAGGATCGCTACCCGTTGCAGGTGGCGGTGTGCAAGATCTGCAGCCTCGTGCAACTCATGGAGATCGTCCCGGACGACCTGCTGTACGGCGCCGACTACGCGTTCCACACCGGATCGTCGCCGTCGGCGGTCGAGTATTTCAAGCAGTACGCGGCCTGGCTGGACGACCAGTTCGGCCTGGATGGCAAGTTCGTGGTCGAGGTGGCCTGCAACGACGGCACGCTGCTCGCTGAGATTGCCGACCGTGATGCGCGTGCGCTCGGTGTTGAACCTGCGGCGAGTGTGCTTACCGCAACGGCCGCCAAGGGCCTGCGGGTGTGCAAGGACCCATTCAGTGAACTCACCGCGAGCAATATCGTCACCAACGAGGGTCGCGCGGATCTGATCGTGGCCAACAATGTCGCCGCGCACGTCGCCGACTTGAATGACTTCTTCGGCGGCATGGCGGCGCTGCTCGATCCCGGCGGCGTTGCCGTGGTCGAGGTGCAGTATCTCGCCGACCTGCTGGCCGGGAATCAGTTCGACCACGTCTATCACGAGCACCGTTACTTCTTCAGCATCGCCTCACTCAGCCGGGTCATGGCGAAACACGGCCTGCGAGTCCGCACCGTCGAGTACACCCCGGCGCAGGGCGGGTCGATCAGGGTGACAGCCACCCCGGCCACCCCGGGGCTGCAGTGGATGGCGTCCGAGCCGCCGTGGCTGCGTGAGATGCCGGTGTACTGGAGTTCTCAGGGCCGCGCCGACTATCTGCGGACTCGGCTGCTGGATCTCATCGACGAGCAGATCGCGGCTGGCCGGAAGGTCGCCGGATATGCGGCGTCGGCTAAGTCGGCGACGCTGCTGAACTTTTGCGGGCTTGGTCCCGACCGGATCGACCACATCGTCGACACCACACCGTCGAAGATCGGGCGGTTCACGCCCGGTTCGAAGATCCCCGTCGTTGGCCCTGGGGAGCGCCCTGAGCCGGATGTGTATCTGGTGCTGGCCTGGAACTACCTGTCGGGGATTTTGCGCCGTGAGACGGCATACAGGGCCGCTGGTGGCCGTTTCCTGGTGCCCATCCCGATGCCGGTGCTGCTGTGAAGGCGCTCATCACCGGGGTCACCGGCCAGAGCGGCTCGTACCTCGCCGAGCAGCTCCGCAACGACGGCCACGAAGTCTGGGCATTGCTGCATGGACAGCAGAACGCCAAGAAGGCGTGGATCGACTCGTTGGTGCCGACGATCCATTGGATATCCGGCGACCTGCTGGACCAGTCCTCATTGCTGCGAGCACTTGAGACGGCGCAGCCGGACATCGTCTACAACCTGGCCGCGATCACCTTCGTGGGCATGAGCTGGGATCAGCCGAATCTGGTCAGTGAGATCACCGGCCTGGGCGTGCTGCGGATGCTCGAGGCCATCCGTCAGGTCGATCCGCAGATCCGATTCGTGCAGGCGTCGTCGTCGGAGATGTTCGGGTCGAATCCGCCGCCGCAGAGTGAGGCGACGAATTTCCATCCTCGTTCGCCCTACGGGGTTGCGAAGCTGTTTGCTCACTTCACCACCGTGAACTACCGGGAGAGTCACGGCATTTTCGCCAGCACGGCGATCATGTTCAACCACGAGAGCCCCCGCCGCGGCCCCGAGTTCGTCTCTCGAAAGATCACCACTGCCGCAGCGCGAATCTCCCGCGGCCTGGACGACACTCTGCGCCTGGGGAACATCAATTCGTACCGTGACTGGGGTTACGCCCCCGACTATATGAACGCCGTTCAGATGATCGGCAACCACGCCGAGCCGGACGACTTCATTGTCGCAACGGGCGATTCCCGCCAAGTCAAGGAACTGTGCGACGTCGCCTTCCGCGAGGTTGGACTCGATTATCGGGCCTATCTCGTCATTGACCCGAAGTTTTACCGGCCAGCGGATGTTGAGTTCCTGCAAGGGGACGCCGCGAAGATCCGTGAGGTCCTGGGCTGGCGGCCGACGGTGCCATTCGAGGAGATGATCGCTCGAATGGTCAAGCACGAGCTCGGTCAACTATGACGGCATTGGCGTCCATCGTTACTCCGACGATGCCTGGCCGTGAGGATCTCCTGCTGGATCGGTGCATCCCGTCGGTCCGGGCGCAGACCTGGCCGCATGTTGAGCACGTGATCGTCTCCGACCGCAACCCGGCGTTGGCCGAGAAGATAGTCGACTATCCGGACATCCGGTTCGTGCAGATCAACGAGACGTGGCGTGACGGCCACGCCGACCATTGCCCCGGCGCGCTGCCCTGGCAGATCGGTTCGCTACTCGCGCTCGGCGAATACGTCGGCTTCGTCGGCGACGATGACGAGTTGCTTCCCGATCACATCGCGCGGCACGTGGCCGCGATGGATGAGCATGATCTGCACTTCACCATCTCACCGGTGCGGTTCGTTGTCAGCGGTTCCGAACGGTTCGTTGTCGGCGACGACACGCTCGCGGTGGGGCATGTCGACTCGGACGGGATCATGTGCCGCGTCGAGGCGCTGCGCACCGCGACCTGGCAACTCGGGGTAGACGCCCCGGACGCTCTGTTGCCACACGACTGGGCGTCAGCTGGGTTGCGCTGGATGTTCATCGGCGGCCAGCCGACCGCGATTCACCACGACGGATGGGCGGCGCAATAAGAAATGGCCATCCCACTCCTCTCGCCTCCCGAGCATCGCTGGGAATGCCCCAACTGTGATGCCACGCACGTGACTCGCGAGACGAAGCCCCATACGCCGTTCCACTCCTGCCGGGGCCTCCGGGGCTTGTCTGCGCCGTTCATCGTGGCGGGGACGAAGGCGAAGGTCGAGGCATCAGAACGCGATGACTACGTGGGTTCCGAACAAGTGCAGACCGACGGTGAGGGCCGCCCGGTCATGGCCATCGTGACTACGCGGGACGACGGGCAGGATTGCGCGGTGCTGGCGCCGGCCGCTACCGCATCGGCAAGAGAGGACTAGATCAAATGGCCTGGACCGATTCGCGCATCTATCGGCAATTCGTCGCCGATGCGCTCGCAGATACGGCCGCGTTCAAACTCGGCGGGACCGATGTGTTCAAGGCCGCCCTGTATGGAACGGGGGCAACCCCGGACCGGGATGCGACCGCCGCGAACAGTGCGTACAGTGCTACCGCTTGGCACGGCGCAGCGGAGATCATCGACTCAACGGGTGGCGGCACCGACTGGCCGGCTGGCGGGGTATCACTGGGCACAGAGACGCTGACAACCCCGTCGACCGGCGTGGTCATGCTCGATGCCCCCGACACCGCCTCCGGCGCCACCGCTGACATTGCCGCCGCGTTCGGTTGCCTCGTTTATGACGATACGTTGGCCACGCCCGTCGCCGACCAAGGTGTTTGCTTCAATTATTTCGGCGGCTCGAATTCAGTGACCAACGGCACGTTCACCGTGGTGTGGCACGCCAACGGGGTCATGCGGATCACGGTGTAATCGATGGCCACCGGTTCGGTTCTTCTCAGTCCTGGCGCGGCGATCCTGCCCGACGGTTCCACCGACAACGCTGCCCCGGCACTGCAGCGGGTCAAGTCGTCCGCCGCGGCGCCCACGCCCTACTTCTTGCAGCTGGCGTTCGACGCCACCACTGAGGAGCAGGTCGTGTGGGCGTTCCGCATGCCCGCCGACTACTCCTCCGCGCCAGTACTGAAGGTGCAATACAAGATGACCTCAGCGACCACGGGCGGCGTGGCGTTCGAGGCGCGCATCGCGGCCGTGTCCGACGGCGATGCGCAGGACGTGGACGCGAAGGGATTCGCCGCGGCGAATGTCGGCACGGCCACGGTGCCGGCCACCGCCGGGCATCTGGACGAGGTGTCGATCACGATGACCAACGCGGACTCGGTTGCGGCCGGCGACTTCGTGATCGTCTACCTGAACCGGGACCCGGCGCATGCATCGGACACGGCCACGGGTGATTGTGAAGTGGTCGCCGTGTCGCTTACTTATACGACGGCGTAGGAGGCGCGGCATGGCTGTTCTGTCCGACACCGATCGGTTCCGTTTAATGGCCGCGTGGATGCGGGACAACGTTGAGACGTGCGGGGTGACGAAGACGGACCTGCGCGCGGCCGTCAACGCCACCGACGCGTGGATCGACGATAACCAGGCCGCCTACAATACGGCGCTTCCGTTGCCGGCGAGGACCGTGCTGTCGTTGCAGCAGAAGACGCTGCTGTTCTGCTATGTGGCCATGCGGAGGGCTGGGCTGCTGCGCACGCCCGAGGACGGCTGAGCCGTGGCCCGCACGTTCGACGGCACGGACGACGAGGTTGTCTGCTCGACCGGTGCGCTGTCGAGTTTGACTGGCGCTAACGTCACCGTCGTCGCAGTGATGCGACGGAACGTGAATAGCGCCTGGCACGGCATCTGGTCGATGAATGACAGCGTCGATGGCTATTCCGGCTGGGGTTTGCTGCTCACCGACACGGGTAAGCCGTACATCCAGAACGACGGCGCCGGGCCGAGCAGTATGAGCGTCACCACCAGCGACGGCTGGGTGGTCATCGGCTATTCGAAAGCGGCCGGGACGGCGACAGCGAGATTCCACAAGTACGGTTACGCCGCAAATAGCTGGTCTCATGTCAATGGGGACGCTACTCAGGCTGACGGCTCCGCTGGTGGGGCGTCCGGAAAAGCCAAGTTCGGCACCTACAATGGCGGCGCCGACCGGCTCAATGGTGACATTGTCATGGCCGGCGTGTGGAACAGTGTCCTCACCGACACGCAGATCGAGACATTAGCCCATTCGCTACAAGCCTGGTATTCGTTGGCGCCGTCGGCGCTATGGATGCTGGATCAGTCATTCGTCACCATCGCCGGCTCGTTCCCCACCGCCTCGGGTGCGGTCACCAGCAACTCCGCCGGGAACACCACTACCTACAACGCACCAATCCCGGACAGCCTGGCCGCTGGGGATCGGGTCGTCATCGGCGTGGTGAAGGATGGCACTGGCACATTGACTTGGCCGGGGTCGCCGGCCTGGTCGACGCTGACGAACGGTGCGCAGACCTCCGACTCGCACCACATGGAGATCCGCTACCGGGATATTGACGGCACCGAGGGCTGGTCCGGCACCGGGAACACCATCGCGGTCACCGGAGCTTCCGAAGGCTACGCCTCGTATGCGGTGAAGGTGGCGGCCGGCACATTCGACGCAGCCACCGCCCCGGCATCGGACGGGGCATTCACCTCGGCCAACAGCGCGGCACCGAACCCGCCGTCGGTCAACCCGTCGTGGGGTTCGGCGAACACGCTGTGGATCGTGCTGTACGGCTGGGACGGTAATGTCGCCCACTCGGCCTACCCGGCGAACTACACGTCGAACCAGGCCACCGACCGGTGGGCGAACACCGGCGGCAGCGGTATCGCCGGGGCGACCCGCGAAGCCACCGCCGTGCCGGAAGATCCAGGGACGGCGACCCTCGGCACCGCCGACGAATGGGCTGCGTTCACCGTCGGCATCAAACCGATCATCAGGACGCATGTCGTCAACGACCTGACCGGCGGCGGTGCCAACCAGACCGCCATCACCGGCACCAGTGTCTCCACCAACAGCGCACCCATCGGCTACGGCTTCGAGGTGGCCGTGCCGCATGGGCATGTTGAAGCCGGCACCAATGCACCAGCCGAGGCCGCATCGGCGACGGGCACCGCCGAGGCACCCACCAGAACGGTCTCCACGGG
Organism: Jiangellaceae bacterium; assembly: GCA_035762665.1. Lineage (GTDB taxonomy): Bacteria > Actinomycetota > Actinomycetes > Jiangellales > Jiangellaceae > JASLBX01. The sequence goes on along the minus strand of DASTNZ010000192.1, from coordinate 1,523 downwards.
CTCGCAGGCCTCGTCCGGTACTGGGACAGCCAACAACCCGTCGCCGTCCGTCAGGGCGTCATCTGGGGCCGCTGAGGGTACCGGCACGGCCAACAACGCCACCATCCAGACGACCGGCGGTACGAACGCTCAGGCCGAGGTCGCGACGGCGACCGGCACGGCGGAAACGCCGACCCGGACCGTCTCCTCGGCGATCGGTTCGGCCGCCGCTACTGGAACCGGGCAAGACGCCACCGCCAAGGTCAGCCCGACACCGACCACGGCCACCGGCACCGGGACTGCGAACAACGCGACGGTGCAGACCGGGTCGTTCGTCAATGCCCAGGCCGGGGTGGCCACCGGAACTGGAACGGCGAACGAACCCACGCGCACGGCCAGCAGCGGTATCCAAGCCGCCGAGGCGACCGGCACGGCGAACAATGCCACAGTCACCGTCGGGACTGCGGCCCAAGCCGAAGTGGCTACCGCCACGGGTGTCGCAAATGGCGCGACCGTAGCGGTGGGCAGGACCGCCTCAGCCGAGGTCGCCATCGCGGTAGGGGCAGTATCCGGAGCGGCGCTCAGCATACGCGCCGGAGCCGAAGCGGCCACTGCGCTGGCCGTCGCACTGGATGCGCTGATCACCGGTGGCGATGTACCCGCCTCGTCATTGGCGACGGTATCCGCGGCCGTCATATCCACCTCCAGTGTCACGGCGCGTGAGACGGCCACATCGACCGCCACCGCTGCCACCCAATCCACTTCGACCGTCACGGAGGGCTAGACATGGCGCTGGTGTTCTTCGAGTCGGCCTCCGAACTCGCCACACTGACGAACACATTCACCGTTAGCGGCACGCCCACCGATCCGACGACGATCAGCCTGATCATCACCGATCCAGAGGGCACGGAGACCACCTACACCTACGCAGCCGTCCAGATCACCCGTACCAGCGCTGGCATCTACACGAAGGCCATCACCTGCAACAAGGCCGGCACCTGGACCTACGAATGGGTCGGCACCGGCGCCGCCACCGACACACAGGCCGGCACCTGGGAAGTCTATGAGCCCGAACTCGGTCGGTTGTACGCCACCGTAGAAGCCCTGAAATCGCGCCTGAGCGACACGGCCACCGCCGACGACCTCGAGTACCACGCAGCCTGTTTCGCGGCCTCACGGGCCGTAGAGAGCCTCTGCGACCGTGTTTTCTACCGGTCCGCCAGCGCAAGTCGCACCTTCGAGCCGTGCGACCTGTACCGGCTGCAACTCGGTTCGTTCAACGATCTCGTCACCCTCACCACATTGAAGACCGATGCGGCCGGTGACGGCACATTCGAGACCACCTGGGCGGCCACCGACTATCAGCTGTATCCGGTCAACCCGGCCGCCGCTCCGGAGTCGCGGCCCTACACTGAAGTCCGCGCCGTCGGGTCGCAGACTTTCCCGGTGCCGTACTCGCGGTCGACTCGCGTCGACCGGGTGGAGATCACCGGCATCTGGGGCTGGCCGAAGGTGCCGTACGCCGTCAAGCAGGCGACCCTCAT
>DASTNZ010000191.1:0-27685 GCA_035762665.1 Jiangellaceae bacterium | reverse complement strand
AGCCGGCGCGTCGGCTTCTCGGGAGGTATGGCTTCAGCTCGAAAACAGCTACCGCCGCAACGGCATGTTGGACTCGGCCGAATCCGTTTTGCGGCGCGGCTTGGAGCTACACCCCAATGACGTAGATCTGCTTGTTCGGCTCATCGAACTGCTCGTGCTGCGTAAGAAATGGTCTGAGTGCGTCGAGCTATGGTCCACTCACAATGAGCTCATTGCAGACAAGACGCGCAGCGTTACCCACGCCCGCGTTTCGCGGGCTTACCGCGAGCTTGGTGAGCACGGAAAGGCCCTTGCCGTCGCTAGCGAGGGCGCCGGCCGGTGGGCACGTGACCAGCAGGTGCTCGAAGAAATGTATATCAACCGGACCGCGGTCGTCGATTGGGATCAAGCAATAACTGGCGTCGGGCGAAATGGCTCCTTTGACGGGAGGCCGGGCGCCGTCGTCGAACTCGGCTTTTTACGAGGCGGCGAAGGTCCGATCGAAGGCTGGGTCGAAGCCATCGGCGACGACGCGCCTCAGGTCTCCCTGTTGGTCAACGGCACGGCGGTGGCCACGTCCTACGCAGCGCCTGCTACTGAAAAGGGGCAGCTCCGTTTCGCCATCAGCGCGCGCGACATGCTGCTCTACCTTGGCGACGGCGACCTCATCGCGGTCGAATGCGAAGGCCGTCGCCTGCAGATCGATGGTTATGGCGATCAATGCGAGGTGACGACCGGTTATGAGTCACGCTTCGCCGAAGTTGAGAAGAAGCTCGGCGAAGGCTATCGCTTCACAAAGCTCGGGCTGCTGCGCAAGGGAAACACTGCCAAGAGCAAGAGTCAGACCCTGGCTCTATACGAGCGAGTGTCCGAAGTGCTTAGGCAGACACATGGCTATCTTGTATACCCGTTCTACGGGAATCTACTCGGCGCGGTTAGGGAGCATGATTTCATTCCACACGATATCGGCGGCTTTGACATAGGATACATATCGCGTCATCGGACGGGTGACCAGGTGCGCGCGGAATACATGGATGTTTGCCGTGCTCTTGTTGAACATGGCTTCTATCTACTTCTCCAGCCGTGGAGTGTGTATGTCCTCTCACGCCGGGAGTCGAAGGTGTTCGTCGATCTCAATTATGCCTGGTTCAATGAAAGCGATGAGCTGAACTTCAGCTACGGGTGGCGGCATGCACCTGTAATTGATCGGGAGCGTGTGCTATTTCCACGCGAAAGCGTAATCGGCAACGTGCTCGTCCCGGTACCGGGAAATGCCGAGGAAGTGTTGGTGCAGCTCTACGGCCCGAACTGGGCCATTCCCGACCAGGGCTTCGAACTCGACGCTGGATTGAAGCGGGCTCCCGATTATCTTTTGACAGCGGAAGAGATGGACGCCGTGGGGAAAATCAACCCGGATCGCATAGAAGTCCGGATGGACCGTTACCCGGGTTGAGCCGTCGGGCGGCGCCTGGGCGCGCCCTAACCTCGTCGAGCATCGTCTGGGCCTGATACGACGATAGTCTTGCTAGGGCGGTAGCAGCGATCGAGTTCAGCAAGTCGCTCCTTAACGAAGGAGTCCCACAACCAGTCCGGCCGATGGCGCTGCCACATCTCTCGATCGGGCAAGTATTCGAATATAGTGCCAGATTCCGCGATCGCTGAGAAGTCCGTGCTGTCGGTGAAGATAACGGGCGTGTGATCACGGCTGTGCCCAGGTTCCTGTGTGATCCGGAAAAGCAGGCGCTGAAGTTCCGCAGGACTGGACTCGAGCACGATGTACGCCTGAATGGGCCGAGCGTTTACGACAAGGGGAGACCTATCTGGCGAGCTCTGGCCCCCAGGGACCCGGCGCCAGGCCGAGCCGGTCAGGCGCCGTAACGCGTTCCTCGCCCGGCGGATGGCAACGACGAATGGCATGGCATTGGAGTTCGACATGTCATGCTCCAGAACCTGGTCGTGAGACTAGCTCCGCTACCCAGTCTGCGGCCGCTTGCGCACCGTTGGGTGGAGAAAGTTCAAGGCAGCGTTCTGAGAGCGCCTTCTGAACGACAGGATCAAGTATCGATTCGAGTGACTCGGTGGAGGTGGGATCAGGCGACCACTGTGCGGCGCCCAGATCGGCGGCATATCGCACCCTTGTGACCTGGTCGTCATAGGCGGTGTTCTCGTTGGGCACGAAGACCGAGGGGACGCCAAAGCTGATCAGCTCGTGGAAGGAGTTGTAGCCGGCTGCGCTCACGGCGAAGTCGAATGCCCGCAGGTAGGGGCTAAGAGGGTAGAGATTCACGACCATCGCGCCGGCCGGCAGGTCGAGGGCCGTGCGGGCAATAGGCGACTGGGCGACCACAACCCGGACGCCTCTGCCCAGTAAGTGCGCGGCGATCCCGCCGGCAGTTGTCTGAACGTCGTTGATGTTGCCAGCCCCGAGTTGGATGAGCGCAGTCGGATCATCGCCGACCAGTCCCAATGCTTGGCGCGCCTGAGCGCGTGGGAGCAGGTCATCCCGGTCCAGGAGTGTGATTGGCCCCACCCGGTGCGCGGCTGCACGGTCCTGGACGGTGACTCCCCGATCTACCGCCTCTGAGAAGTCACCCGGCTCGAGAATATGATCGAAGTGTTTACCGCGCTCTACCCACTCCTGCCCCTTGCCGACCTTCCACATTGCTCGTCTAATCCAGAGCCAGGTCAAATCTGGATTGTCTCCGATCGCCCTTACGAGCCCGGAGTACGGCACGATACCGTCAAATGCAACTAGGTCCGGTTTATGACATAAGATGAGATGTAGCAGGCGGCGATGATAATAACGGTTCCACCTATCGCGTCGTAGTTCCGAGTACTTTCGCGATGTTATGTACTCAGTGAGGAAGCCGGCTTCGTGAACGAGCGGAGCGGCGAGCGACTCAGTGACAATTACCACACTTGTACTGCTCGGCAGTCGCCTGGCTATCGCCATCAGACGCGTAAGGTGACCAAGACCTGCCCCGTTGGTGCTGAGCAGCATAATTCGGTGCGGCGGCCTTTCCATTCGGTCCTGGCTCTGTGCCGCGCCGACTCTCCGGGTCGTAGCTATGGCTGGTCCTTTCGATCGAGTCGTTCACCAGAACTCACCGTTGAGATCCTGGCGGCAGGGCGAGGAGTGCAGAGTCGTCAGTACCTGTTGGCTGCGAGTACCCGCCGAGATCGTCATGCGCACCTCAGCGTCAAACGATATCTGATCCTCCCCGTGGGTGTTCCCTGGTCTCGGCCGCAATGGCGGCGAGCGGAGCCAGCATTTCACTCAGCGACCAAGTCTACGCGGTCCTCAATTGTCCGATGAGGTCAGCCATCTGCTCTAGTGCAAATCTGAACGGTCGCTCGTACCTTGCGCTAATGAACTTCAGATTGGTGTATCGAAGGTAGAAAGTGGTCCAGGCGGCGAGACGCACTTCCGCCACCGAGACAGTGCTGTGGTACGGGTTCATTGCTTCCACGTAGGTGGTCATGAGGTCCTCGACATGGTCCGGCTCGTACATCTTCCCGGCTGACCATCGGATGATGGTGTGAAGGTCGCTCCCGATGGGACCGGCGGACGCCAGGCCGAAGTCGCTGAGGGTGATGATGCCGTCCACGTGAACAGCGTTTCCAGGCGAGATGTCGTTGTGGCAAAGGCACCGCGGCAGGTTGGAGTAGGCGTCGCCGATGATCGACCAGTCATGCCGGACTCGATCAACTGATCGCAACAGGTCATCGGCGCATTCGGCGCTGACGTTCATGCGGAGCCGAAGCTCCGCTACAGAAGGCCGAGGAGGAAATGGGTAACGCGAGGCGTCACTCAGCCCTGGGCGCGGTAGTCCGTTCCGGCCGTTGAACTCGGCCACAGATGCGACGATCGCAGTGAGATTTGCTCTGAAGTCTCGACGGAGCACCGCGGTCTCCCGATCCAGAGCGGGCAGGTAGGGAAAGTACATGACCGACACCGGATCGCCCTGCGCAATGTCGGTCGGCGCCAACGCGCGGTACGAGATTCCCGACAAGGCCAGCGCGTCAGCGTCAACGGTGCGCCAGAACGATAGTTCGTCACTGTCGCTATCGACGCCCTTCTCCACCAACTCGTCGGCTGAACCTCGGGACGTGGCAAGCCGGACGTGGTTGATGAACCGGGAACCTCGGCCACGCGCCATCGGAGTTCGCGTGATCTGCCAGGCTCCGATGTTGCCGTGATCTTCACCAGAGCCGACGGCGGTTCGGAGCCTCCGGTCGAGCTCGAGATGCGTCTTGATCTCGGCGATGTATGCCTCCCGTGTGCGGTCTGTTTCGTCGCGCCGTTGCGTTGCCGCGCGGCGCCTAGCCTTTTCGGTTCCGATCCAGAGTGCCGACAGCCCCAGTGCGACCAGCGCGGATACCGAGGTAAGTACCGGGTTGCGAGTGACGATCCACAGGACTCCCCCGGTCCCGGCCACGATTGCTGTTCCGGCGAGCCTTCCGGGGCCGAACGGGAGACGTAGAAACGCTGCACTTTCCAACGCGCCCCCTCACGCCGCGTCGTCGAACCTCGCATTGTGTCATGCGAGGGACAGCCTCGCGGAAAGCATAGCGGCCCGGCAGTAGACCGCCATTGCCGGACGACGTGGCCTCACCAAAATCAGAACACGTCACCTGCGCCGCGTGACGGAACAGCCGGAGGCAGTTCCACCAGGCCCTACGGCAATTCCGCGGGCCAGCTAGAGAATGAACTGGTCAAGAGGGTATAGGTTTTGAGAGCCGAGCGATACCAGTCTGCCTGCTCGCGGGTCGCCGTTCACCTCACGTCGGATCCGATCGGCCAGTTCGTTGTACTCCAAGACCGATATAAGAGCCTTCTCGAGATTCTGAAGGATGGCCGGATCGACCCGTGACGGGTAGTACCGGAAGCCCGGGTCGGGTGTCGTCCAGCCGGGTCCGTAGTTGCCGCTGAGGAAGACCTCCGGCTTCCGTGGGGCCGAGACAGCGACAGCACGAAGCGTGCCATCCGTGCCGGGAAGGTAGTCGTCTCTGCTGCTCGGCATGGCAAGCAGATTGTGGATCCAGACCTTGCCGTCCTGGAACCAGATGGGGTGAATGTCGATGTGACCGCCGTCCGTTTCGCTACGATCGAGCTGGACCCGGAAGAGGCGGCCCTTTCGGTTGAATGAGACGGTGAAGCCTTCTCGAACGAGCTCGACAATGATCTCCTTGGTCTCTTGTTTCACGGCCACGGGATCGTTCTTGTCAGAGACATATCCGGCATCAAAGTCATCGTCACCCGGGATTAGGTCGCCGTCCCGGTGATAGCCGAGCAGAGTGCCATAGAGCAGGAATAGGGTCCGCCCGATGCGCTGTTCGAAGAACTTGCGAACCGCAGAGTAGATCTCCAAGTCACGGTCCTGTCGCCGTCGCATGTCGGCGGCGGAGGGCCGGATCTCGCCCTTCTTGTCCAGCCTCCCGCCGTCACTCATGATCATCAAGATCGTGCCGTCGCCATGTGGAATCTCGAGCCTGAGGCTTTGCGCACCACTGGGTGCAACCAGCGGATCCCCGCTGGCCGTACGGATGTCGATCGCCGCATCGCTCGGGAATCGTGCCAAGGCGTTGCGTTTGACCGTGATACTGAACTGACGATGGTGGTTCGCTGCGGCGATGTTGACCTTCCGAAGCAGCTGCCCGTTGAGGTAGACATCCACCGTGTCGTGCGGCGTGGCGGCCACGAAGCCCTCGATAGCAAGCCCCGCATACGTCAGGCGCGCGCGAAACAGCCCCGATACTGAACGTATGCCGGTAAAGGATGAGCCCTTGGGGCTGAGCACCACAGCGAAAAGCGGGTCGTCCACTCTCGATTGGCCGTCGGAATGCCATGCCCGCTCGAGCTGGAATTGCCACCGTTGCTTCGCCGTTAGTGCCCAGCGCTCACTACTCACATCCGCTTCTTTGACCGCTGCCGTGTACTGCTCAATTGCCTCGGCGGGCCGTCCCGCAGCCGCGAGTGCGTCGCCGAGCGCAGCACGCCAACTCGATCGTTGCGGCTGAAGCGCGACCGCGCGGGCCAGGGCATTGACGGCCAACTCGGCTGGATCATTGCCCAGTGACATCGATCCCGGTCTATGGGGGAGTGCGCCGCCAAACTCGAATCTGCCGCCGGAAGGCGTCGCTTCCGCATCGGTGAAGGTGCCGTCCCATGTCGCTATCGAGGAGGCGACCGCTGCGAGGAGACGATAGCTGGCGGCATGCTGCGGATGATCTTCTATGTTGTCTAGCAGGGTGCTAATGGCGTCGTGCCACCGCCCCGCCCGGTCATAGCTCCGGGCGAGTAAGTACCGGGCTCTGGGGTCGTGGGCACCACGCCGGAGAGCAATTTCATTTCGAAGTTCACTTGCTCGAGCAACGTTTCCGAGCTCTTCCTCGAGCCTGGCAAGCATCTCGAGTTGGCGACCGGAACTTGGTTCGGCAGCGACGCCGGCGCGCATCACAGCGGCGGCCGCGTCGACATCTCCAAGATCACGTAGCGCGATCACAAGATCGGTGGTCCATGATGGAGGAATCCCCGGCGGCAGGTGCCCTTGGCGTACGCGCGCGGAGACGCCGGTCGGAGAAGCCGGGTCCTGTTCGCTGATGGCCTCAAGATAGGCCGTGGCGGCCTCGTCAGGGCGGCCAGCGTGGAGCAGAGCGTGGCCGAGGCGGGCGCTCCAACTGGCCGGACGGATCCGGGTTGACCGCGCCACGCGGCACATCCAGGCCAGGACTTGCCACATGGTGGGTGATCGGACAGCAATGAGGCGCCGCATTGCCGGGCGAATTCGCACCCTGTTGCCCGTCCAATGCTCCATCCGGCCAAGAACGTTGTCGGCGAGTTGCATGGCCCGACGCATCAACACCTCTTCAATCAGTAGGGGGACCGCACCGGCGGACACCAGGTCACCACGCCGGACGAGCCTCGCGCGAACCTTAACACCGTCGTGCCCGCCAGGCGTGGCTAAGGCGCCGGTCGTAAGCTCAGCTTCGCATCAACGAGGACAATGTGAGAACGTACGCCGATGATCGAGCCCCACGTGACCGTTGGGCTATCGGTCTGCAACGACGCAGACGGGCTACGCAGGACAGTTCCGACTATGGTGGGACAAACCTGGCGTGGACCGCTCCGCTTGGTTGTGGTTGATGACGGCAGCACGGACGAGACGACGGCCGTCTTGGAGTCGCGTTCGAGCAGGTACAGCGGAATCGAGGTTGTCCGTAATCACACCACCGTCGGGCCGCCGCGAGCATTGAACACACCGAAAGGCTCCTATGGCGCCGTAGTAAACCTGGGATCCCTGGTCGGTGACGCCGGCCCGGTCACGGGTGTGGTGGTGGCGCGCCCAAGCGCGAGATCAGAGATCGTGATGCGTCTCAACGGTGAGCCGCTGCTGCGGACGTACGCTGGACCTGGACGCGCCGCCGAGGCGCGGTTTTCGCTCGCTTGTCAGGACCTGCTGGCATACCTTGGTGACGGAGATGTACTTACTGTCGATTTCGACGGTGAGCCGCTTCCGCTGGGCGGGTACGGCAGCCAGATCCGGTTCGCAGCCGGCTACCGATCCAGAAGCGACGAGCTACTGAAACTGCTGGCGAACGGGTACGTCTTCACCAAGCTTGGCGCCCTCCGCAAAGGTCACACACCCCAGTCGAAGCGGGCTGTCCTCGATCTCTTCGGGGACGTGGCATCGCTGATTGCCACCGTGTCGAGCAGCACGGCTTTTCCGTGCTACGGAAATCTGCTCGGCACCATCAGGGAGCATGACTTCATCTCCCACGACGTGGGCGGATTCGATATGGCATACCTGTCCGAGCATGGCGACCCTGCTGAAGTCCGCCGCGAATTCACCCGCCTATGTCGCGAACTCGTCGGGAAAGGATACGCCGTGACAGTGTGGCCGTGGGGGATGTATGTGCGGCGGCATCGGGCGGCACGCGAGTTCGTGGATGTAAGTTTCGCGTGGCTGAATGAGGCAGGCGAACTCCGGATCTCGTTCGGCACACGCCACCACCTGGTGACCGATAGGGAACGCGTGCTCTATCCTCGCCAAGGGCACTTGGCTGGCCGGCTGGTGCCGGTTCCAGGCACGCCGAGGAAGTCTCCAGCTCATCTATGGTCCGGCCTGGGCTGTGCCCGACCAGGGCTTCAACTTGGAGGCAGGGCTTGAGCGCGACATGAGTACCTCCTCAGCGAGGACGAGCGGGAGTCGCTTCGGCGGCTCGACCGACCTCGTCGATGTCGGTCTCAATGCGGCGGACGCTAATGAATGATAGGCATGAATAAGGCAAGAAGGAGTACATTAATGACGGACCGGTCAACCGTCGAGCAGGCATCGGCTGAACCGTTGCTAAGCATTGTCGTGCCAATTCACAACGTCGCGGCATATCTCGACGAATGCCTGAAGTCGCTCGCCGACCAGGACATCGACGACATCGAGGTCATCATGGTCGAAGACGGCTCCACGGATCGCAGCGGTGAGATCGCCGCCAACTGGGCTGCGAGAGACGATCGGTACCTCCTAATCCGCCAGCAGAATCATGGCCTGGGCCACGCCCGCAACACCGGCGCCGAACATGTCAGGGGCCGGTACATGGCGTTCCTCGACAGCGACGACCGGGTGGGTAGGGATTCCTACCGCCGCATGATCGACTCGCTCGAAGAGTCGGGGTCGGACTTCGCTATCGGCAACGTCCACCGCTTCGATTCCAGCGGTAGGACCTGGCAGGCTTCCCGCTACCGCAACCTGGCAAAGATGGACCGCGCTGCCACACACGTCTCGCAAGAGCGCGAACTACTGCGCGATCACCTCGCGCACAACAAGGTATGGCGCACATCGTTCTGGCGCGACTCAGAACTGAGCTTCCCTGTGGGTGTCCTCTATGAGGATATCCCCACGACAATCCCTGCCCACGTCAAGGCAAAATCTGTCGACATCGTTCCGGTGGTCGCGGAGTACTGGCGGCTGCGCGACCAGGGTGATCAGTCAATCACCCAGAATCGTCACAAAGAGGCCCGCCACCTTCGTGACCGTCTGGCGGGCATGCTTGCTGCAAGTAGATACATTGGTGAACATTCGACGCAAGATGTGAAGGATGACTACGACGTCCTCGTCTTGAGTCGCGACCTCCGGATGCACATCGATTTGTATCCAGAGGTTGACGAAACGTACCGAACCGCGATGTTCTCCGCGATCGGCCAGTTCCTCGAGCAGGTGTCCGACGATGCGCGTCGGCGAACGCCGGTCGCCATACGGATCGCCTACGCCTTACTGGAGCAAGGGGCCAGAGAAGACTTTGCTGAGTGGATCCGGCTTCGCCGTGCTGATCGGGTCAGCGACCTTCCTGTGAGTGTAAAGAACGGCCGAGCGATCATGAATCTCGACCTACCGAATCAGACGACGCTAGCTGCAGATATCCGCGACATAACAAGCGAACTAGACGTCGTTTCGCAGGTGTCTGATTTCGAGGTGGCCGGACGCAACCTTGTCATCAGCGGCTGGGCATACATCGCCCAGTTACCGATCGAGCACCCGCATGAGCACGAAATCAACGTCTGGCTCGAGGGGGCCAGCGGCACGGTCGGCGCGAAGGTCACCTACCGCAGGGACGAACGGGCCGCAGCCAATGCGGGCGCAGCGGAGGAAGCGAGCGGGCGGGTGGCTTTCACCGCTCAGGTACCGCTGCGAAAGCTGCAGACGATGTGGCGCGGGCGCACGTCGTTGTGGACGGTGATGGTCTCCGTGACCAACTCGGGGATTACGGGTGAAAGCCCGTTGAGCCGCCCGCTGGTCGGTAAGGCCGAGCGTCCGTTGATGGTCCCGCTTCGTCGTGGCCGGTGGCTGCGGGTGTGCTGGGCGGATGAGGGCTTGACGTGCCGGGTCCGCCCGGAGGCCGCGATGCTGGCGGGTGTCCGTGCCGAAGACGGTGCGCTGGAGTTGGCCATCAAGACAAAGGCACCGGTCAGACCGGATACTCGGCTTCGCGTTCGATCCGTCGGTTCCAAGGACGTGAACGAATACCCGGTGTTGCGAGATCGGCAGGAAGACAAGCTGGGGCATTGCCGGTTGCCCGCCGCGGATTTGCCAGGTCTCGGTGGCGCGGCTCTCGACGCGGCCGAGGAGCCGATGGCGGAGCGGCTGTGGGACATCTACTTCCGTGCGTCGAACGGGGGCGGCTGGCAAGCCGTTCTCGATCCGAATGGTCAAGTCGGCACTCTCACCGTCGGCGATGTCGAGACGACGGTGCGGAGAACCCGCGCGGCAACGGTCCGACTGGTCCGTCGTACCAGCGCACCGGTGCTGAAACGCGTCGAATGGCGCGACCCGGCCACGCTGCTGCTCTGGCTGGACTACGCAGGCAATTCCACGGTGGAAGCCGTCACGCTGAATGCGCGACAGCACGACGAGTGCTTGCCGTTCCCGGTCACGACCGCCGACGGATTACTCCACGCGGAACTGCCGGTGGGCATGCTGCCGAGGGCCGGCACGTCGAAGCCGGTGCGCGCCGGCACTTGGGATATCGCGGCCCGAACCACAGCGGGCGACGTCACCGTCAACATCGGTACCGTGGTGCAAAGCTCGCTGCCGGCGACGACGTCACACCACGGCCGGCAGTACAGCGTCGTTGACCGCCGCCGGAACTTCCTGAGTCTGGTCGTGGACGGCGACCTTACCCACGTTGAGCGCGGACGTGTCAATCAGACGCGACTTCGAACCAACGACTATCCAGGCCTCAAGACCAAGATCAACGATACCGTTCTCTACGAGTCGTACTACGGCAAGGAGTTTTCCGACAGCCCGCGCTCGATCTTCGCCGAGCTCTGCCGCCGCGACCTGGACCTCGACCACCTCGTCGTCGTTCGCGATCAGCAGTTCGAGGTGCCCGACGGCGCGACCGCCATCCGGCACGGCAGTCGCGAGTACTATGAAGCGCTCGCGCAGTCGCGATACGTGGTCGCCAACACTCATTTGTCGAACTATTTCGCAAAGGCGCCTGGTCAGACCGTTCTCCAGACGTGGCATGGTGTAGGGACCAAGAAGATCGGCCTCGACATGGAGGGTGTCAACTTCGCCAACAAGTCCTACATAGAGAACATCCTGCGTGGCGAATCTGACAACTGGGACTATCTAGTCTCGCCCAACCCGTTCACATCCCCGATCCTGAGGCGGGCCTTTGCGTACCGCGGAAATATGCTCGAGACCGGCGTCCCGCGGAATGACATATTCCACCGACCCGACCGAGATGCGGTGGCTGCGCAGGTGCGCGAGCGGCTCGGAATCCCGCCCGACCGCAAGATCGTGATGTATGGTCCGACCTGGCGGGACAACGCGTTCCGCGGTAAGGGTCGCTACCGGCTGGATCTCCGTATTGACCTGTACGAAGCCGCCCGGAAGCTTGCTGACGAATACGCGATCGTGTTCCGCAAGCACTCGAACGTTGTCGACCGCCTCCCGCCTGGCAATGGCATGGTCATCGATGCATCCGACTACCCGGAGGTCCAGGAACTGCTCCTGGTCACAGACGTACTCATCAGTGACTATTCAACATTAATGTGCGATTTCGCGAATACTGGCCGGCCAATGCTGTTCTACACGTACGACCTCGCTAACTACCGTGATGTACTGCGGGGATTCTACTTCGACTTCGAGAATGAAGTTCCCGGCCCGCTCATCACCGAGGAGATCGACCTGGTGCCCGCAATTCTCGATGCCGACAGGATTCGCCTGGAATACGACGTGAAGTATCGCAACTTCGCGGAACGGTTCTGCCCATGGGACGATGGCCATGCGGCGGAGCGAGTCGTCGACGCCGTGTTCGAACAGGCCTAGCATGAACCTGCGCAGGATCGCTGGGGAGTCGCTCCTTCGGGTTGGCCGAATCCTCGAGCGGCGGGCCACGACACTGCCGTTGGCGGAGGCCACCTACTCGGCCGCACGAGGGCTGATTCCCCGACGCGCCACCGCGCTGTTTCGGCTTGGACGGGTCCGCGAGCGACGGCAGAACTGGCCTGGCGCAGAGTGTGCCTACGCTGCAGCGATTGCGCTTGACCCGCCCAATATCGCGGACTACCTCGCCAGGCGGGCAGCCGTCTTGGAGCGGCAGGGACGGTACGCGGAGGCGATCGCCGATTGTCGAGCCGTGCCTGGCATGGAGCCACCGCGCAGGCTGGTGATCCGGCTCGCTGAGGACTACCGGCGAGACGGCAACGTGCCGGAGGCCATCGAGCTGCTCGAGCGCGGACTCGAGCAGCGGCCGACCGCCAAGCTCTGGGCTGCGCTGGCGGAGTGTCGCGCCGAGATGGGTGCCTTCGGCGCGGCCCACGAGGCCTATACCGAGGCAGCGCGATTGGCGCCGGACAACCTTACGATCCGCACCGGCCTCGGGCGGCTCGCCGCGCAGCGCTCCGTTGTCCCGTTCGATATACAGGACGGCGAGGTCACGGCCGTTGCGGTCGACAAGCGGGAACGGGCCTTCGCCGTCGCGGTCGAACAACTGGCGGGGGTTGTCGCTGAGTCACCGTCACGGACCCGCGCCGCGCACGATCTCGGGCGCGTTATGGAGTCGCACCGCCGGCTACTGGAAGCGCTGGACGCGTACTGCGAGGCCATCAGCAGAGTGCAGCGAGTTGACGAGCCGTGGGCTCATCGCGCCGAGCTGGCCTGGACCTTCCGCCGTGACTACGTGGCGCATCGGATCTCCGGTGAGGCCGGCACCGACTCCCGCCTCAACCGGACTGCCCAGCCTGGGCAATGGGGAGACAACCTTTCGGGGGTAGCGGGCTTCTTCGAGGCCACGATCACCCATGAAGGCATCTCACTGGAGGGTTTCGTGCTTCACGGCCATGACGGTGTCGATGTGCGTGTCAACGGTAGATCCGTGTTGAGGATCGCTGGCAAGACAGCCTGGAACCGAACGTTCAAGACGACCATTGTGAATGGTGTTGTCGGCGAGTTCCCGCCCCGAGCCGAGCTCACCCTGCGTGTCGGTGACACCCATCTGGTCACGGTTGGTGGCGCTCAGTACGTGGACGTGGCCGTCCCCGACGGGACCGGCAAGCTGGCGAACATGCTTGACGCCGGGCGCACAGTCACCAAGAAAGGCCGCTGGTCCGACGCGTTGATCCCGACCGGCGAGCAGGACGACCTGTACTTCGCTGCTTACGACAAGGCCAGGCGGTTCTTCGAGGATGAGCTCGGCGTCAGCCTGTTCGTCAGCTACGGCACGCTCCTGGGCTGCTACCGGGATGGTCTCCTGATTCCTGGTGACGATGACTTCGATGTGTCGTACGTCAGTGAGGCCACGAGTCCGGAGGAACTCAAGGAGGACGGCAGTCGGGTCATCCGCGCGCTACTGCGTGGCGGCTTCGACTCAAGAGTTGCCGTGGACGGCCGGATGTTCCATCTTCGGGTGGGGAAGGTCGTGCTCGACGTCAACCCGTTCTGGTTCTCCGCCGGGCGAGCGTGGGCGTTTGATGCCCACAACCTTGGCCGTGACGTGTTTGATCCCGTCTCGAGCCTGAAGCTGCACGGCATGGAGGTGTACATCCCCGGTGATACCGAAGCCTTTCTCCAGGAGAACTACGGGGCGGACTGGCGCACGCCACGATCAGACTTTCAGTACTACCGCGATAAGTCCGACCAGGCGACGTTGCGCCTCGCCCGGCTCGCGCCGAGCGAGGTTCAGGCCCTTCGGGATTACTCCGAAAGGCTGCGTGCCACGGATCCGGTTGCTGGCCGGTTCCACGGCTATGGCGACCCGACGAACCCTCGGTTCGAGGACGCCGCCGTGGCGGGTTAGCCCGTCGCTGCTTGCGGCTTAACCGTCGCGGGTATGCGCACGCCGAAGGGCGACGATCCGGGCTAGGTGTGGGTCCTCGCCGTCGTAGGGTGACAGGCCCTGGCCCGCCTCGATGAGCTCGATCTCGAAGCCCCACCGGTTTCGCAGCTCGGTCGCGAGCGCGTGCTGGTCGATGTACCGCCGGTAGTGGTCGCCGTGGTGCTTGGCCAGGTGGCGGTCCTCGACGGTGCGGAACTCGGCGCACAGGTAGAAGTCCCGGTTGATCACCTGCGTGATGGTTTCAAGCAGCGTGTGCTGAGCCGACTTGTCGATCGCGTGGAGGAAGAAGCGCAGGTATACCACCAGCGGTTCGGCGACCATGATGCGGTCGGCGTGCGCGGTGAGGAAGGCCCGGATGTCGTCGGCAGAGCCGACATCGACCTTCTCGAAGTGCGCTGGCAGCCCGCCGCTAGCGCTCAGCACTGTGGTTGCTCGCGCAATGGCCTCGGGTGACCGGTCGCAGCAGAAGGTCGTCCACCCGCGATTGGCGAAGAAGATGCCGTCTCGGCCACTGCCACATCCGAACTCAACAAACGTGCCCGCCACGGCAAACCGGTTGGTTACGTACTCGGCGAACGGCGAAGCCCGATCCGGCTCATGGTCTCGGTAGAACTGGCTCCAGTGCAGCTCCGTGATGTCGCGCGTGGCGATGTGGTAGCGGTCGTCGAGTTTGCGCGTGGGTGCCCGATGGGCGAAGCCCGGGTCGGGTATGCGCCAGCCCGGACCATAGAGCTGGCTCAGAATCAGCTCGGTGTTACGCGGTGCGGGAATCTCGAACTGGCCGAGCTTCTCCTGTCGGAACTCACCGAACGCGTCCGATTTCTGAACTGGGTCACCGTGGTAGCCGTAGGAGACGCCGAAGTAGCCGTCCGGGTTGAACCAGGCGAAGAAGATATCGAGCTTGTGCTGCGTCCCGGGCAGCATGACCCAGGTGTGGGTCTTCTTGACGTGGAGGTCGTACCCGCGCGACAGCAAGAACTTGCAGAGATCCTTGAACTCCTGGCGAACCTCCTCGGGTGCGGAGTGATGTGAGATGTAGACGGTGTCGAAGTCGTTGTCGTGGCCAATGAAGTCCTGCTCCCGAACTGCACCGAGGAGAGTTCCGTAGAACGGGAAGAGCGCGATACCAATGTCCTTCAGGTCTTCGCGCAGCCGTGCGTAGAGGCCCAGTATTCCTTCCTGCCAGCTTCCGTCGTCCTGGATCGACGGGTTGATGTGGCCGTACTTGTCGAAGACGAACCCGTTCGCGAGCTGGCTGAACAGCTCGTCGGCCTGGCTCTCGTTGCGTCGGAAGTCATAGCTGTTACCCCGGCTCATGATCGTGAGTGGTCGGCCATTGACCTCGATCGTCAGAATGTCTCCTCCGCCCGCGTACGACCACAGGTCGTTGAGGTAGCGGGAGAACTGGAGGTAACCCCTCCCGTTGGGCAGCGTCACCGGCGTCGCTGCGCGGGTGTCGGCGATGACCTCACCATTGAGCTTGAAGAGGACGCGGGTATCGTCGGCGAATTCGGGCACCCATCCGAAGATCGGTTGCCGGATTGGGGCCACCAGACCATGGCTCAATGCGTCGGAGTAGTCATCCAGACGCCACTTCCGGTGGGGGTCGTAGGAGTAGAAGCCCCAATCGGGTGCGAGTTGCCGCATCCGTAGGTACTGGCCGTTCCACGTTTTGTTCTCCCGATCGACAAGGTAGGCGTGGTGGTACGCCTCGGCGGCTCCGCGCCAGTCACGAACCTGGCGGCAGTGCTGCGCGAGCTGGCCCAGCAGGCCGCCCAGCTCGGTGCCGGACATGTGGGCCTTCACTGTCGACGTGTAGGCGCCGTAGAAAGCCTCACGGTCGCCGGCTTTGACAGCCGCACGAAGGACGCCGAGGCGGTACTCGAGTAGGTCGGGATTCAGCGTCATCGCTTCGCTGAGGTGGCTAACGCCGTCGTCAGTAAGCCCGGACCGCAGTTCGGCGCGGCCGAGTGCGGCGAGCAGGCGCGCCCGCTGGTCGGCCGTGAGTCCAGGCCAACGGAGGAGCTCGCGGCACAGGTCAGCGTCGGTCAGCGCGGCCGCACCGTCGCCACCAACGAGCCGTCGCTCTGCCTCGCGCACCATGGCGGTCACGGCACGACTGCCGACTCCCAGGCGTTCCGCGGTGGCGAGAAGCATGGCCGTAGAGCGGCCCCCAAGCTTCGGGGCGATCGCCGCGGTGAGCACCTTCACGGGCGTGCGGGTCGCCCGACGGGCGGTTGCGCGATGACTGGTCATTCGTCGCCGTCCTAGTTGATGTGCTCGAGGAGCATGGTCAGCTGGTCCTGGCTGAAGGTGATCGGATTGTTGCCGAGCCGCTCGGCGTTGACCGAGGCCGCCAATGCGCGCCGGGCTGACGCGTCGGCTGCCCCCGCATGTGCCAGGCTCGGGTCTAAGCCGATGCGCTGCATGAGATCGGTGAACCGGTCTTTCGCGTCTGCGCCGTCCCGTGCGCCAAATGCCGCCAGGACCTCTGCCATGGCGGAGGCGTGCTCAGCGGGTTCTACCGCGTGCTGCAGCCGGGTCTCGTCTACTGCAGCGTGCACGGGCAGGAACGCCTGCAGTGTCATCGCGACCGCGTGGCCGTGGCTTATCCCGTACGTCTTGGTGATGCCATACGACAATGCGTGTGCCGCGGTGGTTCGCGAGATATCGATCGCCCTGCCGGCGTAATGGCTGCCAACGCACATGGCACGCGCGGACACCGGGTCCGCATCGTTGACGAACCGCTCGATCGCGGGCAGCAGCACGCGAAGGGCAGTCCGGGCGAACCGCCGGCTGCGATCGGTTGCACTCACGGCCCACAAGCTCTCGATGGCCTGGCTCACGGCATCGATGCCCGAGGTCGCTCGCTGGTACGGCGACCCAGTCACCGCCAGGGTTGGATCAAGTGCAATGACGTCGGCCCGCATTGCTTCGCCACCGATCGAGTACTTCTCATTGCCGATGTATACGACCGCGAAGTGGGTCGCCTCGGCGCCCGAGCCGCTCGTAGTCGGCACGAGGACAAGGTGTTCGCGCCGAGTTGCGGTCTTGAAGCCCGATCGGATGTTGTCGAGAACGTCGTCGTCGGCAACGTCGCGGAAGCCGCAGAGGAGCTTGGCCATGTCCATGGCACTGCCGCCGCCAACACCTATAACGACGTCGGGCTCGAACGCCCGCATGATGGTGAGGCCCTTTCGGAGGTCAGCGGAGTCGGTGTTGGGAGCGAACCCACTCCACCGGTGGACCTGCGCGATTGACTGCAGATCCGGAAGCATGGCCGCCGCACCAGACGCATCGAATGACGTCCAGCCGCATACCAGCAGGACCCGCTTTGCTTCGAGGGCTTGGACGTGCCCTGGCACCCGAAGCACAGAGCGATCCCCGTAGGCCACGATTGGTGCAGCGGCGTTGACGCGATGGTCTCGCCGGAGTTCAGGCAACGTATACGCGGGCAAGACCCATCCCTACTGGAGTGCCGTCATAAATGCCCGCTTGCTTTCCGCGGGCGTGCGGGTCGGACGTCCGATGCCGGGCCTGTTTCCCGGCCGGACCTTCAGTTCGAGCAGAGACGGGCCGCCGTGCCGGCGCAACTCCGCGACGGCGTTCGCGACCGATGCCATGTCGCTGGTCGAGGATGCGTACCGGTAGCCAAGCGCGCGAGCGGTTGCGGCTACGTCGACAACACCTATCGACGTCGGTTGACCACCGACGCTGTCGTGCACGCCGTTGTTGAACACGACGTGGAAGAAGTTCTGCGGAGCATGGTCGGCAATGACGGCCAGCCCGCCAAGGTGCATGAGCAGGGCGCCGTCACCATCGAAGCACCAGGTTTCACGTTCGGTCTCCCGCATCGCGATGCCCAGCGCAATGGAACTCGCGTGTCCCATGCCGCCCACGGTGAGGAAGTCTCGCTCACCGGACTGGCCCGCACGCTCGCGGTACTCGAACAGCTCCCGGCTGAGCATGCCGGTCGTCGAAACAATGATCGCGTCGGAGCCGACTGCGTCCGCCATAGAGATGAGCGCGGCTTCCCGACTAGCCAGACCCTCCGCTCCAGGTGCGGATTGCAGCGGCACGTTAGCGTCGGCGAAGGTTCCCTTCTCGACCAGGACGACGTAGGGACTGTTTCGATCGACGGCGACCTTGACGGCTTCCGCCATGGTCGATTCCGCAGCACCAGGGTCGCGCGGCAGCACAGACGATGGCAGCTCGATAGCGTCGAGCAACGCCTCCATCACGCGGCCTTGCTTGACGTGCTGGGGCTCGTCCTTGACGCTTGGCTGACCTCGCCACCCAACGATGACCACCATGGGTGTGCCATACACGTCGGGATCGGCGAGGGAAAGCAGCGGGTTGATCGTGTTGCCCATGCCCGAGTTCTGCAAGTACACAACGGCCGGCGATCTGGTGCGTAGGTAGTGGCCCATGGCGATGGCCACGGCCCCGCCCTCGTTGGCGGCGATTACATGCTGCTCGCGGGGGAGCGCCGCCATGATGTGCGAACCGAGCTGCTTGAGCAGGCTGTCGGGTACGCCGGTGTACATGGTGACGCCCTGCTTGTGGAGGTGGTCGACGAAACGCGCTGGATCGATCATGCGCTGGCGTTCTCCGGGATTATGGCCAGCGCATCCTTGATCGGCGCGAGCATCGGTTCGGCCTCGTGCGCCCGGCCATGTCGCAGAATGATCTCCGCGACTTTGCGCATCTGTGGGTACGCGGCGCGAAGCATGTGATTCGCGTAGATAACGACACTCACGCCTCTGTCGGCAAGCTCGGCTTCAGTCACCGTGTTATAGCTCGTGGGGACCGCCACGATCGGCACCTGGCGCTCAAACTTAGCCGCCCGATCGCAGAACTCGAAGACCTCGTCGGGCATCTTCTGCCGACTGTGGATCATGATTCCGTCCGCGCCGGCGTCGATGTACGCCTCGGCGCGCTCGACGGCGTCGTCGGCCCCCTTATCCAGGATCAGGCTCTCAATTCGGGCAATGATCATAAAGTCGTCGGTGATCTGAGCCTTTTTTCCCACCTGCAGCCGGTAGCAGAATTCCTCGACGGAGGACTGCGTCTGGTCGACATCCGTGCCGAACAGCGAGTTGCGCTTCAAGCCTTGCTTGTCCTCGATGATCACGGCCGAGACGCCGAGCCGTTCGAGTGATCGCACTGTGAAGGTGAAGTGCTCTGGCTTGCCGCCGGTGTCGCCATCGAATACCAGCGGTTTCGTCGTCACTTCGAACAGCTCATTGACGCTCTTGAGCCGGTCGGAGATGTCCACGGCCTCGATGTCGGGCTTGCCGCGGGCGGTTGAATCCGTGAGCGAGCTCGACCACATGCCGTCGAACTCAACCCTGCGGCCATCCACCTCGACGCTTGTGTTCTCGACGATGAGACCAGTAAGACCGCTGTGTGCCTCCATAAGCCGGACGATCGGCTTGTGTTCGATGAGCCTGCGGAGGCGGGAAAGTCTCACGCTGGGCGTCGTGCCCACCTCACGTAGCGAGGCATTGAGTTGAGTGGACGAGATGCCCTTCGTGTATTCGACCTCGACCAGTTGACCACCCCACCCGGCTAGAGCATCGATGACCCGCTGCCGAGTCTGCCTCTGCACGCCGGTACGCCAGTCATCACCGTGTACGACGTAGTCGGGCCGCACCCGGCGCAAATTCGGCACATAGTCGAGGGTCTCCTGTGGGACCACAGCGACCACGCCCTTGAGGTTCTCCACGACGGCCTTGCGTTGTTCGTACGTCATGTGTGGCAGGCGCTTGTAGCTCGCAATCGCAGCGTCGGTCAGCAGACCGATCGTGACGTCGCCCAACTCCGCCGCGTTCTTGAGGATGTTGATGTGGCCTGGGTGGATGAGATCCGCGCTCATCCCGACGTACACGGTGGGTCTGGTCAACCTTGGTCTCCTCGTACTCCGACGGATGGTCGCGCGTCGCAGGGGTGTGGCGAATGCTCGGTGGCATATTCGCCACCCGCGCTGGGCCCGCCAGCGCGGGCAAGCATACGGCGCAGCGAGAGGTTAGTCCATGTGACGTTCACCTCCGGTTAATGCACTGTTGCTTCCTGCTGCCGCTTAGCGCGTTACCCGGCCAAGTCCACCATCAGGCGGGCCTGGCGAGGGCGCGGAACTCTATAACCCACCACGGGTGCCCAGCTGCGCGAGCTAGTCGCTGTGGAATAGCGCATGCCGCTTGACTCCGGGAAAGCACCAGTACCTAGCGCGTCTTCATCTCTCGTAGCTTCTCTGCGGCACCTTCGGCTCGGGAACGGCGAGCTTCTGCCGCATCTAGACCGCTAACGCCCTCAGCGGACAGCGGTTGGCTGACCTGTCCGGGATGGAAGACCGACAGGCCGGTGATGTCAAGAATCACATGTGTCGTCTGTGAAGCAAAGATCGACACGAAATCGTCAAATGTCGCGTCGAAGCCGATGCCGCACACCGCGAAGTTTGCCACGGTCTGGCCAGTAACGAAGTTGACCGTTGACGTCGGCGGCCGCGTGCCCATCGGAAACATAGTTACGAAACCGGCCGCCGTTGGTTGGGTCACCGTGACGTTGCCGTAGATCGCTAACCCGAAGAACACGAAGTCCGCGAGATTGACGCGCATGGTCTGGCCACCCCTGAGCCGCCCCTGCGCATCCAGGCTGCTCGGGTTGATGATTCGGGATCGACCACCGGCGGTTCTCGTGTCGACGGCCCGTGCGGGAGTTATCGGCACGAACATGTTTGCCGTGAAGTCGGAGTACACGAGGGACGGGAACCCGGCGATGTGCGTGTAGTGCAAGTCGCCATCGAGGTTGTGCAAATCGCCCGGCTCGGCCCCGGAGACGATAGAGAGAGGCTGCGTCCCGAGTCGGACGGGAGCACCGGTTCCAGAGTTCACGACCTCGTACGTGGCATCGACGTTGCTGCTCCTCAGCGTGGTCTTGGTGGTCTGAGCGTTGTTGTCGAAACCCTGAAGCACCGGCTGTCCCGGATCACCGCTGGCCGGCGTCGCAATGGCCGCGTTGAGTGCTCCGATTCCGGCGACGCCGGCCAGTATGCCGCCACCGCGCCGCAGTAGTGCCCGACGATCAACCGCCGGCTCGCTTGCCTTTTTGTCTCCGGTGTGCATTGTAGAACTCCTTCCGAAATGACAAATGGCCATGTGTGAGCGCTTCGTGGGCGCAATCCCCTGCGCCTAGGCGGGTGACTGGCTTGACCGGCGCAATTCCGCCAGGGCCGGGTCGTATTCGTGCGGCACGCAGGGCTGTCGATCCGTACGGAGCATGCACGCCACCAGAGCGGGCGTTACCCCTTGCCGAATGGTGGAAAGTTCACCGTAGAGTTCGTCGCCCGGGCACTCGGTTGCGACGCCATCGCGATGGCCCGATATCGCATGAAGTGTCGCAAGACCCGGGTAGGCAATCGTTGATTGCGGATCGACGTCGTGAAGGGCGAACTTCCACGCGATGAGATCCTCGTACGCACCCAACACTTCCGGCTCCGGGGACTTGGAGGTATACGTTCCGAGTACGGCCGCTCCGAAAGCGTACGAGTTGTAGCCGAGTGTGTGTGCGCCGACAACAGCCCTGGTCATACCGCCGTACCGGCCTTCCCAAATTCGGCCAAACTTGTCGATCAAGAAGTTGTAACCGATGTCCCGCCAGCCGCGACCCGTTACGTGGTAGACGTAGATGCTACGGATGATCGCAGGGACATCACCCTCGTCGTACGAGTTGCTGCCGGCCGTGTGGTGTACGAACATTCCGAGGACCTCGCCGTAGGACGGTTCCGTCTGCTCGCGAAGCGACTCGTCGGCACCCCAGTCGGCTCTGGTTCGAATCGTGAATCTGCCGTGCGCTGCGGCAAGGGAATCCGTCGGGTCGGTGCCGGGATTGACCAGGTCTAGGCGTACGTCTGACGGTCGCACGCCATCCGATGCGTAGAACTTGACCTCGACCGCGTCGGACAGTTCAACGAGGACGGGATCCGTGCCACGGCGAGCACGGTTTGCTTCTGCGCCGTCGGGATCCGGTCCGTGCCCGTCGTCGTGCAACTCGAACCAGTTCGACCAACCTCGCCGGGTCCTGGTGCGAATGAGCATGATCGCCGAAGGGGATTCCGCGCCTGCGGGCCAGGTCAGTGCGGCCAACGAGAATGGCTCGACTTCCAGGGTGCCGGTCGAAAAGACCCTTCCACGCCAGACTCCAGATTTGCTCGCGGCGTCGATGCGCTCGCCCGCCGCATAGCGACCACGACCAACCAGGCGCAGCCTGGCGCGGCTTAGTCCGATCGCCTGATACCGCGGGCCGGTCTGCGGTGGCCCAGCGACGGCTAGGGAAGCCGAGCCCGCCACAATCCCGGCGGCGACGGGAGTCCACACGGCCCACCGGAGCATGGTCCGGCGGGTGATCGCATGCCGGGCGCGCGCATCACTCACGGCGGTTCCTCCCCCGGTCTTCAAGGCTAGTACTACACAGGGTGAGAGGGCACGAGCCCCGGTGCATGAGCAACCTCCAAAATCGGATCAGGCGCGATCTTAGCCACGTCACATCCGCGGTCAACCTTCGGGTAACGAAGTGCCTTTATGTCCGACTAGTGCATCGTGCGAGCACGCATGGCGAGGGCGTGAAGGCGGTGGACGTCCTCGTGCGGGCCGGTGACCAGGACCTCGTCGTGATTCTTGGGATCCGACCGGCCGGTGAGGAGTGCCAGGACGTTCCGGCGGACCTTCGACGGTGACGGCTGCCCGGTCTGGGACAGCTGCCGAGGCCGCCACCACGGCAGGACAAGAGGTCACGAGGGTGCAGCAGACCACGGCCACGGCCGCACCAACTGCCGCACTGATCTTGATCACCGCTGCCGCGTCGCTTGGCGTGTTCAAGCCTGGTCGAGCACGCCGCGGCGTGATGGACAACCGCTAGTCGGCGGCCGTCCCTTGCAGCTTGAGGAACGGCTCAAGCGAATCAGGGTCGCGCAACGCGTCCCGGCTGACCGCCTTCTCGGGCGGACTACCGGCCAGGATCTTCTTGACCGGCACCTCGCACTTCTTCCCGTTGAGTGTGCGCGGGATGGCATCGACAACGTAGAACCGGTCCGGCACGTGCCGAGGCGACAGTTGGGTCCGCAACTCCCGCCGCAACGCCGGCTCTACGTCCTCCAGCGTCGCACGGTCAGCGAGCACGAGGAAGCACAACAACTCGCCCTCGGCCTGGCGGGCTCCGGACGTGTCGATCACAAGGGAGTCGATGACCTCGGGCATCGCTTCGACCACGCGGTAGAACTCGGACGTACCCATCCGCACCCCACCGCGGTTCAACGTCGAGTCACTGCGGCCGTAGATCACCGCCGACCCGCGGGACGTGATTCTGATCCAGTCACCGTGCCGCCACACATCGGGAAAGTCCTCGAAGTACGCCGCGCGCAGACGTGAGCCGTCGGGGTCGTTCCAGAAGTACACCGGCATTGACGGCATCGGCTCGGTGATTACCAGCTCGCCGACCTCGTCGACGACCGGTCGGCCGTCCTCGTCGTACGCGACCACTGCGGCGCCCAGCATCCGGCAGGACAGCTCGCCGAGCCAGACCGGGACGTCCGGCGCAGCGCCGACGAACGCGGTGCACAGGTCGGTCCCGCCGGACACGCTGGCGATCTGGATGTCGGGGCTGACCGCATCGGCGATCCACCGGAAGCCCTCGGCGGTCAGCGGCGCGCCAGTTGAGCCGATCGTCTTAAGTGGCGCGAGGTCAAGATCCCGTCCCGGGGCCAAGCCCTCCTTCAGACACGCCTGGATGTACGGCGCCGAGGTGCCGAAGTAGGTGATCCGATGCTCCTCAGCGAGCCGCCAAAGCGCGCCGAGGTCGGGATGGCCGGGGCTGCCGTCGTATAACACGATCGTGGAGCCCACCAGCAGGCCGGAGATCAGGAAGTTCCACATCATCCAGCCGGTCGTGGTGAACCAGAAGAACCGGTCGCCCGGCCCGAGATCGCAGTGCAACGCGAGCGCTTTGAGGTGCTCCAGAGTGATGCCGCCGTGGCTCTGGACGATGCCCTTCGGCAGCCCGGTAGTGCCGGACGAGTACAGGATCCACAGCGGGTGGTCGAACGGGATCGGCTCGTAGGCCAGCTCGGCACGATCGTGCTTCGAAATCACCTCGTCCCACACCACGCAGCCATCGAGACGTGCAGCCGGGTCGAGGTACGGCACCAGCACCGTGGCCCGCAGCCCGGGCATCCGCGCACGCAGTTGATCCACCGTCGGGCGGATGTCGAACGCCTTGCCGTTGTAGTAATAGCCATCCACAGCGATGAAGACCGCCGGCTCTACCTGCGCGAACCGGTCGACAACTGCCTGCACGCCGAAATCGGGAGAGCATGACGACCACACTGCTCCCAGGCTTGCCGCCGCCAGGAAAGCGACCAGAGCTTGTGGCGAATTGGGGACGAGAGCAACTACCCGATCTCCGCGGTGCACGCCGAGTTCGACCAGACCAGCTCGAGCGGCAGCGACTTGGGTCCGCAGGGCTCCGTACGTCACCTGCTCGGTCAGCCCGTCCTCGCGGCGGAAGATAACGGCGAGGTCGCTGTCGTCCGTGCCGTGACCCGGACGAAGCGCATGCTCGGCGTAATTCAGCGTTGCACCCGGGAACCACTGAGCGCCCGGCATTACCCGTCGGGTCAGCACGGCGGACGGCCGGTCATGGAACGCGACGTCGAAGAATTCGGCGACCGCGCCCCAGAACGACTCCAGATCCTCGACCGACCACCGCCACAGCGAGTTGTAGTCGGGTAGCCCGAGCCCGTGCTCGTCCCTCAGCCAGCGCCGGAAAGCTGCGAGCCGGCTGTCGTCGACACTGGCGGGATCCGGTTCCCAGAGCACCTCGGGCACATCGTTGTGCGGCATGGCATCAACGGTAGTAATGCGCGCTCAGCAACGGCTATGTGGCGTCGGGGCATGTTGTCACAAATGCGCTACCTCGGTACCGTGACCCGCGGGTGGCGTTGCCAGCGCGCGGAGCCATCGTATAGCTGGCATTTGACTGGGGGCGCACATGAACTCCGCGGCCGTCTCACCGCGTCGTCTGGTGACGGCAACGATCGCGCTACTGCTCGTTCCCGTCGGGGTCGTAGCGGTACCTGCCGATGCGGTGCAGGCGGCGCCGCCAAGCGGCTTCAGCGAGCAGGTCGTCTTCAGCGGTCTGGTTCAGCCCACCGACGTCCAGTTCGCCGCCAACGGCCAGGTGTTCGTCGCCGAGAAGAGCGGCCTCATCAAGGTCTTCGATTCCCTGGCGGACACGTCGTCGAGCGTGTTCGCTGATCTTCGAACCCGCGTCCACAATTATTGGGATCGCGGGCTGCTGGGCCTCGCGCTCCACCCCGATTACCCCACTGACCCACGGGTTTACGTGCTCTACACATATGACGGGTTGATCGGCGGGCCATCCCCGAAGTGGGGCACCGTGAACGGCACCAGCGATCCGTGCCCGACACCACCGGGCCCGACGAGCGACGGTTGTCAGGTCAGCGGCCGGTTGTCAGTGTTGACTCAGTCCGGGTCGACGGTCGCACAGCAGGTTCTTATCGAGGATTGGTGCCAGCAGTTCCCCAGTCATTCGGTTGGCTCTATAGCCTTCGGCCCAGACGGCATGTTGTACGCCACGGGTGGAGACGGGGCGAGTTTCAACTACGCCGACTACGGCCAGGACAGCTACACCACGTCAGACGTCACGCCCGACAACCCGTGTGGCGATCCGCCGGCGCCGGTGAGCACCGCCCTTGCGCCGCCGTCGGCCGAGGGTGGCGCGTTGCGTTCGCAAGACCTGCGGACCGGCTCCGATCCCGTCACCTTGGACGGTTCGCTAATCCGGATAGATCCCGACACCGGCGTCGCGGCGCCCGGCAACCCGTTCGCCGGCAGTAGCGACCCCAACGCCCGCCGGATAGTGGCCTACGGCATGCGCAATCCGTTCCGGTTCGCCGTGCGCCCCGGAACAAGCGAGATCTGGATCGGCGACGTCGGTTGGAACAGCTGGGAGGAGATCAACCGGGCGACCGTCGGCCCGACCGCCGGCGTGTCCAACTTCGGCTGGCCTTGCTACGAGGGATCGGGCCGCCAGTCTGGCTACGAGAATGCCGGTCTGACGCTGTGCCAGGGCCTCTACGCCGCCGGCACCGGTGCTGTAAAGGCGCCCTATTTCGCGTACCACCACACCGCCAAGGTCGTCGCCGGCGAGATTTGTGGTACAGGAAGTTCCTCCATCGCCGGCCTGGCCTTCCACCCCGGTGGCAACTACCCAGCCGGCTATGACGGCGCCTTGTTCTTCGCCGACTACAGCCGAAAGTGCATATGGGCTATGCGGCCGGGGGCAGGAGGCCTGCCCGACCCGGCGGACATCGTCACTTTCGCCTCGGGGTACGGGGTTACGGCGCTGCGGTCAGGTCCGGGCGGTGACATATTTGCCGTCGACTACGACAACGGCAGGATCATTCGTTACGTCTACAGCGCCTCCAACAACCCTCCTACTGCGCTGATCAAGGCCGAGCCGTCCAGCGGACTTGCACCGCTGACGGTGTCGTTTGACGGAACCGGTTCCAATGACGCCGACGGCGGTCCGCTGACTTATGCGTGGGATCTGGACGGAGACGGCCAGTACGACGATTCCACCAACCCCACCGTGCAGCGCACGTTCACCACGAACGGCAAGGTCACCGTGGGGCTGCGAGTGACGGACGACAAAGGCGCTGCTGACACGGCGACGGCCGAGATCAGTGTGGGCAACACCGCGCCGACCGCGACAATCACTGGGCCGAGCCCCGGCACCACGTGGAAGGTCGGTGACACCATCGGCTTCTCGGGGACGGCCGTGGACTCTCAGGACGGAACACTGCCCGGATCGGCGTTGAACTGGACGCTCGTCATGCATCACTGCCCGACCAACTGTCACGCTCATGAGATCACCAGGATGACCGGGACGAGCGGCACCTTCACCGCCCCTGATCACGAGTACCCGTCGTACCTGGAGTTGCGGCTCACCGCTGAGGATTCAGGAGGCTTAACCGACACCACAAGCGTCCGCCTGGACCCGAAGACCGTCGAGCTTACCTTCGCCTCACGACCCAGCGGCCTGCGCCTGACCTATCTCGCCGAGACATCGACTGCGCCATTCACCCGCAGGGCGATCGTGGGGTCCAGTGGTTCCATCTCGGCTGACCTCATCCAAGCTCTCGGCGACAGGATTTACCGCTTCGTGGCCTGGTCTGACGGTGGCACCCGCACTCACAACGTCACCACACCTGGCTCGGCCACCACTTACACGGCCATCTATCGGGCCATACGCGATTCCCGGTGGCCACTTCGGGTGCCGAAACTCCGCCCCGTCACGGTGTCCAGCTTCCAGGAATCCGGCTTCGAAGGATTCGGTGCCGTGGATGGATCCATGTCCACGCGCTGGTCAAGCGCATATGCCGATCCACTGTGGCTTCGGAGCGACCTAGGCGGGGTGCGCAGCGTCAACCGGGTCCTGCTCAACTGGGAGAGGGCCCACGGGAAGGCGTACCGAGTCCCGGCGTCCACCGCCGGCGGCACGTGGAGGGCCGTCTACCCGGAACGGCGGGGGACGACGGCACGGTCCGCTCAGGAGCTGTGAAGTAGCTCCCGATCTGGGCTCACCACCACTGAGGCTCCGTCTGCGGCAGGCCATCTCCAGAGATGACGAAGTCGGCTTGATGCCGCTTCGCAACCGAGCAGGACGTCCGCGCGTCGAAATATCAAAACGAGCCGTCTACAGATCAATCAGGGGGTTGATCCGAGTCCGGTTTGGGCAACGTATGGTTCAAGACTCCGCCGGGGGACGGCGGTCTGATCGAGAAAGAAGG
>DASTNZ010000190.1:0-18632 GCA_035762665.1 Jiangellaceae bacterium | reverse complement strand
ACGACTCCCGCCGTCGCCGCGATCGTGATCGTCGTTGCGGGGGCCACTGGAGTATCGATCGGCCTGACCGGTTCGGAACGAGTGGACGAACTGCGCTATGCGCCACAACTGCCCGAGAACGTCATGCTGCTCACGCGCGACAGCACGCAGGACGCGGGCGAGACGTTCGTGGACCGCGCCGCCGGCATCGCGGCGATGCTGCCGAACGGCACGGTGATCCCGATGCGCCACCCTGTCGCGGCCGATGGACCGTACGGCCCGGAACCGCTGCACGTCTGGCCGCCGGAGGAGTGGTGGAACCAGTGCGGGGCCGAGTGCTCGGCGGTGATGGGCGGCCCGCTCTACGTCGGCAGCACTGAGGCCTATGAAGTCTTGCTGGGCGACGAACCGGATCAACCGGCGCTCGACGCACTCGCGTCCGGCTCCGTGGTGGTCTTCGACGCCGCAACCCAGCGCCCGGACGGCTCGGTCTCGTTGATGGGCTGGGACGAGGACGGCGAAGACGAGCTAGCCCGGATACCGGCCCACGTCGCGGTGCATGACGGCGTTTACCACCAGACCCGGCCGGGTGGATTCATCTCCGAGGAGGCCGCGGCCGAGCACGGTCTTGACGTCGGGGTGTTCGGGGCCCTCCTGCCCTTCGACGAGTCCGCCACCGTCGACGAGATCGATGCGGCCATCGGTGCGGCGAAGGATCTCGGGCTCTCGGTCTACGTCGAGCGGGGCTGCACATGGTGCGCAGTGCCCGTGGCCGTCTCCTTGGCATTGATCGGCGGTACCGCGCTCGTCACGCTCGTCGGCGTCGGTGTCACAGTCGCGCTCGCCGCCGCCGAGGGCCGGGCGGACCTCGCCACCATGGCCGCGGTCGGCGCGTCACCGAGGCGCCGGCGGGCGATTGCGGGCTGGCAAGCGCTGGTCGTCGGGGGCCTCGGCACCGTCCTTGGCCTCGCGCTGGGCGGGTTCTACGCCTACCTGATCTGGCCCGCGATCGGAGCTCCAGAGTTCACCGTGCCCTGGCTCACGATCGGGCTGATCGGCGTCGCCGTCCCATTGCTGGCCGTGCTGGTGGCGGTCGTCTTCACGCCCAGTCGGCTGCCCGTGATCCGGAGGACTACTTGACGTGCGAAACATACTGGCGTCGCTGCCCGCGAGATGGAAAGATGACGGCGCGGGCTACGACGACGCCGGGGGGCGTCGTTCGGCAGTGCCCAATCATATGGGGGAAGCTATCTTGATCACCGAATTTGCCGTGCCCAAGGCCGGCCAGGTGCCCAGGGGTGCGGTGTGAACGCCGCCGAACGCCGCCGAGCCCGCAAGGTCGCCCGCCGGCGCACCCGCGAGGTCGTCGCGATCCGGCGCGCCTCCGCAGCACGCGATCGCCGACCGGCCAGCTGGGCCGAGCCCGATCAAGTGACGCCTCAGGCCGACCCGGTCAGGTGACCCGACCGGCTACCACCTGTCGTTCGTAGGCGTCGATCTGCAACGCCGGTGTCATTCCGACGGACTCGTAGAGGCGCAGCGCACCGGTGACGTTCTCGGTGTCGACGCCGAGTCCGGCCCAGGTACGGCCGTCGACCGCATAGGACGCGAGCGCGTGCTCAAGCAGGTATCGTCCAGCGCCCCGACCACGGGCTTCGCGCAACACGCCAAGGTTGAGGATCCAGCCACCGCCGTGCTCTGTGTACCGCCCGCTGGCCTGGCACACCCCCGCACGCCGGCCATCCACGCGAGCGAACCGCCAGCGGTCCAACTCAGGCTCATCCATCGCGTTGATCGAGGCTCGATAGTCCGCCAGAGAAATCGGCTTGTGTCCCCAGTGGTCGGCGAACGCCGCAGAGTAGATCCGGTGCCACTCCTCCCAATCGGCGTCCGGATCGAACGGCTCGAGCTCGACACCGGGCGGGGCCAACGGAAATGGGCGATCGGGCGTGAGGTCGATACGCATCCGCGAGAAGCGCCGCTTTGCCGCGAAGCCCCGCGCGGCCAGGGCCAGCTCGTACTCGGCGTCGCCGACAATGCACCCGGCGACTGCGATGAGCTCGCCGACGCCTCGCGCTCGATCGGCCAGCCGGTCCAGCAGCACCGCAAACAGCGCGCCCTGGACGGCCACCCGGTCCACCTGCGGTAGATCGGGGTGAACATACACATCCACATCGACCCGGCTCCCGCCGTGTTCGTCCATCACGCAGCCCCAGCCGACAGCGCGGCCGTCCCACTCCACCAGCCAATGATCGCGGTCGAGCCGGGACCTAGGCATGTCCATCAGCTCACGGATCTCCGCAACGGTGCTGTCGGGACGGCCGAGCAGCTGCCGGTCACACGCGTCGACCAACTCGAAGATTGATTCAGCGTCCAGGTGTACCGGCCGACGAGCCGAGCATGACCTGGGGAGTCCGGGTAGCTCCATGGCCACAGCGTGACGGCCGACACCGGTGACGGCAACCGAGTTTGCGCAGAGAGCCTGGGCCCAACGCAAGACGCGGGCCGGCAATACGGTAAGGATGGAGACATGACGGAGCAGAACCAGCCCGCGGACGACGGCAAGATCGTCGTGGTCGGCCCGGACGGCGTTGCCATCGAAGGGACGCCGGCGGAGTCTACCCAGGACGAGGAGGGCCACCGGTCGCTCACCGACTTGGTCGAGCAGCCGGCGAAGGTCATGCGAATCGGCAGCATGATCAAGCAGCTGCTCGACGAGGTCAAATCCGCACCGCTCGACGAGAAGAGCCGCGCCCGGCTCCGCGAGATCCACCGTTCGTCCATCGTCGAACTCGAGGACGGACTCGCGCCCGAGCTGATCGAGGAGCTCGAGCGCCTCGCGCTTCCGTTCGCTGACGACGACGTCCCGACCGATGCCGAGCTGCGGATCGCGCAAGCCCAGCTGGTCGGCTGGCTGGAGGGATTGTTCCACGGCATTCAGACCACGCTGTTCGCCCAGCAGATGGCCGCGCGAGCCCAACTGGAGCAAATGCGCAGGGCTCTCCCACCCGGCGTCGCGCCGCCGCAAGCGGCCCAGGGCGAGGCCGACGAGCGGCAGCAGGGTCGCGGCATGTATCTCTAATTGCCCATTCCGCGAACGCGGTCCTTCATGTCACAATTCGATCATGAAGATTCCATTCACACCGTCATCAGGCAGAAGCCTAGGTGTGGAATGGGAACTCCAGCTCGTCGACATGGACACCCGCGAGTTGACCTCCGCCGCTATCGAGATCATAGGCGATCTCTACCCCGGCGGTGCGGGCGAGCATGCGAAGATCAAACACGAACTGCTTCAGTGCACTATCGAAGTGGTCACCGGTGTTTGTAGGACGGTCGGTGAAGCTAGAGCCGATCTTCGAGACTCGGCACGGGCGGTCAGCGAAGCAGCGGCCGCCCGTAATGTCGGAGTGATGTGCGCCGGCACGCATCCGATAAGTCACTGGCTCGATCAGAAGATCACTCCCCAGCCGCGTTACGAGGAGCTGGTCGAGGAGCTGCAATGGATCGCTCGGCGATTCCAGATCTTCGGCATCCATATCCACGTCGGCGTTGGCGAGCGGGACCGCGTACTGCCGATCCTCAACGCGCTATCCGGCTATATCCCGCACTTTCTCGCGCTGACTGCGTCGTCCCCTTACTGGATCGGCAACGACACCGGCCTCGCGTCCGCGAGAAGCAAGGTATTCGAGGCGCTGCCTCGTGCGGGTCTTCCGTATCAGCTCTCTGGTTGGGACCAGTTCGAGCGCTACATGAGCACCCTCGTGCAAGCCAAGGCGATCGAATCGGTCCGGGAGGTGTGGTGGGACGTCCGCCCCCATCCGGATCTGGGCACCGTCGAGCTCCGGGTCTGCGACGGTGTGCCCACCCTCGAGGAGATCACGGTCGTGGCGGCACTGGCGCAATGCTTGGTCGAGAAGTTCGACCGTGACCTGGACGCCGCGGTCGAACTGCCCGTCCCGGACGCCTGGTTGCTGCGTGAGAACAAGTGGCGGGCGGCCCGATTCGGTCTTGACGCAGGGCTGATCGTCCATGACGCCCGTTCTGTGGTGCCCGTGCGGAAATCGCTCACCGACTTAGTTGGCGAGCTGATGCCAATTGCCCATACACTCGACTGCGCTGACGAACTGCGCGGCGTCGACCGCATCCTCACGATCGGCCCGAGTTACCAGCGTCAACGCGCTGTGGCAGAAGCCAGCGGTGGCGACCTGACCAAGGTTGTTGACAGCCTTCTGGACGAGATGGCATCGGGATTACCGTGACGAATTACTGGCTCTCGGGCTGGGTGAACGACCACTACAACGAGTTGGTCGGCCTGCGGCGTCGTATTCACAGCCGCCCGGAGCTCGCATTCACCGAATACGCGACAACCGAACTGGTGATCGGTCGCCTGGAGGCCGCGCGCCTGAACCCGCGCCGTCTGCCCGGTGGGACCGGGTTGGTGGTGGACATTGGAACCGGCCAGCGGACGATCGCGGTACGTGCCGACTTAGATGCCTTACCGGTGCCAGACCTGAAGACAGTGCCCTACCGGTCGACGGTTGACGGCGTGTGCCATGCCTGCGGGCACGATGCTCACACCGCCATTGCGGTGGGGACGGCGCTGGCACTGGCCGACGCGCCATACCTTCCGGGCCGGGTGCGCGTCATCTTCCAGCCCGCCGAAGAGCGGATGGGCGGTGCCCGAGAGGTCATCAAAGCCGGCGAACTGGAGGGCGTCGAGCACGTCTTCGCCCTGCACTGTGACGCTCACCTGCCGGTCGGTCAAGTGGGGCTGCGGGCCGGTCCCATCACCGCCGCCTGCGACCTGGTGGAGGTCCGGCTGAACGGGCCAGGTGGGCACACGGCACGGCCGCATTTGACCGTCGACCTGGTTGAGACGCTGTCCCGCATCGCGGTGGACTCCCCCGCCTTGGTAGCCCGGCGGGTCGACGCCCGGGCCGGCCTGTCGCTCGTGTGGGGCGCCATCCAGGCCGGCGAGGCGCCTAACACGATCCCAAGCTCCGGTGTGCTGCGCGGCACCGTCCGCGTCCTGGATCACGCGGCGTGGTCCGACGCCGAGAAGCAGGTCAGCTCGGTCATCAGGGACATCGCCGCCACCGCGGGGGCCAGCGTGGAGATCAACTACGAGCGCGGGGTGCCCCCGGTGGTCAACGACCAGGCAGGGGTTGAGTTGATGCGGGCAGCCATCACCGGCGAACTCGGGCCCGCCGCAGTGGCCAGTACGCGCACCAGCATGGGCGGCGAAGACTTCGCCTGGTTCGGCGAGCACGCCCCGGTTACGATGGCTCGCCTCGGGACGCACAGCGAGGCGCTGTCGACCGTGCGAGACCTGCACCAGGGCAACTTCGACATCGACGAGCGTGCCCTCGCCCTCGGCGTCCGCGTACTGACCAGCACCGTCCTGGCTGCATTGGCTGACGCCTAGCCGGACGTGCTACGCGACCGGCAAATCGCTTGCCGCTGAACGGGCGGCTCGGGACCCTGGCAGGCATGAGCTTCGACGACGAGCTCCGTACCGACATCCGGGACCACTACGACAAGGGCGGTGAACACGATCGCCTGCGCGTGGGACGGGGTCGTCTGGAGCTGTGGCGTACCCGGGACGTCCTGCGCCGGTGGCTCCCCGCTCCGCCGGCCCGCGTTCTGGACGTCGGCGGCGCGTCCGGCGTGCACGCAGAGTGGCTGGCGGCCGACGGGTACGATGTCGAGCTCATCGATCCGGTGCCGTTGCATGTGGAGCAGGCCCGACGTATCGCCGGTGTCCGCGCTCGGGAAGGCGACGCCCGGTCACTCGACGCCGCCGACGGATCCGCCGATGCGGTGGTTCTCCTCGGGCCGCTGTACCACCTACCTGATCGTGCCGACCGGTGCCTCGCGCTCGCCGAGGCCGCTCGAGTCGTCCGTCCGGACGGCCTCGTGGCCGTTGCGACGATCAGCCGTTTCGCCAGCCTCTATGACAGCATTCGGCAAAGATGGCTGGACGAGCCGGACTGGGTCGCGGGAGTAGAGCAGACGATAGTGGACGGCGTCCACCATGGTCTTGCCTACGGCGACCGAGAGCGCTTCACCACCGCGTACTTCCACCACCCCCATGACGTGGCCGGCGAGCTGGCCGAGGTGGGGCTTGAGGTCGCTGCCGTCGTGTCGGTGGAGGGCCCAGCAGCGTTCATGGCCGGCTTGGACGCTCTTCTGGACGACCCGCCAAGCCGGGATGTCCTGATGCGATGGCTCCGTCAGGTGGAGACCGAACCCACGCTGCTGGGCGCCTCATCTCACCTGCTCGGGCTGGCGAGGCGACCGGCGTCACGGGCCGAGCGGGTCGGAGCGTGACTGTCCGAGCACCAGGTCCTCTATCACTTGCGCGACGCCATCCTCGTCGTTGGTCGGCGCGAAACGCTCGGCCGCAGCCAGAACATCCGGATGCGCATTGGCCATCGCGTAACCCTCACCCGCCCAGGCCAACATCGGCAGGTCGTTGGGCATGTCACCGAATACCACGACTTCTTCCGGGTCGATGCCGTGGCTCTGGGCAACGCGAGCGAGCGTAGAAGCTTTGGTGACGCCGGCTGCGGATACCTCAAGCAGTGCGCTCTTGCTCGAGTGGGTCAGCTCGGCAACGTCCCCCGCCAGCGCCCTCGCCATGTCCAGGAGCTCGTCCGGGCTCATCTCCTCGTGCCGCACCAGCAGCTTGACGACGTCGTCAGCGGCCAGGTCTTCGATGGGAGCGATCCATGGCTCGTTGCGGAAATCGTCGAGGTGGGTGTGGTAGCCGGGCTCTTGGCCGAACCCTCGGCTTGTCGTCTCAACCGCGAAGGCGACGCCCGATACACCTGACCGGATGACCTCAGCCACCTTCAGCACGATCTCGCGAGACAGCGGGCGCGCCTCGAGGACACGTTCGGTATGCAGATCCACCACCACCGCGCCGTTGGCGCAGATCGCCATGCCGGTGTGTTCCAGTCGTTCTGCGACCGGCTGCACCCAGCGCGGCGGCCGGCCGGTCGCGACAACGACGACGATGCCGGCGTCCTCCGCGGCTCGGAGCGCGCCGACCGACCGCTCCGACACCGAGCCGTCCGAGCGCAGCAGCGTGCCGTCCAGGTCAGTCGCAATCAGCCGGATACTCATTACATCCATTTTGCCGTGTCGTAACCAGCCGCACACTTGCATCAAGTTACTCACCAGTAGCACAATGAAGTTACTGGCGAGTAGCTAATCTTCCTGGCGCAGCCGGGCTGGAGGACATCACTATGGGTCACTACAAGTCCAACCTCCGCGACATTGCGTTCACGCTGTTCGAAGTGCTCGGGCGGGCCGAGTTGCTCGGACAACCGCCGTACGACGAGATCGACCTCGGTACGGCGCGCTCGCTGCTTCAGGAGATCGACCGGCTGGCCCGTGAGGATCTCGCCGCTTCGTACGAAGACGCCGACCGCAACCCTCCTGTGTATGACCCGGAATCCAAGACGGTCACAGTTCCGGAGTCGTTCAGGAGGTCGTACCGCGCGCTGATGGACGCTGAACTCTGGCACGCGATGACGCCAAAGGAACTCGGCGGGACACCCGTCCCCCCGTCGCTCTACTGGGCGGCCGCGGAGCTGGTGCTCGGTTCGAATGCAGCGGCGTGGATGTACGGCAGCGGTCCCTCCTTCGCCCGGGTGATCTGGCACTTCGGCACGCCGGTGCAGAAGCGCGTCGCCGAGATCATGCTTGAGCGGGGCTGGGGCGCGACGATGGTGCTGACCGAGCCGGACGCCGGCTCGGACGTGGGCGCCGGCCGGACCAAGGCCTTCCCGCAGGACGACGGCACCTGGCACATCCAAGGCGTCAAACGGTTCATCACGTCCGGTGAGCATGATCTAACCGAGAACATCATCCATCTCGTGCTCGCGAGGCCGGTCGGCGTCGAGGGCGCGGGCGGTCCGGGCACCAAGGGGCTGTCGATGTTCATCGTCCCGAAGTACCGGTTTGACCTGGAAACTGGCGAACTCGGCGAGCGCAACGGCGTCTACGCCACGAACGTCGAGAAGAAAATGGGCTTGAAGGCGTCCTCAACTTGTGAGCTGACATTCGGCGACGGTGAACCGGCGGTCGGCTACCTCGTCGGTGAGGTGCACGACGGCATCGCCCAGATGTTCCAGGTGATCGAGTATGCGAGGATGATGGTCGGCACGAAGGCCATCGCGACGCTCTCGTCGGGCTACCTCAACGCGCTGGCGTTCGCCAAGCAACGAGTCCAGGGTGCCGACCTGACCCGCGCCACGGACAAGACAGCACCTCGCGTCACGATCACCCACCACCCGGATGTCCGTCGTTCGCTGATGACCCAGAAGGCGTACACCGAGGGCATGCGGACCCTCGTGTTGTACACCGCCACCATGCAGGACCGGATCTTCTCGGCTGCGGCAGCCGGCAAGACCGACGAACTGGCCGAGCGGGTGAACGACCTGCTGCTGCCGATCGTGAAGGGCTACGGCTCGGAGCGGTCGTGGGTTCTGCTCGGATCCGAGACGCTGCAGACCTTCGGCGGGTCGGGATTCCTCCAGGACTACCCGATCGAACAGTACGTCCGCGATGCCAAGATCGACACACTGTATGAGGGCACCACCGCCATCCAAGGCCAGGACTTCTACTTCCGCAAGATCATCAAGGACAAGGGGCAGGCCATCGGCTGGTTGTTCAGCCAGATCCAGGAGACGCTCGATGCCGAACTCGGCGGCGGCCAGCTCAAGGTCGAGCGGGAATTGCTCGCGACGGCGCTGCAGGACCTGCAAGGCATGCTTGGCGCGCTGGTCGGCTTCCTCATGTCGTCCGACCCGAACGCCGAGAACGGCGATATCCGCAACCTCTACAAGGTCGGCCAGAACACCACACGGTTGCTCCTGGCCGCCGGTGACCTCGTCGTGGCGTGGCTGCTGATCCAGCAGGCGGCGGTGGCCCTCGACAAGCTTGGCGCGGACGTGCCCGCCGGCGACCGGTCCTTCTATGAAGGCAAGGTCGCCGCGGCACAGTTCTTCGCTCGGCAGGTCCTTCCCAAGCTGTCCGCTGAGCGGGCCATTGCCGATGCGACAGACAACACGCTGATGGACCTGGACGAGGCGGCCTTCTAGCGACGGGGAAGGTAACGGCCGGGGCGTCGTCCGCTCCGGCCGTTCCGGCTGCCCCGGCCTGGGCGCTTGGGCCGGGATCCCGCCGGAGCCTGTGATGCGCGCAGCTCGACTGTGGGAGCTGCGGCGAGAGTGTCGACGGTGAGCGGATCCGTGATTCCCCGGGCGTCGACGTGCTTGGCGTCCACCCCTGCCCGCCGGTGCAGGCCGGTCAGCGCCCTGGCTTGCGACGGCGTTGCCACCGTCACGACGGCACCGGACGCGCCCGCGCGGGCCGTCCTGCCGGATCTATGCAGGTAAGCCTTCGGTTCACCGGCCGGATCGAAGTGGACCACCATCCCGACACCGTCGACATGAATACCCCGCGCGGCGACGTCAGTGGCCACGACCACCTGGGCTTGCCCACTGCGGAACCGCCGCAGGTTGCGCTCTCGCACCCGCTGGGACAGGTCACCGTGCAGGTCCACCGCGGGAACGCCGGCGCCTTCGAGCTCCTCGGCCAGCCGGGTGGCGCCGTCCTTGGTGCGGGTGAACACGATGCTGCGTGGGTTTGCGCGGACCAGTTCCGTGGTCACCTCGAGCTTGGCCTGGTAACCGACGATCAGCACATGATGATCCATGTTGGTGACGACACCAGCCTCTGGGTCGACTTCGTGCCGCGCTGGATTGGTCAGGTGTCGGCATACCAGGCGATCGACGTCCCCGTCCAGGGTCGCGGAAAGTAGCAGGCGCTGGCCGCCGGCCGGGGTGGCCGCCAGCAGAGCCGAGACGGCAGGGTAGAAGCCCAGGTCGCACAGATGGTCCGCCTCGTCGAGCGTCACGATCTCCACGTCGTCCAGGGCGCAGACGCCTCGGTCGACGAGGTCCTGCAAGCGACCCGGCGTAGCGATGACGAGATCGACGCCGCGATCGAGGCGGCGGATCTGCGAGCCGTACGGAGTGCCCCCATACACCGTGACCAGGCTCAATTTGAGCTCGGCGGCCAGCGGCTCGAGGGCGGAAGCGACCTGGCCTGCCAGCTCACGGGTGGGGACGATGATCAGCGCACGCGGGTGGTTGGGTTCGCTGCGCCGGCCGGCCAGCCTGGTCAGGATTGGCAGCCCGAAGGCGAGCGTTTTGCCTGAGCCGGTGCGGGCACGGCCGAGCACGTCGCGTCCGGCAATGCCGTCCGGGATCACGGCCGCTTGAACCGGTGTGGGCTGGATGATGCCGTCGACCCCGAGCAGCTTGACCAGCTCAGTCGGCACGCCGAGCGCGCCGAAGGCTGATATCGACGGGTCGAAGGCCGCGCTTGCGGCTCGCTTGGCCGGATCGGCACCAGAGCCATGCCGTTGCCTACCGGCACGACGGTGCTTATTGGGATGAGCGCGGCCGCGGGGATGCTTCCGTCTGGGCAGGGTGGACTTGTCGGCTGGCATGTCGATGTTCCGGTCCTCGGGCATCGGAGCACACCCGGACGCAGGCCGCGGGTGCGGCGCACGGTGAGCCGAGGGCGTGCGTACCCGTGACGTCCCTGCGGACACTCCTCGTCCGGACACCGGGCACAAAGAAAGGCCGCGCTGTCAGCAGCGAGGCCTTGGCTGATAGCCACTTTACCGCGCCGGGTGGCCAACTGTGAAACCAGGAATCACGGTGGGGCTCCGGCGTGTTGCCGCTGGTATGAGTGACGAACCCCTCCGCAAGCTCCTGCGCAGCCAGCACCTCGGCGTGCTTGCCACGCTGCTGCCTGACGGCGGGCCTCACTTGTCGACCATCACATATGCGATCGACGAGGCGAGCACGCTCGTCCGGATATCCATTACCGACAGTCGGATCAAAACCCGAAACCTCCGGCGGGATCCGCGCGCAGCGCTACACGTAACCGGTGATACGCCGTGGGCGTGGGCTACGGCTGAAGGCACCGCCGAGCTCTCATCGGTCGCCGCCGATCCCCATGACGAGACGGTGGAGGAGCTGGTCTCGTACTACCGGGCGGTCCGTGGGGAGCACCCCAACTGGGACGACTATCGGCGGGCGATGGTGGCCGAGAAGCGGCTCGTGCTTCGCCTACCCGTAGAGCGGCTCTACGGCCAAGCTCCCTGACCCTCTCCCGCCGGAGAGAACTGGCCGGATAGGACCAGCTCAAGACGCGTTGCGCCGCCTTCGAGCACTCGCACCGGCACACCCCAGTCCTGCTGGTGGACGTGACAGGCAGCGTGGTCTGCCGAATCCTCGCAGGACGCGGCCATTGCCGCCACGTGCAGCACAC
The DNA here is from genome assembly GCA_035762665.1 of Jiangellaceae bacterium. GTDB lineage: Bacteria > Actinomycetota > Actinomycetes > Jiangellales > Jiangellaceae > JASLBX01. Next base: position 7,298 of record DASTNZ010000190.1, on the reverse strand, counting down.
CGCCTCCGACAGCTGCATCGATCTCGAGGGTGCGCGCCAGTTCGGACGTCCGTCCGTCCCCTTCGCGGAGCAGCGCCGGCGGAGTCGCCGAGACAAGCAGCCGGGTTGACGGGCCGTACCGATCGTCGAGTTTCTGGCCGGGTGGCGGATCGAACACTACGACGAGCTCCACTGGTCCGGGTGCGATCTCGGTTGCGGGACGCTGGGTCCGGTGCGCGAAGTCGTCTACCGCGACCGCGGCTGCGCCGAGTGGAATGCGGGTGAGCCGGTGCGCCGCCGATTCGACGACGACGAGGTGCTCGCCCATCACCACCGCTCCGCTGGGTTCCCGCAGTCCGGTGGCGATAGTGGTGACCTCACCGGTCGACGGGTCGAACCGGCGGATCGCATCGTTGTAGGTGTCGCAGATGGCCACGGACCCGTCGGGCAGCGCGGCAACACCGAGCGGATGCTGCAGCAGAGCCTTGTCGGCTGGCCCGTCGCGCAACCCGAAGTCGAACAGGCCGGTGCCGACCAGCGTCTCGACCTGGTCGCCGCGGACGCGCCGCAGCGCCGACGTCTCCGAATCGGCCAACCACAACGTATCCCCGACCGCCGACAGCCCGGAAGTCTGTGCGAACCACGCCGTGCCGAGCTCACCGTCCCGCAGGCCTTCGTTCGTCGTTCCGGCGGCGAGGGCGGCGCTGCCGGTGAGCGGATCGAAGGTCCAGAGTTGGTGGATTCCGGCCATGGCGATCCAGACCTTGCCGTGCCACCACGCGACGTCCCACGGCGAGGACAGCGCCTCCGTACCGTCACCCTGCATCCACTGCCGGCCAGTGCCGGCAATCGTCGTGACGTACCCGTCCGCCAGGCGCACTCCGCGCAGCGCGTGGTTGACCGTGTCCGCCACCATCACGTCGTACCCGGCCGTCTCGGTTACCTCGACCGGCAGCACGACCAGTCCGTTCGGTTCAGTGAACCGAGCCTGGCCTGGACCGCCATCGACCAGGCCGCGCTCACCACTTCCGATGCGCCGGACGACCGTTTCGAGATCTCCGGCGAGCTCCACCAGCGAATGGTTGCGCGTGTCACTGACCAGCACGTTGCCATTGGGCAGCGCGACGACCTTACCTGGGAAACGCAGTGTCGTGGGTTCAGGCTGGGGCGGAACGTATGGTGTATCGCCGCGCCGCAGTGTCCCCTTGGCGTCGTGCACCGCGATCAGCTCGTCCAGCCGCGCCCGGAGCGCGTGTGAATGACCCTCGCCGGAGAACTGAGCTGCGATGTAGCCCTCCGGGTCGATGAGGGTCAATGTCGGCCAGGCGCGGACCCCGTACGCCTGCCAGGTCGTCAGTTCCGGGTCGTCGAGGACCGGGTGATGGACCTCGTACCGCTCCACGGCCGCCAGCACCGCATCGTGGTCGGCCTCATGGACGAACTTGGGCGAGTGCACGCCGATGACCGTGAGGACGTCGGCGTACTCCGCTTCGAGCGGGCGGAGTTCGTCCAGAACGTGGAGACAGTTGATGCAGCAGAAGGTCCAGAAATCCAGCAGGACGAACCGCCCGCGGAGCCCGTTGAGGGACAGTGGCGATCCGTCAGTTCCAATCCAGCCGTTCCGGCCATTCAGTTCGGGCGCATGCACGCGTACGTTCACAGCACAAGTCAACCGTGACCGTAGGCTGGCTCTTCCCCCAGACCGCCCATTAGGGTCGACTCATACCTGATGGGGGTATCATTTGCGGTGGACGGCACTTAGGGAGGGTTCACGTGGTCGGATATATGGATAACAAGGAGAGCCACCTCAAGCGGCTGCGCCGGATTGAGGGGCAGATCCGGGGCCTGCAGCGCATGGTCGAACAAGACAAGTACTGCATCGACATCCTGACCCAGGTGTCGGCCGCGACCAAAGCCCTGCAGTCGTTCTCGCTCGAGCTGCTTGACGAGCACATCTCCCACTGTCTTGTCGACGCCGCCCGGGCAGGTGGGCCGGAGGCGGACGCCAAGGTTCGCGAAGCTTCCGACGCCATCGCCCGCCTCGTCCGCAGCTAGCTGGCCCCGCTGAGGTTAGCGGAGCAGGGCTGGAACCTCCCACGGTTCACCCAGCACGTGATGGCCAAGGAACGCAAACACCGTCTGGTACCAGATCTTGATGTGCTCGGGTGTGAGAATCCAGTGATTCTCGTCCGGGAAGTACAAGAACTTGTGCGGCAGGTCCCCGCCGTTGCTCACCTTGGCCCGTGACGCCAGGTCGTACCACAGCCGGAGCGCCTCCCCGATCGGCACGCGGTAGTCCTTGTCACCGTGAATCACCAGCATCGGCGTAACGATCTTGTCAGCGCGCAGGTGCGGTGAGTTGACCTCGGTCATTTCCGGCGTCATCTCGCGCTCCCAGTACCAGGATGCGTCCGTGGTGCGCCAGAACTGGTCGAGCGCCCACAGGCTGGCATGGGTGACGATGGCCTTGAACCGGTCCGTGCTGACAGCGATCCAATTGGCCATGTAGCCGCCGAACGAGCCACCCATCGCCGCCGTCCGCTCGGCGTCGATGTCAGGCCGTTCGACGGCGGCGTCAGTGAGCGTCATCAGGTCGGTGTACGGAGCACTGCCCCAGTTGCCCCAGCCGCGGCGAATGAAGTCCAGGCCGTAACCGGTGGAAAGCGCCGGATCAGGCAGCAGAACGGCGTACCCGCGGGCCACGGCCAGCCACGGGTTCCATCGCCATTGCCACGCGTTCCACGAGTGCAGAGGGCCACCGTGAACCCACAGCAGCATGGGCGCCGGGTCGTCATCCGATGCACCGTCTGGCAGGGCGAGCCACGCGCGGATCTGGACACCATCCGGTGTGGTAGTGAACACCTCCGTCAGCCGGCCAGGGAGCTCTGGGTCCGGTGACGGCGCAGGCAACAGTTGTGGGATCTGACTTTCGGCTGCCACGTCCAGCCGGACCGGACGCGGCGGTGAGGTGTGCGTCGTGCGAAGCGCATACATCGACGTGCCGTCCGGCGACACGACGACGTCGGTGTACGCCGCATCGTCCGACGTCAGCTGGGTCACGGTGCCCGATGCCAGGTCGACCCGGAAGATCGGCCCCCGGCCGTTGTCGTCGGCGGTGACGATCAGCGCGGTGCCGTCCACGGTCCATCTCGCTGCGGCCGGCCAGCGGTCCCAGTTCGATGCGACCTCGCGGACCGAGCCGTCGGCCAGCGATACCACGACGAGCCTGAGGTCCGGCGGCTCGGTGGGCGTGCTCCGGGATTCGCGGATGGCCGCCACCTGGGTGCCGTCGGGCGAGATCGCTGGGCTGGCGTACTCGAATTCCTCCTCGTCGAGGAGAACCCGGCGCTCGCCGGACGCGACGTCGATCGCAACGAGGGTGGAGCGCAACGCACCGATCTCCGCGGCATGCCACGTGGTGACGATGGTCGCGCCGTCCGCGCTGATGTCGTAGCCGGCCTCGATCAGCGCCGGGCCGGCGTCCGGCGTGAGGTCGCGCAGTTCCACTCGCTCGTCCTCGCCCAGCGTCCCCGCGAACAGCCGAGCCGCGCCAGGCCCGAGGTCGTGGTCCCAGTACCGGACCGGGAAGCGTTCGTGCAGGATGGCCGAGACCTTCCGCTCCTTGCGCTCCTTGCGCTTGGCCTCCTCACTCTCCGCGTCGGTCGACGAAAGCAGCGTGTCGGACGACACCACGATCGTCCCTGCATCGCGGGCGACCACGACGCCGCCGATGCCACCTGGCCGTTTCGCGACGACCCGGGCCTCTCCTCCGCCGGCCGGTAGCAGCCACAGCATAGGAACCTCGTCGTCGCCGTCCTTCGCGTCTGGGTCCGGTCGAGCCGATGTGAACAGCAAGTCGCCACTGGGTAGGAAGGCCGCGCCGGCTTCTCCCTCGGCGCTGCGGGTCAGCCGGCGGGCAGGCTGCTCGCCGGTCGGGTCGACCTGCCAGGCGGCGTTGACGTATTTGGTCTTGTCGGCGCTGAGCGTCGCCACGGAGGTGGCCAGGCGGGCACCGTCCGGCGAAATCGCCAAACCGCCGGTCCGCGGGAGTGCGACGTACGTGTCAAGGTCGTGAAAGGGAGTCTGGGAGGTCTGCTGCTGTTCGTCTGCCACAACAGATTCCCTATCACGCTGCCGACCCCGGGACAAAGAGGTGTCGAGGCGCAGCAGCGGCGCAGATCACCCTTCATGGGTGATCCGCGCTCGGAAAGGAATTCGTACCGTCGGGGGTGCGACGGGAAACGGGGGTCCGCTCCCGTAGAGGGAGGTCAGTCCTAATGCATCATCCCGAGCCAGCCGCAGACAATCGCCGTGAGCGCCCTGGAAGCCGCCGCCTGATGGTCCTGCTGGCCATGGCGATGTTCGTCCTCGTGGTCGACACATCGCTTATGAACGTGTCGATTTCGGCGGTCATCACGGACCTGGACACCACTGCTAGCGGCGTTCAATCCGCCATCGCGCTCGAGGCACTGGTCTCGGCAGCGTTCATCCTGATCAACAGCAAGGTGGGCGACCTGATCGGACGCAAACGAGCCTACGTCATCGGGCTCATGGCATACGCCATCGGCGCGCTCGCCATGACCCTGAGCCAGAGCCTGACTGCCATCATCATCTTCTGGGCGATCATCGGCGGGCTCGGCGCGTCACTGCTCCTGCCGGCCATGCAGTCGCTGATCCACGGCAACTTCACCGGCGCCGCGCAGAAGCAGGCGTACGCGCTCGTCGGGGCGTCGGCCGCCATCGCGGCCGCGGTCGGCCCGCTGCTGGGCGGATTCGTCACGACCTACCTGTCCTGGCGGGTCGGCTTCGCGCTCGAGGCCGTAATCATCGCTGTCGTCCTGAGCCGGATCGGGCTGGTCCGCGACGTCCCATACACCGGCTCCCGCAGGATCGACGTGGTCGGCGCCACCCTGTCGGTCGTGGGCATGGGTGGGGTAGTGCTCGGGATCCTGGTCTGGCAGGAGGGCGGCGAATTCGTCGGCCTGCTCATGGCGGTGGGGGCCGTGGCACTCGCGGCCCTGGCCTGGTGGCTCATCCGACGCAAGCGGGAGCAGCAGGTGACCCTGCTCGATCCAGACCTATTCGGGCACCCGAACTTCACCGCGGGCATCTCCGGTCAGATGCTCCAGCAGATCACCCTGGGCGGCGCGATGATCGCACTGCCGCTGTTCTTCCAGATGACCCTGGAGTACAACGCCATGCTGGCCGGCCTCTCGTTGGCCCCGCTCTCGCTGACCATGTTCATTGCGGCAATGGTGGCCGGCAAGAAGGCCGGCGACCGGCGACCCGCCGCCATCATCCGCACCGGCTTCCTTCTGACCAGCGCGGGGATAGCGATCATCATCCCGCTCGTGCCGCGAGTGAACAGCGGTTGGGCCCTGGTGATCCCGCTCGTGATCGCAGGCTTCGGCCTGGGTCTCCTGGTATCCCAGCTGAACAACTACACGCTCGCCCCCGTCGAGCAGGAGCGGATCAGCGAGGCCGCCGGCGTGAACTCCGCAGCCGGGTCCTTCGGGCTTTCCTTCGGTCTCGCGATGGCCGGTGGGATCATGCTCGCCGCGCTTTCGTTCAGTTTCACCAACATGACCGAGGACAGCGCGGTCATTCCGCCGGCCGAGCAGCAGCAGATCATCACCGCGCTCGAGAACGACGCCGAGGTCATGAGCAATACCCAGCTCGAGGAGCGGATCACCGGCCAGCCGCCGGACGTGGAGGCAGAAGTCGTGGCCATCAACAACGACGCCCGGGACCTCTCGCTGCAGCTCGCACTTGCCGTGCCACTGCTTGCCGGTCTGGTCGGACTCGCGAACTCCCTCCGCATGATGAGACTTCCCGACCTAAAGCCGTCCGCACCGCTCGAGGGGATGGACCTCGGCTGAATCGCGGACTGCCGAGCTAGCGGCTGAGCCGCTGGTACCGGCGAATGGCGAGCGGGGCGAAGATCGCCGTAAGTAGGATCGGCCAGCCGATCGCCATCAGGATCGAGTGCTGCGCGATCCACGAGTCGCCCCCGAGACCGGGATTGCCGAACAGTTCTCGGGACGCCGCGACCGTGGCCGACAGCGGGTTCCACTCGGCTATCGTCCCGAGCCATTCTGGCAACAGCTCAGGCGCGACGAAGACGTTGGATACGGCCGTGAGCGGGAACGCCAGCGGAAACACTATGACGCCGACCGTGTCCGGGTTCGGAACGGCCAGCCCCAGGTAGATGCCGATCCAGGTGATGGCAACCCGTAGCATCAGCAACAAGCCGACCGCCAGCAGCGCGTTGCCGACGCCCCGGTGCCACTGCCAGCCGACGAGCAACCCGCAAACCACCAGCGCGGTCATTTCCAGCAGCGCCCGAACCAAGTCGGCTGCGCTACGGCCAACAACCAGGGCGGACCTGGTCACCGGCATCGAGCGAAAGCGGTCGACGACGCCGCGGTTCACGTCGAAAGCGATCGCGGTGCCTGTCGCACCCATGCCGTAGAGCATGGTCATCGCGAACACACCGGGCAGCAGGAACTCGCGGTAGTTACCCTCATCCGGGACCACCATCCCGCTGCCAAAGACATACCCGAAGACCAGCACGAACATGATCGGCAGGGAGAAGTAGATCGCGATCTCTTCAGGAGACCGGATCACGTGGGATAGGTTGCGCCTGGTCATCGCCCAGCTGTCGCGAAGAGCGCGGGCCCGCCGACCTGGCCGGTCAGACAGAGCCGAAGGGGCGCTGGTGAGGTCCGCCGTCGTCATGCCGAGATCTCCTCTCGCCGGCCGGTGGTTTGCTGATCACTGGCGGGGTGCCCGGTGAGCTGGAGGAATGCCTCATCGAGGGTGGGGCGCCGCAGTCCGATGTCTTCGACAGCGACACCGCGGTCATGCAGCGCCCGCACGACCTGGGTCAGCGCGGTCACGCGGTCCGAGACGGGTGCGCTGACCTGACGGGTGTCGGGGTCGACATCGGGCTGGCTCGCCGTGACATAGCCAACCAGTTCGGCCGCGGTCGGCAGGTCGAGAATGTCGTGAACGACGACCTCGATCCGGTCACCGCCGATCTTCGCCTTCAGCTCATCGGCCGTACCCTCCGCGACGACGCGGCCGGCGTCCATGACAGAGATCTGATTGGCGAGCTGATCGGCTTCTTCCAGGTGCTGCGTGGTCAGCAGGACGGTCGTGCCGGCGCCGACGACCGAGTGAATGGCGTCCCACAGCCGGTTGCGGCTGCGTGGATCGAGTCCCGTCGTCGGCTCGTCGAGGAACAACACCTCAGGAGTTCGGATGAGGCTGGCGGCCAGATCCAGCCGACGGCGCATGCCTCCGGAGTACTGGCCGGC
>DASTNZ010000189.1:0-9812 GCA_035762665.1 Jiangellaceae bacterium | reverse complement strand
TGCGTTGGACATCGATGGTCACGGAGCTTGAGGAGGTCCCGATGTCGATCGTAGGTGGTTTGGACATCCACCGGAAGCAGTTGACGTTCGACTACGTCGAGGTGGAGACGGGCCGATTGGAGCGGGGCCGGATCGTGCCCGCCGATAGTGAGCATCTGGCCAGCTGGCTTTCGCGCTTCGACGGGCGAACACCGGTCGCGTTCGCGATGGAGGGGTGCACGGGCTGGCGGTACGTGGCCGAGGAGATGCGCCACGCTGGCGTCGAGCCGCACCTGGCCGAGCCGGCCGACACCTCCGCACTGCGCGGGCCGAAACGGCGGGCCAAGACGGACAAGGCCGATGCGCTACTGCTTCGTGAGCTGCTGGCTGCTGGGCGGATACCGGAGTGCTACATCCCGCCGACACCGGTGCTGGAGTGGCGGGCGCTGCTGGAGCTCTACCATGACCTTCGGATCGAGCACACCGCTTGGGCGCAGCGCATCCATGCGACCTGCTTTCACCAGGGCACCACGACCTTGGGCGAGGCGGGGGTGATCCGCGGCTCACGCGGCCGACTGGAGTCGATCGTCGACGAGCAGCTCTCGCCGGTGGGTCGATTGCAGGTGAATACCGCGCTGTCGGTCATGGACACCTTGGCAGAGCATCTTGATCGGTTGCGGCGGCGGTTGTTGGCCACGTCCCGGCACGTCAACGGCGCCCGGGTGCTGATGGCCGCTATCTACGGTGTCGGGCCGATGACGTCGCTGGCGTTGTGCGCCTGGCTGGGCGGGCCGGACCGGTTCTCCTCCTCGCGCAAGGCGGTCCGGTTTACCGGGCTGGACGTCACCGTGCACTCATCAGACTCCAAGCGCAGCCCGGGCCGGCTGTCCCGGCAGGGACCGGAGGTGCTGCGGTGGCTGCTGTTCGAGGCTGCTAAGACCTCCGCGCGCAGCTGCGCCCCGGCTACGGCTACTACACCGATGTCAAGGCCCGCTACGACGCCAACCGGGCCGCCCTGTCCCAAGCGCGACGCATCGTCCGCCACGCCGTGCACCTCCTCGCCGATCTCGGCGAGGAGGCATTCACCATCACCACGCAACCAGCATCACCGACCACACTCGCCCGGTGAGGTGATCGGGGTTGTGGACACCGGACCGGTACGCCATCGTCGCGATGGGGTTCAACTCCAGCGGCCAGCTCCAGGCACGCACTTGTCAGACCGCGTCCCGCCGAAGTCTGCGGCGCCGCGGACGGCCTAATGAGACTGAGCGGCCGCGCCCTCCGCGGGCGGGGGGGTCACCCAATCCATCATCCTGTCGCCAGGCAGCGCAATCCGCCTGAGGGCCATAGGTAAGTCTGGCTGCCTCCCCACACTCCACCATCCACCGCCGCCACCACAGCCCAGCTCAACAGGAAGGACGGAGATAGCACTCACCACCACGCGTTGACGTTCCCGATGTCGGACTGGCCAACCCCTAGCCGCTCGATCATCCGGGCACCACCGACCGCCCCAAGGGCGCCTACGGCGTCGCAGACGCGACCGCGCTCCGCGCGGCCCTTGACCCGGCCGGCGCTACCCGGACAAGGCGCCTAACAGGGGTAGGCCGGAAAGTGGATCACGCCAAACTCGCGTTCAAGACCGCCTCGCCACATTGTTCCGGAGTTCTTGACACCGGGCTTGATGCAGGTAAGTGCGTTGCAGGATTCACCGGAGGGGCTTGCTTTCTCGCCGGTCGTCCACAACGACAATCAGTGGTGTCTGGTCGCTTTGGCGTCCTTGTTGCGCGGCAGTCTCACGTATTCCAACCAATCCCGGTGCCTCCACCGAGCCAGTCAGAGATGAAGACGTTTCCTGTCATCCCTGCGGTGAGGTCGTAGCCGTGTTGGGCGACGTTGAAGCTCCAGAGCCCGTTTCCGTCTGAGTAGACGTCGAAGGGGGGGATGCCCACGGACTGCCCGAGGAAGACCAGCACCTCGGTGTTGGGCGGGGCCGTTCCCGCAATGATGTCGGTGTTCGGATCCAGAGTGGTCAGAGTCAGGTGTCTGACGATCGTCTCTTGCACCGTGGGACCGCCGTCGCTCATCAGCCGGACCGTGTCGCCCTCGCTGAGGTTGAACTGCCCATCTGCGTCGAACGACACGGGGCCGTTCGGGTTGGTGGGCATCTTGGCGGCGTAGTCGACGGTTCCGTCGCTGCCGTTGTCGACCTCCAGCGTTACGTCGCTCCCCAGCCACCCCCACCCCTCGACGGACGCCGGCGTGAAGTTCGGGTACATCCACACTTGGATGCCAGTGCCTTCGGGGCATGAGGATGGGCAGGCGTCCTTGGAGTAGTACACGTCGGCTCCGGCCAACGCCGTGTTCTGACTTATTCCAGCACGACTGAGGTTCACTGCGGTCGTCGTGAACAGGCCCCCGCCCGAGAGGCGGGCAGCGTTGTTGTGAACCCCGGTCCCTTGGAGTTTCAGGGACCCGTTGTTGAAGATCCCCGCGCCAAAGGTCGCTTTGTTTGAGTTCACCGATGTCTGAATCAGAGTGACCGACCCGGCTGAGTCGTTGTAGATTCCGCCACCCTCATGGGACTCGGCCATGTTCCCGATGACGTTGCCCCGGGTGATCTGCACCGTACCGCTGTTGTAAATACCACCGCCGTTCATGCCGGCAATGTTTTCGCGTACCTGGTTGCCACTTGATGTGCTGGCCTGGCTAAGAACCTTCAGTGTGCCCTTGTTGTAGATGCCGCCTCCGTAGCTAGCGCTGTTGCGGGAGACGCCGACGTCGGTCAGCGTGGCAGTTGCGCCCGCGGCGTTGTAGAGACCGCCACCTGCCCACGCAATGTTGTTACCAAAGCCGCCGAACCGCATCGACAGCGTGCCCTTGTTGTAGATGCCACCGCCATAATCAGCCCAGTTGTCCTGCACCCTGACGTTGTACAGGTCCAACTGACCTTGGTTGTAGATGCCACCACCACCGGGGCCAGGATTCTCCGGAGCAGTCCCGCCGACCACCATCAGGTTCCTCAACTCGACCTTCGAGCTGGAGTTGATGTTGACGACGCTGACGACGCTTCCGTAATTCGCTGTGATCATCGTGGTGAGTGGCCCGGCGCCTTGCAGCGTCAGCTTCTTGTCGACGATGTCGATGCCACCCCTGTAAGTGCCCGGACCGATTTGGATCGTCGCACCAGAGGGCGCGTTGTCGACGGCGTCACTGACACTCGAGTACATGCAACCGCTCGCGCACACCGTGATGGTCTTCGCCGCGAATGCCACGCCCTGACCCAAGACACCCATACCGGCGGCCAAGACCACCACCGTCGTCACAGTCGCCAAGAGGTGTCGCCTCCGAGGGACTGTCCTTGCTGACACTTCACCAGCGCCTCGATCCCGCATGGCAATACCTCCCGTGAGCTAGCGTGTGACACGAAAGTCCCCGATATGAAAATTCTTCTCCTCCAGGCCCCTGCCAGTTAGAGGCGAAGGGCCTGATCCGATCAACCCACCGTTCCCTTGCGACACAAGACGCCGCATGTGAGGTGACCCTCGCTCGGGTCCACGGGGTCACCTTCGAGCGAAGGACTTTCACGCCGCGGTGGACGTCGACCTTGACCATCAAACGCAGTGCGGCGGAGGGGCCGGATGAGGCGAGCACTGGACTGCGCTGCACTGGGATAAGCCCGTTGCCGACCGGCCAATCGAAACGAGCACTTGGCCCCAGCTAGAGCAGTCGCCCGCCCCAGGCACTCTGCGGCCCGGGGAACGCGTGCTGCTGCAAGTCCGGTGTCGATTCCGTAGCCCATCGAGCAGGGCGGGATCGGCGCCGATAACGTCGCGCCAGTACCACCGCTTGAGTGGATGGAAGCGCTCCACGTGCGGGTCGACTTAACAGTCGATTGTGTCGGTTACGCCGGCCATCCGGGCTTGACGCATGCATCCTGGCGGAATCGACGTCCCATGTTGGGCTACAGAGTGACACTCGCACATCGGCACGACAGGAAGTTCAAGCTGCGTCAACACCCGCGTCATTTCGCCGCGTGCGGACCCGTTGTACCCGATCGGCACCGAGTGGTCGACCAACGGCTAGGCCTAGCCTCAATCAGGGTGCCTCACCGTGTGTGGCGATCCATGGCTGAGGCCTTGTCGTTGATCGCCGGGAGCACGCCATGTCGAACACCATTGTGCTGCCGTTCCAGCCCGACTCGATGACGCGCGCCCCGTCGCCGGCCTGTCATCAACGTCCTGCCCCGGCAACAGTTAGTCCGCAGCGTTGACGGCCTCGGTCACCGTCTCCGGGGGGCCCTCCAGGCACCGGTAGCGCAGCAGCATCACCCCTCCGGGATACAACTTCGGCGGCGCGACCTGCTCGAACCGGGTGGCTGCTGTGCCTTCAGGAAAGAGCTTCTTGCCCTGTCCGATCACAACCGGACACACCCACAGGTTCACCCGGTCGACCAGGGCCTCGCGGAACAGGGTCTGCAGCAGGTTCGCGCTGCCCCACGTGTGGATCTGCTCATGCCGCTCCCGTAGGTCACGAACCTCGGCGCCCACGTCGGTTATCTGGATGCTGGTGTCCCAGGACAGTTCTGGCGTGCCGCGGGACGCGACGTACTTGGGGACCCGGTCGAAGGCCCGCCCGATCTCGTCGGTCTTGCCCGGCCAGTAGTCGCGGAAGATGTCGTACGTCGTGCGACCCAGCAGCAGCGCGTCGGATGCCTGCACGTCCGCATTGATCTGTTCGCCGGACTCCGCCTCCCAGAACGGGCGCTCCCAGCCGGCGTACTCGAAGCCGGCGTCCTGCTCGGTGGGGCCACCGTTGGCCTGGATCACGCCGTCGAGCGTGATGTTCATGTTGACGTGCAGCTCACCCATCGCGCCATCTCCTCATCATTCTCGTTGTGTCCATTCGGATCACCTCCAAGGTCAGAATCCCTGGAGCGTACGGTCAATGGTCGACGCGATCAGCAGCTACCGCAATCAACGTCCTGACCCGCAACAGGTAGGCCGGCGGCCAGCCGTGCAGCACGGGACACGGCTCGAGAGGCACCGCGTCATAGCGCCGCCAGCCGGACACATGGAAACGAACTCTCATGCTTGATATTGCCGCGCGTCACCCCGGCCACGATGGCGCACCGGCTGGGCACGCTGCGGATGTTCTTCGTCCGGATCGACGAGTGGGGCTGGCCGGACGCGCCGGCGCGGGGGCCGATGTTCCCCGGAGACCTGCCGAAGATCGATCACCCGCTGCCCAAGGCGCTCGACGATGCGGCCGCCGCCAGGCTGCTGCGCGCCAGGCGGTGAACCTCAGGCGCCGCGTGTTCGCAGCACTCGCTCCCACGCGGCAGCGGCGGTTGCGACCTCGTCCGACATGACCTGCGACTCAGTACGGGCAGCAAAGATCCGAGCGAGGACGTATGTGCCACGCATCCCCAGTGTGAGAGGCATGATCCAGTCGAGCCACTGCGCGAACTCGCCGTGCTCGCGTTGGGTGCCGAAGTTGCGGCTTTACGCCTCCAGGGCGATGAAGCTGCCGTGTTGGTGTTCGCTTGCCTCCGAGTAGGACTGGTATTTCTGTGCGGGTAGACCCAAGGACTCCATCACTTGGCGCATCGGTGGTTCTCCCTTGGGTGTCTTGACGCCGCGTTGGGCAAGTAGGCCCTCTATGGTCCTGCGGACAGACTCCGCTGTCTCGGCGCGCGAGGTAGCCCATTCGGCGTGTGCCGTGAATCCGTCCGCGGCCATTGCCTTGGCATTCCGCCGCTCGTATTCGACGAGTCGACCGAGCCAGGCGACCCAGCGGGCTTCGGCCTCCATGGGGTCGTCGTGGTCCATGCGCCAAGCGGTCCGGAGAGCGACCTCGAGCATGGACCGTGCGATCGGCCAGCCACTCGGGTACGTGTGAGGACCCGCATCGACAAGCAGCTGAAGTGCTCGCGCGTGCTTACGGAGAAGGAGGAACGCCGAGCGGGCTTCCTGAGCGTGTTCGAACTCGCTACGGGGCAGACTGACGAGTGCTGTGTCAACGCAGACGCTTGTGAACCGCCCAAGCGTCTCTGCGAACTCCTGGACCATGTTCATCGCGAGCTCGGCTACGGGTGGAGAGTCTCGTCAAAGACAGTTCTGTCGGGCAAGCGAAGCCGGACAGGGAGTGCACGGATCTGCCGCGATGCGCGGAGCGCCCAAGGGCCCAACGAGTGCTGATGGCGCACCGAGTCACATACGGGCCGGGCGTCCCGCAACTCGAAAACCTCTTCACACGTGATCACGCGTTCGCGGGCGGGCACCGCAGCCGTCAGGCAGTTTGAACAGCGTTGGCCGCGCGGCTCGACATAGGTGCGTCGGGTATGGCGGTCCCGGACGCGGATTCAACGTCGACACTGGGCAGGCGATCGGGATTGGCCGCGGCGGCCCCGGCGGGTGGTCGTGTATCGACCACGATCCAAAACTCGGTGCAGCGTGCCCCGTATCAGAGCGCGTGCTCTTGCCTCTTGAGGCTAGGTGCTGGTCGTTAGCTCACCAAGCATGCGGCACTTCAGCGATGGGGGACTTATGGGACAGCACTGGCCGATCCAGGGCGCCGTAGACGAGTATCGTTGCGATCTCTACAGCCTGGGGCCAGCACGCCCTTCGGTCAGCCGTCGCGCCACGGGCAGAAAGGCCTCCACGGGGGACTTACGCCTCTGGCCCAGACGGTCGGCGGGCAACACGATGAGGCCGTTGAGGAGGGTGGTGAGGCGATGAGTGTTATCCCGGAACCATCCCAGGCCAGCGAACCGGTGCCCGACGCGTCCGCTGACGGCGAGGATCCATCCCGGGCCAGCGAACCGGGGCCCGACGGGTCCGTTGGCGGTGAGGATCTGCTCGGCCTGCGTATCGGCGCCGCCCTGATCGATCTTGCGCTGCTGCTGGCTCTGTTCGTCGTGCTCGCCGTGCTGGTCGGCGAGGCCAGCGTGGGCGGGGGCGCATTCTCCTTCAGCCTCGACGGGGCCGGGTTCGCGGTGTACGTCGCCCTGGCGCTCGTCTACTACCTGGTGCTCGAGGCGGCGATCGGGCAGACCGTGGGCAAGCTGCTGGTGGGAGTGCGGGTGGTCCGCGCTGGCGGCGGGCGGCCGAATGTCTTGCATGTTGCGGCACGCACGTTGGTTCGGGTCGTGGACTGGCTGCCGGCGCTGTACCTGGTCGGTTTCATCGCGATGCTGGCCACCGGCCCCCGGCGCCAGCGTCTCGGCGACCTGGCGGCCGACACGCGCATCGCGCGGGCGGTCCCGATGCGACATCGAGGACTCGCTGCGGCGGGCCTGGCCTCCTCCCTCGTGCTCGTCCTGGCCGGGTCCGTCGTCTACGTCGCCGCCTCGGACCAGGACGAGGGAGCGCAGACCTACCGCGGCAACGGTGTGTCGTTTGACTACCCGGCGGGATGGGAGGAGGGCGCCATCGAGAGTCGCGCGGAGACCGGCGGCGATGAGCTCTGGGAGGTCGCTTTTGTCCTCGACAGTGCGAGCCTCGTTTCTGTCGCGGCCTACAGGCTGAACATGCCCGTCACGGCGGAGAACCTGGACGCGGCCAAGGCCGAATTCGAAGGGGTCGTCCGAGAGCTGGTCGATCAGCTCGGTGGGACCGTTCAGGCCGGTCCGGAGGAGATTACGGCGGCCGGCAATCTCGGCCTTCGGTTCCGAGCGACGGCAACCGTCGACGGGACCTCCTTCGAGAGCACGCTCGTGTTCATCTTCGACGACGCGACCGAGTACTACCTCAACTGCCAGTACACGGCGGAGTGGGCCGAAGAGATCGAACGTGGCTGCGAGCAGATCGTGCGCACATTCACGGTGGACATGGTGGAGACCGAGAGCACCGTTCCGCCAGCGGCCGAGACCCCCGCGCCGACGCAGGCGCAGGAGACGGCGGCGCCAGGAGCCGGAGAGGTCGACGTTTTTGACCTCAAGGTAGGGGACTGTTTCGTCGATTCGATGCCCACGGGTGGGGAAGAGGTCTTCACCGTCGAGACCGTGCCGTGCTCGGAGCCGCACAGCGAGGAGGTATACGCCGTTGTGACCCTTCCCGAGGGGGACTTCCCCGGTGATGAGGCGGTGGCCGTCCAGGCCGACGAGGTGTGCAATGCGGAGTTTGAGAGCTTCGTCGGGCTGCCCTATGAGGAATCGGTGCTCTATTACAGCTATCTGTACCCGTTCGACGAGCAGAGTTGGAACGGCGGCTACCGCTGGGTCACTTGCTCGGTCTACGACCCGGCCGAAGAAGTGAGCGGGAGCCTCCGCGGCGTCGAGCGCTAGGCCGGCGTCCTCGCGTGACGACCCCCGAGCCCGTGAACAGTCCGCGGTAACGCCGGCGGCCGGCGCTCGCCGGTCCGCGTTAGCGATCGATCTGAGCCCGCATCGTCCGACCGTATAGGCCGCAATTGGAAGGAGGCGGTCGCCGGCTGGAACCTTCCTGGACCCGGATGGGGCGTCAACCTCGGTTAGGGCCGGTCATGGCGCAGCACCATGCGGGAATGTGTGGGCACCCTGGCGCTCTTAGAACACCTATTCGACACTGGGCCCATGCCCACCGGTCGCCGGAAGCCCGATCCCGACCGGATCCTGTGCACCCGGCTGTCGGGCACCGCGGTCCGGCTGGCCCGAGCCCGGCGGCCCGATCGACGAGGCCGTGGCAGAGCTGCGGGCGCTCGCGGGCGGCCGTGGTGACCTGCTCGCCGAGACCGCCGGTGTCATGGCGGGTTGGTGGTCGGTGCGGGTCGAGGGCGGCGACCACCTGGTCGCCGCTGGTCTGCTCGTGCTCGCTGGCGCCAACCACGACCAGATCGCCCGCTGGGTCGAGATCGGCCGCGAGCGGGTGGTAACGCCGCGGCACAGCATCTAAGCGCAGCGCGGGCGGGCCGTAGGCTGACAGCAACGGCCCATATGGCGGGTGGCCGCGTGCGACAGACGCAGCGTCCAGCTCAGCCGGGCAGATGCAGTCCGCCCACGCCGCGCTGGCCGGCCGGGGCATCGCCTTGGCGTCCAACCAGGTGCAGTACTCACTGCTGCACCGCCAGCCGGAGACCGATGGCGTGTTGGACGCCTGTCATGAACTGGGGGTCACCTGATCGCCTATATATGCGGTTGGCCTCGGGTGCACTCACCGGGAAGTACTCCCCGACCACCCGCCCGGCCGGCTGACGGCAGCGGATGGGCTACGTCCGCGACAAGAACGCTCTGGGCCCTGGCGAGCTTGCTCGGTCTGCTGCGCGAGATCGGGGCGCGCCGCGAGAAGAGCCCAGCGAGGTCCCCCTGCGTTTGCTCATCCAACTAGAAGGTTGCTGCCGCGCAACCCTCAAGACTGCCGGGCTAGGCAACCCGAGGAGGAGCAGAGCGAACGGCCCCGGCACTCCGGCAGCGCCGGTCGGCCTGGCCCGGCCGACCGGCGAGTTTCTCTGGCTGCCGCGTAGTGCCGCGTCACATCTTGGCGCTCCCGCTGGGGCAATCGCCTACCAGCCAGGGGTGCTTCTGTCGACCCTTCCAGGCATGCCGCTGTGCGCGTCTTACCGCCGCGTGTCGGCCGGGCAAGGCTTCACGGACACGTCTCACAGACCGCCCGCATGTGAGCGGTCTGTACGGCGTGGAGCCGGACCAGGGGCCTTTAGTCCCGCCCTGAATTGGCAGGGGATCCAGAACCGGTTTAGACGATCTCGCGGCGGTACGTGATCATGGCGAAGACATAGGCCACGATGAGGATGCCGACGCACCAGGCCAGGGCGATCCAGATGTCGGTGCCGACAGGCTGCCCTGCGAATAGGTCGCGGATTGTGTTGACGATGGCCGTCACCGGCTGGTTCTCGGCGAA
>DASTNZ010000188.1:0-6429 GCA_035762665.1 Jiangellaceae bacterium | reverse complement strand
CGGGACGCTGCTGCCGGTCTACCGCTGGAAGGTGCTGATCATGACTGAGCCCGTGTACGGCGTGATCCGCCGATGCGTCCGCCATGACATGCGCGAGGGCTGCGAAGCGTCGCGGGACGACTGCCTGGTCGAACTGCTGCCAACGCGTGTACCCGATGCGCGGTTCTTGTCGGAATCGCCCGGTCTACCCCTAGAGGACACCGAATGACGGACCCGCGCATAGAGATCAGGAAGGCCGGACGCTGGCGGTACGAGCTGGTGCTGTATCCCGGCGACGGGATGGCGGACTGGATCGGCTTCGAAGGGCCGACGGTGTTCGGACGTCGCCGCGCGGAGCGACGCGCAGCCCGTCATCTTCGCCGCGAATTACAGCGTCAGCAGCGGCGTACGCCTGTCGCAATCATCCGGCCGGCCGGGCCTCTTCCCGAAGGGAACCCGATTGAGTGACGAGCGGCTCTGTGTCTGCTGTGCCGTTTACCGGCCAGCCGATGAGCCGACGCTGCCCGACGACCCCCCGGTCTGTGGATCATGTCGGAAGCGCAGTCGCGGTGAGCTGTCGGAGATCCCCGACCTCTACGCGCTGCTCCCGGAAGCGCTCGAACCAGGCAGGGGGGCGAGCGAGAAGGTCAGCGGCAGCAGAACGCCTCCGCTGCCGGTGCGCCTTGAAGCGCTGAACCTGCTCGTCGCCGGCTCCGTCCGCCCGATCCACGACAAGTACGGGGACCAGATCGGCGCCCAACCACCCCTGGTCATCCTGGACTCGTGGGCGAGGGACTGGCTGTCATACCCATGGTGTAGAGGCGACCTCCTGCCCGAGCTGACGATCTCGGCGTTGACGAACTGGCTGCTGCTGCGCCTGGACGACGCCCTCGACAACCACAAAGCGATCGACGATTTCGCTTTCGAGATCCACCAGACGCTCCGCACGCTGCGGGGAGTGACCGGCTCCCACCACACCGGCGAGCACGTCGGCCTGTGCCCGATGAAGCTCCGCGACGAGTCACGGTGTGCCACCAAGCTGACCGTGGACCCGTACCTTACGGACTGTATCCGGTGCAAAACGTGCGGCACCGAGTGGAACAGGCGCAAGGGTGAATGGTGGCATCTCCGTGCGCAACAGGATGGATGGAACGAGGAGGCAGCATGACCGGCGAAATGGTGATCAGCGCGACCGTCGTCACCGACGATGCGACCAAGGCAGCTCGCGCCGCTGAGGTTCTCGCCCGCGCGGCCGCCGGCCTGGTGCTCGATGGCATCGACGTCAGCGTCTCCATGGGCATACCGAGCGACGACGACACTGGTTCTGAGGAGTAGCGATGAACATCAACCCCGAAGACCTCGAAGCCATCGCCAACCATGCCCGTGAGGAATCCCGTACCGGAGGAACAGGTCGGATGGTGGCGATACTGGTGGTGAGGGAGATCAACCACCTGATCCACGAACACGAGGGATATCCGCTGGCATGTGCGGAGTGTGAGCGGTACGTGACCAAGAAGTTCGAGGGGAGGTTGCGGTGAGCTGGTTCACTGATCCTGAGGTGGTAGGCGTCGTGGCGCTCGTCGCGATTGCGCTCAACGTCATCGGCGCTGTGGTGGGTGTGATGTTGAGGAAACGGACATGACCGACATCCTCAACCTCATAGACAACGCCCCGCGCTGCAAGAACTGCGGCCGGCCCATCGGGCGCGAGAAGCACCGGCACCCGCTGATCGCCGAGCAGTCCCGATCGCGTAGTGGCTGGACGCACATCGGCGAGTGGGAGGGCATCCGGTGTCCTGGCAGGTTGTGCGGTGCTGAGGCGCCGCCGTGTCCGGTGACCTACGACCATGGACCGGACACCTCGGGTGATCCGATCGAACGCTGCCGGGTGACCAAGCCACACCGCATCCACGAGAGCGCGCACGGCTACTACCGGTGGAACGACGCTGGTGAGTTGATCCCAACGCCGCACTTCTCATCGCCGGAGTTCGCAGCACTGTACGAGGTCCTGCAATGAACATCCTCGACCTGATCGACAACGCCCTAGAGGACTACTCACTGTCCGGGGACGCGATGAGGTGGACACCAGAACCGGCGAGCGGCTCGATCGCAGAGTCGCCGACGGCCGGGATGACGGAGGAGCCACCCACCCGTCTCACCATCGACGAGATCCATGAGTGGTCGAACACGTTCATGAACGTCCTCACGGCGCGCATGCGCGAGGTTGCCGACGCGGTGGGCCCGGCGCTCGCCACGATCTCGGACGAGGTGCGGACCGCTGCCGTCGAGACCCGCGTGCCTTGGATCGTGGAGCAGGACGAGCCGAACATCACCCGCGACGACATCCGATGGAAGACGCCGCTACCGCTGCCGCCGTTCGAGCTGGCCGTCCGCGCGCTCGATGCACCGCTCCATCCCGGCATCGTCACGGCGCTGCCCTCGCCGCAGCCGGCCGGCGACATCCTGACGAACATCCGCCGCGCCTACCGCCTGATGCAGCCGCCGAGGGTCGTCGAGTCTGATCTACTGCCGGATGGCGTGGCTGCGCTGATCTACAACCCGCCGGATTCGCTCGACTCCCCACTGCTGGAGGAGCGCTGCGTCATCATCCGCTCCGAGGAGGCGCAGCGATGACCGAGCCCCACACCCACCTACCACCGATCATCATGCAGTGCCAGTTCCCATCCCGGCACTGCCCGTCGGCGCTGGCCATGCCGGGCGATGCGACCAAGCAGCAGAGCGATGACCGGCTTGCAAAGGCTGGCTGGCGACGCGCCGAGGAGCTGGGGTGGCTGCTGGTGTGGCGCCTTCACCCGGTCCCGCGCTGGTGGAAGTTCTGGTTGCGATGACCCGCCGTACCCTGACGACGAGCGAGGCCGCTTGGCTCTGCGGCCAGGACCCGCGCTCCTTCGCACGCTGGGCACGTGACCGTGGGCTCGAACCGGAGCGGCGGCAGCGCATCGGCCGCAGCACCGTCACGGTGTGGTCCATCCGGCGCCTGCTCGACGCGACACGCTCTATCGCCAACGCTGCTTGACGGTAGACGTCGTGCGTGCTGAACTACGCATGATCGGCTCAGTCTGTACCACGGATGGGCGCCGGGTCACCCGCTGACGAAGTCGAACGGCCTCCGCTTCTGCGCACGCTCGAACGTTTCGATCGCCGCGCCCTCCACAGAGCCCGGGTGCACGCGCGCACCAGCGAGCGATGCCAGCATTGCGGCACCATGCCGTACGCAGCCTTTCGCCGAACCTCCGTCGCGGTCCATGACCAGCACCGCGTCTGGTGGTCCCTCGCACGGCCGCTGATCTTCAGGATGCGCAGCTTCGCAAGTCACGGCCTCCACCCCTTCGGTGCCTTCGACAAGTAGTAGATGACAGCGAGCCGCAGGATCTCGGACTTGCGCAGCTCTTCCTGTTCGGCACGCTGCTCTACGGCATCGATCCACGCGCTGGACATCCGGAAGATCACGTTCTCCCGCCGCGGTCCCGTACGGGGCATCAGGCGTCCGCTGACTCGTAGCGCCGACGGTGCAGTCGGCAGAACTCGGAGCCGAGGTCGCGTTCCTCGTCGCAGGGGACGATCCCCTCGGAAGGCCACGTGTCAACGTGCGCGCACATCGTGCGCCACGACAGGAAGATCGGCCAGTCCGCCGGCCGCGTCGCATCGGCTGGCGCCGGCTCCGGATGGCAGGCCAAGTGCACCGTGCCGTCGTGACCGCAGGTGAGCAGCGAGACCTCGCCGTCGTAGCGTTCTTGGCGGTTGTGGTGGCCGCATGTGTAGGTCGCCATGTGCATTACACTACCCGACCTCAAGCTAACGTGCAATGCACAAAGATGGCTCTAGACCAACGGGTTCGCCATCTGAAGGTGCGACATCCCCACCGTCGGGAGACCCGTCCTCGGGGGTGACCGTGAAGCTCGCCCTGTGCATCGGGAACCCCCTCGCGTGACGGCGCTCTTCGCACTGCCGACGGATGCCGTGGCGATCACGTCGAACGAGTGCTACACCCCACGCTGGGTGTTCGACGCCATGGGGCTGCACTTCGACCTTGACGTAGCCGCCCCGCCCGGTGGCCCGTGGCACGTCCCCTGCGACCGGTACTTCACCGCCGCCGATGACGGGCTCGCCCAGCCGTGGGACGGGCTGGTGTGGTGCAACCCGCCGTATAGCGACTACGCCCCGTGGGCCGACAGGTTCGCTGTTCACGATCGAATAGCGCTGATGGGCATCCTGCTTCCCGAGGTTCGCTGGTTCCCCGCAGTGTTCCAAGCGGTTGAGAGCGTAGCGATGATCTCATGCGACTTCGCCCATCCTGGCGGGAAGACGGTCCGTCTCCGTCAGCAGGTGTTCGTCGCCTTCCGGGGAGTGGGCTCTGGGCCGGCCGAACGCCTTGCGGCTGCCGACCCCTACGGTGCGGCGTTGTACGGGAAAACGTGCCCTGACCAGGTAAAATAGACCGTTAGGGCCCCGCGACGCCTGCCAGCGCCCGGGGCTGTGGCCGACACTTTCCAGGAGTGCCGACATGGCAAAGAGTATGTGTTCCGTTGGGGACTGCGACAGGTTCGTGCACGGCAGGTCACTGTGCGAGATGCACTACGCGCGTTGGAAGCGCCACGGCAGCACGGACTCCCTCACTCCCCGCCGCGGTCTGCCGATAGCTGAGCGTTTCTTCTCGCGGGTGGATGCCTCGGGCGTCTGCTGGGAATGGACCGGTAGCCTGCTCGACGGTTACGGGGTCTTCCAAACCACGAAGCGAAGGACGCGCAGCGCGCACCGCTGGTCGTACGAGCATCTCGTCGGCCCAGTTCCGGCTGGTCTAGAGCTAGATCACCTCTGTCGTAACCGCCGCTGCGTTGACCCGAACCACCTTGAACCGGTGCCCCAGCGGGTCAACACCATGCGTGGCAGCGGTATCACGGCGGTGAACGCGCGCAAGACCCACTGCGTGAATGGCCACCCGTTCGAGGGCGACAACATCATGTGGCAGCGACGCAAGGACGGAACCATATCCGGTCGGTCATGCCGGACCTGCCACCGTGCGCGAACCCGCGTAAGCGTGGCCAAGTGGAAGGCCAAGCAGAGGAGCGCGCGGGAGGTCGAGTGCCTGAGTACGGTCTCGGCCGCCTACCCCAACCCGACGCGCGGAACCTGAACTACCCGATCCGCACCCTGCTCCCGACCCGCCAGCCCCGTAGCTACACGTGGCGGGTCGGCGTGAACCTCGACCAGGGTTCCGAGGGCGCGTGCGTCGGCTTCGGCTGGGCCCACGAACTCGCCGCCCGCCCCGTCGTCGTCGCCGAGGTCTCGAACCAGCTCGGCTTTGACCTCTACCGCGAGGCCCGTCGCCTGGACCAGTGGTCCGGCGAGGACTACGAGGGCACATCCGTCATCGCCGGCGCCAAAACGTGTCTTCGCCGAGGTCATATGTCGGAGTACCGGTGGGCGTTCACCGAACCCGACCTCGCCTTGGCCGTCGGGTACAAGGGCCCCGTCGTGCTGGGGCTGAACTGGTATTCGGGCATGTTCTGGCCCGACTACGACGGCTTCCTCCAACCAACGGGAAGGCTTGAGGGCGGGCATTGCATCCTGGCCTACAGCATCAACGTCAAGCGGGGCTTCTACCGGCTGTGGAATAGCTGGGGCCACGGCTGGGGCGACCTGGGAACGGCGAAGATAACCCGCGACGATATGGCGGGGCTGCTGGCCGAAGAGGGCGACGCGTGTATCCCGATTCGAACCCGGATCTAGACCGCCCGGTCTCGGCGATGGGGCTGAGCTGCTTCGTCCACTCACACAGGGACTACGTACCGATCGAGGTCCACCACATCCACCCCACGGGACTCGGTGGGCCGGACATCGCCAGTAACCGGATCAAGCTGTGCAGTAACGCGCACAGCGCCACCCATGACTTCCTGTCGCTGCTGATCAAGCACGAGGGCGTAGTCCCATGGTCAACAGGTAGGCGCTACGGCAAGCGGGTACGTGATCTAGCGCGGCAGGGATACGACGCCTGGCGTAGCACACAGGGATGAAGGTTGGCTGCCGGGGTTGACTCCCCGGGTGTCGACTCGCCCGGATCATTGCCTTGAGTCGCAGGCCTACGACTCTCACGCACACCCCGACCGGGCACGCCTCACCTAGGTTAGCGCAGGAGGTGGTTACGATCCTCGCTCTCATCGCGCTGCTCTGCTTCTTCGCCGGCCTGTTCAAGCCCGAGATCGGCGGCGTCAGCATGCTGTTCCTCGGGCTGTGCTTCCTGGCCGGTTCGATGCTGCTCGACTGGGCACCCTGGCGCAGGAACCAGCAGTGACGACCTTCGTCCTCCGCGACTTCCAGTTCACCGGAGGCGTAGCCGACGGCCTGCTACAGACTGATCAGCCAGTGGAGGACGGCGCCGCACCGAAAGTGTGGATGCACGACCAGGACGTCTACGTGTTCGCGCCCGACC
>DASTNZ010000187.1:0-5005 GCA_035762665.1 Jiangellaceae bacterium | reverse complement strand
CGGCCTCATCGGGTTCCAGATATTTGCTGGTAACTGATAGCACTACGTTGCGTTAACCCCTCACACTCAGTGCATCACCCCTCGTAGCATGGAGCCCCACCATGTCTGTACCGTCTCCCACCATCCGCAAATCCTTCTGGTCCACCACCGCCGGCTCACTGACCATCGCCGGCCTCGTCATCGTGTTCCTGCTCGCCGTCGCCGCGGTGTACGTCATCGGCGCACGCTCGGTCGCCGGGAAGAGCGCCGACGTCGCCATCGCCACCTGCGACCTGTCCGGTACCACGGTCAGCATCAAGTACGTGGTGGTGAACTCCTCCGACCGGGAGCGGGACTACCGGATCACCTTCGAGGTCCAGGACTCCGACGGGACACGGGTGGGAGACGCCGACGCCATCGAACGGAACGTGCCAGCGGGGGGCAAGGTGCACGGCGAGCGGCACGTGTCCATCACCTCGGCGCGATCTCCGTCTTGTGTCGTCGCTGACGTGAGCTGAGACGACACAATCGCGGCTCCCGCCTCCCGTAGGAGAGCGAGAGCCGCGATCGTTTGAGCTACCCGCGCCGGGGTCCTCGGTGCAACTTCTGAGGGCTGCACCTGCAGCCTAGCAACGTCGGAATGGTTGGGACGTTTAGGACCGGTCGAACTCCCCCGCACGGATGCCGTCCAGGAACGCGCGCCCGGCGTCCTCGCCGAAGCACAGCACCGGCCCATCAGGGTCCTTGCTGTCCCTGATGAACATCTCGCCCGGCTGGACGGCGACCTCGACGCAGTTCGCGGTGTCGGAGCTGCGGCTGGACTTACGCCACGCCAGCTCCACGCACGAAGAGGATTCACAGCGCGAACTCTTCCGCCACGCAAGATCGGTCATGTCGGGACTTCGCGTACCGGCTGCGCCGTGCGCGGCACCGGCGCGCGCAAGGAGTCGGCGGGCACCAACCGGTCGACGGTCGTCGCGCGAGTCGAGTCGGCCGGCACCAGCGGTACGCCGTCGGAAGAGACGGGCGCCGACAGCGGCGTCACGAGATCCTGCACGAGCACACCACCGACGGCGGTCAGCACCGCATCGGCGATGATCAGCCATGAGACGAGCTGCTTCGGCAGGACGTCCGTGGCGCCGGCAGTGCCGACGATTGCTGCGAGTCCGGCGCTGACCGCGAACAGGATCAGCACCGGGCGGGGTCTCTTCATGACCTTGCTCCTTCGGTGGGAGACAGAGTGGAGACAGGAAGTGCCCCGCACCTGACCTGTCTCCCAACATCAGGCGCGGGGCACGAATGGGATGAGCAGGATCAGGCAGCGCAGCAGGAACCGGATCAACTCCTTGCCGCCGCAGCCCGGAAGCTCCACGTCGTCAGGGATGTCCGGCATGTCCCACCAGTAATCGCGCCAGCTTGACGCCCGGCTGGCTTTCGGGGTCATCGACCGCGCGGTCGCATTGGTCGCCGGACTCGAACGCCTCAGCGCCCCAGACCATCCACGTGATCATGATCTGCCGGGCCTCGTCACTGTGCAGCAGCGTCGGGTCGGCTTCCAACCGCGCGACGGCCTAGCGTAGCAGGTGGGCGTAGTCCCCGCCTGCTTTCACCGGCCGGTGGATAGCTTCCGCTTCACGCAGGCGACGACCTCGGCGTCGGTGTCGACGCCGCGGGTATCCCGGCACGTCTGGGCGTAGACGCCGGACAGAATGAGGATGTCCAGATTGTTCGCCGAGCGACGCCGGCCCTCCTCGTAGCACTTCCCGCCGGCCGTGGTGCAGTCAGCGATCTGGTCACCGATGTTGCGGTTCTGCTTGCCGAGCTGGTGGTTCTGGAACCCCACCACGAGCACGGCCCCGCAGATCACCAACAGCAGGGCGATGAAAACGGCCGTAATTCGGCTGACCTTCTGCCGCCTCGCCGCCTCGACCTGGACGTCGCCGCGCAGCAGCCGAAGCTCTTCAACCAGCGCCGCGAGGGCTGCCGCCAGCGGCGTTCCCCCGCTTGTCTCGCTCACCGTTGCCCCCTTCCTGCTCGGCCCGGATCTCTTCCATCACACCTTTGACGTCCTTGACGGCCTGCTCCAGCGCGTCAACAACCAACTCAAGGCGCACGTCGATTGCTTTGGGACGGCCGGCCCACGCGAAGTCAGGCATCCGGTCTCCCCCGCCGCAGGTCCCGTTCCCGCTGCTGCGTGTCCCGCAGGAGTTCCTGTGACTCCTGCATCACCGTGACAGCGGTGGTGAGCGCGGGGATCACCTGCTCCCGTATGAGGTTGTTCAAGCGCTGGTTTTCGGCTTCGAGCCTGTCCGCCCTGTCAGTTTCCCGCTTCCACGCCTTGATCGCGAACGCGATGAGCAGAGCCGCGATGATCCCGAGGACGCCGTACTGGGCGAACGTGCCGATGTTCACCTCGGACTCGGCAGCAATCCGCGCCAGCAACGCGGGCCACGTCACGGTCCTAGTCGGCCAGGCGCGCGGCGCTCTCGTCCGCCACCGCGTCGGCGATCTCGGCCGTGGTGGGGATGTCGAGCGCGGCGACGGCGGTGTTCGCGGCCGCGCTGAACTCGGCCACCAGCAGCGCGCGGGTCGCCGCATCCATCGGCGAGTTCACGTCCTCCTCCAGCTCAAGCAGCTTCGCGTCGAGGTGCACCTTCAAGCCGTCGATGAGGTTCTTGATGAAACCGGTGTTGGCCAGCAGCGCCGTGCGGGAATCTGCCCCGATCAGCGCTTCCTTGACGGTGCGGACACCGGCGGGCAGGCCCGACGGGTGCCCGGCGGGGACAGTCCAGAGCGGATCTTCCAGGTTCACGTCTTCCTCCAGGATTCCCCACGGCGCCGACGAGTCCTCGTACGCCTCGCGGCTGTTCCAATGCACGTGCTTGGTGTGCGTGTTCCGGCCAGACGGGTCGACGCCCTTCGATTCCAGATAGGCCGGGTAGGACCGCCGTAGCCAGTTGTCGGCGCGCCGGCAGATGACGTCGGCATGGATCCAGTACAGCGACGCCGGATGCGCTTGGAAGCGGGCCTTGATGAACTCGATCGCGGCCGCGTCGTTGCCCGAGCGCAGGTCGACGTCCATGTCCCACGCGTCCACCGACCCGTCGGGGTCCGGGTTGTGGTCCGAGCTGCGGGAGGCGTGCGCGGCGTCGCCGATGGTGCCGTCGGATCCCTTGTCCCGCTGGCTCCAGCGGGTGTTGACTTCGCTGCGCATCGTCGATAAGGCGCGGTTCAGGTACCAGACCATCGGGCCTCCCGTGAGTGTCGTCCACACGGTGTGGTCGCGGACGGCGGACAGCGAGCACCTGACACCGGCAGCAGGGGCGACGGCGTACTGCATGATGGCTAGCGAAGTCCAGCCGCCGTAGCCGGCGAGCCAGTGTGAGGACGTGTCACCCGGGTAGTCGTCGAGGGCGCCGCGGTTGGGCATCGCCCAGTGGTACGGAGTCAGGGTGGAGCCGGGCCAGCGCCGGTCGGGATGGTCCCAGAACCAGTCACCCGAGTAGTTGATGACGTGGCGTTGGAGTTGGTTCTGCATGGCGTTGACGTAGTCGCGCCAGATCGGCCACGTCGCCGGGCTTTCCGTGTCTTCGCAGTCGACCTGATGCGCCAGGTCCCCGCCGAGGGCTTCGATGCTCCGCCATGTCCGCTCGGCCTGAAGTGCACCGGACGCGCGGCCGTCGAGCCAGTGGTAGACGCACACCCCCATGCCCAGCGCGCGTGCTTTGTCGACGTACTCGCGCGCGTGGGGGAAGACGTAGCCGGCCTTGCCGGTGAGCTGGACGTTGACCAGGGCGTAGCCCTCGTCGCGGGCGCGCGCGAGGTCGATCGGGTGCTGCCACCGGGACACGTCGAGCAGGAACGCCGTCACCGGCGCCGCCGGCTGGTCTTCAGCTTCGCCAGATCGGCCAGAGCCTTCGCGGTGGACAGGCTCTGCGTGTCGAGGTCGAGCCGGGCCGAGGCGGTGTCGGTGTTGTACTCCTTCGACGCGATCCGGAAGACGCTGATGCCGTCACGGCCGGTGGCGGTCAAAGCTGCCGAGCGGGGCATCACGTCCCGGATCCGGATCAACTCGCCGGCCTTGAGTTCCCACGGCATGACCATGCGCCCGTAGGCGAGGTCATAGACCGGCCTCGCGATCGTGAGTGTGCCGGCGGCCGGCGGTGAGGCGTGCTGGGCCAGGAACTCGTCCCCGGCTCTCTGCGCATTGCTCAAGGTGCCGGCGTTGTCCCCGAGGTCCAGGTCGGCCTCACGCACGACCCCTTCGTCGTCGAGTTCGGGGACGGCCGCGGTGCGCTGGATGGTCTTTCGCGTTCCGTTGGCTGTTACATACCTGACCCTGACCCGGTTGTACAACTGCGCTGCCGAGGACGGCAGGTCGATGCCGTCCTGCGCCGTGCATTCATATCTGACGGTGCTCGGCCAGGTGGTCCATTCGAACCGGGCCAGATCCGTAGAGCCGTACTCGTACGCACCCCACCTGTACGCCGGTTCGAAAACCATCATGTCGTCGAAGATGTCGGCGGGCGCGACACCGTCGGGGTAGACGAGGTGGTCGATGGCGTGTGTGGTGGTGTCGACGAGCGCGTTCGGGCCGTCGTACTCGGTCAGCACATCCCCGAGTAGGTCGTTGATGACCTGATCAGCCCTGATCGTGTTGCCGGAATACCCCGAGTTGATGTTGGCGCCGCTGGCGTTCTTCAACCGGGTTCTCACGACGAAGTTCGTAAACTCAGCCCAGAATGTGTCGTCGTTGACGGGGATGAAGTTCGAGGTCAGCCGGATGGTCCGCAGGTACACCGCGTCCTCACCGGTGGGCAACGCGCCGCCGAGAGCACACACCAACGTGCCACCGGCTGTAGACAGCGACGCGGAGTCGCGGGTGACGGACGCCGCCGGCAGAGTGGATGTCGCCAGCCGCACCTCGTTGTTGCTGCTGGTGAATCCGCCGTCCCACGCGACGCTGATCCGGGCGAGGGTTTGCCCGGCATCGTTCGCGCCCGACCACACGACCAGGCCGGCTTCG
>DASTNZ010000186.1:0-3738 GCA_035762665.1 Jiangellaceae bacterium | reverse complement strand
CGCACCGGTAGGCCGCTGGCGAGGTGCCTGTGGTGCAAGTCCTTTTCCAGCGGCCCCCGGCCCGAACCCGCCGTGCCAGTTGTCCCGGCAGCGGGCTCTCCAGCGATTGCTACGTGAGCGTGATGGCAGGTTGCCGGTCGTGGATGCCGCCGTGGCAGGGCGGACACACGATCAAAGTCTTGCGCCGCATCCTGGCCATCTGCCGCGTCCACGGTGGTTGCGGCCGTCCCGGCGTGATGAGCTGGGCGAGCTTGGGGACCTGGTGCACTTGCACTTGGGCTCGTTGCTCGCACAATTCGCACCGCCCGGCACGTAGGCGGGCGAGGAGTTCGCTGCCGCGGCGTCGGCCGGTGACCGGGACGGGTCGGCGGTCGTCGAGGGCCGCCTTCTTCTGCCGTTTGAGGGGGATACCACCGAACCGGGCTACCAGTGGTGGCTTGCCCGCACGTTCGACGCTGGCTTGGAAGCACACCCGTGGCCCGTGCGGGGTGGCGATGGTGGCCTGATGCTTGCGGGCCGTCGCCGTCACCGTCGCGCGGTGCTTGCCAGCCAGAGTCTTGAGCATGGAGGTCACCATGACCCACTGCAGGCGGTTGAGCCTCCACACGTCCTGCGCGAGCAGGTAGTACTGCAGGTAGCCGCGCCATTCAGCCCCGTATTTGCCGACGATCTGGTTGTCGGTCAGGTTCAGCAGGTCGGGGCGTCGCTCGGGTTTGCCGAGCTTCATGAACGGAGCGCTCTTGGCCGTGATCACGTCCCGGGGGACGCGCAGAGCGACCTTTCCGTTGACCGATCGCCGACCGTTGGTGAGCTTGTGGTCGGCGTGGTGGACGGTGATCTCGTAGCCGAGCAATCTCGCCGCACCGCTGCGCCCGTGGGTGACGAGCGTCTTGTCCGGCGACAGGTCCAGCTTGAGGTCCTCACGCAGGAACTGCGCCAGCCGGGCTTTGATGTCCTCGGCCTCGGCCTTGGGCCCGATGAACCCGAGCAGGTGATCGTCGGCGTAGCGGGTGTACCACAGCCGTCGGTAACCGGGGTCGCGGGAAACACCCCGCGGCAGGGTTCGCAGCTGTTGTCGCAGCCTGCGCACCTCTGCCTGGTCGTAACGGCGGCGGGCTCGCACGATCCTGTCGGTCACCTGCTTGTAGGCAGGGTTGTCGGCCCGGCCTTCCCCTCGCGTGTACTTGGCGATGAGCTCGGTTTCGACGAATCTGTCCAGCCGGTCCAGATAGATGTTGGACATGACGGGAGACGCCACCCCGCCCTGCGGACAGCCGCTGAGCGTGGCGTTGTACTCCCAGTCCTCCAGGTACCCGGCTCGCAGCATGCTGCGCACCAGCCGGAGAAACCGTCTGTCGTGGAGGTGCTCGGCCAGGATCGAGAGCATCACGTCGTGATCGAAACTCCCGAAACAGTCGGCGATGTCTCCCTCGATGAACCAGGTCGTCCCGGTCCAGTGGTTGGCCACCTCGGTCAACGCCGTGTGGCAACCCCGGCCGGGACGAAACCCGTGGGAACGAGGGGAGAACCTCGGCTCGTAATACGCCTCCAACAGCAGGCGCACCACTTCACCGACGAGCTTGTCCGTCCACGAGGGCAGGCCCAGCGGCCGCATCTTCGTCCCCTGTTTCTTGGGGATGTAGACGCGCCGCGCGGGCAGGAACCGGTAGCGCTCGTGACGCATCGCATCGATGATCCGACCGATCTTGCTCATAGACATACCATCAGCGGTTTCTCCGTCGGCCCCGGGCGTCATGGCTCCGTGGTTGGAGTACAGCCGCCCGTAGGCCATCAGGTACAGGCCCGGGTTGAACAGTTGTCGATACAGCTCAGTACACGGCAGACCACGTCTGCCGCGCTCACGCAGGACATCCAGTACCGTTTCGGCGTTCTGCATTACGCATACCTCCCGGGATGGTGATGTCCGATCACCTGGTCTCCTTGGCCCTGTGGACGGCTTTCCCGTCCGCCTTGGCCGGGCGCTACTCCGGCGACTACTACGAGACCTCCGTCGCCATAGGACTCGCGTCCCGTAGGCGATCCCGCGTTCGTCCCTGTTGTACGTATCGAGCGGAACGTAGGTGGCCCACTCATCTCCTTAAATACCCTCACTGGGCATCGCTCCGCGCTCCGGAGGTTGCGTCGGCAAATCCGGAATACCGACACAGGGCACGGCACCGGTTCAGACGTCTTTCCGGTGGATGGCGGCTTGCATCTGCTGGAGATTGGGCTTCAGGCAATTCAGCTTTCACCATATTCCGCGGGTCCCGCGGCACCCCGCGCCCGTACGCCTGGGCACGACCACCGCTTTCCTGGCATGCTCTGGTCCCCTTCACCTTTCGGATCCAGGTCAGCCATCAGACCCAGGAACCTCCCTCCGAGTTCCTCCCAGCTGCACTGGAGATACAACAAGGCGCCTCGCGGCGCAGCGGATCTGCCGCGAGTCGCGCGGTACAAGCCTTCGCCTCATGCACCCGCCACGGTGACGCTCGTTGAGCGGCTTAGGTCGGTCGCAGGGTCGGCCCGTATGCGACGCCGGTCAGCCGTTCCGACTCGACCCACAACTCTCGAGCCAGGGCCTGGTCGTGCGCCTCGGCGCTGGCCCGGACCGGTTTCGGGGCGCCTCTCAACTCGCCGATCCCGCCCGGACCGTAATACTGGCCGCCTGTGGCTGCGGGGTCCGTCGCGGCTCGAAGAGTGGCCAGCGCACCCCGCTCCGGGGACTGTGTGACCAGGCGGCCCACGGTGTGCACGAGTAACGCCGGATTCGCGCCGCGGAACAGCCCGGTCCAGACGCCACCGGGGTGCGCGGTCAGCGACGCGGTGGCCGCACCGGCTTGCGCCAACCGGCGGTGCAACTCGAACGCGAACAGCAGGTTCGCCAGTTTGGATCGCGCGTACGCCGCGGTGTGCCGGTAGGTCTGCAGCATTGGCAAGTCGGCCATGTCTACGACGCCGCCGCGGTGGCTCACGCTGCTGACCGTGACAATCCGCGAATCCGGCGTGGCAAGCATGGCGCCGAGTACCAGGCCGGTGAAGGCGAAGTGCCCGAGATGATTCACGCCGAGCTGCAACTCGAATCCATCGCGGGTCTCGGCCCGCGTGGCCGACCACACACCCGCATTGTTGATCAGCAGGTCGATCCTCGGATACTCGGCGGTCAGCTCGGTGGCGGCCGACCGGACCGAGTCCAGCGCTGCGAGATCCAACCGGGTCACCGCGGTCGAACCGCCGATGCGGGCGGCCGCGTCGGCACCACGGACCGGGTCCCGCACGGCCAGCACGACATGGCAGCCGCGCTCGGCCAGCGCCTTGGCGGTGGCGAACCCGATGCCGGCACTGGCCCCGGTCACCACCGCGACCCGACCGGCCTGGCTCGGCACGTCGTCAATGCTCCACATACCGCCCCCGTCCTGTGGTTGCCGTGAACCGCAAGCTACACGGCCCGAGTTGATCGTGGACGGTGGTGCTGCGACCTGGCCGGGACATTGGTGCGGGCTCGTGCTGGCCGCGGGGATGGTGCCATGACCGAGGACGACCGCGCGCCGGCTAAGCAGCACCTGTATGACGCCGTGGCCCGATGGATCCGGACACGGGCTAGTAGTACTTTGTTAGGTTTGTCTATGTCTGTTGTGGTGTAGGCGTTTCATTGTTCGGTGGCATGTTGGGCATGCGCCGGTCCAGGTAGCGAGTAGCAGTTGCAGCTCGCGGAGGATCTTGTAGAGGGTCAGGCCGGCG
>DASTNZ010000185.1:0-5618 GCA_035762665.1 Jiangellaceae bacterium | reverse complement strand
TGCGAAGGCCGCCATCACCAGCTTGCGCAGCCAGGACGTCCAGTTCGACGAGCACGACCAGGCCGAACTGCTCGCCACTGCCGACGAGTCGATCGATCGGCTCACCCGGATGGTCGCCAACCTGCTGGACATGAGCCGCCTCCAGGCAGGAGCCCTCGGTGTCAGTCCGGTGACCGTCGGTCTTGAGGACGCCATACCGCGCGCTCTCGATGAACTGGGGCCGGACGGGCACACCGTCAAGGTAAAGCTTCCCGACGACCTGCCAGCCGTCCATGCCGATCCCGGTCTGCTCGAACGCGTCCTTGTGAACGTCGTCGGCAACGCCCTCCGCTTCAGCCCCCGAGACCAGCCACCAACGATCATCGCCGCCGAACTGGACAGCAAGATCGAAGTAGATGTCATCGACCGCGGACCCGGCGTCCCTGAAAACCAGCGCGACCAGATCTTCATCCCGTTCCAGCGACTCGGCGACACCGACAACCAGGCTGGAGTCGGCCTCGGCCTCGCCCTCTCCCGCGGCTTGGTTGAAGCAATGGGCGGCGCCCTCGTCCCCGACTCCACCCCAGGCGGCGGGCTCACCATGCGGATCACCCTGCCCGCCGCGCTCGACACCGACACACCATGACCAGGATCCTCGTCGTCGACGACGAACCACAGATACTGCGTGCCATGCGCATCAACCTCCGCGCTCACCACTACGACGTTGACCTCGCCATGGACGGCGCCAGCGCACTGCACGCCGCCGCCCACCAGCCACCGGACTTGGTCATTCTCGACCTCGGACTCCCCGACATCGACGGCGTGGACCTGATCCAGCGGCTCCGCGCTTGGACCACCGTGCCCATCGTCGTGCTCTCCGGCCGGACCGGCAGCACCGACAGGGTCGCCGCTCTCGATGCCGGCGCCGACGACTACGTCACCAAACCCTTTAAGATCAACGAGCTGCTCGGCCGCGTCCGAGCTATCACCCGCCGCGCAAACAGCTCGAACAAGACACCGGCGACCATCAAACTAGGCCCGCGCACCATCAACCTGGCCGAGCGGGCCATAAGCGACCGGGAGACCGGTGCGGAAGTGCACCTCACCCCCATGGAATGGCGCCTCCTCGAAATACTCCTTCGGAACGCCGGCACCCTGGTCAGCCAGCGCCAACTGCTAAAGGACGTCTGGGGGTCCGACAACGAGACCGGCGGCCAGCACCTGCGCCAGCATGTTGCCGCCCTACGCCGCAAACTCGAACCCAACCCCACCCGACCTCGGCACATAGTCACCGAACCCGGCATGGGCTACCGCTTCCAACCCTGACGAACACCACCCGCGATTTGGTCAGTCGATACACCGAAGCCAGCGGGCAATAGGCGCCGACCGTCCCAGCGAGTGGCTGATTCCCCCTACGGGCGCGGCCCGGAAGTGCTTACCGCCGGCGTGAGCCGAACCCTGCCGTCACGACCGCTCCCGCTCGGGTCAGGACAAACGCCAAGTCGGACAGGGCCGTTTTGCCCTGTCCGACTTGGCCGGGTGAGACGACGATCGAGACATGAACGTGGAACCCGACACCGCAGCCGGGAGACCGTCGCCAGCCCAACCGCACCCAGGTCACCGGCCAGGCGTGCCCACCATGGTGCGATTGGACGGCGTATCACGTCGCTACCGGGTGGGAGAAAGCGAGGTGCACGCCCTCAGCGACGTCGAACTCGAGGTCGACGAGGGCGAGTTCGTTGTGGTCCTGGGCCCGTCGGGCAGCGGCAAGACGACCCTGCTCAACATCATCGGCGCCCTCGATTCGCCCACTGAGGGAAAGGCCGTGGTCGCCGGACGGGAGATTACCGGCATGGACAAGGGTGAGCTGTTCGGCTTCCGACGCAAGGTCGTGTCGTTCATCTTCCAAACGTTCAACCTGTTCCCTACTCTCACAGCTCTCGAGAACGTACAGTGCGGCGCCGAAATCGCCGGCTCGGCCAAGCAGGCTCGGCGCCGTGCGAGCGAGGTACTCGCCCAGGTAGGCCTAACCGAAAGGCTCCACCACTACCCGAGCGAGCTGTCCGGTGGTGAGCAGCAACGAGTGGCGATCGCTCGGGCGCTCGCCACCGGCAACCCATTGCTCGTGGCCGACGAACCGACCGGCGACCTGGACTTCCGCACGGGCGTGCAGATCCTGCAACTTCTGCGGGAACAGGCCGACGCTGGTCACACCGTCATCGTGGTGACCCACAACCGCGAGATCTCCCGGGTGGCCGACCGGGTTGTCGAGCTGTCGAGCGGTCGGGTCGCTAGCGACGGGCCACCCCGGGGTGGGCGGGCCGCGATCAGTGAACTGCACTGGTAGGCGGCGGTCATTGTGAGTCTGCTGTTCACGCTCCGATGGGCGGCGAGGGACTTGCGCCGCCGGTGGGTCCAGGTGCTGGCCATTGCGCTCATCATCGCGATCGGCACCGGGGTGTACGCCGGTCTGGGGAGCACCGCAGAGTGGCGGCGGCAGTCCAACGACGAATCCTTCGCCATGCTGCACATGTACGACCTGCGCGTGACCACCGCCGAGGGGGTGGACGCCCCAGCCGGGCAGATGGCTGCGGTGCTGGCCGCCCTGCCTGATCCGCTGATTGTGGCCGCTGCTGAGGAACGGTTCATCGCCGACACCCAGGTCGACGCCAGCACAGCGGACCAGTCGATCCTCGTGCCTGGTCGCCTGGTCGGCATGGACCTCAGCAGCGGGGGCCCGCACGTCAACGCAGTGTATGTTGCCCCGGGCGATGGGCGGTCGCTGACGGAGTCGGATAGCGGTCAGCCGGTGATGCTGGTCGAGCAGAACTTCGCCGACTTCTACGGCCTTTCACCCGAGCGCACCCTGCGGGTTGCCGGCGATCAGGAGGTGACCTCGGTCGGCACTGCACTAGGGCCCGAATACTTCATGGTGATGACCGAGGAGGGCGGGTTCTTCGCGGAAGCTAATTTCGCTGTGCTGTTCACTTCCCTGGAGACGGCCCAGCAGCTGGCCGGGCGACCCGGCCGGGTCAACGACCTCGTCCTTGAACTCTCACCCGGAGTCGACCCCGAGGCTGCCGCTCGTGAAATCCAGAAGACGTTCGCCGAGTCCGGAGCCGGCCTTGGCGTGACCGTGATGCAGACCCAGGACGAGGACGCCTACCGCGTCCTCTACGACGACATCGAAAGCGACCGGCAGTTCTGGAACCTCTTCGCGGTACTGATCCTCGCCGGTGCCGCCTTCGGGGCCTTCAACCTGGCCAGCCGGATGGTGGAGGCTCAGCGCCGGGAGATCGGCATCGGTATGGCCTTGGGCTGGTCACGCCGACGGCTGGCCGTGCGCCACTTGCTGGTCGGCGCGCAGATCGCGCTTGTCGGCGCTGTGTTCGGTGTGGTCATGACCTTCGTGGTGATGGCCGCCGTCCGCCCGATCTTCGAGTCCATGCTGCCGCTGCCGGTGTGGCGCACGCCGTGGCAGCTGGACATGGTCGTCCAGGGCGCGGCCATCGGGTTCTTGCTGCCGTTTCTCGCCACCGCCTGGCCGGTGTGGCGGGCCGTAAGGGTCATGCCGATCGACGCCATCACGACAACCCACGCCGCTGCCCGCAGCGGGCTGGCACCGCTACTGCGCCGGCTGCGCTGGCCCGTGAGCGCCTTCCGCCGCATGCCGCTCGGCAACGTGCTGCGCGCTCCTCGCCGAACGGTGCTCACCGCACTGGGTATCGGTGCCGCCGTCAGCACACTCGTCGTCGTCCTCGGCGCGCTCGACTCCTTTACCGCCACTATGGACCGCAACGAGGTCGAGATCCTCGGACAGCATCCTGACCGGGTCGTGGCTACGCTCGACGGCTTCGCCATCGAGGGCGGCCCGGAGCTGGCCGCTCTGGCGGCAGCCGACTCCGTCGGCGCGGTAGAACCGGTGCTGCAGATCGGCGGCACGTTGTCCACCCCGCAGCACGATGACCTCGAGGTGGTCATCGAAGCGATCGACCTCGACAGCGATGTGTGGGTGCCGACGTTCGTGAAAGGAAGTCTCGGCGAGGACCGCACCGGCCTGGTTTTGGCCCAGAAGGCCGCCGACGACTTAGGCGTGACAGTCGGCGACACCGTCACCCTCGAGCATCCGGCACGCCAAGGCGACGGATTCGCCGTGGCACAGACACCGATGCCCGTCGCCGCGATCCACCCCAGCCCGTTCCGGTTCAACGCCTACATCGACCGCACGCAGCTCGCGACCTTCGGGATGGCAGGTGCCGCGAACGCGGCGTACCTACTGCCGGACGTCGGCGCCACGCCCGACGACGTAGAGCAGGAGCTGTTCCGCGTACCAGGCGTCGCCTCAGTACAGCCCGTCGCAGTGTCCAACCAGGTCGTGGAGGACAGCCTCAAGGACTTCACCGGGATCTTTCAAGTACTGGAGGTGTTCATCCTCCTACTTGCCATCCTCATCGCCTACAACGCCACGAGCATCAACGCCGACGAACGCGCCAGGGAACGCGCCACCCTCTTCGCCTTCGGAATGCCGCTCCGGCGCGTCTTGGGCCTCGAGACAGCCGAAGGTCTCCTGATCGGGCTGCTCGGCACCGCAGTCGGTGTCGGCGTCGGGCTGGT
Organism: Jiangellaceae bacterium; assembly: GCA_035762665.1. Lineage (GTDB taxonomy): Bacteria > Actinomycetota > Actinomycetes > Jiangellales > Jiangellaceae > JASLBX01. The sequence continues at coordinate 1,025 of DASTNZ010000185.1, read as the reverse complement.
CCTGAACAGCTCGGTCGTCGCCTCCATGTGGGAATCGACCATGCCCGACATGGGCACCGACGTCGTCGTGTCCGCCGCCACCATGCTGACCGCCGTTGCCCTCGGAGTGATCGCCGTCGGCGTCGCTCCTCTGCTCACCACCCGACGGCTCCGTCGCATGGACATCCCCGGCACCCTGCGCGTGGTCGAGTAGCTTGCCCACCGAGGCACTCTTGGTGACATCGCTCGAACCTGTGGCGGGTAGGACACCTCTCCTTGCCCGCTCATACGTGTCGAACCCGCCACAAGTGGAGGCGGGAGACGGGCCCTTCGGCGCTGTGACGACTCCACCCCTTCGAGCAGGTCGAATCCGGACGGGTTGCCGGGCCACGTGGACTCAGCGATAACATCCGAACAGAGGCAAGTGCCGGAACCGGAGAATCCGGTTCGGTATCGCTCGTGCCGCAGGGACGCGGAGGTGAGCGATGAACTGTACATCGCGCCATCTGACCTGTGCCCTGGCCAACGTGTGTCGGTACCTGCTGTGGTCGCTGATGAGCGGGCTGATCGCCGCCGGTTCGGGCCGGTGCGGTGGATACGACGCCTACACGGCTTGGACGAAGGCCGGCCCGCCGGCGCCTCGCTGTCGGTTCGGCGACGAGACTTCTGTCACCGGCGACGCGGCCCGGGGGATCGCCGAGATCGAGGCGTTTCTCGCCGAACGAGATCATGCCTCGGGAGGTGTCGACGATCCCTCGGTGCGCCGCGCCGAGAACGGGGAGACCGGCCTCACGGCCAGTTGACGCGGGCCCAGAGAGGTGCGTGGTCGGGGCGGACAGCATCACGCCGGCTGTCGACGTCCTCGGTGATGCCGACCAGGTCGTCGACGAACGCATCCGCGGTGGCCCCGGCCAGCAGGAGCGGGCGCGAGATCATGATGTGGTCGATGAGCTCCCGCCGATCGCGGTAGATGCGGGAGAAAGCCCGCTCGGCGGGAATGCGGTCCGCCACGTTGTACAGGCGGTACGGATCGCCCAGGTCTGGCC
>DASTNZ010000184.1:0-3482 GCA_035762665.1 Jiangellaceae bacterium | reverse complement strand
AAGCGAGTCGCCCGCCACATTGACACTTGCGCTACCTGCACCGCGCGCCGCCATAGGGACGTCAACGCCGAAGCGCTGTTCGCATCCGTCCCGCTGCTGCTCGCACCGTCGACCCTCCGCGATGAGATCCTTGCGACGTCGAGCGGGTCCGAGATGGCCCGTGCTGCGATCGCCGATCGGGCCGGGCGCTTCGACCGGCATGGGTTCCCGGTACCGCTCGACGGCGAGCGGTACCGGTTCGGCATCCGTCCAGGCCCGGCCGCGGCCGCGATGGCGATCACGTTGGCTGTGGTCGTCGGCGTGTTCTTCATCGACCAGCGCCAGGCGGACACGACCATCACACCGCCGGTCATCTCACCGACGGAGCAGCCGACGCCCACGCCATCCGGTGTGTCCACCGGGCCAGCCTCGCCCTCGCCAACTCTCGTCCCTCCCGCTGAACCGGATCCGGCCGTCCCGCCCGGGACGCCCGTCGTCACCCCGCCGACAACGCCGGTTACGACGCCGACCAGGGAGTCCACAGGCACGGCTACCCCTACGCCCGAGCCACCGAGAACTCTCCTGCCCCCACCAACGCTCACCGTCCGGCCGCCGATCAGGACGCCGGATTCCACACGACCTGCCCCCTGACTTGCACGAATGTGTCTCCCTTGCCCCGTACGGGACAATGCGGGGGTGAGCCGTCCCCGCCGCTGCCGAGGCTCGGCGAAGTGGCCGCGATGATGCGTCGGCACGCCGAACTGCTGGCCCAACTGATGGGGGAGGATCGCGGGCTACGCGACATGCGCAAGCACGTGGCCTGGTACCTGAAGGGCTTCGTCGTCGGTCAGGAGGTCCGCGCGTCGCTGGGCTCGGTGTCGTCCCTTGCCGAGTTGGACGGGTTGCTGGCGCAACTCGACCCGTTCCAGCCGTTCCCCGCGTCAGAGATCGGCGTGCCGCGGGGTCGCCAGGGCAGCCCTCGCACCGTGGCCCTTCCGGCGGGCTGGCTGGACGACCCGCACGGCGTTGACGAGGACCTCAGCGGCGCCGAGCTCGGCATGTCCGGCGGCTAGTCCGGCGTCATCTTCGGTACGGCGAGGATCCGCGACGTGACTCACCTCACGAACCAGCCTGGTCAGACGCGCGGTCATGACTGGCTCTAGCGCGGGTATGGTCCTAACCACCGTCAGCACATGGGAGGGCCGACCTGTGCCGTACGTCTACGACTTCTCACGAGGAAGCAAGGACCAGAAGGATCTGCTCGGCGGCAAGGGCGCGAACCTTGCCGAGATGACGAATCTGGGGCTACCCGTCCCGCCGGGTTTCACGATCACGACTGAGGCATGCCGCTACTACCTGGAGCATGGCCGAGAGCCCGATGGGCTGGCCGACGAGGTGGGCCGCCATCTCGGCGAACTGCAGGAGCGGATGGGAAAGCGGCTAGGTGATCCGGAGGATCCGCTGCTGGTGTCCGTCCGGTCTGGGGCCAGACATTCGATGCCCGGGATGATGGACACCGTTCTGAATATCGGCTTGACCGACGCTTCGGTGCATGGGCTGGCGGCGCGGGCCGGCGAAGAGCGGTTCGCGTGGGACTCGTATCGGCGGTTGCTGCAAATGTTCGGCAGCACGGTGCTGGGAATTGACGGGCACAAGTTCGACGAGTTGCTGGACGAGGCCAAGCGGGCCAAGGGTGTGGAGTCGGACGTCCAGTTAGGCGCGGACGATCTGCGTTCGCTGGTGGGCAAATTCAAGGGTGTGGTGGCCACCGAGTCGGGACGGGACTTTCCGCAGGATCCGCGGCAGCAGCTTGATCTGGCAATCCACGCGGTGTTTGACTCGTGGAACACAGAGCGGGCCCAGGTGTACCGGCGGCAGGAGCGGATCCCGGACGATCTCGGCACGGCGGTGAACATCTGCACGATGGTGTTCGGCAACTTGGGGGACGATTCCGGCACTGGTGTGGCCTTCACCCGAGACCCGGCGACGGGCACGCAAGGCACCTACGGCGACTATTTGCCCAACGCGCAGGGTGAGGACGTGGTGGCTGGGAGGCGTAACCCGGTGCCGCTGGCCCAGCTGGAGCAGCTGGACAAGATCTCCTATGACCAGTTGCTCGACATCATGGCCCGCCTGGAGCGGCACTACCGCGACCTGTGTGATATCGAGTTCACCATCGAGCGGGGAAAGCTGTGGATGTTGCAGACCCGGGTGGGCAAGCGGACGGCCGCCGCAGCATTCCGGATCGCCGGCCAACTGGTGGACGAGGGTGTCATCGACCATGACGAAGCCTTGATGCGGGTCACCGGTGATCAGCTGGCGCAGCTGATGTTTCCGCAGTTCGACCCATCTGCGGATCGCGACGCGATCGCCAAGGGCATGCCGGCGAGTCCAGGTGCGGCAGTGGGCAAGGCGGCGTTCGACTCGGCGAGAGCGGTGGAGTGGGCCGAACAAGGTGAGGACGTCATCCTCGTCCGGCGGGAGACCAACCCCGATGACCTGCGCGGCATGGTCGCCGCGCGCGGTGTGCTGACCTCACGCGGCGGCAAGACGTCTCACGCAGCCGTGGTCGCTCGCGGTATGGGCCGGACCTGTGTGGTGGGTGTCGAGGCGTTGCGGGTGGACCCGCGGGCCAGGGAATTCACCACTCCGGACGGCGTGCGGGTGGCGGAGGGAGATGTGATCTCGATCGACGGGACGACCGGCGAGGTCTTCGTCGGCGAAGTTCCCGTGGTGCCGAGCGCCGTGGTCGATGCGCTGCACGGCAGTGGCTCGGACGGCTTGGACGGCCACCAGCACGATGTGGTGGAGTCGGTCCAGCGGATCATGGCGCACGCCGATGCCCGCCGCCGGATGGGCGTCCGCGCCAACGCCGACACACCGGAGGACGCCCAGCGTGCCCGGCTGCTTGGCGCGCAAGGCATCGGGCTGTGCCGGACCGAGCACATGTTCCTCGGCCCGCGGCGCAAGATCGTGGAGCGGGTGATCCTGGCGCGAGAGGACGAGCAGCGGGGCAAGGCGCTGGACGAGTTGCTGCCGCTGCAGAAGCAGGATTTCACCGAGATTCTCGAGGCGATGGACGGTCTGCCGGTGACGATCCGGCTGCTCGACCCGCCGTTGCACGAGTTCCTCCCTGACCTGACCGACCTGTCAGTACGGGTGGCGGTGGCCGAGGCGACCGGCGAGGAGGATAAGGAAGCGGCTTCGCTGCTGCCCGAGGTGCAACGGCTGCACGAACAGAACCCGATGCTTGGTATGCGCGGCGTGCGGCTCGGGCTGATGGTTCCTGGACTGTTCGAACTGCAGGTACGGGCGATCGCCGAAGCGGCAGCAACGTTGCGTAAGCGGGGCCTGGATCCGCAGCCGGAGATCATGGTGCCGCTGGTGGCAGCCGTCCAGGAGCTGGAACTGATCCGGGAGATGGCGCTGGCCACCGTCGCGGACGTCGCGAACGAACACGAAATCGACCTGTCATTCCCTATCGGGACGATGATCGAGCTACC
>DASTNZ010000183.1:0-48204 GCA_035762665.1 Jiangellaceae bacterium | reverse complement strand
GAAGAAATTGGACGAGATGGTGGCGCGCCTGCATCTGGACGCGCTGGGCGTCAAGCTCACCGAGCTGACGCCGAAGCAGTCCGACTACATGGGCGTTCCGGTCGACGGCCCGTTCAAGAGCGAGCACTACCGGTACTGATTTCTCGAGTTGAATCGGCCCCATTCCTGAAGAGCCAGTCGCTCTCGCAGGAATGGGGCCAACGTCGTGTTGGTCAATTTCGGCGGCTTCGCGGTCACTGTGCCCAGAAAAGCTGATACCTGGTCACCTGACAGGGTCAGCCTACCGGGGTGATGATCACGGTCTTGCCGGCGGCGCTCGCGAGCGGCGTGATGTCAGCTGGGCCGGTTGTAAGGATTTCGTCGCAGTCCTCGGCGGCGTCGAGAACTGATCCGTCGACAACATCAGCTGATCTCGTAGCGCCAAGTAGAAGTCCCACCGCCCGTGCTCTCGCCTGAGTCAGCTCAACTTCTTCCACTCCGCGGAGCATACGGGCGAGACGAGCTTGGTGCGCGGGCGCTGCCAAACCTGGGCGACAACGCCGGCCGTCGTCAGCACCGGTGTTTCGGTCCGTTCGGCGCGTTCGAGGTACGCGCGCACGGTCCGGTCGCGAAAGGGTTGGCCAGGCGGTTTAGCCGGGCGGCGCGAAACCTTGGCTGCGTCGATCTTCTGGAGGCATTGCCGGTGTGGCCCAGTCAGCCGGCGGCTGCCCGCTGGGGGTGGGCGACCGAGCCGACTGGGCCAGGTCGAATCCATTAGGGCGGCCCGCCTGCAGGTCGGCGAACCGCTGAGATTCACGGCGACCGCGCTCGGCGAGTACGGCTGCCAGGTAGGCCCATGCCGGAGTGCCCATTGGCGGTGGCGGCGTGACGGCCTGCGAAAACGCGCTGGCCAACGACGCCGCCATCCGTTCCCTAACCTGAGGTGATAGCTGGTGGCTGCGAGTCAGGAAGCTGCGGGCCGCGAGGGCTAGCTCGTCCGGTAGGCGGGACAGTTCCAATGCCGTCGCCCAGACGGCCAGCTGAGGTGGCATGGGCGGTAGCGGGCGGCCCAGGGACGGCGTCCGTACGCGGACGACGACCGTCCCGGCGAGTAGGTCGCCTACCCGCTTGCCGCGCTCGTTGAGCAGCGAGCACACGACTGCGCCGACCCCGAACGTCACATAGAAGTCGACGAAGAAACCGGCCAGCCCCCGCACCACCGCATGCCGAAAGCGAATCGGTCCGCCGTCATCGCGGACGACGCGGATGCCCATCACCAACTTCCCGAGTGAACGGCCCCTCGTGAGCGACTCAACGAGCACTGGAATCCCGACCAGGAATCCCACGAGAATTACGAGAACAATGGCGGTCGCCAGCGCCTGATCCAGTCCGCTGATAAACGCTTCCGTACTGAAAAAGAGCACCAACAGCGCCACGACTAGAGGAACAAGATCGATCACGATAGCCAAAACTCGACTCGGTAACTTGGCCAGACCCAGTTCCAGTGTCACGGCCTCGCCCGTCACCAAGTTGGTCACGCTGGCTAGTCTGCCATCTGTGGATCTGGATGCCTTCGTCGCTGCGCATCAGGCGGAGTGGAATCGTCTGGACGAGCTGATCAGGCGGCGGAAGCTGACAGGGCCAGAGGCCGACGAGCTCGTGACGCTCTACCGGCGGGCGTCGACGCACCTGTCGACGATCAGGTCAGCGGCGCCGGACACCGCGACCATCGAGCGGCTCACCCGGCTTATCTCGCGGGCGCGTACGTCCATCGCCGGCTCGTCCGACCCCGGATGGGCTGAGGCGCTGCGGTTCGTCACCGCGGGGTTCCCGGCTGCGGTCTACCGGACGCGACGCTGGTGGGTCACCGTGGCGCTGGTGTTCGTAGCCGTCGGTGCGGTGCTCGGCTGGTGGGTCGCCGCCAACCCGAGCGTGCAGGCGTCCATCGCGGCTCCGGAGGAGATCCGGCAGCTGGTCGCGCAGGACTTCGAGGACTACTACTCGACGTATCCGGCATCGTCGTTCGCTGCCCAGGTGTGGACGAACAACGCCTGGGTGGCGGCCGGGGCGCTCATCCTGGGAGTCGCGCTGCTGCCGGTCGTGTTCATTCTCTGGACGAACGCGCTCAACGTCGGTGTGACGGGTGGGCTGATGGTTGCCCACGGGAAACTGGACATTTTCTTCGGGCTGATCACACCACACGGACTGCTGGAGCTCACGGCCGTGTTCGTCGCCGCCGGCGCGGGGTTGCGAGTGGGTTGGGCGTGGATCGACCCGGGCGGGCGAACCCGCGGTGAAGCGCTGTCCGAGGCCGGGCGGTCGGCGGTCGGCATAGCCATCGGGCTAGCCGGCGTCCTATTGATATCGGGGATCATCGAGGCGTTCGTCACGCCGTCTGGGCTGCCGACCTGGGCGCGGATTGCGATCGGCGTCGCGGCGTGGGGAGCGTTCATCGTCTACGTATGGACGTACGGCCGCCGCGCGGCCTTGGCGGGAGAGACCGGCGACGTGGCTTCGCGCGACCGCGCCGACGTCCTCCCTTCCGCCGGCTAGAGCTGGCCGGCGGCTTTGAGGGTGAGGTAGGTGTCGGCCACAACGGGCGGGAGCTCTTCTGGGACCGCGTGGACGACATGCGCACGGTGGCGCTCGAGCAGTTGTGAGACACGGGCCCGGCCCAGTTGGTCGCGAGTTGCGGCCGCCGCCCCGTAGATGGCGGCGGTGTCGCCACGCGCCTCGGACATTGCGGCGACGGCTGGGTCGGTAACAGACGCGAGGAGCACCGTATGGTGATGCGTCAGCCGTCCGATTATCGGCAGCAACGCATCCTCCACCGCGCCGGCGTCCAGGCTGGTCAGCAGCACAACGAAGGCATGTCGCCCGGCTCGGCGAAAAATCTCGGCGACCAGCCGGCGATGATCTGTCTCGAGCAGCTCTGGCTCCAGGTTCGCCATCGCAGTGACGAACCGCGAGAGCACGTCGGTAGGTCCGGACCGCTCGACCGAAGCGCGAACCCGGCGGTCGTACGCGAGCAGATCGACTCGGTCACCGGCACGCGCGGCCAGTGCCGCGAGTAGGAGAGCGGCGTCCATGGCGGCATCCAGTTTGGGGGCATCACCGACCCGGCCGGCGGAAGTCCGTCCCGTATCCAGCACGATCAACACGTGCCGATCCCGCTCTGGGCGCCACGTGCGGACGACGACCTCGCCGGTGCGGGCTGTCGCGCGCCAGTCGATCGAGCGGGTGTCGTCACCGATCACGTACTCGCGAAGCGAATCGAATTCGGTGCTGGCGCCGCGGGTCATGATTGCCGATCGCCCGTCGAGCTCCCGCAGCCGGTCGAGGCGCGACGGCAGGTGACGGCGGGAGTGGAACGGCGGCAGGGCGCGAAGGCGCCACGGTACGTGGTGCGTACCCTGCCGGCCGGCGAGCCCGAGCGGGCCAATGCTGCGGACGGTGACCCGATCAGCGGTCCGATCACCGCGCCGCGTCGGCTGCAGCGTGAACTCGAAAGTGCGGCGTTCGCCCGATCCGACGTCGATGGATGTCCGGTCCGACGCCATTCCGGCAGACGGCGGCCAGGCATCTCGGAGCAGTCCCCGGACCCGACGCGAACCTGGGTTTGTCAGGTGAAGGGAGATGCGCGCGAGCTCACCGAGCCGCACGGATTCGTCGCCGGTACGGGCAAATTGGAGCGGACGTACGGCGCCCGCGAGCGCGACGTCCCCGCCACAAAGGACGAGGACCATTGCCGTGACCACCACGACGCCCAGGGGGGAGGGAACCACCAGTCCCACGGCCACCGCTCCGACCGCCGCGAGTAACGCAGCTCTGCCCGTAACGATCACGGTGCTCACGCCCCCCTCTCACTCGGTGGGGTGGGCATCAGCGGGGGACCGCAACGGTGGCGAGTACGGTCTCGAGCACGGCATCGGGGGTGGCACCTTCCAGCTCCGCTTCAGGGTGCAGCATGATCCGGTGCCGCAGGGTAGGCCGAGCCAGCGCCTTGACGTCATCAGGCGTCACGTAGCCGCGACCGGACAACCAAGCCCACGCCCGGCTCGTCGCCACAAGCGCGGTGGCTCCGCGAGGTGATACGCCGAGTTGGACCGACGGCGACATCCGGGTGGCGCGGCACACGTCGACCACGTATCCGAGAACTTCGGATCCGAATTGGACGTCTGCTACCGCGGCTCGAGCTGCGGCCAGATCAGGCGGCCCGGCCACCCGCGTCACACCGGCTCCCTCGAGGTCGCGCGGATCAAAGCCGTCGGCGTGGCGGCGCAGGACAGTGATCTCCTGGTCTCGTTCCAGCACCGGGACGGTCAACTTGAGCAGGAAGCGATCCAGCTGCGCCTCGGGCAGGGGATAAGTGCCCTCGTATTCGACTGGATTCTGGGTGGCAGCGACGACAAACGGGTCGGGCAACGGACGTGGCGTTCCCTCGACCGAGACCTGGCGCTCTTGCATGGCCTCCAGCAGGGCCGATTGGGTCTTCGGTGGCGTCCGGTTGATCTCGTCCGCCAGCAGCAAGTTGGTGAAGACCGGGCCCGGCGCGAACGAGAACTCGGCTGTTCGAGCGTCGTAGACCAGCGACCCTGTTACGTCACCTGGCATCAGGTCAGGGGTGAACTGAATGCGTTTGGCCTCCACATCAAGGGCCGCCGCCAGCGCGCGGACGAGCAGCGTCTTGGCCACCCCTGGGACTCCCTCGAGCAAGACGTGGCCCCGGCACAGCAGGGCGATGACCAGGCCGGTGACGGCGGCATCCTGTCCGACGACGGCCTTGCCGACCTCGCGCTGTACGGCGATCAGGGACGCACGAGCACGTTCGGCGGTGTCGGCGTCAGTGGTCGGTTCGGTCACGGTTTCGTACCTCCATCTCGAGGGCGTCAAGTTCGTCGGCGAGACGGACCAGGGCCGCGTCGTCCCGGGGTTCGGGGCCGCCCAGCAGGGTGGCAACATCCGAAGGCGAGCGTCCCGTCCTGGCGGCCACAGCCTCGCTCAGCGCCGTGATGCCAGCGTCGACCGGCTGGCTCAGTCGCTGCTGAAGCCGGGCGGCGGTGGCCTCGCGCAGCGTAGCGGCAGCGTGACCACGCGCCCGGCCGCGGCGGTAAAGCCGAGCCCTGCCCTCGGTGGTCTCGGCGGCACGCACCACGACGGGGAGCGGCTCAGTGACGACTCGACCCAACCGCCGGCCGCGCCACCACGCGGCGAACACCGCTGCAACTAGCAGTTGCCAGGCCACGGGCTGCACCCATTCAGGCAGTAGTTCGGGCAGCGGAGTGGCCTCGGCGGCATCCGTCTCGGGCACCGGTCGGTACCAGATCAGGTTGGCATGGTGGCCGAGCAGGCCGAGGACCAGCGCGGCATTGCCATCCTCGTCCAGGTAACGGTTGGTCAGCAGGTCGGAGGAACCGAACACCACCAGTCGCTGGCCGCTGTCCAGCGTCGTGACGACCAGCCCGCCGTCGTAGCACGTCGTCGCGGGCGGTCCACCGGTGTACTCCGCCCCTAGCCTCGCCGAACCGGCGCGCACCGCCTCGGCGAGCTCACAGCCTGGCTCGCGGCTGCTCGGGAGATCCTCGCCGGCGAGGCTGAGCTGCGGATCGAAGACGGTCAGGCTGAGCGTCGGGGCGACCAGCACCAGGTCCGCGTGTGTGCCGAGCAGCTGGTCGACCTGATCCTGCTGGAGGAGGTCTGGAATCGTGATCAGGACGGTGGTGTCCTGCCCAGCGTCCCGAACCACCTCGCTGGTTCGTCGCGCCTCGCTGACCTCGACGCCGAGGTTGTCGAGCAGCGCGGCGGCGGCTCCCGAGCCGGTGTGGTCGACTCCCTGCGGATCAAGGAAACCACGCCGGTTCTGGCTGTTGATGAAGCCGATGAGCAGCGCCGTGAGCAGCAGTACGACGATCACCCGCACCGGCCATCGCCACCGACGCCAGTAAGCGGCAACCGTACGGGTTTCCGGGGTCAGTGTCGAGGATGTCACTTGTGCGCCATCCGGGTTGCCGCTACAGGCTGCGGACGGGCACGGCGGACCGCTTCGTCGAGCGCACGCAATCGCCGGTCGTCCTCGCTGGTCGCGTCGTGCCCGCCGTAGCGTATGGCATCGAACATCGTGGCCGCGTCGGATAACGAGCCCACTAAGTCGGGTAGGGCGAGGCCGGCGGTCCAAGCTGCTTCGTCAGCGGTCGTTCCGGCCTTAACGTGAAGAACGCCACGCTCGTCGAGGTCCGCGATGATCGCTCGGAAGCGTTCCACGACGGCTTCGGACCACTTACCCGCCGCGGCTGCGGCGGCTGCGGCGGCCCGGTACTCGCGCGCCCCCCGCCGAGTCCCGCCGAGCACTGACTCGGCTGCCGACTTGCGGCGGCGGGCCAGCGCGCCGTAACGCAGCAGGATTGTGGCGACGGCGAGAATGATCACTGCTAGCAGTAGTGCTCCCATTGGACCGCTCAGCGTTCCGCGCGCCGAGGACAGCAGCTCGCTGAGCCGCTCGAATAGCCACTCGAACGCCTGCTGCAACAGCGACGGCTCGCTGTCGTAGCGCGGGTTGGCGAGCTCGCCCTCCGCCAGCTCGCGAGCCTCATCGCGGTCAAGTTCGACCGGCAGGCTCATCGCATAGGCGGAGGTAGGTCGGCACGGCCGGGAATCGTGACGCCCGCCGCTCGGGCCAGCTCGATGTCCAGAGCCTCCCGGCGTATCCGCCGATCGATGTATAGCAGCGCCACTGCCGCGGCAAGGAACGGTGCGGTGATCGTCGTGCTGACGATGCCGCCGAGAGCGGAAAGGCTCAGCAAACCAAGGCTTGCCATGGATTCCGGGTCGTATGGGTCCGCGACGAAGAACGTGGGAACCGCAAACAGGACGCTGATGACCTGCGTGACGATGAACGCGACAATCCAGACCAGGATCAAGATTCCAAAAAGCCGCCACCACGATCGTCTGGCAAGCTCGGCCGATCGGCGCAGCGCCTTGCCGATCCCGATAGGTCGGGCCGGCTCGCCCGCATGGCGACCAGGGGTCGATTCAAGCATGAATGCCGGGCTGGCCAGCGCGTAGCGCACGTACAGCCAGATCGAAAGTGGAACCGCCACGAACACACCTAGGACCCAAAGCGCAACGATGCCCTCGCCGGCGCCGGCAGCTATCGCCAGGGCCATCAACACGAAGAACGCGATCGGCGGCGACGCCGCGATCAGTGAGTACACGAAGGTCAGGAGCAGCAGCTTCAGCAACTTTGGCCGGGCCTTCGCCCACGCTTCCCCAATTGTCACGTTCTGCCCGAGCACGGCGCGACTGACGACCACCGTGAGGATTCCGGTCAGGATGACGGTGGCGACCCAGCTGACGAGGGCCATGATTCCGAAGACGCCGAACGCCCCGCCGAGCACACCGAAGATTTCCGCAGGGGTGGCCGTCGGTGAGAGTTCCTCAATCGCCTGGAGGTCACGAAACATCAGCCAGGACGCAGCAAGGCCAATGAGCTGGACGACGACCGCCACCACGGCGGACAGGCCGAGCATCGGGCCGGGGTTACGGCGGATCGTCGTAACGGCGCCGTCGAGGATCTCGCCCACGCCGAGAGGCCGCAGTGGAATGACGCCGGGCTTGACGGGCGGCGGCGGTCCCCAGGCAGGAGCACCCCATCCGGAGGGTGGATAGCCAGGCGGAGGGTTCTGGCTGGGTTGCCCTTGCGGGTCGGGCTGAGGCTGAGTTCCGGCATACCCTGGGGACTGCCACCCGGCTTGCTGGCCGGGTACTGTCCAGCCCGGTTGCTGGCCGGGTGCCGTCGAGCCGGGCTGCTGGCCGGGTGCCGTCCACGCCCCGCCCGGCGGTTGCTCGGCCGACCAACCCGGGTACCGAGGTCGGGCATCGGAGCCGTGATCCGGCCGATGGCTTGTGCCGTCGTCGTCCGGGCGATCCCGTTCCGGATTGTCGGACATCTACCCCTAGCCCTTCCTGCTGGTCAGCTGACCTTCTTATCGTTTCACGGCCCTGTGCAGGGGCGATTCGACGGTGCAGGTGACCATCTCACCATTGCCGCGAGGTCCTTCGTCCACAACGAGTTTTCACAGTTTGGCCGCAACAGTGTCACGATAATGGCCATGAAGGGACGCGTTCTCATCGTCGATGACGACACCGCGCTCGCCGAGATGCTCGGCATCGTCCTGCGGAACGAGGGCTACGAGTTCAAGACCGCCACCCGCGGCGACGACGTGCTCCCGGTGTTCCGTGACTTCAAACCCGACCTGGTACTGCTCGACCTGATGTTGCCGGGCAAGGACGGCATCGACGTCTGCAAGGAGATTCGGACAGAGTCCGGCGTCCCCATTGTGATGCTGACGGCCAAGAGCGACACGGTTGACATCGTCGTCGGCCTAGAGTCGGGGGCGGACGACTACGTCGTCAAACCGTTCAAGCCCAAGGAACTTGTCGCTCGTGTGCGCGCCCGGCTGCGGCGCACCGATGATCCGAAACCTGAGACCCTCCAGGTCGGCGATCTGATCATCGATGTCGCCGGCCACTCGGTCAAACGGAACGGTATCTCGATCGGGCTCACCCCGCTTGAGTTCGACCTGCTCGCCTGCCTGGCCCGCAAGCCGTGGCAGGTGTTCAGCCGCGAGGAGCTGCTGGAGAAGGTCTGGGGCTATCGGCATGCCGCGGACACTCGCCTGGTCAACGTGCATGTGCAGCGGCTTCGGTCGAAGGTCGAGCGCGATCCGGAGAATCCGGAGGTTGTCGTGACGGTCCGCGGAGTCGGCTACAAGGCGGGTCCTGCCTGACGTGGCTGAGGCCGCCGCGTCGGAACCCCGCCCGGGCAGCGTGCCCCCGCGGCTGGTCGGCCTGTTAACTGCCACCGGCACCACGTTACTGCGCTGGTGGAACCGGCTGACCGCCGCCTGGCAGCGGTCGATCCAGTTTCGCGTCATCGCGACCACTCTCGCTTTGTCAGTTGCTGTCGTCTCGCTGCTAGGCATCACGCTGATGCGGCAGATCACCGAAGGGTTGCTGGTTCAGAAACGGGACGCCGCTCTGGCATATGCAGCTGCCGGACTCGACACGGTCCAAGAGCAGCTGGAAGCCGCCGAGGCGGGTGACCGCGGTGTATTCCGGCAGATCGTCGGGGACCAGGCCGCGCTCGGCGGCGAGGATGGGCCTGTGGTCGTGCTCGTGCGCGAGGGTGCGACGCCGCTCAAGTCGCCGCCAACGGTGATCGCCGACAGCGTTCCTGAGGACCTGCGCGAAGCGGTGAGTGAGGAGCTTCGGCTGTTCTGGACGTATACCGAGATCCAGCGCGCCGACCGTGACACGGGCGAGCCGGCCATCGCGGTAGGTGGTCGGGTCTTCACCGCCGACGAGCAGTACGGGCTCTACTATTTGTTCCCGCTTACCGAACAAGAGCAGACGCTCAGCGTGGTGTGGACGGCCCTCGCCACGGCGGGGTTGCTGCTTGTGCTCCTGCTGGGCGCCGTCGCATGGCTGGTCACCCGGCAGGTCGTCACTCCCGTCCGGATGGCCGCGAAGATCGCGGAACGGTTCTCGGCCGGCAAGCTGTCGGAACGGATGGCCGTCCGTGGTCGAGACGACATCGCGCGGCTGGCGAGCAGTTTCAACCAGATGGCCAGCAGCCTGCAACACAAGATCGGCGAGCTGGAGGAACTTTCGCGCGTGCAGCAGCAGTTTGTATCGGATGTCTCTCACGAGCTGCGTACACCGTTGACGACCGTCCGGATGGCGGCCGACGTGCTCCACGAGTCGCGTGAGCAGTTCGAGCCCGAAGTGCGGCGAGCCGCGGAGCTGCTGCAGGCCCAGCTGGACCGCTTCGAGGCCTTGCTCGCCGACCTGCTGGAGATCAGCCGCTTCGACGCCGGCGCCGCCGTGCTGAACGCGGAGTCCGGTGACCTCCGCGACGTTGTCTACCTGGTCGCCGAAGCCACGGCACCGCTCGCCGCCGGCAAGGGTTCGGAAGTTCGGATGGACGGCACCGACGAGCCGTGTGTCGCCGAGTTCGACCGTCGCCGCATTGAGCGGGTGCTGCGCAACCTCGTCGTCAACGCAATCGAGCATGGGGAGGGACGCGATGTGGTTGTCCGCGTGGCGGCGACAGACGGCGAGGCCGTGGCGGTGACCGTGCGTGACTACGGCGTGGGCCTCAAACCAGGCGAGTCCTCCTTGGTGTTCCACCGGTTCTGGCGGGCCGATCCGGCTCGGGCGCGGAGCACCGGCGGCACCGGCCTGGGCCTGGCGATTGCACTCGAGGATGCACGGCTGCACGGTGGTTGGCTGCAGGCCTGGGGCGAACCCGGGCAGGGTTCGCAGTTCCGGCTCACCCTGCCGACCCAGATCGGGGCGGATCTGACCGCGTCGCCGTTGCCGCTGATGCCCGACGACGCCGGGCCCGACGGTCGGATTTCCGGAGTGGCCAGCCCGTACCACCGACTGGCCGAAGATGAACCGGCGGAGGTGACCGGTGTCTAGGTCGAGGTTCGGTGTGGCGCTGGCGGCCATCGCCGCGACGATGCTCGCCGGCTGCGCCGGCATCCCTACGTCCGGGCAGGTGATTGCGCACGATGAGATCGACAGTGCCGGACGCGCCGCACCGTACGTGGGTGGCGAAGTCCAAGGCCCGGAGCCCGGGCAGACGCCTGAGGAGATCGTCGACGGCTTCCTTGAGGCGATGAACTTCTACGAGGCCAACTACGCCACCGCGCGGGAGTTCCTGACGAGCGAGGCGTCGCATGAATGGGATCCGGACGACCTCACGACGGTCTATCGAGCCGAACCGGCCACCCAGTCGACCGCTCCAAACGAGGTGCGCGTGCGAGTGAGTGTGTGGGCCACTGTGCGGACGCAGCGTGAGTTCGAGAAGACCGCCGCCGGCACGGTCGACGAGCATTACCTGCTGCTGGACGAAGTGGAGGGTGAGTGGCGTATCACCAACCCACCGCCCGGGCTGATCATCAGAGACACGGACTTCAACGAGGAGTTCGCGGCCCACAGTCTGTTCTTTTACGAACCCGGATTCCAGGCCTTGGTACCGGACACCGTTTACCTGCCAGTGCGCGGGCCGGTTGCGACGCTGCTGGCGCAGAGACTGCTCGAAGGCCCGTCGGCGCGGCTGGAGCCGGCCGTCCGTACGGCGTTTCCGGAGGAGACGCGGCTCGCCGTTGATGCGGTGGCCGTCACGGCGGGGGAGGCGGACGTCAAGCTCACGGCGGACGCGCTTCAAGCCAGCGGAACGCAGCGCCAGCAGTTGGTCGTGCAGCTGGCGTGGACGCTGGGCCAGCTTCCCGAAGTGGACAATGTGATAGTTCATGGCGGTCAGGTCGTGCTGGACGAGGCGCCGGCTCGGCGCTTCCCCGATTCGAACCCCGCCGGCACTCGGGCGCTTTCCCTGTTCGCCGTTACGGACGCAGGTGTCGTCCAGCTCGACGATGACCGAGCCGTGACTCCTGTGGTAGGCCCGCTCGGTGAGCTTCCCGGCGTGGAGGACGTCGCGGTCGACCCACGGATGAACCAAGCGGTCGTCGTGGACGAGGGGCGCACGACGCTGAAGTGGAGCGAGCTCGCCGCCGACGCCAGCTTGGAGATCATCGCTCAGGGCCAGCTGCTCCGCTCACCATCTGTCGATCTCACGGGTCTGGCGTGGGTGATCGAAGGCAGTGATAAGTCGTCCAAGCTGGTCGTCGCATCGCCGGACAGCGAGCAGGCGATCGTCCCGATCAGTGGCCTCAGCGGCCGACGACTCGATGCCGTGGCGGTCGCGGCCGACGGCGCGCGCATCGCTCTCGTGGCGAACGGCGCAGTGTACGTAGGGGTCATCGTGCGGGCCGATTACCCGTATGAAGTCCGTGTCGACGACGTGCGCGCTATCGAACATGCAGATGTCACTGGCTTTGCGGTCGACGTCGCGTGGGATCAGTATGATCAGCTTGCGGTGCTCACGGCCGCCGACGAGCAGAACGGGCTGGCCCAGCGGGCCTGGATCTTTGCGCTCAACGGCCGGATGACAGGCTCGCCGGCCGGCGTCGTCGACGGTGCGCGGACGCTGACCGCGAACTGGCGTGTGAGCCGCCAGCTCGCGGCGGGCGGTGAGGACCACGTATACGTTCAAGATCCGAAGTCACTGACCTGGACGCCCGTCCCCGATATCCGGCGACCAGCCTATCCGGGGTAGCACGTGACCAGATGGTGGCTCGGCGCGCTCGCCGCGGCCGCGGCGGAACTCGCCTTCGGCAGCGTGTGTGCAGGGTGCGAGGCTTCGCCGGGCCTGCTCTGCGCGGACTGCCGGGACACACTCCACCAGCCCGCCGGCCTGGTACCCGTGGACGTCGGCACGATCTTGCGACAATCCACAGCGTCCGACGGCGTGGATTGTCGCAAGATCCCGGTGGCCGCCGTCGCCGAATACGCCGGCCCGGCCCGTGGCGTCGTCCTGAGCCACAAGGAGCGCGCCCGGCTTGGCCTCGCCCAGCCGTTGGGTGCCGCCTTGGCCACCTCCGTCGTTGCCGTGCTCGAATCGGGTGCCGGATGTTCCTTGTGCGGTGAGCGGGCCGTCGTGCTCGTTCCCGTCCCATCCACCCGTCGCGCCGTCCGTCGCCGTGGCCACGACCCGCTCGGCCGAACGAGCCGGCGCGCCGCAGTCCTGCTGCGGCGGGTCGGGTACCACTGCTCCGTTGTGCTGGCGTTACGGCATCGACGGGTGGTCGCGGACCAGGCTGGGCTCGATGCAGCGGCGCGCTGGGACAACCTCGCGTCTGCGCTGGATGTGCGACCGGCGGGCGCCGGCTTGCTTGCAGGACGGTGCGTCGTATTGGTGGACGACGTGGTGACGACGGGTGCGACGCTGAGCGAGGCCGCCCGAGCCTTGCGGGCCGGCGGGATCGAACCGTGCAGCGCCGCTGTGATCGCCGCCACATCTCGCCGAGGACCGAGCTTCGGGGTTCGTGGCACCGGTCGGTCATCTACGGGTTAGCGTGGGTTCATGGCACCTTCATCCGTCCGTGGTGCCCTCCCGACTGCCTGATCAGACCTGGGAGGTCCGGTGAACATCGTCATTAAGGGGCGCAACTGCGAGATCCCCGAGCGGTTCCACGATCTGGCGACCGAGAAGTTGAGCAAGCTCGAGCGGTACGACCAGAAGGTCATCACCGTCGACGTGGAAGTCAGCAAGGAGCCCAATCCCCGCCGGTCCGACGAGGCCCACCGGGTCGAGCTGACCGTCCGCTCCAAGGGCCCGATCATTCGGGCCGAGGCCGCCGCTGACGACCGGTATGCCGCCCTTGATCTGGCGATGGACAAGCTGAGCAATCGAATGCGCCGCGCCGCCGAACGGCGCCGTACCGCGCGATCGGGCGGTCGCAACCCAAAGTCGGTCGCGGTGGCCACGGCCGACTTGCCGACGGACGTGGGTTTGCCGGCGGCCGACGGCGGAGACAAATCCGGCCGCGACACCGCCGCCGCACCGAATACCGGGCCGCTCGAAGTTGACGGCGACGGCCCGCTCGTCGTGCGCGTTAAGTCGCATGACGCCGAGCCGATGACCCTCGACCAGGCCCTGTACGAGATGGAGCTGGTGGGTCACGACTTCTACCTGTTCGTCGACGCCGACTCCAAGCAGCCCAGCGTGGTGTACCGGCGTAAGGGCTACGACTACGGGGTGATCCACCTCAACGTGTGATTCGCCTGATTGTCGTTCGATCACGTTCGACAGGCCTGGCGACGTAGCTACATGTCCGCATGCCTGTAGGTACGTCGCGCCGTCTGCCGAACGTGATCGAACGGAGCCGACAGTGTCAGTGGCAACTGGCAGGATCTGCCAGCGTGGGAGTTCGTACCAGCCTGTCGCGAGCGCAGGCGCGGCGCGTCGCGCTGACCGCCCAGGGATTCGCCGACCGGCGACCTGCGCGGCCCGACCGGCGAGCGCTACGCCGGGTGCTCGATCGGGTCGGCGTCATCCAGATCGACTCGGTCAACGTGCTGTCGCGCTCGCAGTACCTGCCGGTGTACAGCCGGCTCGGGCCGTACCCTCGCGACCTGCTCGATCGTGCCGCCAACCGCGCGCCGAGGCTGCTGTTCGAGTACTGGGCGCACGAGGCCTCGCTGCTTCCGGTCGCCACTCAGCCGTTGCTCCGCCACCGCATGACGCGGGCCGACGAGCTCGCCTGGGGACGGATGGTCCGCCTCAACAAGGAGAATCCGGGTTTCGTCGACTGGGTGCTCGACGAGGTCCGCCGGCTCGGCCCGGTGACGGCGGGCGAGATAGAGCACGACGCACCCCGGCGTAAAGACCACTGGGGTTGGAACTGGTCCGACGTCAAGACCGCGCTCGAGTACCTCTTCTATGCCGGCCAGGTCACCTCGGCCGGTCGTAATGGCTCCTTCGCGCGGCTTTACGACCTTCCAGAACGTGTCCTGCCGCAAGAGGTGATCGCTGCGCCAACCCCATCGCATGACGAGGCATACCGAGAGCTCGTCCGTATTGCCGCGAGGGCGCACGGCATCGGCACGGCCCGGTGCTTCGCCGACTACTTCCGGATCAGAGTCGACGGCACGCGCCAGGCCATCGACGAGCTTGTCGAGGAAGGTGAGTTGATACCCGTTGCGGTCGAGGGCTGGAAGGGCCCCTCGTACCTGCATCGCGACGCTCGGCTGCCTCGCCAGGTCGCCGCGCGGGCACTGCTCAGCCCGTTCGACTCGCTGGTCTGGGAGCGTCGCCGCACCGAGGAACTATTCGGCTTCAGGTATCGGATCGAGATCTACGTCCCGCCCCCCAAGCGGGTTCACGGCTACTACGTGCTGCCCTTCTTGCTCGGCGATCGGCTGGTGGGGCGGGTCGACCTCAAGGCCGATCGCGCAGCCGGGGTGCTGCGCATTCAGGCAGCGTGGCGCGAACCCGACGCCCCGGGTGAGACAGCTGATGAACTGGCTGCCGAGCTGATCGGCATGGCGGCCTGGTTGGGCCTGTCTGATGTCGCCGTCAACGGACGCGGCGACCTGTCTCCGGCGCTCGAGACCGCGCTCCATTCCGTGGCGTGATTCGCGCGTCAGCTGAATACAGCGGCGGTGTCACGGGCGAAATCGGCGAAGCCGTACGGCTCGCGCTCCAGCAGCACGCGGACTACGTCACTGGTCTGCGCCGCGATCCCGCGCTTGAGTTGCCGGTGCACCTCTCCGATGCCGAATGCCATCCACTCGGGCGCGCCTGCTCGTAGCGCGGCGGCGATCGCGGCCTCGCCGGGGACGTCGACGAACTCAACGGTCTTGCCCAGCACCTGCGATAACTGGCTCGCCACATCGTTGTAGGTGATGGCTTCAGGTCCAGAGATGACGTACGTCCGACCGTCGTGGCCCTCCTCGGTCAGCGCCAGGGCGGCGACCGCCGCGAGGTCGCGCCGGTCGACCATAGCGATCTTGGCGTCGTCCACCGGAGCGAAGATCTTGCCGGTGGACCGAATCGACTCGGCGAAGAAGCACACGTTGGTCATGTGATAGCTCGACCGGAGGACCACTGCGGGAATCGCCGAGGCCCAGAGCAACTCCTCGCACTGACCCTGCCAGGACGCGAAACGCCCGTCCGACCTGGGATCGGCCCCGACCGTGGACATCTTCACCACCCGCTTAACGCCAGCGGCCACTGCGGCATCGACGACGGCGCGCTCGTAGGTCACCATCTCGGGATGGCTAGGCGTAAGCAGGAAGACGCGGTCGACGCCGTCGAGGGCAGCCGCGATCGAGGACGGATCGGCGAAGTCGCCTACCGCCGCGTCCACATCGTCGCCGAGCAACGCCCGCGCCTTCTTCGCGTCACGGACGAGTGCGCGCACGCGTTCGCCACGCGCCGCGAGTTCGCGGACCAGGTGAGTTCCGACATTTCCGGAAGCGCCGGTCACCAGAATCGTCTTCATCACGCACCGCCGCTCGGTGGGATGTTGGCGTTCATCCGAAGGAAGTTCGTCGGGTCGTAGCGGTCCTTGAGCGCGGTCAGCCGCTGCAGCCGCGACAGGCCGTATGCCGCCTGCAGCCCGGAGTAACCCTCGTCGGAGATGAAGTTGGCGTAGACACCTTCGCTGTACGGCGCGAGTGCCTTCCAGCCCTCTCGCACCCAGGCCCGGTGCCGCTCGCTGTCTTCGGCCGATGGCACCCAGCCCACGGTGACGCTCATCTCGAAGCCAGGCGTGCGGTCTCCTACCGCGGTGGCGGACTCGTCGACTCGGCTGGCGGCTCCGCCCACCGCCCAGCCGTTGAACTGCGCGAACGGACTGGTCATCGCACCGATGCGGGTCACGAAGATGTCGACGACCTCGTCGGTCAGTATCGGCAGCCGGTGCGCCTTCCAGTAGTAGTGGCGGCCGTGCGGTGCGCCGCCGTCGAGCATCGACTGGAGCGCGAGGTACGGGATCGGCCGGAACCCGTCGCCGATCGGCCGGCCGAGTGCCCGGAGCGGCCGCACGACCTGTTCGGCCGCCGCCGGATCACCCGTCCAGGCAAGGATCAGCCCTACAACTGGCTTGCCGAACTGATCCGGAGGTGTGAACGGACTCGGCGGCGCCGGTGCAACCGCGACGGTAATCCCCAGCTCATCCGGCGCGATCGGCGCGAACTCACGCAGGAAGCCAAGGACCTGCGGGGCTTGCTCGACCGGCCAGAAGATCGGCCCGCCGACGACGAATGGGCCCACAGGGTGTAGGTGGAACTGGAATGCGGTCACGATCCCGAAGTTGCCGCCCCCGCCGCGCAATCCCCAGAACAACTCCGGCTCGGTCTCCGCATCGATGCGAACCTTTTCGCCCTCTGCGGTTACCAGGTCGACCGCGATCAGGTTGTCGACGGTTAGCCCATGCTTGCGCATGAGGTGGCCGAGGCCACCGCCGAGTGTCAGGCCGCCGACACCGGTGTGACTGATGATCCCTCCGGTCGTGGCCAGGCCGAACGGCTGCGTGGCCTTGTCGAAGTCCGACCACAGCACACCGCCGGCAGCCCAAGCCGTCCGCATTACCGGGTCGACGCGCACTGCCTTCATCAGCGACAGGTCGATCACCAGACCGCCGTCGCACACGCCGTACCCGGCGATGGAATGCCCACCGCAACGCACCGAGACGAGCAGATCGTGCTCGCGGGCGAAGCGCACCGCGGCGACGACGTCGTCACTGCCGGCACAACGGGCGATCAGCGCGGGTTTGCGGTCGATGGCGCCGTTCCAGACCCGTCGTGCCTCGTTGTACCCGTCCTCTTCCGGCCGAAGCAACGCGCCGCGAAAGCCACCACGGAACCGCTGGTGAGCATCATTACTGATCACGGAATCCTCCTCGAGGTAAGCTCCGCCACCAGCGTGGGTGTGGTTGCGTTCCGCGAGCGTTCCATCAGGTGTTTGCCGGGTGCTGCTTCGTCAGAAACTTCTCCCGCAACCGCCGAGCCTCCGGGCGCCAGACCACCGAATTGGAGAGCGCGATGAGCTCATCGGCTGCCGCCACGCCGGTTCTTGCATCTCCGGCCGCCTCGCACGCGGCGAGCAGGATGCGCAACAGAGCCGATCGCAGTCCTGGCGCCGCCTGATCCGCGTCGCGCGCATCTGCCACGACTTGCTGGATCCGCGCGATTCCCTCGCGCGCCCCGCTGTCGAGGATCCCGACGTAGGCATCGAGGGCGGCGATCGCGCCTTCGACCTGAACCCCTGCGCCCTCCGGCGCCGTCACTTTCGCCCGCTCCACGAACCGCCGCAGTGCAGGCGTGTCGTTCATGTCAAGGGCCAGCAGCGACGCGAAGAGCAGGCCCACGGCCTGGCTGTAGGGATGGCCGATCTCCTCGGCGAAGGCAAGTCCCTGGTCTCGGGCGCGGATGGCCGCCTCCCGGTCACCGAGGAACCAGTAGGCCAACGCCAGCCGGGTAAGGCATATCACCTTGGGATCTTGGGCGTAGCGCAGCAGGTGTTCCCGCCGGTTCTCAACTCGGTGCGTCGCGACCGCGCGTTCCAGATGATCTCGCGCGTCGGTCAGCTCACCGGCCCAGAATGCGGCTACGCCGAGCACGTACTCGCCCTCCACACGGAGCACATCGTCGTCATCTCGGTCGCCCCGGTGCCGCAGTGCAGCGCCATACTCTTTCGCGGCTGCGAAGTCGCCGCGCGCCAAGCTGCCTAGGCCCATCGACCGCAGCAATGGCGGCGAGGGCTCGGCTCCAAGGAACCTGGCCAGCGTCAACGCCCGCTGGTGTGTCTCGTGGATCCGCGGCGATGCGTAGCCTTCGGTGGCGACGAGCGGCGCCAGCAGCGCGGTCGACAACTCGAGCTCGCGCCTGGCACGCTGCGCGTTCGCCGGAAGCCTGGTCAACAGCTCCAATCCGCGCGTAAGGAGCCGGGCCGACTCGCCGTGCGCGTACAGTTGCTGCGCCACGTCTGCCGCGCACGCGTACGCCGCGACCGCATGGTCGAGCGCTCCGGCCTCCTCGTAGTGGCGGGCCAGTTGCCCGCTGATGGAGTCGAGGTCGCCGGCAAATGCCGTCGCGAGCGCCTGCGCAACTTGTCCGTGAAGGTAGCGGCGGCGCATCGGGCTCAGTGCGGCGTAGGCGACCTCGCGGATCGTGTCGTGACTGAAGTCGTACGCGACGGCGTTGTGTTCTCCGATGATCCGGCGTCGCCACAGCTCGTCCAGAGCGTGAACTACCGCGTCTTCGGTTGTGCGGCTAGCCAGCGACAGGACCTCGGCGGTGAACTCCCGACCGACGGTCGCGGCGACGTCGACTAGGTCGCGCGCCGCGACCGACAGCTGCGCGAGCCGCGACTGGATCACAGCGTGCACCTTGGGTGTGAGCACGTCCCCGCCCACCTGCCAGCCGGCCCGCAGTGCCTCGACGACAAACAATGGGTTGCCTTCGGTCTGTTCGTACAGCGCCGCGACCGCCGCATCGGTGATCGGACCTCGCCCGATCTGCTCGGCGAGCAACCCGGTCTCGGCGCGGTTCAGACGATCCAGATCGATCTCGGACAGCGTTCCGGCAAGGCGCAGGGCCACGAGAAGGTCGCGCAGCGGCGCCGCGGTCTCCATTTCTTCCCGGCGCGTGGTCGCGACGACGAGCAATGGCGCGGCCGGCCGTGTCCGTATCAGGTAGTGCAGCAGTTGCAGCGCGTCACGGTCCCACCACTGCACGTCGTCGGCAACCAGCAGAAGCGGCGTGTCCGGCGCAGCCAAGGCGGTGACGACCGCGTCGTACAACCGCTGACGCTGCTCGCTCTCCGGTAACCTCTGCGGCCGAGTCAGTCCTGGCACGCTAGCGACCAGCTCCGGAAGCAGCCGAGCGAGCTCGGTGAGGTAAGGACGAGCGAGGACATTTAGCCGCACCTTCAGCCCCTCCGAGCGCAGCCAGGCCACGATCGGTCCATACGCCAGCGCCCCTTCGCCGGGATAGGCGCGGGCCACGGCTGTGACGGCGCCGCGGTGCGCGGCCCAAGCCCGTAACTCCTCAGCGAGCCGGGTCTTGCCGATTCCGGACTCGCCCGCAAGAAGCACGACGTGGGGTCGGCCCGGTCGGGCGTTCCGCCAAGCGGCCGCGAGCTTGGCCCGCTCGGCCGTCCGGCCCACGAACGGGGGCCCGCCCAGCCGGGTGGCCGCGGGCCGCTCGTCCCGCGCAAGCAGCGCGTCGTATGTCGCCCGCGTCTCCGCCGCAGGCTCAACCCCGAGCTCTCGCTCGAGGGTCGCCGCGCATTCGTGGTACACACGCACCGCCCGCGCCCGATCTCCAAGTGCGTCGTGAAGCCGCATGAGCGCGCGGTAGGTCTCTTCGCGGAGCGGCTCTTCGCGCAGCAATTGCTCTGCGTAGCGCACTGCGTCCACCAAGTCACCGTGCTCCTTGCTCGCGGTCACGAGCTGCTCCAGCGCGTCGAGGTAGCGACGACGCAGCCGTACGCGCTGCTCCTCCACCCACTCGTCCGTACGGCCGGCCAGCAGGTCGCCGGCGTACAGCGCGACCGCATCCTTCGGCCGGCCCTCGAGGATCGCCTGCTCGAACGCGGCGACGTCCAACCAGGTGGGCAATGCCGGCCGCCACGTCAGTGTTCGCGGGCCTACCTCGATCAGCTTGTCAGCTTCTGGCAGTACGTGCCGCAGGTTGTGCAGTATGTGCCGCAGGTTGGTGCGCGCCTGTTCTTCGGTCGAGTCGGGCCACAAATGGAAGGCGATGTGCTGCCGTTGCTGCGGCTCGTCGCGGTGGAGCAGCAGGTAAGCCAGCAGCGATTCGGTGCGCGCCGATTCCAGCGGCGGTAGCTGGTCTCCGCCGCGGCGTATCTCCAGGCCACCCAGCAGCCGGATCTGGATCTGTCCCCCCGCCGGACTGGCCACCTGGTTCGGCGCCACGTAGAGAGTGTGTCCTACAGACCGCTCACGCGGAACCGGTCTGGCACGAACGTTGTCGGGCAGGATGAGGTATGGCCACCATCGAGGTCGTGCAGGGCGACATCACCCGACAGGACGTCGACGCGATCGTCAACGCCGCCAACTCGTCGCTGCGCGGCGGCGGGGGAGTGGACGGCGCGATCCACCGCGCCGCCGGGCCCCGGCTTGCTGAGGCTGGTGCCGCCCTCGCCCCGTGCCCGCCCGGCGAAGCGGTCGCTACGCCTGCGTTCGACCTGTACCCGCCGGTCCGCCACGTGATCCACACCGTTGGCCCGGTGTGGCGAGGTGGTGGCCAGGGCGAGGCTGAGGTTCTGGCGTGGTGCTACCGCCGTAGCCTGGGCGTCGCCGATGAGCTCGGGGCACGCAGCATTGCCTTCCCGGCCATCGCGACCGGCGTGTACGGGTTCCCGCCAGATCAGGCAGCCGGCATCGCGGTCCGGACGGTTAAAGCCACGCCGACGAACGTCGACCTCATCCGCCTCGTGGCGTTCGACTCCGCCATGCGCGACCTCCTGCAAGCCGCTCTCCACTTGAAGAAGTGAGCTCTTTTCCGCGTTGATCCACCCGTGATCAACGCGGAGAGGAATTCAGCAGCTCGTACCAATGCAGGTCGGCCCATGTTCCGTCGCCGAGCTGTTCGGCCTGGTGCTCCACGCCATAGGGTCGAAAGTCGGCCCGCTCGGCGACCGTACCGGAGGCATCGTTGCCCTCGGCGCGGGCCAGGACGAGCCGCCGCAAACCCAACCCGCCGTGGGCTGGATCGGTGAACGCGTGCTGCACCATGAGCCGGACCGCCTCGGTCGCCACCCCGGCTTTTCGCGCCGCAGGGTGAACCCAGTAGCCCACCTCGGCACGTCCGTCCCTGATGCCCATCAGCGAGAACGCGCCTGTCGCAGGCCCGCCGCCTACCGGCGCCGCCGCCCAATGCAGCGCAGTGCCATCGGCATGCTCGTTCTCCCGCGACCGGATGTAGCCCAGAGCCGTGTCCCGGGTATACGGGCTGGGCAGCTGGCCCAGCCACTTGCGCGTCACCGGGTCGTTACACGCTTCGACACAGGCGTCCGCGTCGGACTCGACGAACCGCCGCAGGACCACCTTCGAACCGGTCAAGGTTGGAACGTCCAACCAGCGGGTCTTGGGTTGGACCGGATCGCCGGCGATAAGGGTCCCGAACCACGCGTCCACGCGCTCTCCGCGCTTTGGCAGTTCTTTGCGAAGTGTTCCTTCGATGGTGAACCCGAGCCGCCAGGCGACGCGGCGCGATGCCCAGTTGCCGACCCCTGCGCGCCAGACGATACGTTCGAGGCCGAGGCCCTCCGGTGCGAAGGCGTACTCAGCGACGAGCCGAACGGCGGTCGTCATAAGTCCGCGGCCGCGACCAGCGGATCCCAGCCAGAACCCGATTTCGCCGGAGCCACGGTGGTCGCGCAGGTTGAGGCTGACCATCCCCAGCACTGACCGGTTCTCGGGGTTGCGCAATGCCCACGTCAGGTTCCGGCCGGACTCCCAGCCCGGCTCGACAAGCTGGGTAAGGAACTGCTCCGCGTGGCTGCGCTCATACGGGACCGGAACGGTTGTCCAGCGCTGGATATCCTTGTCCTGGCATAGTTCGGTGATCGCGTCGACGTCGGCGGATGTCGGCGTCGCAAGCAGGACGCCGTCACCACGAAGCTCAAATGGCAGCACCTCGGAATGGTGCCCTGGAACATCAAGATAGGTCGAATCGTTATCTCAACGCCGGCGGCACGTACCATGGTGCGCTGGGGGCGAGTCGGCCGGCCACTTGCCGGCCCGGCATCGCGACCGCAACATGACGTTCTTCTAGGAGTTGACCCGCGTGCCCGAATGGTTCGACAAGCTTCTTCGCACCGGCGAGGGCAAGATCATCAAGAGGCTCGAAGCGATCGTCAGCCAGGTCAACAGCATCGAGGAGGACTTTGCCAACCTCACTGACGCGGAACTTCGCGGGCTTACCGCCGAGTACCGCGAACGGTTGGCGGACGGCGAGGAGCTCGATGATCTGATTCCCGAGGCTTTCGCCACCGTCCGTGAGGCGGCCCGCCGCACGCTCGGCCAGCGCCATTACGACGTTCAGGTGATGGGCGGCGCTGCGCTGCATTTCGCCAACATCGCTGAGATGAAGACCGGTGAGGGTAAGACGCTGGTCTCAACGCTGCCGGCGTACCTGAACGCGCTTACCGGTAGAGGCGTACACATCGTCACCGTCAACGATTACCTCGCTCAGCGCGACTCGGAGTGGATGGGCCGCATCCACCGGTTCCTCGGCCTCGACGTTGGCGTGATTCTGTCCGGCATGACGCCGGCCGAGCGGCGCGATGCCTACGCCGCCGACATCACGTACGGCACCAACAACGAGTTCGGCTTCGACTACCTGCGTGACAACATGGCCCAGCGGGTCGAGGACATGGTCCAGCGCGGGCACGTGTTCGCCATTGTGGACGAGGTCGACTCGATCCTTATCGACGAGGCCCGCACGCCGCTGATCATTTCTGGCCCCGCCGACCAGCCCACCCGCTGGTATGGCGAGTTCGCCAAGCTGGTCAAGCGCCTGCACCGCGACGCGGATTACGAGGTCGACGAGAAGAAGCGGACGGTAGGAGTTCTCGAGCCAGGCATCGAGAAGGTTGAAGACTGGCTCGGTATCGAGAACCTCTACGAGAGCGCCAACACCCCGCTGATCCAGTTCCTCAACAATGCCCTTAAGGCCAAGGAGCTTTACCACCGCGACAAGGAGTACGTCGTCGTCGACGGCGAAGTCAAAATCGTCGACGAGCACACCGGCCGCCTGCTGACCGGCCGCCGATACAGCGAGGGCATGCACCAGGCGATCGAGGCGAAGGAAGGGGTGGACATCAAGCAGGAGAACCAGACGTTGGCCACGATCACCCTGCAGAACTACTTCCGCCTCTACGAGAAGCTCGCCGGCATGACGGGTACCGCGATGACGGAGGCATCCGAGTTCGCGAAGATCTACTACCTCGGTGTTGTACCGATCCCGACGAACATGCCGATGATCCGGCTCGACCAGTCCGACCTGGTGTTTCGCACTCAGGATGCGAAATTCACCGCCGTGGTCGAGGACATCGTGGGCAAGCATGCCGATGGCCAGCCGGTCCTCGTCGGGACGACGAGTGTCGAGAAGTCCGAGCACCTCTCCCAGCAGCTACGCAAGCGCGGTGTCCCGCACGAGGTGCTCAATGCCAAGCACCACGAACGTGAAGCAGCGATCGTCGCTCAGGCCGGCCGCAAGGGCGCGGTGACCGTGGCGACCAACATGGCCGGTCGCGGTACCGACATCATGCTCGGCGGAAACCCAGAGTTCATGGCCAATGCCGAACTCAAGCAGAGGGGAATCGACCCGGTCGAGACACCGGAGGAGTACGAGGCCGCCTGGGGACCGACTCTCGAGAAGCTGCAATCGCAAGTAGCTGCGGAGCACGACGAGGTTGTACGACTTGGCGGCCTGTACGTCCTTGGTACCGAGCGGCACGAATCACGCCGAATCGACAACCAGTTGCGTGGCCGGTCCGGCCGGCAGGGCGACCCCGGCGAGTCGCGGTTCTACCTGTCGCTGCAGGACGACCTGATGCGGCTGTTCAAGAGCGACTGGGTCGACATGATCCTGCGCAGCTTGAACATTCCCGACGACCAGCCGATCGAGCACAAGCGAGTCAGCAACGCGATCAAGAGCGCGCAGGCGCAGCGCGAGGAGCAGAACTTCAACAGCCGGAAGGAAATCCTCAAGTACGACGACGTGCTGAACCAGCAGCGGCACGTCATTTACGACGAGCGCCGCCGCGTGCTGAAGGGCGAAGACCTGCACGATCAGGTCACGGGCATGATCGAGGACACCGTCACGTCGTACGTCCGGACGGCAACGGCGGACGGTTATCCGGAGACGTGGGACCTCGAGCAGCTGTGGAACGAGTTACGAATGCTCTACCCGGCTTCGTTGTCCATCGCCGAGCTTGAGCAGGAAGCCGGTGGTCGGGACAAGCTGACCAGTGAATTGCTCACCAGCCGGCTGATAGACGACGCCAAGGCCGCGTACGACCAGCGAGAGTTCGAGTTCGGCCGCGAAGTCATCCGTGAGATCGAGCGCCGCGTGCTGCTGCGGGTTCTCGACACCAAGTACCGCGAGCATCTCTACGAGATGGACTACTTGCGCGAGGGCATCGGCCTGCGCGCCTACGCCCAGAAGCAGCCGCTCGTCGAGTACCAGCGCGAAGGTTTTGATCTGTTCGCGGCGATGATGGAAGGCATCAAGGAGGAGTCGGTCCGGCTGCTGCTGAACCACGAGATCGAGATTCAGCGGCAGGGTGAGGATGGCCCGACGATGATTGTGCTGAAGGGCCTCGCCGAGGCACGCCGGCCGCAGCAGCTCGAGTACACCGCGCCGAGCGTTGACGGCGCGGAGCGCGTGCAGCGACGCGTCGAGCGGTCGGGGGCCGGAACACCCAAGCCAGGCGGTGCGCATAAGGCGAACCGGGCGGCTCGCCGGAAGGCGGGCGCTCCAGCCCGCCCAAGCGCCGGGGGATCGCGGACCGGCACGGTGAGTGGGGTCACGGCCGGCGCTGCTGCGTCGCGTGACGTTGTGCCGGGTGGACCGACGTCCGGCGGCATCGCGGCGCCGGGCGGCGAGGTGTCGACCACGGCGCCAGCTGCACCGAGCCCGGTTGCCAGCACGGCGACGAACGTCCAGCCCAGCCCTGGCCTCGACTTCGGTGATGTCCCGCGTAACGCGCCGTGCCCCTGCGGGTCGGGTCGCAAGTACAAGCGCTGCCACGGCGACCCGCGCCACCGCGACGCCTAGACTCCCGACTCACGTTGATCATGCAAGAGCTGGGCGACACGCCGTAGGCCAGATCTGCTTCAGCTCAGTGACGTGGCACCACGCGGAGTGTCGCCCAGCTCTTGCATGATCAACGGCTAGAGGCTAGACGATCTCGAGCGCGGTGCAGCGCCACTGGCCGTCCAGCCCTTCAAGCCGCATGGCGATCGCCCTGCATCGGTTGCCCGTCTGGATCACTGCGCTGGCCTCGGCGACGCCGTCTGTTGGTGTGCATACCCGGATGGATCTCAGCGTGGGACGAGCGCCAGGAGTGGTCCGGGGCCGGGATGCGAGCCGGCTTGTGATCGACGAGTACACGGCGTCGTCGGTCCACTTCAGCAGTTGCTGGACGGGGCGGTGACCCGAGAGGGTCTCCACGATGGCTTGCGCGAGCCGAGCCGACCAGCGCCGGGGTTCGGGCAACGCCTCTCCGCTGGTGGGGCGCCTGGCAGTGAACTCCGCGACGAACGGGTCGAGTTCATCGGGTGCACCCGTCCACCCGGTCGGGTCGTCGACAAGCCGGAGTGTGGCCGGCGGTTCGGGCTCGGCGGGCACGCCGGAAGGCAGCATGAAGGCGAGGGCGAGCGCTCCCTGAGTCGGTGGGACGGGACGGGTGCCGGGGGGAATCCCGATCTCGTCGTCGAACGGCGGATCCGAAACGGGGCATGGCAGCCGGCGGATCGTCGCCCTCGTGGTCATGGTGGAAGTGCCCCTCTCATATCGCTGGACGGTCAGCGGTGGCTAGGTGGATGGAGAATCGTGCCAGGCAAGATCAGGTCTGGATCGTCGCCGATCACCGCGCGATTCGCGGCGTACCAGCGGGGCCACTCCGCGGCGATCGCCGGCGCAGTGGCATCGGGGCCCAGGTGATCGGCAGCGATCGCCCATAACGTGTCGCCACGCTTGACGACCACCTCACCAGCAGCCGAGGGGCGCTCGCGGGTCGGCTCCGACGCCAGCCCGGCGGTGGGCGTGGGGGTCGCCTCGGTCGCGGCCGGCTGGCCGGTAGCGGGCCCCGCTGGGTTGTGGTCCGCCGGTTGGGTGTCGCCGGGAGGTTCAGCCGGCCTGCGACTATCACTTGGCGCGATCACCTCGCCGATCCGCCCGACGCCCTGCAGCCTGCTGTCGCTGATCGACTCAGCGACTGTGACCTCCGGCTGCTGACCGGTGCCATCGGCCAATCCCGGTGTGCAGGCCGACACCGGTCCCGCTGTCAATGTCAGCCCTAACGCCAGGCGCGCGAGCCGGCCCGCAACACCAGGCGCGATGCGGTCGGCAAGCCGTGCCGAAGCGCCACCCAGCACTCCGGGCAGTGCGGCAAGGGCTGTGACGGCCAGCGCTGCTCCACCCCAGCCAAGCAACACGACGGCCACAACGGCGGCGGCCAGTGCGACGAGCTCGTCGAACGTCGCCGTGCCCGTGCGGGCAGCGGCGAGCGGGCCCGCGGTGCCCCAGGCGAGCGCGTGCACCGCCAGCCCTATGGCGGCAGCCACGGCAACGCAACGTATAACCCGCACTACGGCTCCTTGCTTACGTTTACTTACGGATGCGTTCTATAGCTTCGTTTTGCGCTCGTCAAGTCTTGATGCCTTTTTGGCTTCAGGGAGTCCGGCCTGGCACTTGCGGAGCAGCCCGGGGTAACGTCGCGCTGATCATGAAACTGGAGGTTGCGGTGCATCGTTGGGAGCGGCTCTTCGCCGATCTCGAGGCTCAGTTCGCAGAGTCCGAACTCAGCGACCTTCGGGCCGAGGTGGCCGACCGAACTCGCAGTGAGCTTGCGAAGCTTCGGATGGCAGATCGCCTTCGTGCGATACCAGGCCACGAGCTGGCCGTCTGGACGGGTGGAACGACAGTGCGGGGAACCGTCCAAGCATCCGGACCCGACTGGCTACTGCTGGCCGAACCGAATGGGGCGGAGATCGTCATCGCGCTGGCGTCGGTACTCAAGATCACGGGCCTGGGCCGCCGGGCGACTATGCCGGGTTCGGAGGGACGGTTGGCGGGCCGGCTACGGCTGAGCTACATACTGCGGGGGATCGCCCGTGATCGAGTCACGGTTGCCGTCACGTTGACCGACGGCTCCACGCTCGCCGGAGTAGTTGACCGGGTGGGGGCGGACCACATCGACGTCAGCCAGGACCTTGCCGAGGTGAATGGGGCTATGACGGTGCCCTTCGGGGCGGTTGCGCTGGTGCGACGCGGGCCCTGATCGCCGGTGCCTAGTCGTCGCCGGCGGCGAGCGGGTTGCGTGCGACGAATTCGGCGGTCTCGGCGTACATTCGCTGGATGTAGTCCTCGAGTGCGGAGGCCTCGACGCGCCACTGGCCACGCCCACCGATCTTGATGGCCGGCAGGTCTCCACGGCGGACCAGAGCGTATGCCTGAGCGGCGGAGATATTCAGCACCTCGGCGACGTCAGAGAGCTGGAGAAACCGAGGGCTCATGTGTGACGTCCTATCGCTTCGCTCGACCGGTGAAGCTCCAGTCTGACACCAATTGCTTGTGGACAACCCCTGTTGTCCACAGGTGGATGCGGTTACTCTTGGCGACCTCTTCGATCTTGAGGCCTCAACTGCGGGAGCCTACCCGATGCCGATCGACACTGTGACCGATACTGAACAGCGGCCAGGGCGGCATGGCCATGCGGCCACCGAGCTGCGATCGCCCACTGCTGCCCGGCTGGCACGGCCGCGGTGGCTTAGCGCTCGCATGGTGGTGGGCGTACTGATCGTATTGATCTCCATCGTTGTCGGCGTCCGAGTGATCTCCGCCGCGGACCAGACCGTGCCGGTGCTGGTCGCGGCCGAGGACCTCACGCCCGGCCAGCCGTTGACCGCTGACCTGGTCGAGTACCGGCAAGTCCGGCTTGAGCACGGCCTCGACAGCTACCTCACCGGCGAAGTCGGTAGCGGCTACGTCGTAGTCCGTCCGGTCGGCCGGGGCGAGTTGTTGCCGAGGGCGGCGATTGGTCCGGCCGCGGAGGCGGCCGATACCAGGTACCTCACCCTGCCGCTCAACGGATCAGAGTTGCCGCACGGCGTCGGCGCCGGAGACGTCGTCGACGTATGGCTCACGCCGCTCGAGGACGGCAAGCCGGCGACGCTGCTACTGCGAGCGGTGTCGGTCACTGCGGCCTCGGCGGGCGGAGGTGGATTCACCGACGCATCCCGGCAGGCGCAAGTGACATTGGCTGTCACTGGTGAGAACCTGCAAGAGGTCACGGCCGAGCTGGTGGCCGCCGCCCGAGCCGGCCGGGTATATCTGGCCGCGCTGCCCGAGGCTCAGTGATGGTCGTACCGATCCTGACGGCGGTGACCGGCGCGTCGTGGGAGGCGCAGCTGGTCTCCGCACTGGACAAGGCTCCGGGCGGGCTGCAAGTCGTGCGGCGCTGCGTTGACCTGGCCGACCTGCTGGCCGCGGCCGCTGCAGGCCACGGCCGGGCGGTCGTGGTGTCGGCCGATCTGCGACGGCTTGATCGCGAGGCAGTCGGCCGGCTCGCGGCGTCCGGTGTCGCGACCGTTGGGGTCGTCCCAGAAGGTGACGAGGACAGTGAGCGGCGGCTTCGCCAGCTGGGCATCGATCACGTTGTGACCGCGGCGGCTGGCGCTCGCGACATTGCCGATGCCGTCCACGCAGCGATCACTCAGCTCGCTGGAACCGGCCCGATGCCTGTCGTCTGGGCGCCGGAGGACACTGTCGCGGCACCCATCGCCCCTGGCCGGCTGATAGCGGTGTGGGGTCCCGCAGGAGCGCCGGGAAGGACGACGGTCGCGGTCAATCTGGCCGCCGAGACCGCCCTGCTGAGCAAGGCGACACTACTCGTCGATGTCGACACGTACGGCGGTTCCGTCGCGCAGACGCTCGGCCTGCTCGACGAGGCACCCGGCCTCGCCGGTGCCGCCCGTGCCGCGAATCAGGGACAGCTCGACCTGCCGGCGCTGGCCCGCCACGCCCGCCAGCTGGACAAGTCCCGGCTCAGAGTGTTGACCGGCATCTCGCGCACCGAGCGCTGGCCGGAGATCCGCCCCTCGTCCCTGGAGGTGATCTGGGGCCTGGCGCGCGGTCTGGCCGAGATCACCGTGGCGGACTGCGGGTTCTGCCTCGAACTAGATGAGGAGCTCAGCTTCGACACGTCCGCGCCGCGACGCAACGGAGCCACGATAACGACGTTAGGTGAGGCTGACGTCGTGCTGGCCGTGGGATCCGCCGATCCGATCGGTATGCAGCGGCTCGTGCGCAGTTTGGCCGAGCTGGCCGAGCGGGCACCGGACGCGGAGGTCCGAGTGGTGGTCAACAGGGTGCGCGAATCCGTCCTCGGATCCCGTCCCGAGCGGCAGGTGCGTGAAGCGCTGCGTCGGTATGCAGGGGCCTACCGGGTCGCCGTCATTCCAGACGATCCCGCAGCCGCGGACGCGGCGATCGCCACTGGCCGCACCTTCGCAGAAGTAGCACCCGGGTCGCGAACGCGGCTGGCGATCGCCGCTCTGGCGGCCGAACTGGCCGGAATCGAGGTGCCGACCCACCCACGGCGCTGGAAAGTGTTGACAAGATGACGGTATGGCCGATCGGCTGACCCCTCTTGACGCATCAATCCTGTACCTCGAGTCGTCCGAGACGCCGATGCACGCAGGCAACGTGGCGATCTTCGACGAGCCTGCGGGCGGGTTCGACTACGACGCCCTGGTCGCCCTCGTAGCCGACCGCATCACCTTGGTCCCGCGTTACCGGCAGAAGGTGCGGCCCGTGTTCGGGCGGCTGGCCCGGCCATTGTGGGTCGACGACGCGGACTTCGACCTGACCTACCACGTCCGACGGTCCGCACTGCCCAGGCCCGGCGCCGACGAGCAACTGCGCGAGCTCGTCGCGAGGGTCCTGAGCCGGCCGCTGGACAGGGATCGCCCGCTGTGGGAGATGTACCTGGTCGAAGGTCTCGCCGGAGGCCGGTTCGCTGTGTTGTCCAAGACCCATCACGCGATCGTGGACGAGATCACTGCCGTGGACATCGGCCAAGTGATCTTGGATGACACGCCGGAACCACGCTTGACGTCGACCGCCGAGCCATGGCGACCCCAGCCCGGTCCCGGCCCGCTGGACCTGTTCGCCGATGCGGTCGCAGAGGTGGTCCGGCACCCGAACACGGTGGTGGACCAGGTCCGGACAGGGCTCACCGGTCTCGAGCACGCCGCCCAGCGCGTCATCGGCAACGTCGGCGGGCTGGCTGAAGCGGCGCGCGCCGCTGTCCGTCCCGCACCACCTGGTCCGCTGAACGTGCCGATCGGTTCGCAACGCAGGTTCGAGACCGTGGACGCGCCGCTCGAGCGCTACCGCCGGATCCGTACGGCGCAGGGCGGAACGGTCAACGACGTGGTGCTGGCGACGCTCGCCGGCGCGTTGCGCGGCTGGATGATGACCCGTGGTGAAGCGGTCAGGACGGACTCCTCGATGCGAGCGTTGGTTCCGGTGAGTGTGCAGGCGCCGCCGACCGGGAATGACGTCGCCGTCGTCGGCAACCAGGTGGCGTCATACCTCCTCGATCTGCCGATCGGTGAGCCCAATCCGATCGTGCGGTTACAGCGGATCTCGTACGGGATGCGGGCGCACGCGGACACGGGGCGGGCGGTCTCCGCCAGGGCGCTGGTCGAGCTGGCCGGATTCGCGCCGTCCACCCTGCACGCGCTGGGTGCCCGGGTGGCCTCCAGGATGTCGCGGCGGTTGTTCAACTTGATCGTCACGAACGTCCCAGGCCCGCAGGTGCCGCTCTACGCCGCGGGCGCGCGGCTGTCGGCGTCCTACCCGGTAGTGCCACTCACGCCTGGACAGGCGGTGGCCGTTGGGGTGACCTCCTACGATGGGACCGTTCACTACGGCTTGTACGGCGACCGCGACGCGATGCCGGATCTGGCCGTATTGTCCCAGTGCATCACCGATGCTCTCGACGAGCTCCTCGAGGCGTCGGCTTCCCGCTGACGTCGCTGCGGTAGCTCGTCGGCACTCGACCAGTCGCGCAATTCTGGTCCAGTTCGCCTAGACACGCTGAACATGACCAATCCGCAACGACGGAGATGTCAGGCACACTTAGGGCATGAGGCAACGTGGCCTGGTTCTCGGCGGCGGTGGTGTGCTGGGTGCCGCGTGGTCGATTGGCGCGCTCTGCGCGCTTGAACAGCACATTGGCGCCGACGTCCGGGAGTTCGACTACATCGTCGGCACATCCGCAGGCTCGGTCCTCGCCGCGCTGCTTGGCGCCGGGCTCTCGCCGGAGCAGCTCCGCCAGCATCAGCTGGGGGCGCTTACGGAGGGGCCACTCGCGGCCATCGCGTGGGACCACGAGACCTCCACCGGCGGGCACCGGCCACCTAGGCCCAAGCTGGGTGTCGGGTCGCCGATGCTGGTCGCTCGCAACGTGCGCCGGCTCCGCCGGCTGCCACCGACCGCTGTGCTGTCGGCCTTCGTGCCCGAGGGCCGCGGCTCTCTTGGAAACATTCACAGGCTTGTCGAGACCGTCACACCGGATGGCGGGTGGTCGCCACATGCGGGCCTGTGGATCATCGCGATGGACTACGAGACTGGCCGGCGCGTGGCATTCGGGCGCCCTGGCGAACCCACGGTCACGCTGGCCGATGCCGTAACTGCCTCGTGCTCGATCCCCGGCTGGTTCTCACCGGTCGTCATCGACGGGCACCGATTCGTCGACGGCGGCGCGTGCTCGGCCACGTCCGTTGACGTCCTAGCCGGGCTCGGGCTGGACGAGGTGTACGTGGTCGCGCCAATGGTGTCGACTCGGCTGGACCACCCGCCGTCCCTGCTAGGCAAGCTCGAGCGCCGTTGGCGTACCCGCACCACCCGGCGCTGCCTGCATGAGGCGGCCAAGCTGCGCAGTGAGGGGACGCAGGTCACGGTGTTGGGGCCGACACCGGACGATCTGCGGGCCTTCGGCGCCAACGTCATGGACGCGTCGCGGCGGTTGCTGGTGCTCGACACGTCGAGCTGGACGACGGAACGAACCCTGCGGCGGGCCGAGCGCGATCAGCTCGCCGACGCCGGATAGGCATTGGATGCGGGTCTTCATTCCGGCAACGCTGCCACTGCTCGAACGGTGGAGCTCGGCCCGGCTTATCGATGCCCCGACCGGCTTCGCTGTTACTCCCGCCCTGCGCGAGTGGTACGCGACCGGCGACGCTGAAGAACTCGAGTACGCAGCCCTGACCCACGCCGCCCGGGCCAGTATCCGATTGCTGGCTGAGGACGCCGACGCACCAGCGCGGCGTGTCGTGGTGGCGGCGGACGCGGAGCAGGCCGTGCCGGACGCCGCGGCCGGCCGGGCCGGTGTACGGCTAACCACTCCACTCAAGCTCGAGTCCGTGGCCGCCGTGCATGCCGACGATGCGGCGGCTGAGCGGATGATCCGGGCCGCTGCGGCGGCGGTCAGCGCGGCTGAGGCGGGTGATCCCGACGCGGAGTTCGCGTTCGACGAGGCCGAAGCGATCGGGCTGTCCTGGTACGCGACGCAGGAGATACCGGATCTGCTCGCTGGGCCGTAGCATGCGAGCGTGCCACGATGGGAACACCGCGACTCCCATCCACCTGAACCCAGGAGTGCTCACCTATGGACGCCGTAACAAACGTTCCGTTCCCGGTGAACGAGCCCATCCTCACCTACGCGCCGGGGAACCCGGAGCGGACCGAGGTCGAGGCCAAGCTCGCCGAGCTCGCGGGCCAGCACCACGAGCTGACCTGCACCATTGGCGGTGACCAGAAGCTCGGCGGCGGCAACGAGATCAACGTCGTGCAGCCGCACAAGACCTCGCACGTGCTCGGCACGATGGGCAACGCCACGCAGGACGACGCCCAGGCTGCCATCGAGGCGGCGAGGGAGGCCGCGCCGGGCTGGCGTGCACTCTCGTTCGACGACCGGGCGGCGATCTTCCTGAAGGCGGCCGAGCTGCTGTCCGGACCATGGCGGCAGACGTTGAACGCGGCCACCATGCTCGGGCAGTCCAAGACCATCGCGCAGGCCGAGATCGACAGTGCCTGCGAGCTGATCGACTTCTGGCGGTTCAACGTCCACTTCGCCCGCCAGATCCTGGCCGACCAGCCCGTGGCGCACAGCAAGGGCGTCTGGAACCGCGTGGACCACCGTCCGCTGGAGGGTTTCGTCTACGCGATCACTCCGTTCAACTTCACCGCTATCGGCGGCAACCTGCCGACTGCGCCCACGCTGATGGGCAACACGGTGATCTGGAAGCCCAGCACCAACCAGCAGCTGGCCGCGCACTTCACCATGCGACTGCTCGAGGCGGCCGGGCTGCCGCCCGGTGTGATCAACATGCTTACCGGCCACGGTCTCGCGGTGTCCGAGGTCACCCTGAACCATCCGGACCTGGCGGGGCTGCACTTCACCGGCTCGGCGCCGACGTTCTACCAGCTGTGGCAGACGATCGGTAAAAACATCGCGTCCTACCGCACCTTCCCGCGAATCGTCGGCGAGACCGGCGGCAAGGACTTCGTCGTCGCGCACCCGAGTGCAGACCTGGAGGTACTGACCACCGCACTGGTTCGTGGCGCCTTCGAGTACCAGGGCCAGAAGTGCTCGGCCGCGTCGCGTGCATACCTGCCGCGCAGCGTCTGGGACCGGATGAAGGACGACTTTGTTTCGCTCACCGAGTCACTTCCGATGGGAGACGTCGCCGACTTCTCGAACTTCATCAGCGCCGTCATCGACGACCGCGCGTTCGCCAAGCACAAGGCGGCGCTCGACCGTGCGCGCGACCACGACGGCATCACGGTGCTCGCCGGTGGCACCGCTGACGACTCGGCGGGTTACTTCGTCAAACCCACCGTCCTGGAGTGCACCGATGCGGACGACGAGGTGTTCACCACCGAATACTTCGGGCCCATCTTGTCGGTGTACGTCTATGACGATGGCGATTACGACCGTATGCTCACGCAGATGGAATCGGTCGCGCCGCAGGGACTGACCGGCGCAATCATCGCCCAGGATCGCGCGGCCATCGCGCACGCCACCGAGGCACTGCGGTTCGCGGCCGGCAACTTCTACATCAACGACAAGCCGACCGGTGCCGTGGTCGGACAGCAGCCGTTCGGCGGCTCCCGAGCGAGCGGCACCAACGACAAGGCGGGTGCGGCGCAGAACCTGCTCCGCTGGACGAGCACCCGGTCTATCAAGGAGACTTTCGACCCACCACGTGGTCATGCGTATCCTCATATGGGCTAACCCGCCCGAGGTACTGGTTTAAGACAAGGGGATTCCATCGTGATGGAGGACCGGCTGCCGACCCGCCCACTTGTTCTGCGCGCCGTTCGGTTGCTTTCGCAGCCGCGCCGGAGCGCCGCCGACAGCGGATTGGTCACCGCTGTTGCGCTTCGGCTCGCGGCGTTCGACAGCGACAGCGAGACCGCAGAGCGACTCATTTCCGCCTCGGACCGGGTGATTTCCGGGGTCTCCGGCCTGATCGGCGAGCAGGCGCCCGCCGCCGACTGGAGTGACACCGCCGAGGCGCTGGCCATGGAGATCGCGGGACGGCCGCTCTCGCGCCGTCACCTGGTCGCGTCGAGGTCGACCCTGGGGTCGGCGGACAAGCTGATCGACCTGTCGGACCGGCTACGCCGTACCGCCGAGGAGCCGATCGACAGGGACGATCTCGGCCGCGCCCTCGCGCTGGCGGTCACCGGGCCGTCGGAGATGCTCGACGCGCTGATCGAACGGGAACGCGCCGCCGAGGCCGAGCGCAGGTCGGCCCGCCCCGAGCCGGCAGCCGCGTCCGCTCGCCCGGCGCCCGCCCGGCCGACCACGGGCGAGCGCGGAGTGTCCCTGCGCGCGCTGGACGGCGGCCTCCCCGGCCGCTAAAGCCGTTGATCAGCGCGAGGTGAGCCACTCCTGGCCGACCCGCTCTTCGCGGCGAGCGGCCTCGATGAGGCCACCGTGCACGGCCTGCTCGATCTTGCCTCCGACGAACGGCACAGACGCCTTGATCGTCCCGTCGATGGACGTGACGCTACCCCGGGAGTCCGGCTCCAACCTCAACGTGCCGCGCAGCGTCACGGGCGCGCCAGCCATGTCGATCGCGATGATCCCTGTCCGCGACCCATTGGGCGCCGCCGGCCCCCAAACATCGGTCTGGTGCAAGTCGATCGTCTCTCCCACGAAGCGGCGGACGAGGTCAGGAACGTCCGGCGGCATCACCCGCAGCAGGCGGATCGTCACCTGATCGCCGTCATGGGTCACGGACACCTCGTGCCGGATCGCGTTGGCCGCCCGGACCTTCCGGCCGATGTACTCCTCGTCTGTCAGCATCGCGAAGACCGTGGCCGGATCGGCGTCGAAGCGCAGCTGAGTTCGCAGGTCCATGCCAATATCCTCGTCGATCGTCCTCGGCTGTGGCCGCCGAAGGTACCAGTTCCCACTGCGTCATGACCTAGGCGTCCCACCCCCATGGCCATAAGACGAGGCGTTAGGGTCGGAGTATCCGCACAACGGGGTGCGGGTGCCGTGCCATCAGCAAGTGAGCGTGGCGTGCGGCGGGTGACCTCGTACCGGGGATTGAGCGACCATGCGCAACCGGCTTGACGATGCCAAGTCCGACCTGATCTCCAAAGCGGCGGGTGTCGCCGACAGGGGTCATAAACGCAGTGACGACTCGGCGTTCCTGCGCCGCTTCTACCGCCACGTCGCCCCCGAGGATCTCGTCGACCGCGACCCGGTAGACGTCTACGGAGCGGCGGCGTCACAGCGCGAGATAGCAAGCCAGCGGCCGCAGGGCACCTCGTCCGTCCGGGTGTACACGCCCACGGTCGATGAGCATGGCTGGTCGTACGGCCACACGGTGGTCGAGGTAGTCACCGACGACATGCCGTTCCTGGTCGACTCTGTGACGATGGCGCTGACCAGGATGGACCGCTCCATCCATCTGGTCGTCCATCCCCAGCTGGTGGTGCGCCGTGACGTCACCGGTCGGCTGCTCGAAATCTGCGACCTCGACGTCTCCGATCCGAAGATCGCTGAGATCGATGACGCGGTCATCGAGTCGTGGATGCACGTGGAGATCGATCGCGAGGGGTCGGTCGACGAGTTGCGTCGCATCGAGGCCGAGCTGCAATCGGTCCTGCGCGACGTCCGGGAAGCCGTCGAGGACTGGCTGCGGATGCGCCAGCGTGCGGACGAAATCGCCGACGAGCTGGTCAAGAACAACCTTCCGGTCCCCGACGGGGAGGTCGCCGAAGCGGAGGAGTTGCTGCGCTGGCTCGCGGACGACCACTTCACGTTTCTCGGCTACCGCGAGTACCAGTTGGACGTGCAGGACGGGGAGGACGTCTTGCGCGCCATCACCGGCAGCGGGCTGGGGATCCTGCGGGACGACCAGGACCTGTCCGGCTCCTTCGCCAAGCTGCCACCGGAAGTCAGGGCAAAGGCCCGGGAGAAGCGGTTGCTGGTGCTCACCAAGGCCAACTCCCGGGCGACCGTCCACCGCGACACTTACCTCGACTACGTCGGCGCCAAGACCTTCGATGCATCCGGTGAGGTGACGGGCGAACGCCGGTTCCTCGGACTGTTCACCTCGGCGGCCTACACCGAGAGCGTGCTGCGCATTCCCGTGCTACGGCGCAAGGCGCGGCAGGTTCTCGAGGTCAGTGGGCTTGCTGCCACCAGCCATTCGGGCAAGGACCTGCTGCAGGTACTCGAGACATTCCCGCGGGACGAGCTGTTCCAGACTCCGGTTGACGAGCTGGCCGGTGTGGCCATGGCCGTCGTCCACCTCCAGGAGCGTCGGCAGTTGCGGATGTTCGTCCGGGCCGACGAGTACGGCCGATTCCTGTCGTTCCTGGTCTACCTGCCACGCGACAGGTACAACACCGAAGTCAGGGAACGGATCCAGCGGATCTTGCTTACGGCGACGAAGGGCCAGTCGATCGACTTCACGGCGCGGATCGGCGAATCGCGGTTGGCTCGTGTCCATTTCGTGGTTCGCATGCGGCCGTCCCAGAAGATTCCGGAGCTCGATCTGCCTTCGCTGGAGAAGCAGCTCGTCGCGGCCACCCGGGCGTGGAATGACGAGTTCACCGACACGCTCGCCGAGCAGCTCGGGGAGGACGCGGTCGCCCGATTGGCCCGGCGCTACAAGGACGCTTTCCCGGAGGCGTACAAGGAGGACTTCCCCGCGCGCACGGCCGTGGCGGACCTTACCCGGCTCGAGGAGCTGCCGGCCGAAGACGGCCTCGGCATGAACCTGTACCATCCCATCGGCGGGCTGGCCGACGAGCGGCGATTCAAGATCTACCGGACCGGATCGGCGATATCCCTTACGCACGTACTACCGGTCCTGTCCCAAATGGGTGTCGAGGTGGTCGACGAGCGGCCGTACGAAATAGCCCGGGCGGGAGAGCCGCTCGCCTACATATACGACTTCGGACTCCGGGCCGAAGGAGCCGGGGGCGGTGCGGAGCCCGAACGGTTGAAGGTGTTGTTCCAGGACGCCTTCGCTGCCGTCTGGCGCGGCGAAGCCGAAAGCGACGGGTTCAACGCCCTGGTACTGCGGGCTGGAGTGTCCTGGCGAGCGGCATCCGTACTTCGGGCCTACGCGAAGTACCTCCGCCAGACCGGTTCCACGTTCAGTCAGGTCTACCTCGAGGAGTGCCTGGTCGGCCACGTCGAGATCTCCCGGCTGCTGCTCGACCTGTTCGCCGCTCGGTTCGACCCGCACAAGTTCACCGACGACCGCGATGCTCGGGACGCGACCGCGGAGGAGGTCACCACCCGGTTGCAGGCAGCGCTGGACCAGGTGGCAAGCCTGGACCAGGACCGCATCCTGCGCTCGTTCCTGTCGCTCGTGCAGGCGACCGTCCGGACGAACTTCTACAACCCGGACGCCGGCGCGATCGCATTAAAGCTCGATCCGTCCGCAATTCCCGATCTGCCGGAACCGCGCCCGAAGCACGAGATTTGGGCGTACTCGCCACGAGTCGAGGGCGTGCACCTGCGATACGGCGCCGTAGCGCGGGGAGGCCTGCGCTGGTCGGACCGCCGGGAAGACTTCCGTACCGAGATCCTCGGCCTGGTCAAGGCGCAGGCAGTGAAGAACTCGGTCATCGTTCCCGAGGGAGCCAAGGGCGGGTTCGTGGCCAAGCGGCTGCCCGACCCGGCCAACCGGGAGGCCTGGCTGGCCGAAGGCATCGAGAGTTACAA
Organism: Jiangellaceae bacterium; assembly: GCA_035762665.1. Classification (GTDB taxonomy): domain Bacteria; phylum Actinomycetota; class Actinomycetes; order Jiangellales; family Jiangellaceae; genus JASLBX01. Next base: position 9,782 of record DASTNZ010000183.1, on the reverse strand, counting down.
GACGTTCATCCGGGCCATGCTGGACGTCACGGACAACCGGGCGGCCGACGGCAGCAAGGTAACCCCGCCGTGGGTCGTGCGGCACGACGGTGATGACCCGTATTTGGTCGTGGCCGCTGACAAAGGCACCGCGACGTTCTCCGACATCGCCAACGAGGTCTCCGATGAGTACGGCTTCTGGCTCGGCGACGCCTTCGCGTCCGGAGGTTCGGCCGGTTACGACCACAAGGCCATGGGCATTACCGCCCGGGGCGCATGGGAGTCGGTCAAGCGGCACTTCCGCGAGATGGGCCGCGACTGCCAGTCCGAGGACTTCACCTGCGTTGGCATCGGCGACATGTCTGGCGACGTCTTCGGCAACGGAATGTTGCTGTCCAAACACATCAGGCTGGTCGCGGCGTTCGACCACCGACACATCTTCCTCGACCCTTCCCCAGATCCCGCGACGTCGTTCGAGGAAAGGGAGCGGCTGTTCAAGCTTCCGCGGTCGTCGTGGAACGACTACGACCGGTCGCTGATCAGCGAGGGTGGCGGCGTGCATCCCCGCACCGCCAAGCGGATCGAGCTGACCGATCAGGTCAAGCAGCGGCTGGGCATCGACCCGTCCGTCGAGGGCATGACCCCCCACGAGCTGATCCGCGCCGTCTTGATGGCGCCGGTTGACCTGTTGTGGAACGGCGGCATCGGGACGTACGTCAAGGGCAGCACGGAGACCAACTCCGATGTCGGTGACAAGGCCAACGACCAGGTCCGAGTGAACGGCTCTGACCTGCGTTGCAAGTGCATCGGCGAGGGTGGCAACCTGGGCCTTACCCAACTGGGCCGGATCGAGTACGCCCTTGCCGGTGGGCGGGTCAACACCGACTTCATCGACAACTCGGCCGGCGTCGACACCTCCGACCACGAGGTCAACATCAAGATCCTGCTGGACAGCGTGGTGCGGGACGGCGACCTGACGGCCAAGCAGCGCAACGAGTTGCTGGCCGACATGACCGAAGAGGTCGCCGAACTCGCTCTCGCCGACAACTACGGGCAGAACATGGCTCTGGCCAACGCGGTCGCGCAGGCCCCGAACCTGATGCACGTCCACCGGGCCTACGTCTCACGACTGGAGTCGGAGGGGCGGCTCGACCGCACCCTCGAGTACCTGCCCACGGACAAGCAGTTCGGCGAGCGTATGCAGGCCGGGCGTGGACTTACCGCGCCCGAGATGTCGGTGCTGCTCGCCTACACCAAGAACCTGATGCAGGCCGAGCTCATCGGCACCGACCTGCCGGACGATTCGTACCTGCGCAACGCGCTGCACGCATACTTCCCGACGCCGATCCGGGAACGGTACGCCGACCGCATCAACGCTCACCCGCTGCGCCCGGAGATCATCACCACGATGGTGGTAAACGAGATGGTCAACCAGGCCGGCACCACCTTCGGATTCCGGCTCGGAATGGAGACCGGCGGGACGTTCGAGGACCTGGCCCGCGCGCACACCGTGGCCAGCGTGGTGTACCGGATGCCTGAGCTGATGGCTGCAATCAAGGCATTGGACAACGTCGTCCCCGCCGAGTTGCAGACTTACATGCGGCTGGAAGGCCGCCGGATCACCGAGCGGGCTAGCCGCTGGCTCGTGGTGAACCGCCGGCCGCCGATCGACATCTCCTGGCAGATCGAGTTCTTCGAGGAGCCGATCTCTCGACTGCTCGAGGTCTTGCCCGACGTGCTGGCCGGGCGCGAGCTCGACTTGTTCATGGAGCGGCGAGACGCGCTGATGGCCAAAGGGGTGCCCGAGGACCTCGCGGTGAGGGTCGCCGTCTTACTGCCGGCCTACGCCGGGCTCGGCATGGTTGAGAACTCGCTACGGACGGGGACCGACCTGCTCGATGTCGCGCGCGTCCACTTCTGCCTCGGTGATCGGCTGGACCTGGGCCGTCTGCTCGAGCGGATCATCGCCCTGCCGCGGAGCGACCGTTGGCAGACCATGGCCCGGGCGGCACTTCGGGACGACCTGCACGCCGTTCACGCCGCCCTCACCGCGCAGGTGATCCAGTTCACCGAGGAGAACGACGATCCCAAGCCGCGGATTGACAGTTGGGCCGCGCAGGACTCCGTCGTCGTGGAACGGGTGCGGCGAACGGTGGGCGAGATCGTTGAGAGCGACACGTTCGACCTGGCGCGGCTTTCCGTGGGCCTGCGCGTGGTCCGGTCGCTGCTTCGTTCCGAGGCCTTAACCGGCGGCCCGGTCTGATCGCCGCGTGGTGCGATGGCACCTGCACTGTGATGCCTTCCGCCACCACCCACAACCTACGGAAAGCGCAACCTTCCTGATCAAACCGCTCCTCCCTGATCAAACCGCCGCTTGGCCCGGAATTTAACCGTGATCACCGACGGTTTGATCAGGGAGGAGCGGTTTGATCAGGGTGATCACCAACGCGGCGGTCGGTTGGTCAGGCTGGCACTTTCGAGCGGATTGCCGGGTTACCCGAACTCAGTTATCCACAATTTGACGAAGTTCTTCACTAGGGGTCTAGGCAAGATCGGCGGACGCGAGCATAATCCTCCGGCGTCACGCTGATCATTCTGCACAGTGTCAGGGAGGGACCGACCCATGCCGGCCGCTGTCGAGATCATCGACGCGGAAGTGCGCGAAGCCGTCCGCCGCCAGGGCCTCGACCCGGTAGCCGATCCTGCCGCGGTACAGCGGATCATCGATGAAGTCGTCAACGCGTACGACGAGCGGAGCCTGACGCGACCGCTTCCGCCACTTGGCGACCCCGTCAGCACGGCCAAGACGGTGCTGGACGCGGTGGCCGGTTTCGGTGCCCTCCAGTCGTACTTCGACGATCCTTCGGTCGAGGAGATCTGGATCAACGAGCCGAGCCGGGTCTTCATCGCCCGGCAAGGCAGAAGCGAGCTGACCACGACGATCCTGACCGCGGAAGATGTCAGGGACCTGGTCGAGCGCATGCTCAAGAGCTCCGGGCGCCGGCTCGACGTCAGCAACCCGACCGTGGACGCGACGCTCCCGGATGGCAGCCGCCTGCATGTTGTGATCCCGGATATCACCGCCGAGCACTGGGCGGTGAATATCCGGAAGTTCGTCGTCCGCGCCACGCATCTTGACGAGCTTGTCGGGCTCGGCACCCTGACTCCGCAGGTGGCGAGGTTCCTCGAAGCGTGCGTCGTCGCCGGGCTGAACATCATCGTGGCCGGCGGCACCCAGGCGGGAAAGACGACCCTGCTCAACTGCCTGCTGGCCGCCGTGCCGGGTCGCGAGCGGGTCGTCACGTGCGAGGAGGTTTTCGAGCTTAAAGCACCGTTGCCGGACATCGTCCGCATGCAGACTCGGCAGGCCAGCCTGGAAGGCACCGGCGAGATCACCCTCCGACAGCTCGTCACCGAGGCGCTGCGGATGCGGCCACAACGCATCGTCGTCGGTGAGGTCCGGCAGGCCGAATGTCTCGATCTACTGATCGCGCTCAACTCAGGGATGCCGGGGATGTCGAGCATCCATGCCAACTCAGCCCGCGAGGCTGTGACGAAACTGTGCACTCTGCCGCTGCTCGCCGGCGAGAATATCGGCAGCCGGTTCGTCGTCCCTACCGTTGCCGGTTGCATCGACATAGTCCTCCACATCACAACCGACCGGGACGGCATCCGTCGCGTGCGCGAGGTGGTGGGCGTGCCGGGCCGCGTCGAAGGTGACGTGGTGGAGCTTGAACCGATCTTCCTCCGACAGAGAACGCAGCTTGTACGGGCCGATGGATTCCCGCCACACGCCGAACGGTTCGCCGATTCGGGGTACGACCTTGCGGATCTGCTCGGGGGTCATCAACCCGGCCTCGGCGGTCATCAACCCGGCCGTGCGGGTCGTCAGCCGAGCCCCGCCTCAGGTGGACATCCCGCGTCCCACGGGGAGGCGATCAGCTGATGGGCGCCCTGCTCGGCCTCGCGCTCGGCGTCGGGCTGTTGCTGATATGGCAGTCGATTCACGCTCCACCCGAGCGCCCCGCCGCGAGGCCGCGGCGTCGCGGCCTCACCCACAGGTTGGCCGAGCTCATCGCTCAGGCAGGGATCGAAGCGGTGACGCCCCGGCAGCTGCTGGCGTCGTCTGCCGGAGCCGGGCTGGTCGCGGGCGTTGTCTTTCTTGGCCTGTCTCGCGTCGCGCCGATTGCGCTTGCGTTCGGGGCCTTTGCGGCCTACGTGCCGGTCGGGCTTGTCCGGTACCGCGCCCGCCAGCGCCGGGCCGAGCTACGCGAACTGTGGCCCGACGTGGTGGACAACTTGGCCTCCGCTGTCCGCGCCGGGCTGTCGCTTCCGGAGGCGCTGACGCAGCTGGGGCTGCGCGGTCCCGAACCGTTGCGGCGGCCGTTCCAGCAGTTCGGTGATGACTACCGGGCGACTGGGCGCTTCCAGCCCTGTCTCGACCGGCTCCGCGACCGGCTGGCGGACCCGACCGGGGACCGGATCTGCGAGTCGCTTCGGATCGCTCGCGAAGTGGGTGGCACCGATTTAGGTCGCCTGCTGCGCACGCTGTCGGGCTTCCTTCGTGATGACGCCCGTACTCGCGCCGAGCTGGAGACCCGGCAAGGCTGGATCATCAACGCGGCCCGGCTCGCGGTGGCCGCACCGTGGATCCTGCTCGCGTTGCTGTCGCTGCGGACTTCCGCGGCCCAGGCCTATAACAGCACCGGCGGCTGGGTGGTACTGGGAGTCGGCGCTGCGGTGTGCTTGGTCGCTTACCGAGCGATGATCCGCATCGGACGGCTTCCAGACGAAGTCAGGGTCCTGCAGTGATCATCGTGGGAGCGGTGCTCGGCGCGGCGGTTAGTGCCGGCCTACTGCTGGCCTGGTCAGGGCTCCCGCTGCGGAAGCGGCAGGTTCTGGACGCTCGACTGGTCCCGTACCTGGCCCGGCCTCCGGAGTACCCCGATGCGCGGTTGGACCGGATCGTGACTCCGTTCCCGACAGTGGAACGCTTGCTTCGCCCGTACCTGGCCGGCGGCGCGATGCTGCTGGAGCGGCTGCTCGGCGGCGGGACGTCGGTCCGGCGGCGGCTCGATCAGGCCGGCAGCAGTACGACGCTGCAGGAGTTCCGGGCCGACCAGGTGGTGTGGGGTGCGTCAGGCTTCGGCGCCGGCGCAGCGGTAAGCCTGCTGTTGCAGGCGGGCGGTCAGGTCCGATCCCCGCTGGCTCTGCTCATCTTCAGCGTTGCAGCTGGGGTTGCCGGCGTGGTGGCCCGCGATCAACAACTCAGCCGTGCGGTGCGCCACCGGGAGCGGCGAATACTCGCCGAGTTCCCCGCCATGGCCGACCTGCTGGCGCTTGCGGTAGCGGCGGGCGAAGGCCCGGTGGGTGCGCTCGAGCGGGTCTCGAAGGTGAGCTCAGGGGAGCTCGGGCGCGAGTTGGGCCGGGCGCTCGCGGACGCTCGGGCGGGAGCCAGCCTGGTACAGGCACTCGACGGGATCGGGGAGCGAACCAGCCTGCCACCGCTGGCCCGGTTCGCCGACGGGATCGCAGTTGCCGTTGAGCGCGGTACACCGCTGGCCGACGTTCTCCGCGCGCAGGCCGCGGACGTCCGGGAGGCTCGCAAGCGGCACCTGATGGAGATCGGCGGGCGCAAGGAGATCGCGATGATGGTGCCGGTGATCTTCCTGGTCCTTCCCGTGACGATCCTATTCGCCCTCTACCCGGGACTGATCCAGATCAGCACGATCGTGCCTTAGGAGTGAATGTGCAACGCAAGGCCTTCGGAAAGCTCCGTGACGAACGCGGAGATGTACCCGGCTGGGTGCTCATCACGATCATGTCGGCCGGCATCGTCGCCGTCCTGTGGGCGTTTGCCGAGCCGTACCTCAGAGACATGCTCGAGGCCGCGCTCGACGCCGTTGGCCCGTGAGTCACTCTCACGCGATCTTGCGACAAGCCACAGCGTCGGACGGTGTGGATTGTCGCAAAATCGAACGTGATCGTGGCGCGGCGGTGGTCGAATTCACGCTCGTGTCCGTCCTGCTCACCGGGCTGTTCCTGGCCGTGCTGCAGATCGGGCTGGTCATCCACGTCCGCAATACGCTCGTCGCGTGCGCGGCCGAGGGTGCTCGCTACGCTGCCAACGCCGACCGCGGGCTCTCCGACGGCGCCGCGCGCACGGAAATGCTGATCGGCGAGTCCCTGTCGGAGCGGTTCACGCGTGGGGTCATCGCCCGGCACGTCAGCGAGCGCGGTGTGCAACTGGTCGAGGTCGAGGTGACGACGACACTGCCACTGTTCGGGTTCCTCGGGCCCGACCGCGGGCTGACCGTTCGCGGCCACGCCGTCGACGAGGCGGCGCTATGAAGGACTCCGAGCGCGGAAGCGCCATCGTCGAGTTCCACTTCCTCGGAATCCTGCTGCTCGTGCCGCTCGTCTACATCATGCTCGCCGTGTTGGACGTCCAGCGGACGGCGTACGCCGTGACCCAGGCCGCCCGCGAGGCTGGACGCCTCTACGTAACGACAGGCGATGAGGCCGCGGCGCACGCCGCGGCCGCCGTCGCACTCGGCGACCACGATGTCCAACCCGGGGACGTCGAGCTGACCATGCGATGCTCGGCGGACCCGTGCTACCAGCCGGGCGCCGAGATCATGGTGACTGTCCAGTCGAGCGTGCCGCTGCCGCTGGTGCCAGACGTTCTCGCGGGTGTGGGCAATGCCCGGATCCCGGTCAGTGCCACGCACGTCGCAGTCGTCGACGTCTACCAGGAGCGATCGTGAGTCGGGACGAATCTGGGCAGCTCACGCCGCTGATCATCGGCTTCGCGCTGATCGTGGTGCTTACTGTGACGGTTGTCGCGAACGCTTCCAACGCGTTCCTCCACCGGCGGTCCCTGACCTCGTGGGCCGATGGGGCGGCGACGGCGGCCACCCAGCAGGTAGCCGAGCATGTCGTGTACACCGGGCGGCTCGGCGAGACGCTGCCGGTCGCGGAGGACGAAGCCCGCGCTGCCGTGCTGGACTACGTCGGCCGTCAGGGGCTGGCCGAGCGGTTCGACCAGTTCGCCGTCGTGACCGTCAGCGTCGACGGCACGACGGGCGCGGTGACGGTCGAGTTCGCCGCGCGGGTGCCGCTGGTGTGGGCGAGCGAGACGACATCGGGGTTCGGCGGCGGCATTCCCGTCTTTGCGCGGACGACTGCCGTTTCGCCGCTTCGCTAGTGCCCACGTAACCTTGATAAATGTGGCACGTGACGTCAGAGCCGAAATCAGCACCCTCGACCAGACCCTGAAGGGCATCGAGCAGGTGCTCGATCCTGCGCGCATGCGCGAGCAGGTCGCCGAGTTCGAGGCGCAGTCGGCCGCACCGGACCTCTGGGACGACATCGAACGCGCCCAGCAGGTCACCAGCAAGCTCTCGTACCTGCAGGCCGAGCTCCGCAAGGTGACCGACCTGCGCCAGCGAGTCGATGATCTGGAAGTCCTGGTCGAGCTCGCGGACGAGGAGGGCGACGTCGACACCGCGAAGGAGGTCGAGCGCGAGCTGGACGACGTGTCGCGGCTGGTCTCCGAGCTCGAGGTCCGGACGTTGCTGTCAGGCGAGTACGACCAGCGGGACGCCGTGGTGACGATCCGCGCCGAGGCCGGTGGCGTCGATGCCGCCGACTGGGCGGAGATGCTGATGCGGATGTACCTGCGCTGGGCCGAGCGGCACAAGTACTCAACTGAGGTTTACGACACTTCCTTCGCCGAAGAGGCCGGAATCAAGTCGGCGACGTTCGTCGTCCACGCCCCGTACGCTTACGGCACGCTGTCGGTCGAGCAGGGCACCCACCGACTGGTTCGGATCAGCCCATTCGACAACCAGGCTCGCCGCCAGACGTCGTTCGCCGGCGTCGAGGTGCTGCCGGTTGTCGAGCAGACTGACCACATCGACATTCCGGAGGCCGACATCCGGGTGGACGTCTTCCGCTCCTCCGGCCCTGGCGGCCAGAGCGTGAACACCACCGACTCGGCCGTCCGGATCACCCACCTGCCGACCGGCATCGTGGTGTCCTGCCAGAACGAGAAGTCGCAGCTGCAGAACAAGGCCTCGGCGATGCGCGTCCTGCAAGCCAAGCTGCTCGAGCGAAAGCGGCAGGAGGAACGGGCCGCGATGGACGCCCTCAAGGGTGACGCCGGCTCGTCCTGGGGTAACCAGATGCGCTCCTACGTGCTGCACCCTTACCAGATGGTCAAGGACCTGCGGACCGAGCACGAAGTCGGCAACCCGCAGGCCGTTCTCGACGGCGAAATCGACGATTTCCTCGAAGCCGCGATCCGCTGGCGGCGCAACCAGTAGACCGCCGCCAACGCCTGGCACCAGCAATGACCGCGTGAACCGACATGATCATCAGGTGACATGGCCGGTGCCTGACTAGGCCGCAGCGAGCTGGCGTCGTAGACTCACGCTGGCTATGGTGCGTCGACGTGCCGTAGCGGCCGAGGTTCCGACTGGCGAGGCATCGTGATCCAATTCGACAACGTCACCAAGCTTTACCCGAACCAGAACAACGCCGCCCTACACAACATCTCGCTCGAGGTGCAGAAGGGCGAGTTCGTCTTCCTCGTCGGCCCCTCCGGCTCAGGCAAATCCACGTTCCTGCGCCTGGTGCTCAAGGAAGAGCGTCCCTCCTCCGGCCGGATCCGAGTCGCCGGGAAGGACTTGCACCGGCTGTCGAACTGGAAGGTCCCGCAGTTGCGCCGCCGCATCGGCACGGTGTTCCAGGACTTCCGGTTGCTTCCGAACAAGACGGTGTTCGAGAACATCGCCTTCGCGCTCCAGGTTATTGGTAAGTCGCGACGCCAGATCAACCGTGACGTCCCGGCCGTCATCGAGCTCGTTGGCCTGGGCGGCAAGGAGGATCGGCTGCCCGACCAGCTATCCGGTGGCGAGCAGCAGCGCGTAGGTGTCGCGCGGGCGTTCGTGAATCGACCCCTCATCCTGCTCGCCGACGAGCCGACCGGAAACCTCGACCCGGCTACTAGCGTCGGGATCATGAAGCTGCTGGACCGGATCAACCGGACCGGCACGACGGTAGTCATGGCCACTCACGACCAGTCCATCGTCGACCAGATGCGCAAGCGGGTGATCGAACTAGACCACGGTTACCTGGTCCGCGACCAGTCCCGCGGCGTCTACGGTTACGCCCGGTAGCCAGCCCTGTCCCCAACGCTCGAGGATCTGCTCACCAGTTATGCGTCTTCAGTACATCTTCTCCGAGATCGGCACCGGCCTGCGTCGCAACCTCACCATGACCCTGGCGGTCATCATTACCGTCGCGATCTCGATGGCATTCCTCGGCACGGGCATGCTGCTGCGCGCCCAAGCCGAGACGATGAAGGGTTACTGGTACGACAAGGTTCAGATCTCGGTTTTCATGTGCAACGAATACGACCGTGGCGAGCGGTGTGCCGACGGCATGGTCACGGAGGAGCAGAAGGCTGAGATCGAGCAGGTCCTGGCTGCTCATCCCGAGGTCCAGACGGTCCACTTCGAGAACCAAGAACAGGCATACGAGCATTTCAAGGACCAGTTCGCCGACGACATCGCCGAGAGCATCACGCCGGATCAGCTCCAGGAGTCGTACCGCGTCGAGCTCAAGGACCCCGAGCGGTTCGAGGGTGTGGTTTCAGCTGTGGCCGGCCTGCCGGGTGTCCATCAGGTCCAGGATCAGCGGGAAGTCCTCGAGCCGATCTTCCGCGCCATCAACCGGATCCAGTGGGGAGCGGTCTTCGTCGCTGCGACGCTGCTGGTTGCGGCGGTATTGCTGATCAC
>DASTNZ010000182.1:0-73735 GCA_035762665.1 Jiangellaceae bacterium | reverse complement strand
GGCTCCACCACTACTGATGAGGGTGGACCTAGTGGCGGCGTGACCCCACCGCCGTCACCCTGATCACAAATCGACCGCGCGCTACGGGATGCGCAGTGATGCTTTCGCCGCCTGGTGCACCGCGCTTGTCACTGCATCGAGCGCGGGGGAGTCAAGCCGCCACCGCTGCCAGTACAGTGGCACGTCCAGGTATCGGTCCGGCGCAAGCTCAGCGACCTGCCCCCGCTTGAGCGCCGCACCCAGCAACTGCTCAGGCACCATGCCCCAGCCAAGCCCGAGTCGCGCGGCGTCGAGGAAACCCTGTGAGGACGGCAGGTAGGTCACCGGAGGGCTGAGTCGTTCCCCGGTAAGTTTGTGAAGGAATCGATCCTGCAGGGCGTCCTTCCGGTTGAACTTCAGCATCGGTGCGCCGGCGAGGGCGGCACGAGTCGGCCCGTCGGGCAGGAAGCGTTCCCGGAACTCCGGCGAGGCGACGGCAAAGTAGCGCATTGCGCCGAGTGGCTCGGCCCGGCAGCCCTGGACGACGCGCGGTTCGGCGGTGACGGCGGCCATGACCGTCCCCTCGCGTAGCAGCGCGGCTGAGTGATCCTGATCTTCGGCCCTGATGTCGAACGTAGCGGCGAGGCTGCCCGGAACCCCAGCAAGCGCTGCCAGGAACCACGTGGACAGCGAGTCGGCGTTCACTGCCAGCGGCACGCGAAGCGGCTCGGGCGCGCCATCGATGCCGCCCGCCAGCGCGGCGAGTGCTTCGTGCTCGATCAACTGGGTCTGGTTGGCCAGTCGCAGCAGTACACGGCCGGCTTCGGTGGGCTCGACCGGCCGAGTCCGGCGGACTACCACCTGACCGAGTCGCGACTCTAGGCTCTTGATCCGCTGGCTGATCGCCGATGGTGTCACGTGCAACCGCTTGGCAGCCGCCTCGAAGCTGCCCTCATTAAGGACGGCGGAGAAGGCTGCCAAGTGCGCGTGATCCAGGTTCGTCATGAAGCAATTCTAAATGTAGCTAAGAAAGATTAGTTGGACTCAGCGACAGCTACGGGCTTACGGTCCACTACGTGTCAGCGTCCCTCGTCGGCTTCGCCACCGGTCTGACCTTGATCGTCGCTATCGGCGCACAGAATGCGTTCGTCCTGCGGCAGGGGATCCGGCGCGAGCACGTCCTGCCCATCGTCCTGGTCTGCATCCTGGCCGATGCCGTCCTGATCAGCGCCGGAGTGGCGGGACTCGGCGTGCTGGTGACCAGGCAACCCGTCCTCACAGAGGTGATCCGCTACGGCGGCGCGGCGTTTCTGATCGGCTACGGCCTCCTGGCCGTGTGGCGAGCATTCCGGCCGGGCAGCATGGTCGCAAGCGACCAGGCGTCCGGCACCCTGCGCACTGCACTGCTGACCTGCCTCGGTTTCACCTTCCTAAACCCGCATGTCTACCTGGACACCGTCGTGTTGCTCGGCTCGCTTGCGAACCGGCACGACGGGCCGTGGTTCTTCGCCGCAGGAGCCGTGACGGCCAGCTTCACGTGGTTCTTCGCGCTGGGTTACGGCGCGAAGCGGCTGAGCAGGTTCTTTGCGCGACCACGGGCGTGGCAGGTCCTTGACCTCCTGATCGCAACGGTGATGTTCGCCCTCGCCGCCCGCCTGCTTGTCGGCTGAGGACCCCTGGCGGTCACGAACGTCGACCGCCTCAGCCAACGGATGACCGACTTTGGGTAACTCCTGTAGGAGCGATTGAACTACTGCCGTCCTAGAACCGTGGAACGCGTATATCGCACATGCGGGGGTGGTATCGATGACTGCCGATGTCATCTGGCGGAAATTGCGGAGAACACTTGCTCTGGCCGGTGTGATCGCGTTTGGGCTCGGGGGAGCTGTATTGCCGGCGGAAGCCAGCCCAGCTCCGCCAGACCGTCTTGAAGTGCATATTCAAGCTGGCGGGTTCCTTGCTCCCGATGGGCAGACGATCACGGTCACGGTCCTCGCGCGGTGCCCGGAGAAGTGGGCTGTACAGCAAGCGCTGGTCACTGTTACCCAGCCCCAGGCGTCTGGTTCGGCGTCGTTCCCCCTGACCTGCACCGGAACCTTCGGGCTGGCATTCCACGTCGCAGTGCCCACGTCCGGCGCGGAGTTCGAGCTTGGCCAGGCCGACGTCGCGGCGGTCGTTACCGTCAAGCGCGGGCGGACCGAGCAAGTGCAGGACGCCGGGGTCGTCGAAGTCGATCCGATCATTCTTGTCGACTTCGGAGACCGCCTGGCCCGCCTTCGCGATGGCGGACAGGCCGTGGACGTTGACGTGGCGGTGGCCTGCCCGCGGCAAACCACCGGGAGACCGTCTCGTGTAGGAATCTTCCAGGGTCAGGTCTCTGGCTTCGGCGGCTTCACGCCTGTGTGTGACGGTCAGTCTCACCTGTTCACGGTCGCCATCGAAGCTTCTGGTGGGCTCTATCAGCCTGGCAATGCACTGGTCGTACCCGACGTGGAGGTCGAGTGGGAAGGACGCATCTTCATCTTCTTCGCCAACGACCCGATCCAGATCGTGAACTGACAGGCGAGACGCAAATCTGAATCGCCATGTCGCTACAGTCATCGCGCTCATCGAGGCTGCGGGCCTGACCGCATCAGGCACGATAAGCCGCATGGCGACTCGGAAGATCGGCGTGGACGAACGGCGGTCTCGCCTCGGCGTACGGCATTATCTTGCGGCGGACACCCACCTCGCCGATCCATACGCCGTGGCGCAAGGCATCGTGGCCTACCACGCGACCGATCCGGCGTCGGTTTACCTGGCTGCGGCCGCGCGCACTGGTTTCGCAGCGCCGTCGGCGCTCGACGAAGCGTTGTACGAGGACCGGACGCTGGTGCGCATCCTCGGCATGCGGCGGACGATGTTCGTCGTCCCGACCGCGCTCTGGCCGGCCGTCCATGTTGCATGTACCGAGGCCATCGCCGTCAACCAGCGCCGGCAGACGCTCAAGATGATCGCGGAGGGTGGCATCACGGACGACGCCGAGGCATGGCTCACTCGCGCCAGCGCCGAGGTCATGCGCGCGCTGGCCGAGCGCGACGAGGCCACGACTCAGCAGCTCGCCGAGGACGTGTCGCAGTTGCGCGAGAAGATCGTTCTCGCACCGGGCAAGGCATACCAGTCGACGGCCACGATGGCCCCCCGCATCCTGTTTCAGCTCGCCGCGGAAGGCAAGGTCATCCGTACCCGGCCGGTCAAGTCGTGGGGAAGCGCCAATCGCTGGGCCCTGACCGAGGCATGGCTTCCCGGCACGGCGACCGACATCCCGATGGCCGAAGCCGAGCAGCAGCTCGCGCGGGCCTGGCTCCGTGCCTTCGGGCCCGGCGCGCTCGCTGACTTCAAGTGGTGGACGGGCTGGACGGTCGGCCGCGCCCGCAAGGTGCTCGCGGCGGTTGGCGCCGTCGAGGTCGAATTGGAGGACGGGGAAACCGGGTATGTCCTGCCGGACGACGTCGACCCGGCGCCGGACCCCGAGCCGTGGGCTGCGTTTCTCCCTAGCCTGGACCCGGCGGTGATGGGCTGGGCGATGCCAGGCCGCGATTGGTACCTGGACGGGCCGGCTCGGGATCATCTGTACGACCGCAGCGGCAACATCGGACCCACCGTCTGGTGGGGTGGCCGAGTCATCGGCGGATGGGCGCAGCGCGCCGACGGCACGATCGCGTACCGACTGTTCGAGGACATCGGAGCGGATGGAACGGTGATGGTCGCCAACGTGGCGGGCGAGCTCGAGGCCTGGCTGGGGGATACCCGTGTCAAGCCACGATTCCCGACCCCCATCGACAAGGAACTGTCGGCTTAGTGCGCTTCCAAGGCCCTAGACCCCCTGTCAACGTCCCGATCCGGGTCGGCGAGGGCCATCGCGACAGCCTCTTCGAGCGAGAGCCGGGCACCTTCGGCGTGCAGCCGGTGGAACTCCTCAGGCCCGAGCGCGGCCTTCAGACCATCGACGACGCGGGCGTGCTCGGGCAGGCACCCGGGATACCGCGCAACGCCGATGACCTTGAGCGCCTGGTCGGCCGCGCCGACCAGATGAGCACCGCGTTCCGGGCGCCCAACGGCAAGCTCCGGCCCGGCCAGGTGAGATACCAAACATGCCGCCACCATTCGCCGACCGAGGCTCCAGCTCAGCAGTAAGCCCTCGCGAGTCAGCCGCATCGCCTCTGCCTGCTCGCCGCGGTGCTCTGCGAGATAGCCCAGGTCGGCAAGGAAGATGCTGAGGTGCGCTCGATCGCCGGCGCTCGCTGCAAGGTCGCGGCCTTCTTCGTAGGCAGCGCGGGCGATGTCATCCTCGCCGTGGACGCGAGCCAGTTCACCTTTGACGTTCAACGCCTGGGCGATCAAGGGCCGTTCGCCCACCCGCCGGGCCCACTCAATCGCCTCGTCGCACAGGGCAATCGCCTGCGCGTACGCCCCTCGGTCCGGTATGTACGTGCCGGAATTCATGGCAAGGGAGAAGGCGAGGTATCGCTCGTGCTGACGTTCGCGGAAGGTAGCGGCGGCCCGTTCCAGATGCTCTCTGGCAGCGAGTAGGTCCCGATCCCACTCGGCGAGCCCGCCAGCGAGCTCGAGCCGGGCTCCCAGAAGAGCGTCGAACGAGTCGGCGTCGGCAAGGGCGGACGCCACCCAACTACGCGCTTCGCGTTCATAGCCGGCGCGATGCCAGTACGCACCGAGGCTCGCCACGATGCGGGCAGACAGCTGGCCCTTGTGATACCTCTGCGCCCACCCGTGTGCAGCACGGATCTCGCCGAGTAGTTCGGCAGTCAGGTCAAACCAGCGGTCTGACAGGTCGGCCCACTTGCGCTCGTCGACTTCCTCGCACAGCGTCGCCACGTGTTCCGCGTGACGCTGTGCGACGGCTTCGACGTCCGCTCGCTCGGCAAGCAATTCGCGGGCGCGTTCCCGCAGAAGCTCGAGCAGGGCGAACCGGACCGACCCAGCCGGGCCGGCGACACGCCGAACCAGGCTCTGGTCGACGAGCCTGCTGAGCGAATCGACGATGACTGCGCCCGGTGGCAACGCACATACGTGCTCGATCATTTCGAGCGTGACAGGCCCGGAGAAGATGCCGAGCTGGACGAAGAGTTCGCGTTCCGCTTCGCGCAGCAGTTGGAGACTCCAGTCTATGGTCGCCGGGATCGTCCGCTGCCGGCTCGGCATGTCGCGCGCCGCGCCGGCGTCCATCCCGAGCTGAGCACTGAGCCGCAAACGCAGCATTGCCGGCGGGAGAGTCCTGACATGGCCGGCGGCCAACTCGACGGCAAGCGGCAAGCCGTCGACCGTCCGGCAGATATTCACGACGTCGTCGATGTTCGGAGCCAGCCGGAAGGTGGGATCGAGCGCGGTGGCTGTTTGGTTGAACAGCGCGACCGCGTCCGAGACTGCATCGCCGTTGGGTTCGGCCGGTTCGACCGGCAGCGGCGCCACATCGAAGATGTGCTCGCCTGCAACGTGGAGCCGGGCCCTGCTCGTGGTCAGCACCTTGAGTTCGGGAGCCCACTGGATCATGGCGGTTACGATGCCCGCCGAGTCTAGGACGTGCTCAAAGTTGTCGAGTACCAGCAGCAGTGGCGACCGGCCTCGTAGCGCCTCCTCGAGGATGTGGCGATCGTCCGCCGCGCTGGAATTGTGCACTCCCAACTCTCGGGCGATCAGTCCGGGCACGAGGTCGGCCTCACGGACCTTGGTGAGGTCTACGAAGCATGCTTCGGCCGGCGTCCAGCGCAGCGCCGCCTCCAGAGCCACCCGGGTCTTGCCGACACCGCCGGTACCGAGCAGCGTGACGATTCGAGCCCGCTCAAGAAGGCCGAGGACGTGATCGATGTCGTGATCTCGCCCGATGGTCGGGGTGGCAGGGAGCGGGACGGGGGTCGCCGATCGTCCCCTGGTCGGCTCCGCCGCACGTACCTCGCCCACGAACTGGTAGCCGCGGCCGTGCACGGTGCGGATGAACCGCTGGGACTGGCCGTCGTCACCGATCGCCTGGCGGGCACTCTTGATCCGACTGGTCAGCGTTGACTCACTGACGAACCGGTGATTCCACACCGCGTCCAGCAGTTCTTCTTTGGATACAACACGGTGGCGATGCTTTACGAGCAGCGCGAGAACATCGAAGACCTGCGGCTCTACCGGCCGGATCTCCCCGCCGACGCTCAACTGAACCCGGTCCAAGTCGAGTTCGCAGTCGCCGAACTGGAATCGCATCTATCGCCCCTGGCTGGATCGTACTCGGCGGTGCCGGCGATGTATCAGGTGCTCCGCACCGCCGCTCTTGACTGACATCAGCCGGCGTTTCGCGCGGCTCAATACTGGCCTGGGGGATGGTTCACGTGGCCGCTCAACTGGATGCAGACCTCGTTCTCGAGGGTGGGGGCGTCAAGGGGATCGCACTTGCCGGTGCGATTTCAGTGCTGGACGAACATGGCTACCGGTTCCACAAGGTCGCCGGCACGTCGGCGGGCTCGATCGTTGGGGCTTTGGTCGCCGCTGGAGTGCGTGGCGATCGGCTGCGCGAGATGATGCAGACGATCGACTACCACAAGTTCCAGGACCCGCCCTTCTTAGGGCGGCTCGGATTGCTCGGCATCGCCGCACAGGTGCTGCTGAACAAGGGCTGGTGCCGCGGCGAGCACTTGCGCTCGTGGCTGGCGGAACTGCTCGCCGAGCAGAACGTGCGGACGTTCGCGGACCTTCGACTCGGTGATCCGAAGGCGGATGCAGCGCTCCGCGATGCCACAGGTCGCAACTACCGGTTTGTGGCGATGGCGTCCGACGTCACGAACGGCCGGCTCGTCCGGTTGCCCTGGGATTACCCCACCCGATTCAAGGTCGATCCGGATGAGATGCCCGTCGTGGATGCTGTGCGGGCATCGATGGCCATCCCGTACTTCTTCACGCCGGCCCGCTGTCCGGACCATGCCACGGGAGCGACCGCCTGGATGGTGGACGGTGGGATGCTGTCCAACTTCCCGGTGGATGTTTTCGACCGGACGGACGGCACTGCACCCCGGTGGCCGACATTCGGGATCAAGCTGTCCTCGCTTCCCGGTCAGACCAAGCTGAACAATGTCCGCGGAGTCGTTAGCCTGACCAAGGCGATGCTGTCGACGATGACCGGCTTCTACGACCGGATGCACATCGACCGCGAGGACGTCGTGACGCGCACCATCTTCGTCGACACCTTCGGGGTCAAGGCCACCGACTTCGATCTGTCCGAAGCAACCGCCGAGAAGCTGTTCGAGTCCGGCCAAAGGGCCGCGACCGCATTCCTCGACGGTGACGAACACCGCTCGAAGTGGGACTTCGAGGCCTACAAGCAACAGTGGCGATCCACGCCGACCGCGGCAGCCATGAGCACGATGGACCCGAGCTGACGGTCGCGCTGAGACCGCACCTCAACACGTGCCGTCGCGCTCTTGTCCAGGCGCGGTGTATTCGAGTCGCACCGTGTCGCCGCGTGGGATGACGAAGGCGACGCCGTCAGTCGGATTCCAGTCCGCCGGGAGGAAGAAGTACTGGTCACCAGCTTCCAGGACGAGCTTGAGTCCGTCATAGCGGTATCCGTACGCGGCTTCGGGCGCCTGGCACGTGACCTCCCGAACGCCGGCTGCGGAGAGGCCCAGGCCCTTCTCGCTATAGACGGTCACATCGGGCGTCCACGGCAGGGCCTGCTCCTGCTGGACTCCACGTCCGGTGCCAACAGCCTTGGCATAGTCCGTGACCGCCCAGAACAGTCCGATGCCCACCAAAACGAAGATGGCGCCCCACTCAGCCGCTGCGAGAGTGCTGGGCTCCCGCTCGCTCGCGCGTGGCGTGGCCGTTCGAGCCATCCGTAGGGCCGCGACGAGCAGCAACACGCCAGAAGCCAGCGCCAATCCCGGCACGCCGACGTACGGGCGCAGGGCAACGGGGTTCACGAAGCCGGCGACCGCTACTGCCACGAGTACGAAGCCGCCCACCGCAGTGGCCGGCCTGAGCGCGCGTAGTAGGTGTTGCCAGGCAGCGTCGGACAGCCAGCGCCGCAAGAGCCGGTAACCCCACAGGCCCACCAGGCAAACCGCGGCTGCGGTGGTCACGGGTGTAAAGAGCGGGTCGACACTCCGTATCACGTAGTCCTGGGTGGTCAGGCCCATTGTTGTGGCGTTGACGCCGAAATAGTCGAAGTACCAATACGCGTGCTGGTGTCCGAAGTAGAGCAACAACGCTGTGAGGAAGGTCGTCGGCCCGAGTATCGACCCGATGAGTTTGATGCCACGCGACGGGCCAGACATGTCCGGCTCGGCCGCGCCGTTGTTACTGGTGGCGCCACCGGCCGCCGGCCGACGGGTGGCCATCGGGACCGCTCCGCGAACTCGAACGCCCGTCATGGCGCGGGTTCCTCAGTCGAGCTGGTTGCGGTCTCCGGGGCGAGCTCTTCGTCTTCGTTCCCGCCTTCGTCCACCGGCTCACCTTCATCACACTCGTCGCTCAGCGTGAAAGTGATCGTGTCCCCGGGGAAGATGGGGTCGGGCTGGTCGATGGCAGCGACGGCGCAGGTCAAGCTCTCCGGGCTGCCTGGCGCGAACACGATCTGGATGTTGACACACGGCGTTCCGCCGCACGCGTTGGTGATCTCTTCCTCGACGAAACCCTGATTCTCCGAGTACGGCGCCCCGACGATGCTGAAGATCGGTATGTCGAGGGGCGCGCCTCGGGCCGTCGGTTGTGGCTCGGGTTCTGGAGCAGGGTTCGGCTCCGGTTCAGGCTCCGGCTCCGGTTGAGGTTCCGGTTGAGGTTCCGGCGAATCCGGTGGCTCCGTGCGCGGCTCGTCCGTTTCTACGGTGACGATGGTCTCGCGCTGCCCGGTCTGCAACTGGTTGTCCAATGGACTGGCGCAACCCGCAGCCAGGAGTATCAGCGGCATGGTCACCCACGCCAGATTCCGGCGATTCATGGTGACCTCCCCCCTTGAGTGGGTGGTCCTTCTGCTACCTCAGTGATGCGTAGTGCCTGGTTGATACACGGGCCGGATAGCCGAGCGGCTTACCGTCATGCGGCGCCGAATGCGTTGAACGCGCACCAAGCGACGAACTGCGTGGGATCGTCGCGGTCGATACTCGTGCGAGCCGTGTGCAGTGCAGCGGCCAGCGTGCGACCGTCGCTGATCGCGGTGTGGACGCCGCTCATGAGGGGGAGTAGTTCCTGGTCCGGCACGACGACCGAACTGGCCAACACGCCGGCCGTCCCCTTCGCCATCAGCGTGCTGACGAACCCGAGCATCTCGTTGCCGTCGTATGACACGTCTCTGCCCGACTCGCAGGCGGCGAGGATGACCCGGTGCGGGACGTCCGCGCGCTGGTCTAGCTCGTGCACGGTCAGGAACCCGTCGCTGAGCAGGAGTCGAGAGAACGTGGGGTTGTCCGATCGGATATAGCAGTGGCAAGCGAGATGCGCGAGAGTCGCGTCGTCCAGCGCCTTGGCAACCGTCGCCATCGTGCTCTCGGGTGGCCCGATGACGATCGGGTCGTCGTGCAACTCAGCGAGTCGTTCGATCTCTGCGTGGGCTCCCGGTAGATCAGGTCCAGCAGCGAGAACGACTTGGCTGGATGCTGAGGGCCGCATTGCGCGGCTGCGAGCCCACATCGAACCCGACGGGGCCAGCGAGACGGGGGCAGGGTGAAAGCAGGTCCATGGCAGCGAGTGCAGGCCTCGGACCGGTACGACGACCAGCTCGGCTTCCGGATCAACCCCCAACGGCTCGATGAGGAATTCCCCTAGGCGGCCGATCGCTTGGCGTGCGTTCGCCAGCATGGTCTGGACCGCAGGTGCGGCTGGGCGAGGCCTGGCGAGGTAGCGCAGGTAGAAGAGCAGCCGCTCCGCATCGCGCTGCACGCCCTCGAGCGCTCCGAGGCGGACGATCCGGGTACGGCGCGGATCGAGAACTGCCGCGATGAGTTCGCCATCGAGCACGTCGAACTCGACGAGAACTCGACCATCCAGGGCCTTCCTGAGCTCGGGAGCCGAAGCCGCGGCACCGACCCGCGCGTCCCTCGCACGGGAGCTCCAGGTGGCGCTGCGAATCCGCTGTTCGATCCGCCGCTGCCGCGCCCGGAGGCCAGCCGGCTCGGTTCCGCTCTCCTGGCGTGCGGCGACAAGTTCGGTGTACACCGACCGTAGTTCTCCCAAGTCGTCGCTGATGTCTTCGCTCGGTTCTGGGTCGACGACCGAGAGGGCGGCTGCGCGGGTGCGCTCCATCCACTCCAGGACGCGAGCGGCAGGCTGTTTACCGATTCGGGACGCCAGCCCGAGCCGGCCGAGTTCCTCGCCATGCCCTGAGGCGAGTGCGCGCAGCTCTGTGGAGGGGAGTGCTGCCCTGTGCTTCGCCAAGTCGGCCAGGCCCGACCGGGTGAGCGATCGCACACGGTCGGCGCGACCCTGATGTTGGGCGCTGAGCGCCGCCGCCAGTGTGCCCATCAGACGAACGAGCAACGGTAGGCCGCGGCTGAGCTCTTGGGACCGGGTCCAGCAGCTGGTTGCTTCGGCCACTCGGCCGGACGCTGCGGCCACCTGGCCGGCGATCAGGTGAGCGTTGACTGCATACGCGCGCATCCGCGCCTGTTCGAGCGCGAGGGCCGCGCGACCAGCGCGCGCAACGTCACCTGGCTCGATTGCGCCGATGCGGAGCCGCGCCTCGAGCGCGACCGAGGTGGCCGTCGCGGCGCCCCAGGCGCGGCGCTGACGGCGAAAGCTCGTTCGCGCCGCCTCGGCGTCCGCGACCGCCTCGTCCAATCGATTCGACAGCAGCGCGAGCCGGGCCATGTTCAGTCTGGCCTCTGCTGCCATCAACTCGACCCCGTGTGATTCCAGGATCACGACGGCCTCGCGGGCCCGGTCGAGTGCCTCGGGAAGGAGCCGAAGCTGCATGAGCGCCTCGGAGTACTCCTTTAGCAGCTCACCGGGGGGCACGCCCAGCTCTTCAAACATCGCCCTTGCGGCGTCGAACTGAGCTACTCCATCGGCAAGGCGGCCTGCCAGCACGGTCACCCAGGCTCGGTTCTCGGCAACCAGTGCGACATACAGCGGACTCACCTGTTCGGCAGCGGAGCTCGCCACATCGAACAACGCAAGCGCCTCCGGAAACCGGCCACTCTCTCCCTGCAAGACTCCGTAGTTCGTAGCCGCTTTGAAGCGGACCTCAGCGGTGAGAGTCGGATCCCGTAGCAACCGAGCGTACAGACCCGCGGCCAAGGTTCGATCACCCTGGTTGTCGGAGAGCGTCGCCCGCTGGATCGTGAGTTCCGCCATCTCGTCGGGAGGAACTAGCGATTCTGCGGCGTCGAAATCGCGACGTGCAGCCGACAACCGGCCGATCTCGTGCAGAACCGCGCCGCGTGTGACAAGCACCTGTCCAAGCACATCGTTCAGTCGATTATGCCGCGCGATCCGGACAGCTTCGTTGAGCAGGTGGAGCGCGCGTCTGTGCTCAAGGGCGTAGCGCTCGGCCCAAGCGGAGGCGCGGAGAGCGAGACAGATGGCTTCTGTGTCGCCGCTCCGGCGGGCCTCCTGCACGAAGTCAGCTGCACGGGGCCGGAAGGCCTGCGGGTCGCTGATCACGTCCCGATACGCTGCCCCCACGCGTATCAGAAGGTCTTCATCGGAATCTGTCATGGCAAATGCCGCAAGTGTCGCGTGGGAGTAGTCTCGCCGACAAGAGGGGGATGCACAATGCCAAATCATCGGCGTACGTTTGGACAGTCCGTCGACCGGACCGACGCCCACCGGCTGGAAGATCTCCGCCGTGTTGAACGGCAGGTGCGGTCCATCATCACGACTCGAGACGACCCTGCCTTTGAGGAACGGTTGATCTCTGATATCCAGCAACGCCGCTCGGGGAGCCGACGGATCCCGTTCGCGTGGATCCCCGACAAGTACGGTGGCAATACATTGGCCGCAGCGGGAAAGGAACAGTTGTTGGTCCGCGCCGAGGATGACGAGCGCGTACGCGCGCTGCTCGAAGGCCCGCGGTACAACCTAAACAGGCAGGTCGTGGAGGGGTTGGACAACAGGGTTGTCGCTTACAGCTCTGACGAGGTGACTCCGGACACGCTGGCCAATCTCGCATCAAGCCTTCGGAAGCAAGGTTTGCCAGTCTCCGCCAACTACATGACGCCGCTGGGCGGACGTGTGAAGGCCGTGGCCAGCCCGGAGAACACGGAAGGTGCAACGCCGCAGTTTCCTGAGGCTGAGGCCAATGCGTCGATTGCATCGCCGGTCCGCGTCATTGTCATCGATACCGGTGTGCACGGCCGTGCCCGTCGCGACGGATGGCTGCAGGATCTCGAGACGGATGAGAACGGTGAGGTCCTAGACGATTCGCCGCCGGGAGGCGACGGATTCCTCGACCTTGCTGCCGGGCACGGCTCGTTCTGTGCCGGCATCGTCCAGCAGATCGCGCCCGCGGCAGACATCAAGGTGTACAACCCAATCGACAGTGACGGATTCGTCGATGAGCTGAAGGTCGCCACAGAGCTGGTCAAGCAGGTGCGTAAGGGCCTCGAAGACGGCAAGGATGTCGTCGCGAATCTGTCGTTCGGAGCCGAGACGGCAGATGATGAGCGTCCGGTTGCATTGGGGGTTGCGCTGGAGATCATCGATGAGGCGTCTCGTGAGTTTAAGCACGATGTTTTAGTAGTGGCGGCGGCCGGAAACTTCGGTCACAACCGAGAGTGCTATCCGGCCGCGTTTCCGACCGTGACAGCCGTCGCGGCTCTCACACAAGACCTGACGCCCGCGGCGTGGTCGAGCCGGGGTGCGTGGGTAGACGTCTGCACCATCGGCGAGGGCGTACGTTCGACGTTCGTCCCGGGCACGGAATCTCCAGTCACCGATCCTCGCTCTGAAGTATTTCCGGACAACGCATGGGCCCTGTGGAGCGGCACCTCCTTTGCCGCCCCGCAGGTAGCCGGCGCAATCGCCAAGATCGCGATTGACGACGGTGTCGCGCCGACCGAGGCCAAGCGGCGGTTGCTCGAAGGCGCCCATGAGATCCCGCTGTACGGCAAGCAGGTGGAGATCCTGCCCCGAATCTGAATCCGGCGAAGGTATCAACTCCTCGCATTGCGCCTCCGTAAGGCAGAAGCATTTGATGCACCTCGACGGGGGACTCGAGCGGTCAGGAGGATCGGTCGGTGATTGCTTGTGCGACTCAAGGGTTGGGCGAGTCCTCTGGTGGAGGTAGTCACCAGGTCCATCTGGCAGCCATGATTGGACTTGTGCATGACGACCAATCGGTCGTCGACTTGGTCGCACGGGCCAGGGACGGCGATCAGATGGCCTGGGACCAGATCGTGGAGCGCTACGCTCCGCTGGTCTGGTCGCTGTGCCAGCGATACCACCTGGCCCGAGCCGATGCCGATGACGTGGGCGCCTGCGTATGGCTGCGTCTCGTCGAGAATCTGGGCACGATCCGTGAGCCCGCTGCCCTGCCGGGATGGCTGGCCACGACGACTCGACGCGAGTGCCTCCGCGTGTTGCATGCCAGGAGCCGCGAGCTTCCGGTCGAGGACCACCAGCGCCTCGTTGACGACGCGAGTCCGGGCGCAGACGAGTGGCTGCTGGCGCAGGAGAGACTTATCGCGTTGCGCACGGCGTACGCCGGTCTGTCCGAACGCTGCCGCCAATTGCTGGAGCTGCTGTTTTCAGATCCGGTTACCCCATATGACGAGATCAGCGCCGTTCTCGGCATGCCGGTCGGCGCGATCGGGCCCACCCGCCAGCGATGCCTGGGCAAATTGCGCGCCAGCCCGGTTATGGCTGCCCTGGTGGACGCAGCCGCGACGGACGGCAGGTGAGTGACATGACCAATGACGAGCAGCTGCTGGCCGAACTGCGCGAGGCGTTGCACAGCGCCCAGCAAGTGCCCGCTGGGTTCATCGCGGCGGGAAAGGCGGCATTCGCGTGGCGCACTGTCGACGCTGAGCTCGCCGCACTCGCCGACGAGTCGAGTGATTCCGAGTCACTTGCCGGCGTGAGGGCCGAACGCGCCGCAGTGCGTGCCCTCAGCTTCCTGGCGAGTGACATTTCCATCGAGCTGGAGGTGACGGCTGACGCGCTCCTGGGTCAGCTGGTGCCGGCCCGTCCCGGAACGATCGAGCTGCAGACTCAGGACGGTGGCGTTGAGCACGCCGCCACCATTGATGAGAGCGGCTGGTTCGCGATCCGACCGCTGCCGAGCTCGATGTTCCGGCTGCACTTGCGGACGGCGACGGACAACGTGATCACCGAGTGGGTCACGCTTTAGCGCTCGGGAACCGTAGAGATTTTTCACTTCTGGACGTATCAGGACCCAATCCCGCGTGTTCTGTATGGCGATCACGGGTAATACCAGGAGCCGGCGGGGGAGAGGATGGTGCACCTGCGCTCGAACCGGACGCGTCTGACGTGACTGGCGCAGGTCACCACTCACCTTCCAGGGGGTGCTAGCGGGGGGTCTAGCATCCCCTGGAAGCTTTTCTGGCTCTTGCCCGGCTCGGGTCACCATCCGGCTCCGCGAATGCGACGCTGGCCGCGTCCTCCACGAGAGCCGAGCGCCTTGTGAGTCGGCCGTACTCTTCGAGCCCGAGCGGTCGCTGCCAGACCGTCGAGCAACTTCGATCGCCTCGTCACACTGGGCCATCGCATTCACCGGCACGTCCTCGAGGTCCTCGCTGAATCCTGTGGGCTGCTCGCCGCCGGGTTGGCTAACCTTCCCGCATGGTGGCTCCAGAGTTGACGATTCGTGGCGCGGCGGAGCATGACGTTGCCGCGTTAGTCAACCTCGGCGCGCGCACATTCCACGACACCTACGGGCATACGAACGACCCGCACGAGCTGGCGGCGCATGTCGCGGAGAATTACAGCGAGCCGGTGATCGCCGAAGCGCTGCGCAACCCTCAGGTCCATTACATGGTCGCTGAGGCCTCCGGGCGCATCATCGGGTTCGCCAAGTTGATGGTCGAAAGCGGCGAGGACGGCATCGATGCCGTCCGGCCCGCCGAGCTGAACCAGCTCTACGTGGAAGCCGACCGACATGGCCGCGGAGTCGGCCGCGCACTGCTCAAGGCCTGCGTTGACCGGGCCCGCGAGGCGGGTTGCGATGTGCTGTGGCTCGGGGTCTGGGAGAAGAACCCGAACGCCATCGGGTTCTACGAGCGGCTGGGATTCCACAAGGTCGGCACCCACGGCTTCCAGTTCGGGTCCGAGCTGCAGACCGACCTGCTTATGGCGCAGGCGTTGATCTAGTCGGGATCAGGAGAACAGCGCACTGTAACCGTTGAGGGCAGGCTGCCCACCAAGGTGGGCATAGAGGACAGTCGAGTTGCTGGCGATCTCTCCGCGGTTCACCAGGTCGATCAATCCGGCCATGGACTTGCCCTCATATACGGGGTCGGTGATCATCCCTTCAAGCCGCGCGGTGAGACGCATCGCATCGAGCGTCGCATCGTCAGGGATGCCGTACGTGCCGGCGTGGTACCGCTCATCCAGCTCGATCTCGTCATCGTGAAGATCGCGGTCCACTCCGATCAGCGACGCCGTCTGGCGCGCGATGCGGGCCACCTGCGCGTGAGTCTCCTTCGGCTTGGCGGACGCATCGATGCCGATCATCCGGCGGGGCCGTCCACCAGCGTCGGCCAACGAAGCGAATCCCGCGATCATTCCGGCCTGGGTGCTGCCGGTCACCGAGCAGACCACGATGGTGTCGAAGAAGACGCCCAGTTCACGCTCTTGCTGTGCCACCTCGAAAGCCCAGTTCGCGAAGCCCAGGCCACCGAGCGGGTGGTCCGACGCGCCGGCCGGTATGGCGTAGGGTTTGCCGCCGCGCTCCTCGATCTCGCGCAGCGCCTGCTCCCAGCTCTCCTTGAAGCCAATGCCGAACTCGGCGCGCACGAGCCGGACGTCCGCCCCCGCCAGGCGGCTGAGCAGGATGTTTCCGACCTTGTCGTACACCGCGTCTGGCCAGTCGACCCAGCTTTCCTGGATGAGCACACAGTTGAGGCCGACCCTGGCCGCGACGGCGGCCACCTGGCGGGTGTGATTCGACTGGACGCCGCCGATCGACACCAGCGTGTCGCATCCCTGCTCCAGTGCGTCTGCGACCAGGTATTCGAGCTTGCGGGTCTTGTTGCCGCCGTAGGCCAGCCCAGAGTTGCAGTCCTCGCGCTTGGCCCAGATAGCCGCGCCGCCGAGGTGCTGTGTCAGCCGCTCGAGGGGATGGACCGGCGACGGACCGAACAGCAGTGGATGGCGTTCGAACGATTCGATCGAGGGCATGGGATCACTCCCTGGCGAGGCGGTCGGCGAGGCTTCCAGTGTGCCCGTCATTACAGCGGAGCCGCTAGGCTGCCTCGGCGTGTTAGCTCGGGCGCCTACCTGCCGCGCCGCCGGTGGGGTGGTGCGGCGGTTCCGCCTTGTGCGAGGCAGCACCGCACAACCTGCCCAGTCACGCTTGACGATCAGCTCAGTGGTGGTCGTTCGAGGAGGTTGTCGGTGCAGCTCACGGTGCCACTGGTCTCCCATTCCAGGCTTGCTGCTCCGGTCGCGACGTCGACCTTGAGCTCGGCCCGCCTGACCGTGTCACCCTCTTCGGCACGCCAGGCGTACCGGAGCACCCTCGCCGCGTCGTCAGCGGCAAAGTCGAAGTCGCCACCGAAGACGTCGAAGTTGTTACGGAATCGGCACAGTGCGAGCAGGGCCTGCACAACCGGCCGATCGAGCGCCGCGTCGATCTCCTCGGGGGTGTAATACCGCCGGTTGATGTCGCGTCCGATTCCGGTCCGGCTGAGCAGGTCGACGTCGTTGGTACCAGCCAGCGCCCCGACGTAATAGATTTGCGGGATACCGGGCGTGAACAACTGCAGTGCCCGTGCGGCGAGGTACCGCAGGTCGTCCCTGCCCACGGCGTCGTAGTACGTCGAGTTCACCTGGTAGACGTCCAGGTTGCGGGCCGCACCCCCAGTCGCCCGCCGGCTCGTGCCACTGGTGCGGTCGTGGATGCCGTCCACCAGCGCGTTTATCTCGGTAGGCGTAAGTAGGCCGGGTCGATTGGCGGGATCAGCCGCCGTGTGGTCCGGCCCGACGTCGATCACCCCAATGCCGTCGTGCGTGTCCAGAACCGTGACTGCGTTGAGCGGGCGTATCTGCATCCAGCGGGCCAACGCCGACCCGTTCCCCGTGTACAGGGCGTGCAGTACGAGCGGTGGCAGTGCGAAATCGTAAACCCGGTCGACAGACCGGCCAATCTCGACCTGATGCTGGTAGTACGAGTGCACCTCTACCAACACGTCCACCCCGCGAGCACGGGCGGCGGTAGTGAACTCGTCGATGAACTCGAACGTCTCGGGAATCATGAAGCACGAGCTGCCGGCCTTCTTCACCGCATAGCCCACCGCATCGAGGCGGATCATCGACACGCCCGCCGCCGCCACCGCGTCCAAGATTGCCGATAGGTAAGCACGCCCGGACGGTGAGTACACGTCGATATCGATTTGGTGCGGCGTAAACGTCGTCCACACCAGCCGCCTTACGCCGCCCAGCGTCATCGGGGTGAACGGCAAGCCCGGCCGGGGTCGGTAGATGGCGGTCAGGTCGGCCTCGGTCGCGCCGTGCGGGAACACTGCCGACATGGTCAGGAACATGTCCGCGTAGAGCGACTGGTCTCCGTCCCTGGCCATGTCCTGAAACTGCGGCGACGAGCTTGAGACATGGTTCACGATCAGGTCGACGACAGTGTCGTGGCTCCGGCTGAGCTCGCGTACATCGTCCCAGGTGCCTAGCCGTGGATCCACTTCTGTGTGGTTGACCGGGTCGAAGCCGGCGTCCGCGCCGTCGAATGGCGTAAAGAACGGCAACACGTGCACCCCGCCGAATGCGTCGGCGAAATGGTCGCGCAGTACCCGCGTGAGGCGAGCCAAGCTTCCCCCCAAGCGGTCGGCGTACGCGATGAGCTGCACCTGGTTACGCATGGAACCTCACCTCGGGCCAGTCGCTAGCGATCCTTCACGCGTCACAGCGAGCGCAGCCGGTCGGCGGGAGTGACGATGTGACGCTGGTCGTGGCGATCGAAGGTGACGTTACCGGAGCTGACGCCTGCACCATCGTCGCGCTTGGTCGAGGGGCGCAGACGCCGGTGTGTCGGCGTAGGTGCTGACTGATCCGGTTCGTTGGTCAGCTCGGCCGCCGCCCCAGCCTGGCCTTCGTCTCCTCGACGTCCATGCCGTGACGGCAAAGACGCTGCTGGCGACACTCCTTGCTGTGAGCCGGGCCGCGGACCTGGCTGAGCATGGCATGCGGCCGTTCACCGCCGGGATGCCGGGGACACCTGAGCAGCTCGAAGTCGAGCTAGCAGGCGTCGCGCCGGGGCGGCCGGTCATGGAGCACGGCCAGTTCCGGGACGGCGTGTCATGCGCCGGCGCACTGGTTCGGCGTAAGTCCGGTGACGATCAGTGGTGGTGCGTCGTGGTCTCCACTCGGGACGACGACATGCCCGCTGCCGTGAAGTAGCATGCGCTGCTGGCCGCCTCCGATCTCAGCGACGGTGGCTAGGTGTCGCGGCCGATCGTTTGAACCCAGGAACTCGCTGATCGCATGTCGTAGGCCGCGGGCGTCTTGGCCGTACGCACGGTCGTGTTGTTCTGGCACCCCGTATCGGCGTAACTCGACACCATGCTGCGGGGCGGACCGCCGAGCGGGCCGTGGTGCCTGCGCCACCGGGCGGTGTCGGCCGTCGTTAGCGCCACCACCAGGGTGCTTGCCACGAATGGAACGAACGCCGCAGTGAAGGTATTGGCGACCGGTGTCGTGGAGACAGTGGAGAGCAACAGTGCCGGGCGGCCACGAAGAACACCAGCCGGGCCAGCACCACTTCCGAACCAGGGCCGGGCAACCCATAACGGCCGATCAGCCAGCCGACTGCGGAGATCGCCCACAGGGCACTGAATGCCGCCAGTATGTCCTGCAGGGCCTGCACTCCTCCCGTTCGGTCGCGGGGTCCATGGTCATACATCGCCGCGACGTTAGCTGTCGATCGCCGGGCCGGTGAACTGGCTCTGGTACAGGTCGTAGTACGCCCCGCGGCGGCCCAGAAGCTCGGCATGGCTGCCCTGTTCAACGATGGCGCCGTCGCGCATCACCAGGATCAGATGCGCGTCCCGGATCGTGGAGAGCCGGTGTGCGATGACGAAGCTGGTCCGGTCACCGCGCAGCGCGGCCATCGCCTTCTGCACGAGCAGCTCGGTTCTGGTGTCGACCGAGCTGGTGGCCTCGTCCAGGATGAGCAGTGCGGGGTCGGCGAGGAACGCGCGGGCAATCGTGATCAGCTGCTTCTCACCTGCACTGATGTTGTCCGCCTCCTCGTTGATCACGGTGTCGTAACCGTCGGGCAGGGAGTGGATGTATGCATCCACGTGCGCCGCGGCCGCGGCGGCCCGGATCTGC
The DNA here is from genome assembly GCA_035762665.1 of Jiangellaceae bacterium. Lineage (GTDB taxonomy): Bacteria > Actinomycetota > Actinomycetes > Jiangellales > Jiangellaceae > JASLBX01. Next base: position 54,265 of record DASTNZ010000182.1, on the reverse strand, counting down.
TCGTCGGTGGCCTTCGGGTTGCCGTAGGCGATGTTGTCCCGGATCGTCCCGCCGAACAGCCAGGTGTCCTGTAGGACCATGCCGACGCCGGACCGCGCCTCTCGACGGGGCATTGTGGCGATGTCGCGCCCGTCGAGCGTGATCCTGCCCGCATCCAACTCGTAGAACCGCATGATCAGGTTGACCAGGGTCGTCTTGCCCGCACCCGTGGGGCCAACGATGGCGACCGTATGGCCGGGCTCGACGGTGAGTGAGAGGTCGTCGATCAGCGGAGCATCCGGCTCATACCGGAACGAGATGTTCTCGAAGACGACCCGTCCCTGGCGGCCGTTACCCTCACTATTGATCACCGAAATGGGTGCCGGATCCGGCTGCTCCTCCGGCTCGTCCAAAATTTCGAAGACCCGCTCGGCGGATGCGACACCCGACTGGACCAGGTTTGCCATCGCCGCCAGCTGGGTCAGTGGCTGGGTGAAGTGCTGCGTGTACTGGATGAACGCCTGGACCTCGCCGAGGCTCATCGAACCTGAGGCGACCCGCAGGCCACCGATCACGGCAATGGCCACATAGTTAAGGCTGCCGAGGAACATCATCGCCGGCCGGATCAGTCCGGAGATGAATTGAGCCTTGAAGCTCGACTCGTAGAGTTCCTCGTTCTCCCGGTCGAAGGCCGCCTGGGTCTCGTCCTGCCGGCCGAACACCCGGACGACCTCGTGCCCTGTGTACGTCTCTTCAATGCGCGCGTTGAGCTTGCCGGTTCGTGCCCATTGAGCGACGAACTGCGGTTGCGATCGCTTGGCGATCACCGTCGTGACGGCGATCGACAGCGGCACCGTGACGATCGCCACGATCGCGAGCAGCGGCGAGATGATGACCATCATGGTCAGGACGCCGATGATGGTCAGTAGCGACGTAAGTAGTTGGCCGAGTGTCTGCTGGAGGCTTTGGCCGATGTTGTCGATATCGTTGCTGACTCGGCTGAGTATGTCGCCCCGCTGAGTGCGGTCGAAGTAGTGAAGCGGCAGCCGGTGCAGCTTGTCCTCGACGTCTGACCGCAGCCGGTACATGCTGCGCTGGACGATGCCGGCCAGCAGGTAACCCTGGGCCCAGGAGAACAGCGCGGCGCCGACGTACAGCACCAGCGCCCCAACAAGCACCCAGCGCAGCGCATCGAAGTCGATGCCCTGCCCAGGCACGACGTCCATGCCGGCCAGCATGTCGGCGAGCTGATCCTGCCCGTTCGCGCGCAACTGCTCGAGGGCTTGGTCCTTGGTGAGCCCAGCGGGCAGCTGGCTCCCCATCGCGCCGGAAAAGATCAGATCGGTCGCGTGCCCGAGGATCCGTGGCCCCAGGACGTTGAGCACGATGCTCGCGATGGTCAGGCTCACGACGGCGATCAGCCCGGTCCGTTCGGGACGCAACCTGCCGAGCAGCCGCCGGGCGGACGCTCCGAAGTCGAGAGCCTTCTGCGGCGGCCCGGCCATGCCGCCGAACGGGCCACCTGGGCGAGGGCCCATCGGGAGTGGTGCTGGGCGAGCGGGCGCTCCAGTGGGTGCGTGGCCCTGCGGTTGATGACCACTCATCACGCGGCCTCCGCAGCGGCGAGCTGAGACGTGACGATCTCGGCGTAGGTCGGGCAGGTTTCGATCAGTTCGTCGTGCCGCCCGATTCCGACGACCGCGCCGTCCTCGACGACGATGATCTGGTCGGCATCAATGATCGTCGTTACCCGTTGGGCCACGATCAGCACCGCCGCGTCGGCAGTCCAGGGACGCAAGGCCGCGCGCAGACGGGCGTCCGTCCCGACGTCGAGAGCCGAGAAGGAGTCGTCGAACAGGTAGATGGCCGGACGCTTGACCAGTGCGCGGGCAATGGCGAGCCGCTGTCGCTGGCCGCCCGAGAGGTTGGTGCCGCCCTGGGCCACGGGTGCGTCAAGGCCGTCGGGCAACGCCTCAACGAAGTCTCGGGCCTGGGCCACCTCCAGCGCTTCCCAGAGCTTCTCGTCGGAGGCGTCTGGATCGCCATAACGCAGGTTGCTCGCTACAGTCCCGGAGAACAGGAACGCCTTCTGAGGCACCAAGCCGATCTGTGCTTGAAGGACGCTTAGGTCGAGTTGCCGCACGTCGACGCCACCGACCAGCACCTCGCCGGACGTAGTGTCCATCAGCCTCGGGATGAGGTTCAGCAGCGTGGACTTGCCAGAGCCGGTGCTGCCGATGATGGCGGTCCGCTGGCCAGGCCCAGAGCTGAACGTGATGTCACGGAGCACGGGCGCTTCCGCGCCCGGGTACATGAAACCTGCGGCTCGAAGCTGCACGGTGCCTGGCGCCGGTATCTCCGTGACGGGGTGAGTCGGTGGGACGACGGATGTCCAGGTCGCCAGCACCTCGCTGATCCGTTCGGCCGAGACTGCGGCGCGGGGCACCATGACGAGCAAGAAGGTGGCCATCATCACCGCCATCAGGATCTGCATCAGGTAGGTGAGGAACGCCGTCAGCGCTCCGACCTGCATCTGACCCGCTTCGACTCGAATGCCGCCGAACCACAGCACCGCGACGCTGGACGCGTTGAGCACGATCACGATGAACGGAAAGATCAGTGCCATTAGCCGGCCCACCCGCAGAGCGGTCTCAGTCAACGCGGCGTTGGCGTCGGCGAACCGGTGGGTTTCGTCGGGTTCGCGGACGAACGCACGCACGACGCGGATGCCTGTGATCTGCTCCCGGAGGACGCGGTTGACGTGGTCGATGCGCACTTGCATGGCTCGGAAGGCCGGCACCATCTCGCGGACGATCAGCAGCATGCCGACCAGGAGAACAGGTATCGAGACGAGCATCAGCCAGGAGAGCCCGACATCCTGCTGGAGTGCCATGACGATGCCGCCGACTCCCATGATCGGCGCCATCACCAGCATCGTCGCAGTGACCACGACCAGCATCTGGACCTGCTGGACGTCGTTGGTGTTTCGTGTGATCAGTGACGGCGCCCCGAACTGGGCCACCTCCCGGGTGGAGAAGGTTCCGACGCGAGCGAAGATCGCTGCACGGACGTCACGCCCGAAGGCCATCGCGGCGCGAGCGCCGCAGTACACCCCGCCGACGATGCTGGCGCCCTGCACCAGGGTCACGAGCAGCATCCAGCCGCCGGTCGAGACGATGTAGCCGGTGTCGCCGAGGGCGATCCCGTGATCAATGATGTCGGCGTTGAGGCTGGGCAGGTACAACGCGGCCAGTGTCCCGGCGAGCTGCAGCGCCACAGCGCCGGCCAGCCAGTGCCGGTACGGGCGCAGGTGGGTCCGTAGCAGATCGATCAGCAAGGGTGGCCTTTCCGTCATTCTGTGGGTTCGCGCCGGCGAATGCCGTCGAGCAGCAGGGACGTGATCTCGGCGGGTGTCATGATGCGACCGCCGGTCAGATGTGGGTGCGACCCGCCGAGGGCAAGGATCTGGAAGAACCGTGCTGCGTCGCGAGGGTCGCAGGCGAGGTGGTCTCGATCCGGCTCGAACAGCTGACTGAGCAGCTCGGTCCACTGGGCGTGACGTGCCTCGCGCGCAGCCCGATGGTCTGCCGGGAGGTTGGCGATGCCGACGGCCGCCATCAGCCTGACTGCGCTGGCCATCTGCTGCTGAAGCAAGGCTGCGGCAGCCTCAATGCGCTCATCAAGGGGGACATCAGGGTCAATGGCCAGCAGCTTCTTCTCGGTCGCGGCCGGGTCGAGGGCGGCGCGGACGGCCTCGTGTAGGAGTTCATCCTTGGTCTCGAAGACCCGGAAGATCGTGCCCTCCGCGATGCCCGCCGCCTCGGCGATCTGCCGGGTGCTCACGTCGAATCCGTGTTCCCTGACAAGCGGGACGGTGGCCGCGATTATTGCCGCCCGTCGAGCCTCGGGCCGCATCGGCGCGGCCCGGACCGCGCGCCTTGTTTCGGTCACAAGCATCGAGCGTAACTGAGTGAGTGCTCATTCACAAGTGGTTAGCCACAGTGCAGGGTACGCGGTCCGCACCCTGGGGCGGCCGCTACGCTCAGCCCCCGTGGCTGAACCCAACGGACAGATGCCCGGCTGGAATCTCGCTCTCCGCTTCCTGCTCGAACTGGCTGCGTGGACCGGCTTCGCCTGGGGCGGGTGGCAACTCGGCTCGTGGCCGCTCGGGTTGGGACTGCTCGTGATTACGATCGCGATCTGGGGTGCCTTCGCCGTGCCCAACGACCCCAGCCGCGGCGGCCGCGCCCTGGTTCCGGTGAGTGGCCCGGTCCGGTTCGCCATCGAAGTGCTCGTCTTGGGCGGCGGTTGTGTGATGTTTTGGCTGGGTGGCGCCCCGGTGATCGCGATCGTGCTCGCCGTCCTCAACGTGGTGCATCTTGTCTTCGAGTTCGACCGAGTCCGTTGGCTCCTCCGGCAGTGAACCCGTTGCGCGCGATGACGTCCCGGTACCAACGCGCACTGTTCTTGGGCGTTCGTTTTTGCGTGTCGTAGTCGACGCGGACGATGCCGAACCGCTTGCTGTAGCCCTTGGCCCACTCGAAGTTGTCCATCAGCGACCAGACCAGGTAGCCGCGCACGTCGACGCCCCTGCTGATAGCGGCATGGACAGCGCGCAGGTGCCCGTCGAGATAACTGATCCGGTCAGGGTCCGGGACGCCGCCATCCGCGGACGGCACGTCGTCGAAGGCAGCACCGTTCTCTGTGATCCACAACGGAACCCCGGGGTAGTCGGTTGCCACTCGTACCAGCAGGTCCGTGAAGCTGGCCGGCTCGATAGGCCAGCCCATCGCAGTGACGGGGCCGGGTGCGGGCGGCAGCACGATGCCTTCGGTGCCCGGGTACTCCGGGATCCCAGGATGGCCTGGTGCGGCGGCAACGACGGTGGGGTAGTAGTAGTTGACGCCGAGCAGGTCGATGGACGTGCCCATGCGCTCCTCGTCGCCGTCGCGGAGCCAATCCGTGCCGCCATGCCGGCGAATGACGTCGAGTACATCGTCCGGGTAACCGCGGCCGAAGATGGGGTCCAGGAAGATCCGGTTGTGCAACCCGTCGACGAGGCGGGCCGCGGCGACATCGGCGTCCGAGTACCGATCCGCCGGCCGGACGGACGCCGGGTTGACGGTGATCCCGACGTTGGCCGCTCCGGCCGCTCTCAGCGCGTGCACCGCCTCACCATGACCGAGCAGCAGGTGGTGGACTGCCGCGAAGGCCTTCGCCGGGTCGGTGTATCCCGGCGCGTGCGCCCCAGACGCGTGGCCGAGGAAAGCTGAGCACCACGGTTCGTTCAGGGTCAGCCACGCGCCGACCCGATCGCCGATCCGGTCATAGACCTGCACCGCGTACTCGGCGAACCGGAAGGCGGTGTCGCGGGACCTCCAACCACCCACGTCCTCCAGTGCCTGCGGGAGATCCCAGTGGTAGAGGGTCGCGATCGGGTCGATGCCACGGGCGACCAGCGCGTCGACCAACCGATCGTAGAAATCGAGCCCGGCCAAGTTGGGTTCACCGGCTCCGGTCGGGAGGATTCGGGGCCAAGCTACCGAGAACCGATAAGCACTCAGGCCAAGGTCGGCCATCAGCGAAACGTCCTCGGCGTAGCGGTGGTAGTGATCGCACGCTACGTCACCCGTGTCGCCATTGTTGGTCTTGCCCGGGGTGTGGCTGAAGGTGTCCCAGATCGAGGGTCCCCGTCCGTCCTGCTCGACGGCGCCTTCGATCTGGTACGACGCAGTGGCCGCTCCCCACACGAAACCGTCGGGGAAGCGAACCTCCGCCGGCTGCTCAGCCCCTGCTGCGTCCTTTACTGCGCCCATCATGATCCCTTCCCCCACGTGGCGAAAACCATGCCGGCCATCCATCGCCAGACCGCTGGTTAGCCTAGAGCCGGTGCCGCCGGGCGCCACGAAGCGGGTTGTCGGGTCGCGGCGGGCAAGAGTGTTGTGTCTTCGCTGGGAGGGGACGAGCGTGGCTGACGATCCAGCCGACTTTGCCGATGTGCTCGCGGCCAACCGCGCCTATGCGGCGTCATTCGACCTGGCCGGCCTGCCGGCGGTGGCTGCCAGTGGATTGGCGATCGTCACCTGCATGGACTCCCGGATCGAGCCGCTGGCGATGCTTGGGCTACGGCCCGGTGACGCGAAGATCATCAGAAATGCCGGCGCGCGGGTAACTCCAGACGTCCTGCGTACGCTCGTCCTCGCAACCCATGCCTTGGGCGTGATGCGGGTGATGGTCGTCGCCCACACGCAGTGCAAGATGGCCAGCGCGACCCAGGAGGAGTTGGAGGCCAGCATCGCTGGCCAATCCGGTATCGACACGCGGAGCCTGGACTTCCACCTGATCACAGACCAGCGGGCGACGCTGGAGCGGGACGTCCAGGCGATCCGGTCGTGGCCGTTCCTGCCGCCCGGCCTGCCGGTTGGCGGCTTCGTCTACGACGTCGACACGGGCCGACTCGAGACTGTGGTGGCACCGGCGTGAGCGGCGACATCGTTCTGCGCGGCGGCACGGTTCTCGACGGCACTGGAGCACCCGGGCGCCGCGCCGACGTCGCCGTGAATGCCGGCCGCGTCGCCGAGATAGGTGATCGGGTGCCGGCCGGCAGCGTCGAGATCCACGTATCCGGACTTGTCGTGTGCCCGGGCTTCATCGACCTTCACTCTCATGCGGACTACACCGTGTTCGGAGCACCGGAGGCCGTCACGCAAGTCGCGCAGGGCGTGACGACACTCGTGACCGGCAACTGCGGGTTCTCCCCGTTCCCGATCACGCCAGAGCACCGGGACGATCTGCTCAGCCACCGCCTGCTGATCGGCGGTGGAGAGTGGGACTGGTGGACGGCCAGGGATTACGCGGACGCTGTCGACAAGCTGCCGCTGGGCGTCAACCTTGCGTTGCAGGTCGGTCACGGCGCATTGCGCATTGCAGCTATGGGGCTGGCGGATCGGCCGCCGACCGAGGCCGAGCTCAACCGCATGAGGGAACTGCTGCGTGAGGCCGCCGGCGATGGCGCCGTCGGATTCTCCAGCGGGCTGATCTACGCCCCCGGAACGTTCGCCGATACCGACGAGCTGGTGGCCCTGGCTGCTGAGGCTGCGCCGGCGGGGCTGCTCTACTCCACGCACATGCGCAATGAAGGCACCAAGCTGGCCGATTCGGTCCGGGAATCGTTGGAGGTCTCGCGCCGGAGCGGCGTCCGGCTGGAGATCTCACACCTGAAGGCGGCCGGCAAGCCGGCGTGGGGCACCGTAAGGCAGGCGCTTGACTTGATCGAGGACGCTCGCCGGGCCGGTGTGGACGTCGGTGCCGACCAGTACCCATACACAGCTTCGAGCACGACCTTGACCGCGTCCCTGCCCGCATGGGCGATGGACGGCGGGATCCCAGCGTTGCTCACCCGGCTGGGCGACCCGGTGGAGCAAAGTCGCATTGTCGCTGAGCTTGACGCCGAGTACGGCCGTACGTACTGGCCGGACCGGACGGTGATCGCCTACACGCCGCCGGGCCCGTACCACCCGTACCTGGGGCGGACGGTCATGGACGTGGCCGCCGAATTCGGGTTCGGGCCCGGCCAGGCGCTCGTGGAGATCTTGCGTGGCCAGCAGGGGCAGGTGAGCGTAGTACACCACTCAATGGACGAGGCGGACGTTCGGATGGTGATGAGCCGCCCATATGTGGCGGTGGCGAGCGATGGCTGGGTGTTGGAGTGCCCAGGTGACGGACAGCCACATCCGCGTAGCTTCGGAACGTTCGTCCGGATGCTCGGCCACTACAGCCGGGACGAAGGAATCGTCGACTTGCCGGAGGCGGTGCGCCGGATGACGTCGCTGCCCGCCTCCCGCCTCGGCTGGACCAACCGCGGAGTCGCGCGTGTCGGTGCCATTGCCGACCTGGTCGCTTTCGATCCCGAGACGGTTCGCGACAACGCCACGTTCGACGATCCATGGCAGCTGGCGACCGGCGTCCAGTACACGCTGCTGGCAGGCAAGCCGGTACTGGCCGACGGAGTTCCGACCGGAATTCCCGCTGGCCGCGTGATTCGCCATCGCGGTTGAACCGTCACTTTCGCAGTGCGGAACTGGCGGTGCCGGGCCCCAAGCTTCCTCGGTGCGGTGGATAGTGCACACCAAGCTTCCAGAATGCTGCCCTGGCAACATCGTGGAAGCTCGGTGCCTGCCACGCACAGCATTGTGGAAGCTCGGTGCAGGCCTGTCGTGCACCGACGAGCGGGTGCTCGTCACCTTCTCGCTAACGAGCTGGAGCTCCGCCTGCGCGGCCACGTCTTCCGCACCCATCGTCCCTCCGTGCGCAGAGTGTCGCTCCTACCGCCTTTGCAATGCACACCTATGGGAAGCAGCTTCGCCTGCGGAGCCCGGCGAGCGCCCCGGCGCGGATTGGCCAGGTGCGGTGCTTCCCATAGGTGTGCACTGCAAAGGGTCGGCAAGCATGGGGTGGGGGAGGCTCGAGGCCGCCGCGTTACGCCACGACGATGTTGGTCGCGGCGAGCACCTCATCACCGTCCCGCTTCAGAGTCAGGAGCATGGGTGTCCCCTCCGCGTCGGCCTGGTCGAAGACCATGTCGCCGGTATCCATCCGGGTGTCACGCTCGCCTGGCTCGCGTACGGCTCGGCATCGTAGATCTCGTCAGTGAACTTTCGTCGAATAAGAGCTGGCCGGTCAGGACGGTGCTCTGGTCGAGGTGCACCTTGAAATGGACGTGCACCGCCCGGCCGCGGTACCAACCTGGATAGATCGTCGCGAACTCGACGACGCCGTCAGCGTCGGTCACCTGGGCACCACGCAGGTACGTCTCCTCGTCCGTTGTGCCCGAGCCGCCAAGACCACCGCGGCTGGCGGACTCGTAGCCGGAGTAGAGACCCTCCGCGTCGCAATGCCAGATATCGACGACGGCGTTCGACACTGGCGCGCAGCCCTCGCTGGCGTCCTGCACCCGCAAGCGAGCCGCATCGACACGCCATCGCGGTCCTCACGGATGTCACTGCGGATCGAGTCGACGTCGAAGTAGTACGGCGCCTCCGTCGTCTCTGGTGCAAGGGTGCACGACGTGGCCTCGTTCAGCATGGCGCGCGCTGAGCCGGCAGTTCCGGTTTTTGTGGGCTCGACGGTGGCGGTGCTACCGGTGTCCGTCGTGACGGCGGTGCCTTCGGTGCTTGGCGCCTCACCTGCGCGGCTGCAGGCGGCGATGAGTGCGCCGAGGCTAACGACGCCGGCGGCGCCGAGAACGGAACGGCGGCCGCCACCAGTGGTGGCGACGTAACTCCATGCATGCAGGCATGTAGGTACGTTGCGCCGTCTGCCGAACGTGATCAAACGTCACCAAGTCCAGACGCGGCGGCGGCGGCGATCCTCGAGCGGGCGGGTCGACTCCCAGATTCGGCGCCACCCCGGCGGTGGGACGGCTTGCGACGCGGTCGTCGCACGGCGGGTCGGCAGCGGCAGGGTGTCATCAGCCTCGGCCCGCAGTGCGCCGTACCAGCCGAGATCCTCCTCGGCGGCGAGCCGGGACACCGCTCGCATCATGCGCCCGCGCAGCTCGCGGAATCCTTCACCCTCGACGGGAAGCAGCGGGCGGCCGTACCGCACGGCGATCCGCGGGCGTCCCGGCACTGGCCAGTTCCGGCCGCGGGGCATCGCGGCGTACGCCCCGCGGATGGCGATCGGCACCACGGGCACACCCTTGCTGACGCACAGCTGCGCGGTGCCGGACTTGAACGCGCTCATCCACCCGTCCTCCGATCGGGTCCCCTCAGGGAACAGCAGCAGATTCCACCCGTCGTCCAGTAGCTCGACCGCCTGCGAGCGCAGCCGCCGCTGCCCGTGCCGCTCGACCGGGAAGGTGTTGAAGAACAGCGCCGACGTAATGGCCCGCCAGCGGGCGTCGAAGAAGTAATCGGCGGCGGCGCCTACGGCCAGCTTGTCCGCGAACCGCCGCGGAACAGACCCGACGATCAGCGGCGCGTCCAGGTGGGACGAGTGGTTGGCCACGAAGACGACGGGACCGTTCAGATTAGCCAGATACTCCAAACCTTCGACGACCGGCCGGGTCTGACTCCACGTCACCGGCTTGAGCAGGCCGCGTTGCAGGACCGACCGGGCCAGCTTCCCGGCCTTTGTACGGGCCCAGCCGGTGGGGAACTCCCGCTCGCCGTCGTCTAGTACGTACGGGTCGGCCGACCGGGGCACGGTCGAACGTCCGCGCCAGTCACGGCCGTGGCGAAGCAGTTGGATCTCATCGCGGATGCTCATCAGCCGACCACCCTCACCGAACGTCCGCCATCACCAGTGGCGGAGCGTGCTGGTAGGTGATCGACGGGGAGCGGCCGACCGCGTGCGACGCGATCTCCAGCGCGTCGGCGAGGGTGGACGCCGCCTTGAACCCCATCCGGGCAGTCGTCTTCCGGTTGCCGCCCACGAAGATCACCTCGCCCAGGTGCTCCAAGGCGTGCGCCCCCCAGTACCACATGTAGAACGGGTGCACGCCGTGGTAGGCGTAGCTCTTGCGGTACAGCTGGATGTACCACGGGTCGGTGGCGAACTGCTCTTCGTACTTCGTCTCCAACACGACCGGATCGGTGGACTCGGTCAGCACCTCATCGAAGAAGTCGATGTAGCTCGGGTGGTGCACCGGGTGGAACTCGTGCGGCACCGGGTGATAGAAGATCGCCGTCCCGCCCTCCCGGACGATCGGCTTGTTCTTGTACAGGTTGAAGAAGTACCCCAGCCCGAGCGACATCACCAGGATCGGGTTCATGATCGAGTTGACGTTGTACGGGCAGATGTAGGGGAGTCCAAAGATCGCCACGTCCGCCTGGCCATCGACCTCGGTGAGTTGCTGCCGGTGGACGTTGGCCAGCGTTATCTCGTGGACCTGCGACGGGACGCCCGCGTTGATGCCCGTCACTCCGTACGGCGCCACCGTCGACTGCCAGATCTTTCGCCGCGCCCGCGCCGGCAGTAGCTCGTTGCCCCGCTTGACCGCCAGGTAGGCGGCCTGGTCGGCGAGGTTCCACTCCCACTCGCGCTTGTTGAGAAAGCCCATTGACGACGGGAACGTGTTGTTGTTGAGCGTCGTCTCGATCTGGAAGACCTTGACGTGCTCGCCGATCAGGTCCTTCATTCGCTCGTAGGAGTGGTGCATGGCCGAGTTCGGCGGATCGTTGAAGGAGCGCGAATGGCGCAGCGTATGCACATTGTGGTGGTGCCGCAGGCTGCGGTAGCTCGCCAGCCCGACGGACAGTGACTTCGGCCCGCCGCTCATCGACGTCAGCGTGATGTTGACGTAGACGACCAGGTCACTCTCCATGGCCCGCCGGTTCAGCTCGACCACCTCACCGTGCTCTGTTCGGCCGAGGTCCACCAGGTCTTCTTGGTCTTCCGCGTCGTGGTTGCGCAAGTGTTCAGGGAAGAAGGAGCGGAACACCCGTTCACCGACCACTCGCTTGAGCTCAGCCGGAGTCATCCGTCGGTGCAAGGAGTTGGCGGCGATCAGCTCGACATCGTCGACGCCGGCCCGGGCGGCCAGCTCGAGAACCTTCTCGATCACCCGTTGCCGGACGTCAGGCGTCTGCATCGGCGGCAGCGGCAGCGACAGGTCGTCGAACACGATGGTGAGGCGCATGCCGGCCTTGAGGAGTTCGGGCAGTGGCTCCATCCCGATGGGGTTGTGGATCGCCTTGGCTATCGCGGCGTCGACGTTGCGGAAGCCCGGCAGCGAGTCCGGCGGGTAGATCACGTTCGTACCGATTGGCAGCCGTTCGAGCCGGAAGCCCTCCCCTTGGTGAACCAGCAGTGGCGGAGTGCGCTCGTCAACGGAGAGGACGAACCCTGGTCTGCTCATGATCTCAGTCCTTCCCTGGCGCAAAAGCGATCTTGACGCTGCCCAGCTTGCCCGCCTCCGCCGCGTGGCCCAATGCCTCTCGCCAGCGCCGGAGCGGGTACGGCGGTTCCACCCAGTCGTCCAGGGGCGCCGAGGCCACCAGCGACATCGCGACCGCGAAGTCGCTCCTCCACTCGGGAGAGGAGCGGCTGCCGCTGGCGTAGGCGCCGACGAGCTGGAGTTCGCGGAACCACAGGGGAGTCAGGTCGACGCTGCCGGACGGCATTCCTGACATCACCACCGTCCCGCCGGCCCGGGTCAGGCGTAGCGCGGTGTCCAGGCCGGACGCGCCACCGGTGCACTCGAACACCACGTCGACGCCGCCGAGTAGGAACTCGCTGCCGAACTCTGGCACGTGCATCCGGGCCGTCGTCGTCCGGCGGATTGCCCGCGCCGCCCGGTCCGGCTGGTTGACGGCCGTGGCACCGAGTGCCAGCGCGCGATCCTGCTGGTGCTTGTGCTTGGCGATGACGTGGACAGCGACGTCCGGTGCCAGCTCCTTCAGCGCCAGGAGCGTCATCAGCCCGACCGTCCCAGCGCCGATGATGGCCACCGTCGAGTTGGACGGGACGTCCACCCGCCGAACCGTGTGGACGGCGCACGCCAGCGGCTCCACCAAAACGGCGCGATCGTTTGTCAGATTGTCCGGAACGGCATGGAGCTGGCTCTGGTGAGCCACGAACCGGCGGCTCCAGCCGCCACCGGTGTCGGTGCAGAAGCCGGTCTGCAGCCCAGCGGCGATCCGTCCCGTCGTGATGTGGTCGCACCGGCTGTGCTTGCCAGCGGCGCACCACCGGCACAGCTTCGTCCCGCGAGGTTCGCACGAGAGGACCGGATCGAGTACGACCCGGGTCCCGGCCGGAACGCTCGGCAAGTCATCTAACGTCTCGCCGACGACCTCGTGACCCGGCACAAAGGGCATCGAGGTGACCGGCGACAGGTAGGGGGACGACTGCCCTGTCAGCAGCGCCAGGTCGGACCCGCAGATGCCGGACAGGATCGGAACCACCCGCGTCCACCCCTCGCCGGGGATATCGGGAGCCGGCAGGTTGAGCAGCCGCAGCGGCGACATGTTGCCCGCAACCATGCCGGCGAACCGGCGACCTGCCTTGATCGAGGTGATTCCACGGGATGCCAGGTAACGAGCGGGAGAGCGCTTGTACTGCAGCGAGAGGATCACTGGCGGACCTCCAGCGGGTTCGAGGAACTTGCCGGAGGAGCGCCATTCCAGGGCGTCGCGACGACGCCGGACAATGCGGCGAGCCGGCCGCGGGTATGCGTTCCCCAGCTGTGGATCTGCCAGCGCTTCCGCTTGGCGTGCCGATACAGCGCGGCGTCTGGGTTGACCGCCTGCGGATGGCCCACCAGCTCCAGCCACGCTCGGTCAGAGTGGTTGTCGCCGTAGGCGTACGACTGGGCCAGGTCGATGCCGGCGGTCTCCGCATACCCCTTCAGCCAGGCCGCGCGGGCCTCGTCCACCAGCGGCGGGCGGTCGAGGTAGCCGGTCCATACGCCGTCGCGGCTGTGCATCCGTCCTGCGACGACCTCGTCGAAAAGCGGCGCGATCGGCTCGACCAGGATGTCGATGGTGCCGGTGATCAGGACGGTCCGGTGGCCGGCCGCCCGGTGCGCCCGGATCCGCCGGATCGCCTCCGGCATGGCGCGCTGCAAGAGGGCGTCCCCGATTGATTCTTCCACGAGGCGGCGCAGTTCGGCCTCGTCCACACCCTCGTAGCGGCGCATGAAGGTCCGGATGAAATCGCCCCTGTCACGACGCTCCGCCCGGAGATAACGGGGAATATTGCGCAGCAGGTCGCTGAACTCGCGTGGCCACTGCGATCGGGACAGGCTGGCCAGCCGGGTCCACAGGTACTGCTCGATGGTGTTCGACGCGACGACCGTGCCCTCCAGGTCGAACACCGCCGCGGCGTCGGTGGACTGCGGCAGGGCACGGTCGGTCTTGCCCTTGGCCCGCGGGCGCCCCGAGAACGAGCGCATTAACTCGGTGACGCTGGGGTAGTGCACTTCCTGCAGGTAGTGCCTCCAGTCGATGACCGCCGAGTCAAAGCCGTGCTCGCCCTGCCGGTCGGGTGGGAGTGAGCGGTGCAGGGCAAGCGTGCGACGGTCGTCGTAAATGACCTCCGCTTGGGTGTAGGCCTGGTAGAGATCGGCGTACTTGCGCAGGACCTCGAGCTCTTGCTGCCGGCGGTAGACGTCGCTCTGCCACTTGCGGGTCCGGTCGTTGGCGGGGATGTGCAGCAGTGCCCGCTCGGCGTACTCGACCGCCTTCTCACCGGTGCGCAGCATCCGCAGCACCTGGGTACTGCCGGGAAAGCGCCAGGCCGGCACCTGGATGTGGCCGCGCTCGGAGTCCGGCATTGGGTGGCGGCGGAAGTAATCGTAGACGTGCTCGTACATGGCCCGGAACGGCAGCGGGTTCCGGGCCCCCGAGCTGACGTGGAAGTACTGGGGTTTACTCGGCTCAGGCGGGTTGTCGGTGACAGCCAGGGTCGCGTTCACGACGAGGTCGACGGGGATCAGGTCCAGGACGCTGTCCGGCAGGCCCGGGAACTCCGGCAGGATGCCACGCCCGTACGCGAGGATCAGCGGGTCGGCCATCTTGAATCCATCGATCCAGCCGGGGTACGGATGCGCCAGCGAGCTCTCGACGATGGCCGGCCGCAGGATCGACAGCCGGTGTCCGGCCTGACCCCACAGCTCCTCGGCGGCCCGCTCGCCGAGCGCCTTGGTCAGCGTGTAGACGTCCGGCCAGCCGAGACTCTGCGCGCGGACCCGGCCGTAGTCGACCAGCCGCTCATGAACCCACTCGCGGCGGGAGGGCTCGGCGGCCTGAACGACGGCCTGCGGGCCGGCCTTGCCGTGCTCGGCGCGGGCCGCCTCCATCGCCTTGCGGAGGGCCTCGGGGCGGCGTGATTGAGTCTCGACCTCGGCGCGGGCGGCGGCTGCTGCGGCGGCTTCGGTACGCCAGTCGACGTCGTGGACGAGCGGCGCCTCGTGGACGACGCCCTTGCGGACGCCCGCTACATATGCGGTCGAGATGTGCACAACGTGGGGATCGCTCCCGGACGCCTTGATCGCGTCATAGAGCCGCGTAACCCCGACGACGTTGGTGCGGAAGGCCTCGTCGATAGGCGGGTCGAAGGACACGATCGATGCGCTGTGCACGACCACGTCGAGGTCGTCGGGAAGCTTCGGCAGTTGGTCTTCCCCGAGGTCGCCTTCCACCACCGTGATGCGCTCATCGACCGCTTGCGGGATCGCCTCGTCCCCGACGCGCTCACGCCAGTTCCTGAACACGTCCTTGCGCAGTAGCCCTGGGAGACGGTTGGCAGCGGGCTGGCTGCCCTTTGGCCGGATGAGCACCGATATGCGTGTCGTCGGATAAGCCGACAGCAGCTTCTCCAGAGTGGCCTGACCGAGGAATCCGGTGACTCCAGTGAGCAGAACGTGCTTGCCGTCCAGATAGTCGCTCATGAGCGGATCACCCCGAAGGTCGCCATGGCGGACGACACTATCCGGAGCCTTTCCAGGCCCGGCATGGTGTCAAGCGTCTTGTCGAGCGAGTGAGCCTGATCGCCGTCGAACAGGTAGGTCAGGACGAACCTGGTCTCACCCCTGTGGTGGATCGCCGCGCCGGGCGGCTTCCACAGGTAAGTCAGCGCCTGCCGGGTGAGTGTTCGGGCGCGGAACGATATGCCGAGCCGAGCGACGGCCTGGCCGGCGTAGAAGTCACGGTGAGCGTCCTTGAGGTTGCCGGCCCGGCGGAGGATCGCAGTCAAATGCGGGTGGTCCTCGCGGTCGACAGTGTTCCGGTACTCAGCGCCGGTCAGACACGTGTCGAGGTAGGCCCAGGCCATGTGGATGGCCACGAAATCCTCGCCGATCAGGTTGGCCAGCAGCGCCTGGCGGGCAGGTGCGATCCGGTCGCGGATCTCCCGGACGATACGCTGCCCCGTGGTGGCGCTTGGCTGGTACGCGTGGCGGTGCTGGTGTTGGGCGATGATCGCATCGAGTGTCTCGCCGAGCCAGAACTCCTGGTAGGCCCAGCCGGTCAGGAACTCGGTGACGACCGGGTCGGTGTGGGACGGCGTCACAAGCAGATCGCGTAGGTGCCTGATCGTGTTCCGCTCGACGTTGCGGAAGTACACCAGGCAGCGGATCGTGTGCAGGCTCAGCGGCTGGTCGTGGAACGCGGCAGGATCGACGTCGTCGGGAGTGATCGCGGACGCTCGATCGGTGTGATCCCTGATGTCGAACGCCATGCGCAACCTCGCTCGCTGTCGTGCCGGTGTCGTGGCCAGGCTATGTCGCCGCCGTCACTCCCCGCTAATGCGGCCTCTTTCTGGTGGCAGACCGATGCCCTTTTCCGGATGGACGCTGATGTCGAAGGAGCGATGGCCCCATCCGGGGAGGCGTAGCCCTGGACGGATCAGTGCCAGGGCTGGATCAAGGGACATTTTTCGCAGATCACCCAGCTACGTAAAAGGATCACCCGAGGCAAACCGCTCCTTCCTGATCCAATCGTCGACCAAGCCCCGAAATCCGCATGATCATCGACGATTCGATCACGGAAGAACGATTTGCCTCGGTACAACGGCACCAGTTGTCCACACCTAGACGCCGGCGGCCGCTGTATCCACAGCTTTGCCCTCCGAGGGACATTTGATCAACAGGTGGCGGCACGCTGATCACCATGCCAAGGCCACGCGACGACCTCCCGGACGAGGTGCGGGACCTACTTCGCCGCCACAACGGAGTCCTGCTAGCCGCCGACGCGAAGAAGGCCCGGCTCTCCGAGAGCATGCTCCGACGCCTTGTGGCTGCCAACAAGCTGCGGCGTTTGGCTCAGGGTGCTTATGTGAACGCCAAGGCCTTCGACGTGCTTGATAGCTGGCAGCGCTTCACACTGCGGGCGCGGGCCTTTGGGCTCATGTGCGGCCCGCACTCCTTCCTCACTGGATGGGCGTGTACGGCCATCCGCGAGTTTCCGACACTCGGCCACCCACCGAGAGTCGCGACAGTCGTACGGCCGAAAGATCTTCAACGGGAGCCATTCAGAGGAACCGGCGGCAGAGTCGTCGTGGCGAATCTCCCGCCAGAACATCGGTGGACCCTCGGCCGACTTTTCGTGGTCAGTGACGAGTGGGCGGTAGTGGACCTGGCGCGGATGGCCCGGTTGCCGGACTCGCTTGTCGTCGCTGACGACGCCGCCCGGCGCGGGCTCGACCTGGCCGGCGTCCTGCCGCACATGCGACGGTGGCAAGGCATCAACCGAGCAGCATGGGTCGTGAAGCGGGCCGAGCCGACCGTCGAGAGCCCCCTGGAGACGCTGGGCCGGTTCGCCTTCATCGAGTTCGGCTTGCCGATGCCGGTGACAAACGCTTGGGTCGGACGTGATCGCCCAGAGTGGCGGCTGGACGGCCTGCTCCCGTGGCACTGGTGGGGTTACGAGGGCGACGGCGCGATGAAGTACGACAACCGCAGTGACGCGTCGCAAATCGTCCGGGCTCAACAAGAGCGGGAGTTTCACCTTCGGCGGATTGGCCTTGACCTGGTCCGCTATGGATGGCCGGACGTCTACCCACACCGCAAGCCCTTGTTGGCCAAGGTGCGTGCCATGTTCTCCGACCATCCCACTCGGCCAGAACCCCTGAGGTGGTGGAAGGACGTCTCCGGGACCGGCCCTGTCGAGCCGGAACCCGAGGACTGGCCGTCTCCGCATCCGACTGGCATCGTGCTCCCGGCTGGATGGCAGCACGATCTGGACGGACTGCGCCCGGACGACGCCAGCTGAACAGGCACTGGCCGCCAGATCACGGCAGGAAATACTCAGCCATCACCCGACCACCCATGCCGGCTGCCGGGCGTCAGTGGGCAGAAATTCGGTCATGGTCGGCTTGAGATCCACGACCGGCGAGTAGGCGGACCGTTCCGTCGTCTTGTCGAGGAGAAACAACACCTCGACATGCGAGAACTCGTCCAGCCCCTGAAGGCAGGCGTCGCCGAACCGCTCGTCAAAGACAATCGTGCTGGTGACCGCACCGCGCCCCAGTTGTCCGTCATCGCGATGTCGGTGCGTTCGCAACGCACGACACCGACCCGTCTCACGACATGCTCCACGGCAAATAAGCCCCCTCACGATCGCGTCCGGTAGAGACGCATCGTTAACGGCCCAAAGATCAGAACGATAGCGGCCGAGGCCAGCAGTACGCCTCCGATCTGTGCGGACGTGGCGGTCCCATGCATCAGTCCGCGCACGGTGTCGACGAGCAGGCTTACCGGGTTGGCCTCGACGAAGGACCGTAGCCAAGCGGGCATGGTCGCCGGGTCGACGAACACATTGCTTGCGAAGGTAAGCGGGAACTGGACGAGGAAGCTCACCATCGTGACGGACGTGGGTGTGCGAAGCACCAGGCCGAGGGTCGCCCAAACCCATGACAAGCCGAAGGCGAACACGAGCAGCAGCCCGATCGCCGCCAGGACGCCGGTGAGGCCACCGTCCGGGCGGAACCCCATGGCCAGACCCAGGCCGACCACAAGTCCAGCGGCCAGCAAGTTGCGACCCGCATCACTGATCAGCCCGCCGAGGATCAGGGCGGGCCGCCAGATCGGCATCGACCGGAAGCGGTCGAGGACACCCTTGGTGATGTCGCCGTTGAGGTTGACGCCGGCGTACACGGTGATGAGCAGTACGGCGAACACCATGGTGCCGGGCAGCAAGAACTGCAGGTAGTCGTATGTGGACCCGGCCAACGCGCCGCCGAACAGGTAGGTGAACATCACCGTGAACAGGATGGGGATCATGATCGCGTCCGCCATCTGCTCGGGCACATGCTTGATCTTCAGTAACGCGCGGGTGGCGAAGGTGACAGACGCGGACGCGGCGGATGCCCGCTGCGGCCGGGGCCCGCGGGCTACGGCGTCCCGCAGCGTCAAAGCAGCCCGGGCCGGGTCCGGATGAGTGACTGGGGTGCTGGTCATGCTGCGTTCTCCTGATCGGAATGGGTGTCGGCAGGCTGTCCGGTGAGGGCGAGGAAGACCTCGTCGAGGTTCGGTTGGCCAAGCGCAAAGGTGCTGACCTCGATGCCGGCCCGGGCCAGCTCGGCCAGGGCGGCGGAGGCATCTCCCGGGTTGTCGGCCCGCGCCGTCAGGACTGCCTCATCCGAGCCGAGATAGACAGGTGTCGCCAGGCTGCCGGCCACTGCGTGATGGGCGTCTGCCCGTCGAGCCGGGTCGAGCAAGCGGATGTGGAGGGTTCCTGAGCCCACCGATGCTTTCAGTTCGCTCGGTGTTCCGTCCGCGATGACCCGGCCGTGGTCGACGACGGCGATCCGGTCGGCAAGGCGGTCGGCCTCATCCAGGTACTGAGTCGTCAGCAGCACGGTGGTGCCTTCGGCCACCAGCGTCCGGACGATCTCCCAGACCTGGTTGCGACTGTGCGGGTCGAGCCCAGTGGTGGGCTCGTCGAGGAACAGCAACGCAGGTGTGACGATGATGCTGGCCGCGATGTCGAGCCGACGACGCATGCCTCCGGAGTACTTCTTCACGATCCGGCCGGCGGCACTGGAGAGACCGAAGGCGGTAAGGAGTTCTTCCACTCGTGCCTTGCCATCAGACCGGGAATACCCGAGCAACCGGGCGAGGAGGGTCAGGTTCTCCGCGCCAGTGAGGTCCTCGTCGATCGAGGCGAACTGACCGGTCAGGCTGATCCGGGACCGCACGGCATCGGCCTCTGTCACTACGTCGTGCCCGAATACCCGCGCTACTCCGCCGTCCGGCCGAAGGAGGGTTGCCAGCATCCGGATCGTGGTGGTCTTGCCGGCGCCGTTCGGTCCTAGGAGGCCGTAAACGCTTCCGGCCGGAACGGTCAGATCTACTCCGTCGACAGCTTGCGTATCGCCGAACGTCTTGACTAGGCCGGCGGCTTCTATGGCCAGCTGCATTCCACTGTAGCCCTTCTCTAGAGTTCATTCCTAGTGACGAACTCTAGAGATACACTATGGGCGTGACGGAGGTCAAGCGGGTAAACAAGCGGGCCGAGAAGGCACGCGAGACGCGCCGGCGCATCATCGACGCGGCGCGTGAGCTGTTCATCGAGCGCGGGTACGGCGCGACGCCGCTGCAGGACGTGGCCGATCGAGCCGGCGTCGCAGTGCAGACGATCTACTTCATCTTCGGCAACAAGAGGACGCTGCTGAAGGAGCTGGTCGACATCACGATCGCAGGGGACGACGAGCCGGTTGCAACGATGGATAGGCCATGGTTTCGCGACGTCATCGCCGCGGACACTGCGGACGCGCAGCTTCGGGCCCACGTGCGCGGTACTTGCGAGGTGCTCAAGCGGGTGGCACCACTCGTCGACATGGTCGACACGGCCGCGGCCACGGATGCCGAGGTTGCGGCCCTGTGGCCGGAAGGTGAGCGTCCCCGATACGAAGTGCACGACACCGCGGCCAAGGCTCTGGTCACCAAACCCGGTGTTGTTCCGGGCCTGACCGCCGAGCAGGCTGCGGACATTTTGTTCGCGTTACTGAGCACGGAGATATTTCTGCTGCTCGTGCACGTTCGGGGTTGGTCTCCGGAGCGATGGGAGCAGTGGACGTACGGTGTCCTGCGCGCGCAGCTCTGCGCGTGACATGCCCTGGAGCTGGCGCGCGTGAATTCTCCGACGAAGGCCGGCATCACATCGATGTCGCCAAGCTGCCCGGACACGTCGGGCCAGCTTCCCGCCGAAACTAAACGTTGACTTATATAAGCAGCAGCTGATACATTGCCGGGCATGCACGCGTTCGACGTCCTGGGCGACCCGGTACGGCGTCGGATTCTGGAACTGCTTGCCGACGGCGAGCGAAGCTCGGGCGAGGTGTCCGCGGTTATCCAGGCGGAGTTCGGCATCACCCAGCCGGCGGTGTCTCAGCACCTCAAGGTCCTGCGCGACGCCGGATTCGCCACGGTGCGGCCCGAAGGTGCTCGGCGGCTGTACGCGGTGAACTCCGAACCGCTGCAGGACGTCGATGTGTGGCTCGACCGGTTCCGCCGGTTCTGGACGCCGCCGCTGGAAGCACTGGCGACCGAGCTCGCCCGCGGCAAACGCGAGCGTCGCCTTCATAGTGATCAACCCAATCAAAGGAGCACATCATGATCGATGTCACACAGCAGATCAACGCTGTTCGCCGGCAGATCGGCAGTCGGGCCCTCGAAGCCGGCGAGGCGCGGGTGGCCACCATCAGCCAGACCTATGACGCCACGCTCGAAGATGTCTGGGACGCCTGCACCAACCCGGAGCGCATCCCTCGGTGGTTCCTGCCGATCAGCGGTGACCTCCAGCTGAACGGGCGCTACCAGCTCGAGGGCAACGCCAGCGGGGTCGTCGAGCGCTGCGATCCGCCGAAGAGCTTCGCCGCCACCTGGGAGTTCGGCGGCCAGGTGAGCTGGATCGAGGTGCGCCTCGCCCCTGACGGCGACGGCCGTACCCGCTTCGAGCTGGAACACGTCGGTCATGTCAGCGACGAGCTGTGGGCAGAGTACGGCCCCGGCGCCACCGGCATCGGCTGGGACGGGGCATTGCTCGGGCTGGCGATGCACCTGAGCGGCGCGCCACCGCTGGATCCGCAGGAGCGCATGGACTGGATGCTCTCCGCCGAGGGCAAGGAGTTCGCCACGCTCAGCGGCCAGAAGTGGTGCGAAGCCGACATCGCCTTCGGCACGGACGAGACGGCAGCCCGGGCGGCTGCCGACCGATCCATCGCGTTCTACACCACCGATCCGTCGTGACAGATCGACTTAGCTGGCTGGTAACCACTCCGTAGCGGTCGTGACCTCGGCGAGGACGTTCGGCAGCGGCTCGACTCCGAGCCCCGGACCGGCCGGCACGGCGACGTGGCCGGCCTCCAGCACGAACGGTTTGGTGATGTCGCGCGCGTAATACCGCTCGGACGCAGAGATGTCGCCCGGCAGGGTGAATCCGGGCAGGGCGGCCAGCGCCACATTGGCCGCTCGCCCGATGCCGGTCTCCAGCATCCCCCCGCACCAGACCGCGATTCCGTTGGCCCGGCACAGGTCGTGGATGCGGCGGGCCTCCAGGTAGCCGCCGACCCGGCCGGGTTTGATATTGACGATCTGTGCGGCTCCCAGCGCTATCGCGTCCGCGGCGACCTTGGCGGAGGTGATCGACTCGTCCAAACAGACCGGCGTGCGGATGTGCCGCGCCAGTTCGGCGTGCTCGCGAAGGTCGTCTTCCGCGAACGGCTGCTCGATTAGGAGGAGGTCGAACTCGTCAAGCCGCCTTAGTATCCGGACGTCGGCCAGCGTGTATGCGGTATTGGCGTCCACCTGAAGGAGTAGTCCGTCGCCGAATCTCTCACGCACCGCGCGGACCGGCTCGACGTCCCACCCAGGCTCGATCTTCAGCTTTATCCGCACGTACCCCTTGTCGAGATAGCCGGCGACGGCATCGAGCAGCTCGCCAGTGGAGTCCATGATCCCGACAGACACCCCGGTGGGCACGCGGTCACGGACCCCGCCGAGGAACTCTGCGAACGACTCCCCGCGCGCTCGTAGCCAGGCGTCAAGCACAGCCGTCTCGACGGCGGCCTTCGCCATCCGGTGTCCCTTGACGGTAGCGATCAGGCGAGCAACCTGCTGCGGGTGCACGTCACTCGCGGCGAACAGCCGTGGCACCAGGAAACGACGGATAACCTCCGCTGCTCCGTCCACATATTCGGACGAGTACAGCGGCTCGGCGATGGCCACGCATTCTCCCCAGCCATCGCTTTCAGTGGTCGCGGCACGCACCAGGAGGACGTCCCGCTCGGTCTCGACGCCGAACGACGTCCGGAACGGAGCGACGAGCGGCATCGCCACCCGGCGCAGCTCGAATCCGGTGAGCTTCACTCCATCGTCCTCTCCACGACATACCCCTCATCCCGCGAGAATCCGATGACCTGCCACCCATCGTCCATCAGGTCTCCGAGGACCGCGCGGACCGCCTGCCGCCATTCGCGGGCCAGTTCGGCATCGTCGCGGCGTAGAGCGGAGATGTCAGCCGGCAACTGGATGGTTACCAGCCGGGCTGATCGCCATTCGCGTTCGGCGGCGACGACCGGTCGGTCCGTGGCTGACACGGAGACCGAACGGACAGCACCCGAAACGGAGGCGCTCGCCAGCCGGCCTTCACTGGCGGCGACGACGGCCGGCGATGCGAGATCCCACGCCAGCAGTAGGCGGTCGCTGCCCTGGCCGGCGTTGACCGAGTCGGGAATGTCGCCGTAGAAGTCGACCAGGTACTCCCGCGGTCGCGCGGCCAGCTTGACCAGGTTGAAGTAGGCATTGCGCCGGACGAGTGGGTCAAAGGTCCAGGTGATTTCGCGCAACCCATGCTGCAGTGCCCAGGCCCGCTGATGCAGCTTGAGCGCCAGGCCGACCTGGCGACCGAGCGCCACGTCGGCGACCCCGGCAACGTGCGAGTGCATCGATTCGCCAGCCGGGGCGGAGAAGAAGCCCACGCACGATCCAACCAGTTCGTCGCCGTCGAAGGCGCCGGCGACGTAGTTGCCGGCGTGAGACAGCGCCCGTGCGAACTCGGTCGTGAGCAGTGGGTTGGTGGGCTCGGGCAGCCAGATGCGGTCCAGCAGCGCGCACACGTCGGCCAATTCGCCAAGTTCGTGCACCGACCTGATGTCGACGCCCGCCCGATCCGCGGCCTGCCCAGCCACCGTCGCCGCGTGTTCGGCGATCGCAGGGGAGTGCGCCGTCATGTGACTTCGCAGCTGATCAACGCCATGGTGATGGCGGCAAGCGGGGGGAGGACGGACGTCCAGCCCCTGTCGCTACCGCCATCCTGAGCAAGAAGTTGCATGAGCGATTGTCCGCACACCTCGATTCGTGCGGCAACCGCTCAGTCACTCCGCTGTCGCGGCCTGCTGCCCCTCGTGCCGGCCCTCGGCGAACTCCTCGATCGCCTTGGCGCAGAATGCATCCAGATCGTCCGGCTTGCGGCTTGTGACGAGGCCCTGGTCGACGTGAACCTGTTCGTCGACCCACGTCGCCCCAGCGTTGCGGAGGTCTGTCTGCAGGCTCGGCCATGAGGTGAGGGTGCGCCCCTGCACCACGCCGGCCTCGATGAGCGTCCACGGCGCGTGGCAGATCGCCGCCACCGGCTTACCCGCCTCGAAGAACGCGCGCACGAACTGGACGGCCGATTCATCCATGCGAAGCCTGTCGGGATTTGCCACCCCGCCAGGCAGGACAAGGCCGTAGTAATCGGCGGGATTCGCCTCCGTGACCTTCTTGTCGGCGCTGAACGTGTCGCCCTTGTCCAGGTGGTTGAACGCTTGCACCTTGCCGCCGCTCGGCGTGATCAGCTCGGGCTGGCCGCCTGCTTGTTCGACGGCCTCCCAGGGGCGGGTGAACTCGATCTGCTCGACGCCTTCGTCTGCCATCAGGAAGGCGATCTTCTTGCCTTGGATCCGTTGTGCTGCCATGTCGTCGTGCCTCCTTGTCCATATCTGCGTGTACCAGACCGGGTTGCCCAGGCCGATGGCACCGAAACATGAGGCAGTGTGCGAAAGAGCGCAGGCGGGAGCAGTTCGGTGGCCGGTCAAACTCCAGTCGGATGCCGGGCGTTCAGCAGCTTCAGGACCGCCTCCTCGACCCTGCCGTGGGTGGCAAGGTCGCCCACGGCAGTGTCGCCTAACCCGTCGAGTGCCGAGGCGACCGTCTCGCCCTGCTCGTAGGCCTCGACCACGTGCGGGTCGACGTACGACGAGCGAGACACAGCCGGCGTGTTGCCGAGGTAATGCGACACCTCACGCATCGTGTGGGCGAGCGCGCGCTTTCTGGCGGTGCGCGAACCGGTGTGCTGTACGACCGAGAGGGAGACGGCGGCGAGCACGGTGGCGTGCCAGGTGCGGAAGTCCTTGGCCGTCACCTCGGTGCCAAAGATCTCCTTCAGGTAGTCATTGATCTCCTCGGATCGCACGCGCTTCCACTGCCGCCCCTCGTAGTAGGCGAGCAGCGATTCGCCCGGTTCACGTCGGCGCCGCAACGCCTGAATGACGGAAACGACATCCTGGTCGGCGATCGCGTGGATTCGTTGGAGGCCCCACTTCGCCGGATAGTCGAAGATGACCGTCCCATTTCGAGCCATGCTCACGTGCTCGCGGAGCACCGTGGCCAGCCCGTACGAGCCGTTGTCCTCGGCGTACTCCTCGCCGCCGATCCGGAAGAAGCCGATGTCGAGCAACCGGGCTGCGGTGGCCAAGACCCGACGGCGGTTCAGGCCACGCGTGGCAAGGTCCGCGGCGATCTGTGCTCGCGCCGACGGAAGCCGTTCGGCGAACAGCCGGAGCCGGTAGAACTTCTCCCGGTCGCGCAGCTCCCGCCAGGCCGGGTGGTACAGGTATTGCCGCCGGCCGGCGTCGTCCGTCCCGACCGCCTGCAAGTGCCCGTTCGGCCACGGGCAGATCCGGACGTCGCGCCACGCGGGCGGAATCACCAGGTTGGCGATCCGCTGGAGAACGGCCTCGTCGGCTATTGGCTGGCCGTCCGGATCGGTGTAGCTGAAACCGCGGCCCCGGCGACGTCGACATATCGCCGGGCCCGCTGGGTCCCACCGTCGCAGCCGCACCTCCGACGCCCCTTCGCTCGCCCCGTAGCCCGTTAGTAAGTACCCGGCAGGCCAGTCGCGTACCACTCGGATGCCGCAAGTCTGCGCCGTACCTGGGATATGGACGATCGGCAGCTCGCCGTCCGCGGCAGCATCTGCGGACGATGAGATCGTGATACTTGCGCATCGCATGGCGGCATGCTGCGCAGAGCAGGAGGTGACATGGTCGGCCAATCGATTCGATTCGAGAAGGTAAGGCGGTACTTCGAGTACGCCGGCGCGGACGTGGATTTCGCCCATGAGATCTACCACGACGACGCCGTGCTGGAGTTCCCGCAATCCGGGGAGCGGTTTGAGGGCGTCAGCAACTTCACTGAGTGGCGCCGCCAGTATCCCGCGGAAGTCCGCTACCACGTCCGACGGATCACGGCAGGGCAAGATCTGATCGTCGTGGAGTTATCTGTTTCCTACGACGCCGGTCCGCCGATGTTCGGGGTTCAGATACTCGAGTTCCGGGAGGACAAAGTCGCGCGCGAACGGATCTACGTAATGGAGGGTTGGGAGGCACCCGAGTGGCGCGCTCCCTGGCGCTCCGACACTCCCGCGGATGCGCCGGAGTAGGAGCCCGTTTCTGACTCTTCCCCTCCTCCTCACCGCGTACGAAGTGTTGGTCGGCTAGGACGGGCAACGCTGTTACGAGCAGTCGCAGCGCGCCACTCGCCGGCGCGGCCGTCACTCGGTACCACGGGGTACTCTCGAAGCACCATGGAAGAGAAGAAGGCGCGCCGTGTCGTTGACGCCCTGCGCGATCGCGGCACAGATGCCCAGCTGGCCCGGGTTGGTACGTTCCAGTTTGGGGTCAGCGTCAAGCTGTCCGACGGGCGTGAAGCGACGTGGGACTCCGACGGCACGGCCGCGCTCGAAGCCCAAGTGATGCGCAACGGCGTGCTGGTCGGGTATGTCCCGGCCATCGACGGCTCGGAAAGCTTCACCGAGGAACAGATCATCGACGCGATCGTGCGGACCGACTACGACAAGCCGATCGCGCACCAGCGGCCCACGGCGCCACCGCCCGCTCCGCCGCTGCCCCGAAAGGGCGGGCTTTTCCGCCGGTTCTTAGACGGCTTCCGGTACCGCTGAGGACAGGCGAACCGCCCAATCGAGCACGGAACGTCGAGCCGGAAAGAGGGCCGAGTGAAGGGCTCAGCAGCGCTGGGCGGATATGGGCACTGGCCTAGCCTTCATGTGTTTCGGCTCGTCGTGCGTCTTGACGTATCACGATGGGAATTCCGATCTCTCTTGTGTGACGGGCGACAGAGACCAATCCGTGGTTGTGGGGAAGCGATAGCAGTTGACTCGATGTCGACGTCGTCTGCGGGTGTAGGGGCCGGCAATGATGGTGCGTTGAAAGGGTGCGCTCTCTGATGAGAGCGGGCGGCTCACCATAACTTTGTCGGGCATTGCGTGACTCGATGTCGGAACCTTGGGAGGCATTGTGACGCTGGCAGTCGGAGTTTGGGACAAGCGCCCTGGATTCAGCTTACATCTCCGAAAGATCTTCCGGGACCCGCAGAGAAGCCGGCTCCACGCGGAGATCGAGGAGCTCGAGGCCGAACTTGAGGCGCTGCAGCGGTATTCAGACATGCCCAAGACCATTATGGAACTTGCCGAGAACTACCTCGAACGTGCCAAGGAGGCGTATGGCCGCGACGTCGAGGAAGGTTGGCAGCAAGCGTTTCATGTCCGCGAACAGTTAGTTCGCTGTCTCCACGACGACCGATTGCGCAGAGTGGCGGACAACCTACACGCAGAGCTGACTGAAGCCGGCAGACTCGAGCCATGGCGACGCGTCGCAGTTCAGCGGCACCTCAGGATGCTCGAGCAGGTGGACGGTCAACTCGGAGGTCAGGGCCGCGGAGCGCTTACGGAGGGCCAACGCGACGCGATAATTGAGGCACTTCGGCTTCGCAATCAGGGATTGGCGAATTCCTATTGGCGCTTGGCCATGGTGAGACGGCACCAAAGCCTTCTCATGCTGATCGGATTTCCCGTGCTGGTCGTCTCATTGGTTATCCTGGCAAATTCAGCCAGTGGACTAACTGCCGACGGCTGGCAAGGCGGTGCGGTGCTCTGGGTGCTGTCTGTCCTGCTAGGAATCCTGGGTGCGATCACAAGCGCGGCGCAGCGGTCTACGACTATTCCATCTCAACGAATCCCCGAGCAATTGGGATCGCAGCTTGCGACCTGGTCTCGGCTTCCGATCGGTGCTGTCGCCGGCCTCACTGTGTGGCTGTTCTCCATCGCGACGGTTCAGGAGCCGGCGGATCTTAACGTCGCGAACTTGCTGTTGGCCGCATTTGGTGCTGGCTTCGCCGAACGGCTGATTGTCCAGGGGTCGGGGTCGCACGTTATCCAGCCAGGGCGCGAGGCTGGTCCAAATGGACTGGCGCGGAGTGGTAGAGATCGCGGCGAATAACACCACGCTCAGGTGGCCCACTTCGATGCGGAACGGTGAGCTGCTAGCGCTCGTCGCTTGGCTACTGCTTGAGCTGGAGGATGCCGAGGGCGTTCTTCCCAGGGTCGATGATCCAAGCGGCCCAGGCGAAGCCGATGTCGGCGATGCCGTCCTCGGTCTTCAGCCCAGGCATGTCGTAGTCCTCAACTCTGACTCCGCGGGCACGCAACTCGGCCACTTCGGCGCGGATGTCTGGCACTTGCCACGATGCCTGCGTCTGCTCGTCTGCCGTGCCTACGGTGCTCTTGGTCACGTCCAGGTGAGTGCCGCTGCCGCAGTTGAACACGATGGCGTCCTCGTTCTCTGTCGCGATTTCCAAGCCGAGCTTGTCGTGATAGAACTCCCGGGCCGCCGCGAGGTCCTTGGCCAACAGGACCGGCGTGATCGGATGGTCTCCAAGCATCGAAGGTTTCTCCCCTCTTTCGTCGCCGCGCCGCGGCGCACGCACCTGGTGGAAACATCTCATAAACTGACTCGCCAAACTCCATCCGCCGACAGGCGATACTCAGATGGCACCGGTCAAGGTCGCTTTGAGAGGCTGCCGCTTAGAGTCGGATTATGGCTCTGATCTACAAGGCTGTCCTGACTCCCTCGAAGCTCAGCTTGCTGACTGCCTGGCTGCCGAGCCGGCTTTGGTTTACCGGGGAGGCGGAGCTCCGGCAGATGGGTGCCTACCGATTCGATGATCCGGCTGGCGAGGTCGGCTTGGAGGCCTTAATTGTGCAGGGCGGTGATGGCTCGGTGTTCCACGTGCCGTTGACCTACCGTGGGATGCCGTTGCCTGGGGCGGAGGAGTTCCTGGTCGGCACCGCGGAGCACTCGGTGCTCGGCCCGCGCTGGGTGTACGACGGTTGCGCCGACCCCGTGTGGGCCGCGGCGTTGGCCGCGACGGTGCTCACCGGTGGGACTCAAGTTGAGGAGTTCATCGACGTGGACGGTCGTCTCGAACCCCGCGCGCCCACAGCGACAGTGTGGGGAAGCGGAATCGCCGGCACACCGGTCGATCCGATCGATGCGGTGAGCTGCCACGATGAAGGGCCGACGACGGTCGTGCGGTCCGAACGACTGGAGCTAGTGGTCGTCCGCGTAGTCGATGCCGATCCATGGGGCGAGCACAACCTTACTGGTAGCTGGGCCGACGGGGGACCGGCAGTCCTGGCGAGCGTGCGAGCGGTCTAGTCGTAACCGGATTCACCTTTTGCCTTGGCTCAACTGACACATCCACATGACTGCGACTGTCACCGGGACGGAGAGGCTTTCACCATCCCGGTGACGTCGGCTCGCCAGCGTGCGCTGGCCGACCAGTCGAGCGACTGATTCACAGTTCGCGCCGACGGTCGATTAGCGCCGTGGCCACCACGAGTGCCGCCGCGTAACCCACGATCAAGGCTCCCGCAGCGCCCAGGGACAGCTGGGTGGTCTGGGTGCTGAGCAGGTCCTGGATCGCTCCTCGGGGCAGCCAGGTGGCCAGCTCTGGTCTACGAAACACCACTGGAACGATGCCTTCGACGACGAACGCCCACATAAGGGTGACGCCGACGGCCGCTGTCGTGCTGCGCAGCAGGGCACCGATGGCCACGCCGATTACGCCGTGCACCGCAATCACCAGAGGTACCAGCAAGGCGACTCTCGGGAGGCCGTGCGACAAAGGCTCGACGGACTCCCCGTGGTATGCGATGACTGCGCCGCCTACGCCGAGCGCGACAAGGTCAAGGACGAAGCCAACGGCGAGGCCGGTCAACGCCGTGGCGACCAGCTTCGCTGCGAGAACCCGGAGCGGCCGAGGTTCGGCCAGGCGGGTGGTGTAGACCGTGCGGTGACGGAACTCACCGCCGGCGAGGAGCAGGCCGATGAGCAGTACACCGCCGCCCGCTAGCTTGCTGGGAGCGGCTAGCATGCCGCTGAGGCTCGCCGGATTCAGGGGTTCCAGGTCTCCGCTGCCGGATGCAGCGGCGTAGAGCACCGGGAGGGCCACGGCGATCAGGAGGACGACCGCAATAGTGACGGCTGGCAGCCGGGTGGTGCGGATTTTCAGCAGTTCGGCAGAGATGAGCGGGGTCATGACAGCTCCTTGGGGTTGCCGGGGAATGCCGCTGGCGTTGTGCTGGTGAGATTGAGGAAGACGTCCTCGAGGGAGCCACCGTCGGTTCGCTCGAATAACGCGGCCATCGGTTCGTGCGTGACGAGCCGGCCGTCGGCGATGATGACCACGTCGTCGATGGTCTGGGCGAGCTCGGCCAGCAGGTGACTCGAAACGAAGACCGTACGACCCTCGGCTGCGAGATCTCTGATCAAGCCGCGCAGCCAATGGACCCCGTGAGGGTCCAAGCCGTTGGCGGGCTCGTCGAGCACCACAACCCCGGGGTCGCCGAGAAGTGCAGCGGCCAATCCGAGGCGTTGACGCATGCCCATGGAGTAGCCGCCGACCCGCCGGTGCGCCGCGTCGGTCAGGCCCACAAGCGCCAGAACGTGGTCGACCCGGCCGTCGGAGATCTCGGCGACTCGCGCAATCACCCGCAGCGCGTTCCGTCCGGTGCGGTTGGGATGGAAGACGTTGGCGTCGACCATCGCGCCGACCGTGCGCAGCGGGTTGCGGAGCTCGGCGTAGGCGTTGCCGTCGATGGTGGCGGTGCCGGCATCGGGCCGGGTGAGTCCCAGCAGCATCCGCATCGTGGTGGATTTGCCCGCGCCATTGGCTCCGACGAAACCGGTGACTCGGCCCGGTGCCAGTGAGAGAGTGAAATTCTCCACGGCGGTGATGGGCCCGTAGCGTTTGGTCAGCCCACGCATTTCAATGTGCATCCGAAGTGCTCCCTTGCCTGAATCGGCCGCGTGCTTCGCGGCTCCAGTTCGAAGCTAGGGATGGGACAGCTCCAGGTCGTCGGCCGCGAGATCGCACTTCGGTGTACGACCAGAGGTGACCTCGTACATCCGGAGACGTATGGGCGCGGATGGCTCAGCGCGAGCCAGGGACTACCAGGCCCGCCTCGTAGGCGGCCACCACGAGCTGCGCGCGGTCGCGAAGCCCGAGTTTGGTCAGGATGCGGCTGACGTGAGTTTTCGCTGTGGCGTGACTCACCACGAGCCGATCCGCCAGCTCGGCGTTGGACAACCCTTGCGCGACCAGGACCAGTACCTCGAGCTCCCGCTCAGTGAGCGAGGCGAGCAGGTCGCCGCGTGGTCGCCCTGCAGTAGGTCGACTCGCGAACTCCCGGACCAGTCGAGACGTGACGGACGGCGCTAGCAGGGACTCGCCGCCCGCGATCACCCGCACCGCGTGCACGATCTCCTCCGGAGTCGCGTCCTTGAGGAGAAACCCGCTCGCCCCGGCGGACAGAGCGGCGTAGACGTTCTCGTCAAGGTCGAACGTGGTCAGAATCAGGACGCGAACTCCTGTCGAGGCGGGATCACCGACGATGTGTCTCGTCGCCTCGATGCCGTCGAGCACCGGCATCCGGACGTCCATCAGCAGCACGTCGGGGCGTTCTCGCCGCGCCAAAGCGACGGCCTGTTCGCCGTCGGACGCCTCGCCGACAATCTGGATGTCGCTTATCAGACCCAGCTGGACCCGCAGGCCGTCACGTACGAGAGCCTGGTCATCGCAGATCGCTACTCGAATCACCAGCGAACCCCTTCCTGCAAGGGCAGCTCCGCTTCGACCAGCCAGCCGGACGGCGTGGGTCCCATTCGGACCCGTCCACCCGCTGCCGCCACCCGGGTCCTGATGCCTACCAGGCCCAGACCACCGCTGTCGACGCTCCCTCCCGTCCGCGTACCGCCGGTCGTCTCCACTGCCACCCGCAACATCTGCCCAGACCCGACGACGCGCACCGCGATGATCGTGCCAGCGGCATGCTTGATCGCGTTCGTCAGCGACTCCTGCACGACGCGATAGGCACACAGCTGGACGGCACGGGGGACGTTGGTGAGGTCTCCCTCCTTCTCCACCGTCACGGCGACGCCCGCGAGCCGGACATTGTCGATAAGTGACGCGATGTCGGCCAGCCTGGGAGCCGGCGGCCTGTTCGTCTCATTGCTTTCGGCAGTCGCGGGCTCGCCCATCCCGCTAAGCACGCCGAGCAGCTCACGCATCTCGCGCATCGCTGTCCGGCTGCTCGATTCCACCGCGGACAACGCGGTACGGGCGGTCGGAGCATCGCCCGAGTCGAGCGCCATCCGGGCAGTGCTGGACTGGACCGCCACGATCCCCAGGCCATGACCGATCAGATCGTGCAGGTCGCGGGCGATCCGCAGCCGCTCCTCCGAGGCAGCCGTCTCGCGGACGGCATCGAGCCGAGCCCGCTCACTGCGAACCAACACTGCGGCAAGTGTCACCACGACCGTCGCCGAGACAAGCAGTACTGAGGCGCCGCTGCCGGGGGTGGACAGTTCGCCGACGATCACAATCAGGACTGTTGTGCACGCGGCCACAACCGCGGTGACGATCGACCTTCGGCGCGGTCCATCGGTTGTCGCCAGCGACCAGATGACCACCCACGCAGCGAACGGCGGAATGACCCCGATGGCCACGACATAGAGCCCGTAACCCGCAAGCACCAGCACGGCGACCGGTACGGGCCACTGCCGCCGCCACGCCAACGGCAGACCTTGTGCGAATGCCAACAGCAATGCCAACGGTGCGACCCATGCCGCCACGTCAGCGGGTTGTCCGATCCGGGGAGCGAACACATGGAGCACAACCGCCAGGGCGGCCACGGCCCAATCCCCGCGTCTTGGCGGACGCCGGTCGGCTGGTCGACTGCGCTCGACGGTCCCGGGCAACTCCCCACGGGTGTTCACCAGCCCATCGTGGCCCACGGAGACACTCGCATGCACGACCAGGCCGTTGTTCGGCACGTTGGCGGTAGCCCTAGGGTTCGGCGTGCTCAAACGGCCGGCCGCCGCGTCAGGGTCCGATGAACCCTGACGCGGCGGTGCCGCTTGATTACGGAAGCGTCCAGGTGGCAGGTGGCTTGACCTGGTCCCAGAGCCAGATCTGGAAGAACCAGTCCAGGTCCTCACCGGAGACCTCTTCGTAGACGGCCTGGAAGTCCTCCGACGTGGCGGCCGAGTCGTTGTACCGCTCGACCCACAGCCGGGCAGCCTCGAAGAAGGCATCGTCGCCGACCTCGATGCGGAGCGCGTGGAGGGTCGCGGCGCCTCGGTTGTAGACCTGGGTCGCGAACAGGCCGAACGGGCCAGGATCACCAATCTGGAATGCCCAGTAGGAGTCCGGTCGCGAAGCGTTGTACCAGTTGTTGTAGGCCTGTTGAGCCGTTGTGCCCCCGCGGTGGTCGTTCCACAGCCACGTGGCGTAGGTCGCCCAGCCCTCGTTGAGCCAGATGTCCTGCCACCGCTCGGGGCTCACCGCGTTGCCCAACCACATGTGCGCCAACTCGTGGGCAACGGTGCCCTGGGAGGCCTGGCTGGAGTACACCGGCCGGGTCTGCGTCTCGAGGGCATACCCGACGCTGTCATTGTCGACGATCGACCCGTACGAGTTGAACGGATAGTCCCCGAACAGGCCCTCGAAGAAATCGATCATCGCGGGCTGCAGGGCCAGGCTGGCGTTGGTGGTATTGAGCCTCGACTCCGTGAGTTTGGTGTCGACGGCGTCAATGATCGGTACTCCACTGGACGAGTAGTAGGTGTCGCGAAGCTCGAAGTCGCCGACCGACGCCGTTGTCAGGTAGCTCGCCTGCAGATCAGGAGCGTCCCAATACCAGGTCGTCCAGCCATCGGCCGTCTCCGGCGGATCAGCCGGCAGGCCGTTGGCCACTGCAACCTTGCCTTCTGGAACGGTGATCTCGAAGCTGTAGGTCGCCTTGTCGGTCTGGTGATCGCTCACCGGGTACCACGTCATCGAACCCTCCGGTTCGCCGACGACCATAGCGCCGTCCCGGGTCGTGACCCAGCCGTAGAGGGCACCCTCGATGTCCTCGGGTCGGGTTGTCGTCCCGCCGTACTCGATGACAAGCTGCACCCTCGTGCCCTTCTTGATCTTGGGGCGGGGCTGGACAGTGAGCTCCCAGATCCGGGCCGCGTCGTCCTGGAATTGCCAAAACGCTGCGCCCTCGACCTCAATGCCGGGATCGGGCGGCGCGATCCCAGTGGCCGGCTTGCCGTCGATTGTCAGTGACCGTACCTCCATGCCGCGCAGGTCCAGGTTGAACCGGTCGAGGTCCTGCGTCGCGACGAGATCAATGGTGGCGACGCCGTCGAGTTGGCCCTCTACCGGCGCGGGAGCCGGGTCCGGCGGCGTGTAGGTGATGTCCAGGTCGTAGTGCTGCACGTCGTACCCGCCGTTTCCGGCGTACGGGAAGTAGTCGTCACCGGCGCCGGGTTCGCCTGCTGTGTATCGCGGCTCGCCGGGCAAGTCCGGAGCTGCGGCTGCTCCTCCGGTCATGGCGAGCGTTCCAGCAGCTACCAGCGCGGCGGTCGCGCCAGCAACCGTCTTGCTACGGAAGCTAATCATGCCCTCTCCTTCTGCCAGTGAACGCACTCTAGACGCCTTACTGGTCCCGGCGATAGACCCTGGTCACCGCCCACCTTCTCGCACGCTGATCGGGGGGTCAAAGGCGCGGGTCCGGGTCGGACGCGAGGGCACGCAGAATCGAATAGGCCGTAGTGCCGCACACGGGAGACTGCCAGCGCGTGGTCCTTGGCGGCAGACACGCGCCGCCGACACATGGCTGGTAGTGCAGCGTCCCGCTGATCCACTCGACATCCTTCTGCACCCGGCC
This sequence comes from Jiangellaceae bacterium, assembly GCA_035762665.1. Classification (GTDB taxonomy): domain Bacteria; phylum Actinomycetota; class Actinomycetes; order Jiangellales; family Jiangellaceae; genus JASLBX01. The sequence goes on along the minus strand of DASTNZ010000182.1, from coordinate 19,502 downwards.
CGAGACGCCGAACTGGAGCGTTCCTTCGAGGACTGAGAGGGTGACGTCGTTCCAGTCGAGGTCCTTGACCATCGGCGCTGGGTAGTGGACCGCCACGTCGCTCAAATCGTCCACTTCCAGCACGGTAGGAATGAGGTACGGCTCGATCGGCTGATGCGGCTCGATGTGCACGCCGTCGGGCAGCTCGACGGTAAGCGTCAACTGGACGAGGTCGCCAGACTGCGTGGCCTCGGTTCGGATCGTCAAAGCCTGGTGGCTACTCATCACTGCTACCACCCACCAGGGTCTCGATGGCGGCGGTGACGCTGGTGGCGTGAATGTCGAACCGCTCCATGTTCAGGTACTCGGCGAAACGGACGACCCGGTTCTCGTCGAGCACAAGATGCGCGTTGATGATCGCCACCTCTGGAGCCAGGCCTTCCTTCTTCGGCGCGAACCGCTCGGATACTTCGCCGCTCTCGTCGACGAGGAACGGCGACGTCCAGCCGAACCGCTCCGGAAGCGTCATCGCGATCGCAGCCGGTTCCTTCACGTCGAGCACAACCAGCTTGAGCCCGCGGTCGGCGAACCGCTCCAGAAGCTCCGACTCCAGGTACGGCGCCTCGGCAGTGCAGTACGGACACCAGGTGGTGATGAAGTACAGGAGCGTCCACGGTCCGGCGACATCGCTGAATCGGACGGGATTGCCGTTCACATCGGGCAGCACGAAGTCGTCGACCTGATCTCCGACGCTGTAGGTCTTCTCGGTCGTTGCGTACATCAGTCATTCCTTCCTGTCTCGCCTGGTCAGGCGCGCTTGAGGTTCGGAATGAACGTACGGACGGGGGACGGAGGCACGCGTCGACCGACTGCGCCAACTTGGATTCGACCCGGTGGACTAAATGGACCACAGCGGTGTGCAGGGCGTCAGGCGAGGTCGTGTTCGAAAGCGAACGCCGTAGCCGCGGAACGAGTGGTCACGCCGATCTTGCGGAAGATGTTGCTGAGGTGCCGGCGAACCGTGTGCTCGCTGATGACCAGGCTGGACGCAATGTCCTTGTTGGACCGCCCGCTGGCGACGAGTCTGAGGACTTCTACCTCGCGGTCGCTCAACCCCATGGGATTCTCCGCCACTCGTGCCACGCGCGCTGCGCGGTCGGCGTCGGGCCGGGCGCCGAGCCGCTCGAACACGGCTCTGGCGGCGTCGAACTCAAGCTGTGCTGTTTCCTCGTCGCCTGCCTGCCGGGCGGCTGCTCCTAAGATCATCCGTACCTCAGCGGCCTCGTAGGGCAGGTTCAGCTGCTGGCAGGCCGAGCAGGCCTCGCGCAGCAGCGGCAGCGCACCGTCCAGATCACCGTTGGCGAGCAGCAGTGCGCCGTGCCAGGTTGCAAGGAGGGCCCATAGCAGCCGGCTGTTGCTCGCCTGGGCGAGCTGGCCTAACTCGGTGACCGACTGTTCGGCGGTGGCGGTATCACCTAGCTCCAACTCTGCTTGGACGAGAGCAGTGAGCAGCCGGGCCCGGCTCATCGGCGGGTGGGCTCCACTCTTCAGCGCTAAGCGCAACTGGCTCGCGGCTCCCTGCGGATCGCCGGTCGCCAGCCGGATGAGTGCCAGGCCAGGTTGGGGATCGTGGCCCAGTTCGTGGGCACGGCGAAACGCCTCTTCGGCGGCTGCGTAGTCGCCCCGCCGCCGGCGGATCTCGCCGGCGATGTAGTGCCCTTCGGCAATGAGGTAGTCGCCGAACGGTGCGAGCTCATCGGCCGCGCGGAGCGCTTCTTGTTCAGCAGATGTCCATTCGCCCCGCAGCGAGGCCACCTCGCAGCGGTGCAGGCGGCACACTCCTGGGTACCAGCTGGACACCCCCTGCTGCTCGCACCAGCGCACCGCCGCCTCGGTCCACTCTCCGGCCCGGCTCACATCGCCGAGCGCCTGGCAGGTCTTGAGCAGGTAACAGTAGATCCATCCGGTGACGAACGGGGCCAGTTCTCCGCTGACGGTCTCGACCATCGCTTCGTCGAGCAGGGCCAAGCCGGCCGCGATGTCGCGGGCTGCCAGCATGCCGCCATGGACGGCAAGGCCCCAGGCGGCGAGGTTGCGATCGCCGCAGGCGTGACCGATCTCATGCGCCAGAGCAGCCTGAGTCACGGAGTCATCGAGATCCCCCGTATGCCTGGACCACATCGCCGTCGCGATTGCGACGTAGCCGCGTTCAACCGATTCCGGTGCCTCGGCGACGTGCCGATGCGCTCGGTTCAGCCAGCCGCTCGCCAGCGCCGTCTCGTTCAGTTCGAAATGGCTATGAAACAGCTTCCATGCGGCACGAGCGGCATGTTCGTGATCGTTCGCGTCGCGGTAGAGGGAATAGGCGCGTTGGCGAGCCGCGATGGCGTCGCGAGGATGCCCAACCCAGAATGCGGCGTCGGCAAAGAGCTCCAGATCATCAGTGCGCAGGCTCGCTAGATCCCGAGCCGAAAGTTCGTCATACCGGTCGCGCCAGTACTGACTTCCCGATTCCAGTCCATCCACCCCCAGCCGACCGTGGACGGCCGAATACCTGTTACGGAGCGTAGCTCCGCGGCTTAACGTCGTTGCGTCGCCGGCTCTGATGAGTCCTCGGCTGCCGCTGTGCACCGTCGCGACGCGGGCGTAGGTTGAATCTGTCCCATCGGAGCACTGGCCGAGGTCGAGCCAGGCACTGAAAGGGGGATGGCATGCCGAAGTACCTATTCATCGGCAGTTACACAGCTGACGGAGCGCGGGGCCTGCTGAAGGACGGCGGAACTAAGCGTCGCGGAGTGGCTGAACAGGTCGTGCAGTCGGCCGGTGGCACGCTCGAGTCCTACTACTTCGGATTCGGCGCGGATGACTTCTACCTTGTCGCCGACCTGCCCGATCATGCGGCCGCAGCAGCAGTCAGCCTGACGGTCGGCGGCTCGGGAGCACTCAGCAGCCGGACCGTTGTGCTGATGACGCCGGAGGACATCGACGCCGCAGCTCAGCTCTCGGTGCAGTACACGGCGCCGGGCGAACCCTGAGCACATCATGGCCAGCTGCCCAGGCTCCGTTCGTGTTCGACACCACGGAGAGCCCGGGCAGCGAGGCCTGCGCCGGGCGATTGACGGGTGTCCACAACACAGGCGGTTATCGTCGGCACATGCGATTCGAGGCCTCGATCGACATTGCGGCCCCTCCAGAGCGGGTGTTCGCCGTCTACTCAGACGTCGAACGCTGGCCCGAGTGGACCGCGAGCGTGACCAGCGTCGAGCGGCTGGATGAAGGCCCGCTCCGGGTAGGTTCCCGGGCAAGGATCCGTCAGCCGCGCCTCCCGGTGGCGGTGTGGGAGGTGACCGGGCTGGTGCCCGACCGCTCCTTCACCTGGGTGGCACGAGGGCCAGGGATCGTCACGACCGGCAGCCACATGGTCACTCCTCAGGAAGGCGGCGACCAGGTCACGGCGACAGCGTCGTTGGAACAGGCCGGGTTGCTGGGACCGTTGATGGGCCGGCTGACCAAGCGGCTGACCAACGAGTATCTCCAGACCGAAGTCCGCGGCCTCAAGGCTCGCTGCGAGGCGTGAGACACGCTCGCACGGGGTCAGTCAGGTGTGGTGTCGTCGAAGAGAAGCGAGTCGAGTCCTCTTCGTACTCCCGGTTCGTCGGCCGCGTGGCGTATGGCCAGGAGTGTGCCGTCCACGTACGGTTCCGGGCTTTCACCCGTGTCGTGCCGCATGATGAGTCGCTCACCCTTCCGGCCGAAGACCACATCAGTTGTGACGAGGAAGCCCGGCAGCCGGACGGAGTGGATCCGGGTACCGGCCACCTCTGTTCCACGTGCTTCGACCGGCCCATGCAGCTCTGAGAGCGGCACCGCTCCCGTAGGAGTGCGGATCTGCCCGAGCGTCTCCGCGAGTTCACGGGACGTGCCACTGGGCGCATCCGGCTTGCCTGCACTCGCGTAGTCGATGACCTCCCATTGGTCGAGATGTCGGGCGGCCAGCGCGGCCGCCCGCAGCAGGATCGCGGCCATGATGGAGAAGTTGCCCGCCGCGATCACGCCTACCCCGTGATCGCGTGCCAGGCCGTCCAACTCCTCGTAGTCGACTGCGGTCAGGCCGCTGGACCCGATGACCACGTGTACTCCGGCTCGCACCGCCGTCCACACGTTGTTCTTGACCGCCGCGGCACTGGTGTAGTCGACCAGGACGTCCGCTCCAGCTGATTGAAGTGCTTCGGCGACGGAGGCGTACACCATGCCCTCGCTGCTCGCCCCCGCCACCTCCGCCAAGGTCTGTCCGGCGGCGGACCTGGACACCCCGCTGCTCAGTCGCAGATCGTCTGCTGCGTCGATTGCTGCGACGATCGGCGGTGCCGTCCAACCAGTGACTCCGGCGAAGCAGACTCTTGGCACGCCCCAACCTTAGGCGCATGGCTTTCTGGAGCAGTGTTCCCGCGTGACGGGAACGACCGGCGTGGTCGGGGCCGGGTCTGCCCGTCCGGCCGGCCGGCGGGCATAGTGGCCGGGTGGATTTCAAGGATCGTGTTGTCCTGGTAACCGGTGGTTCTCGCGGCATTGGGCGAGCGATCGCCATCGCGTTCGCGGGCAACGGCGCCGCGGTGGTAATTCAGTACCGCAGCGACGAGTCGGCCGCGCAGAAGACGTTGGCAGCGCTGGCGCCCGGAAACCACCGAGCTTTCAAGGCCGACGTGTCAGATCCGGCACAAGTGAAATCCCTCGTCGACCGGATCATCGACGAGCTCGGCCGCATCGACGTACTGGTGAACAATGCCGGGATCTACGAGGCCCATCCAGTTCTCGACACTAGCTACGAAGCCTGGCAGGACAGCTGGCGCCGCACCATCGACACGAATCTCATCGGTCCGGCGAACCTGATCCATGCAGTGATTCCGCACATGGTCGCGGCCGGCGGTGGGCGCATCGTCAACATCTCATCCCGCGGAGCCTTCCGCGGCGAGCCGGACCATGCCGCGTACGGGGCCAGTAAGGCGGGACTCAACAGCCTGGGGCAGTCGATGGCTCGGGCGCTGGCGCCGTACGGCATTTACGTCACCGGCGTTGCTCCGGGCTACGTCGAGACCGACATGGCTGCGCCGTATCTCGATTCGCCGAGCGGTGATGCCATCCGTGCGCAGAGCCCGATGAACCGGGCCGCTACGCCGGAGGAGGTCGCCCGGGTGGTTGTCTTCTTCGCCACACCCGGCGCCGAATCAACAACCGGCACGATCGTGGACGTCAACGGCGCCTCCTACCTGCGTACCTGACCGCCGTCCCGGCTGCGTCGCCTACCACACCAGATGCGTGACGAGGTGACATCATGATCCAAGGCGGCCCAGGGCCTAGGCGGTCGTGGTGACGACATATACCAACGTGCAGGAGACCACGCTGTGGACGTGAATAAGGACCGGCTCGTCGGTCGGCTGATCAACTTCGATGATCTCGCTCATACCGCGCACTCCCACGAGTTCGTTGGTGCCGAGTATGGCGGAGTGCCCTTCTCGGTGATCCTGGTCCACTCGGCGCCGGGTACCGGTCCAAAGCTGCATCGCCACCCGTACGCCGAGGTATTCGTGGTGGAGTCCGGCGAAGCCACCTTCCAACTCGGTGAGGAGCGGTTTGTGGTCACGGGGGGTCATGTTGTCGTCGGGCCCCCAAATGTGCCTCACGGATTCACCAACACCGGAACCGGCTTGTTACGCCTGACCGCCATCCATGGCGCTCCCGAGTTCAACACCGAATGGCTGGCAGGCGTGGACATGGATTGGATCCCGTAGCCGCCGAAGGATATCGGGCCGAGCAATTCCGGCTATTGACATTTGATCTACTCGCTCTACTTTACGAAGTAGCTTGCCAGCGGTGGCGGACTAGGTAATCCCTCTTGTCGTTTCCATCGCCCTTCGGCACTGCGGGAGGATCGGATGTCGCGCACAACCCGAGGGTCTCTGATCGGCACAGCCACCCTCATGGTTGCTCTCACCCTTGCGTACGCCCCACCGGCCGCCACGGGCGCTGCGAACGTCGAGGAGCCAGCCGACGATCCTGTCGAGACCGCACTGCGATACATCGAGGCGAACTCGGAAGAGATCGGCGTCACGAGCGCCGACGTGGGCGACCTCGTGGTCGCTAGCTCCTACCGCAGTTCCCACATCCGCGTCACTCACGTGAACCTGAACCAGCACTTCGACGGACTCGAAGTGTTCGGGGCGTACGCGACGGTCAACGTAGCGGACGAAGGCGACGTCCTGTTCGTCGGCGACAGCCTCGTGAACGGACTCACGGTCGCGGGGCAGAGCGAGCCGGACGTCACAGCCGTAGAGGCGGTCGGGGCCGCCGCAAACTCACTGGATTTGGACGAGCCGAGAAATGTGCAGATCATCAGCAGCAGTCGCGGCGTCGCCCAGGAAACGCTCCTATCCGGCGGCGGTATCTCGGACTCGGCGATCCCGGCGCGCCTGGGGTGGCAGCCGACTGACGACGGGCTCCGCCTCGCGTGGCAGCTGGTCATCGACGACGCCTCTGACGCTCATCTGTGGAACGCGACCGTGGATGCGGCGACCGGCGAACTCTTGGCCGTGGACGACTGGACGTCCGAGGACAATGCCGCCGGTCTTGCCAGTGCACTCGCCCGGTCGCAGGCAGCGGGCCCGGCTGGGTCCGGGGTCTCCGCGCTGAGCTCGCCCAACCCAGTCGACGATGGCTCTAGCTACCGAGTGTTCGCGCTCCCCAAGGAGAGCCCCAACGACGGTTCGCGCACACTGATTACCAACCCCGCAGATGCGGCCGCGTCGCCGTTCGGGTGGCACGATACCAATGGCGTCGAGGGCTCAGAGTTCAGCATCACTCGGGGCAACAACGTCCATGGTTACCTCGACCAGGACGACAACAACGCACCGGACTCCGGCCCCACCGACGGCGGTCCAAACCTGTCCTTCGACTTTCCCGCCGATCTGAACGAGCACGCGCAGAACTACCGCGACGCAGCCGTCACCAATCTCTACTACTGGAACAACGTCATCCACGACGTCATGTACCAGTACGGGTTCGACGAGCAGTCCGGTAACTTCCAGGCCAACAACTACGGGCGCGGCGGCACGGCTGGCGACTACGTGCGGGCTGAGGCGGCGGACGGCGATGACATCAACAACGCCAACTTCTCCACGCCGATCGAGACGGCGACCTCGGGTGGCACACCACGCATGCAGATGTTCCTGTGGCCCGGCAACATCTCCGGGTTTCCCATCCCGAACCAGGTGGTGGCGGACGGCGTCGGCACCTTTGACGCAGGCTGGTCAAGGTTCGGAGCGGCCCCGAGTGTCGCGGGCACGTCGGGCCAGTTCTACGGCGCCGGCAACGGGTGCGTGGCAGCCGACTACGCCGCCAACCCGGGCGGCACCTGGATCGCGATCGTCACCGGCGGCAACGCCGGTTGCCAGAACGTCGACAAGGCCCGGCAGGCCGGCGCGGCCGGTGCCAGCGCGATCGTGATTGCCGCGGGGACGACGCCGGCCATCTTGACGGGTTCGCAGACGACGGCCGTGCCTGACATCGCCGTTGCTAGCATCACCGCCGCCAATGGCACGGCGATCCGCGATGCGATCGCCGCCGGGCCGGTCACCGGCACCGTCCGCAAGCACCCGGACCATCCGGGGATCAGGGACGGCGACTTCGAGTCCGGCATCGTCATCCACGAGTACGGGCACGGGATATCGAACCGGCTCACCGGTGGGCCGACCGTCAACTGCCTTAGCGGCAACGAGCAGGCGGGTGAGGGCTGGAGTGACTTCTTCGCGATCACGATGCTGCTTGACCCGGCGGTCGACGACCCTGAGGGACCGCGCGGCATGGGCCCGTACGCACTCTTCCAGGACACTCGCCAGGACGCCGGCATCAGGCCACGCCCGTACTCCCGGGACATGTCGATCCAGCCGTTCACATACGACTCCATCAAATCCGGCGGATGGCTGAACGGCACCTCGCTCGCGCTGCCCCACGGGCTCGGTCACGGGTGGGCGGCGGTGCTATGGGACATGACATGGGACCTCATCGACCGGCATGGCTTCAACCCCGACGTCTACGCGCCGTGGCACACGGGCGGCAACAACCGTGCCCTTCAGTACGTCATCGACGGGCTCAAGTTCCAGGGCTGTGACCCCGGTCTTGTCGTCGCCCGCGACGCCATCATCGCCGCCGCCGATCGCTTGTCCGACGGCGAGGACACCTGCACTCTGTGGGCCTCGTTCGCTCGCCGTGGACTCGGATACAGCGCGGTCCAAGGAACCACCAACCGCAACGACAACGACGAAGCGTTCGACACCCACCCGGACTGCCTGGAGGGGTTCTTCGGCAGCGTGAGCGACTCGCCCGCCGTCAACGCCGTCAAGGCCGGATCGGACGTGCCGCTCGTATTCAGCACGGGCGAAGACGACGGCCTCGACATCCTGGTCGAGAACTCGCCGTACTCCCGCCAGGTCACCTGCTCCACGCTCCGCACCGAGGACCCGGATTCCGAGTTCATCACGCCGCGTCCGCTTCCGGTACCGACCGTGACGCGGGGCAACTCCGGGCTGTCGTACGACGCGGAGGAGGACCGCTACAGCTACCCCTGGAAGACGGTGGAGGATTGGGCGGGAACCTGCCGTGAGGTGGTCGTGACGCGCACGGACGGCGTCCAGCACCGGGCCTTCTTCCGCTTCGACTTGTCGCCGTCGCACCCCGTCTCGGGTCACGTCCGAGACCAGGACGGCCGGCCGGTCCCCAGCGTGACCGTCACGCTCGCGGACGCGCCGGTGCCACCGGTCACCACCGACGCCGAAGGGTTCTACTCGTTCTCCAGCGTGCCGAGTGGCACCTACGACGCATCGGCCGTCGCAGCAGGGGAGTGCTACGACGCACAGACCAAGGAAGTGACCATCTCAAGGCCCACCACGCTCGACTTCACGCTGACCCAGCAGGCTGATGCGTTCGGATACGTCTGTGGGCTAGAGAGCGCCACGTTCGAGGAGGCCGATACCATCCTCCCCTTCACCGGCAACAACGAGGCCGGGACCATCGACCTGCCGTTCCCGTTCATGTTCTACGGGTTCGCGCACACCAAAGCGCACGTCTGCACCAATGGGTACATCGAGTTCGTCGGCCCGGCCACGACCACGTGCGCGTCCGGCAACGTCGCCATACCGACCGTCAGCCGGCCCAACGGCGCGATCTTCGGGTACTGGGACGACCTCGTCGTGGACGACCTGGCGTCGATCCGTGCCGACGTGAAGGGCGACTCGCCGAACCGCCGTTTCGTCATCGAGTTCCGCAACATTCACTTCCTCAACGACACGAGCCGGCGGATCGACTTCAGCATCGTCCTCCATGAGGACGGCCACATCACGACCCAGCACCGCAACATCACAAATGATGGGCGTGAGCGGGGCGACTCGGCCACATTAGGGATCGAGAACCACACGGGCACGATCGCGCGGCGGTACTCGGCAAATGACGCGGTGCTCGCACCCGAACCGGCGGTCACGTCGATCCGGTACCAGCCTCCGCCGCTGGAACCCTCGCACTCGGTCAGCGGGCACGTACGTGACGCAGCAAATCAGCCGGTCGCAAACGCGACGGTCCGGATCGAAGGAACACCGATCACGCCGGCCACGACGGGCGCGGACGGTTCGTATTCGTTCCCGTTCGTCCCGGAAGGCACCTACAACGTGACGGCGTCCGGCGGCGTCTGCAACGGCGCGCAGACGAAGGAACTTGTCGTATCCGGACCGACGACGCTGGATTTCGAACTCCCGCCACTCACGGAGATCTTGCTCATTCCGGACTCGTCGAACGACCGGGTCATGGCCTTCGACCCGACGACCGGCGATCTGGTCGACGCCGACTACATCCCGCACAACCCGGCCGCGGACCTGGGCACGCCGCAGCACATCATCCCGGATCTCGAAGGGGACGGTTATCTGCTGTCCGACCAGATCAGGAATGTGATCAACGCATACGACCTGGACGGCACTTGGCAAGGCGTCTTTGCCCCGGCCGGTGGCGCCGATACGTCGATCCTGCAGAACATGCGCGGGATCGCTATGTCGCCCGACGGAACAGTGCTGGCGACGGTGGCGGCCGGTGAGAATGCCCACGCCGTCGCCGAGTTTGACGCGGGCGGCAACTACCTCGGCAACTTCATCGACAACCAGGCCGGCGGCATGCAGGGGCCATGGTTCATCCTCTTCCGGGACACTGACGTCCTGGTGTCGAGCGTGACCAGTGCTGCTATCCACCGCTTCACGCACGATGGCACGCCGCTTGGTGTGTTCCACGGCCCGATCGCCTTCCCGCAGCAGATGCAGGAGCTGGACAACGGCAACATCCTGGTCTCGAACTTCAGCTCACCTTCCGGCGTCTGGGAGCTGGACGCCGACGGCAACCTGATCGACATCTATTCGGGCGTGACTTCGAACCGGGGTGTCTACGAGCTGCCGAACGGGAACATCTTGACCACGAACGGGTCCGGCGTACACGAGATCGACCGGGCCGACGGCTTGGTAGAGACGAAGATTTCAGGGGTGAGCTCGCACCAGATCACCCGCGTGGATCTGCAGCATTGCGAGGCGCCGACGGGCTGACGTTGCGACGGCGGGGCCAGCGTGGCGCGCTTGAGGCTTGCCACGCTGGCCCTGAGTTTGGCTACTGCAGCGGTCCAAAGAACGCCTGCAGGTCGGCTGCCAACTGGATAGGGGCCTCCATCGCCGGGAAATGCCTGCCACGCGCGAACTCGGTCCAGTGTGCGTCCGGCGATGCAGGGACCAACTTGCGCACCGTCTCGTCTGCGCCAAAGACCGCGAAGCCCCGTGGCACAGCCGACGGTGGTCCCCAGTCAGACGAGTGCGCCTGCTCGTACAGCGTATGCGCCGCAGTGACGCCGGAGCCGGTGAACCAGTACAGGCTCACCGTGGTGAGCAACTGGTCACGGTCGATTGGCAGTTCGGTCCACTCCTCGAACTTCTCCGCGATCCAGGCAAGCTGTAGCAGTGGCGAATCGACGAGCCCGTAACCGATGGTCTGCGGCCGGCTGTTTTGGATCGCCAGATAACCAGAACCTTCCTGCTTGAAATTGCTCATCCGATCCATGATCACCTTGTCGACTGGATCGTCTTCATCGAGCCGGTCGGCCATGCCAGGCATGAACGTGGCCACGTTCGCAGCGGTCAGGGGGTCGGTCACGACGTGGACGCCGATGACGTGCGCGCCATCGATGCCGGCCACCACGCCGGACACACCGGCGCCAACGTCACCGCCGTGCACGCCGTACCGCTCGTAGCCGAGACGGCGCATCAGCTCGACCCAGGCACGTGCAGTGCGACCCATCGACCAGCCGGTCGAGTTCAGCGGGGTGGAGAAGGCATAGCCGGGCAGGGATGGCGCGACGACGTGGAATGCAGGACCGTCGGCCGGGTTGACCAGCGGCTCGATGAGGTACAGGAACTCGGCGACGGAGCTCGGAAAGCCGTGCGTAATCAGCAACGGCCGTGCGTCGGAATTGTCCGACCTGGAGTGCAGGAAATGGATCCGCTGGCCGTCGATTTCGGTGGTGAACTGTGGATAACGGTTGAGCTTCGCTTCTTCGCCGCGCCAGTCGTACCGCGAGCCCCAGTACTCGGCTAGCTCCTTGAGGTAGCCCAGCGGCACACCGCGGGTCCACCCCACGCCGGGCAACTCGCCAGGCCAGCGGGCTTCTGCGAGGCGATGGTGCAAATAGTCGAGGTCGGACTGGGGAATCTCGATCCGGAAGGGGTGGATCAGGTCTGTGTTCGTCATGACACCCACCGTAAGGAAGATCGAGGAACGTCTCGTTCCGCATTGGACGGAATTACCAGAAATCGTGCTGCGTCTGCCCGGCTCGGATGATCCGGAACCGATTAGGACGGATCCACAACTGTTCGAGGAAGTTGCGGGCAGATTGCCACTTCTTGGTACGCGCCGCTCTCGTTTACCCAGGGTGCCGGATTAGGTCGCCCGGCGGCGGAGGTAGTAGGCGAGTGTCGCGGTGCCGAGTGCAGCTCCCCACACCGGCCAGAGGAGTTGCGGGAGGTAGAACCAAAAACCGCTGGCCGACTCGGCGAACCGCGACGGGTCGCTGCTCAGGCCGAGGCCGGCGGAGGTGACCAGCACGCTGACCACCGAAGCCGGTCCCACTGCGAGCATGATCGGAACCCGGCGCCCGGCCAGGCCGATCATCCACCGCGGGAACCGCTCGCCCCACTGCTGCACGAGTCCCAGGGTGAGCACCGCCCCGATCACCGCGAACGTCGCCAGCCAGCCGCCGGCCCACGCCGCACCGTCCGCATGCAGATCGTCGATGAACTCGTCGGTGACAAACATTGGAATACCCAGCAGCCAGGCGTACCGGGTGACCGCGTAGGTGAGCGGGACCACCACGGCCACGTACACCGCCCACCGGCCCCAGCGCGCGGCTGCGGCAGGTGCGGCCCACGCCGGCACGCCGTCCTCGGCTCGGGTGCGGCGTTGCCAGGCCAGTACCGTCGCCGCGACGAAGAAGCCGCCCAGGATGGCAAAGGCTTGGTTGAGCAGCGGCCAGTCGAACGCTTCCGCATAGTCCACGCCGGGCGGCCAGCCGAACGGTGCCCCAACGATTAGCAGCGGTGCGTAGCCGGCCAGCGCCAGCACGTCGGGCTCCGGCACAACGACCAGCAGCATGCCGGCGACCAGCCAGCCGAACCCGAGCAGTAGCGCTCGCAGCGGGCGGGGAGGATGGCCACGACCCGCCATGACGAGCGAAGCAACAGTTGCGGCGACCAGCACGGCGGCGACAAGCGGCGCGCCAACTTGGGCGGGCAGGTTTCGCAGCAGGCCAATCGAATCCGGGTTTCCTTCCCCGAAGGGAAAACCCTCTCCGGTCACGGTCCAGACCAGCGCGGTCGTGGCGTACATCGCGGACCAGCCGGCCGCCACATACCCGATCCACTGCGTCCAGTGGCGCCGGGCGGGTGGACTCTGCGTTGGCTTCGTTGTGGCTGTTGTCATGAATCCACCGTCGCCGGGGCGACGGGTACCGCGCCTCCCGCCGAAGCGGGATTCGCCTCCCCCGGGGGAGGGACGGCTTCTCTGTCGCGACCTATTCGCCAGGGCTGACGAAGCCGGACTCGTACGCGGTGATGACCGCCTGCGTACGATCCCTGGCGTTCAGCTTGGTCAGGACATTGCCGACATGCGTCTTGACGGTCTCGACTCCGACCACCAGCCGTTCGGCGATCTCGGCGTTCGACAGTCCGGCCGCCATTAGCTTGAGCACCTCCGCCTCCCGCTCGGTGAGGCGGGCCGCGGCCAGCGCGCGATCGTCCGAGCGTCCGGCATATGTGGAGACCAGGCGCCGCAGCGCGGCCGGGAACAGCAGTGATTCGCCGCGTGCGACGACTCGTACCGCCTCCACCACCTCGGCCGGGCGGGCTCGCTTGAGCAGGAAGCCGCTGGCCCCGGCGCGCAGAGCCTCGTACACGTAGTCGTCGTTCTCAAAGGTCGTGATCACGAGCACTCTTGGGGGCTCGGTCATCGTTTCGAGTAGCTGGCGGGTTGCCTGTATGCCGTCGATCGCCGGCATACGCACGTCCATCAGCACCACATCGGGCCGCAACCGCCGGACCAACGGCATCACCTCGGCACCGTCGGCCGCCTCGCCGACGACCTTGAGGTCGGCCTGCGAGTCGAGGATGGCCCGCAGCCCCGTCCGAACCAGCTCCTCGTCATCGACGAGGAGGACGCTGATCGTCATGCCGGCCGCCGTATTCGGCGCCCACCAAGAGGTAGCCGGACGGTCACCCGCCACTCCCCGTTCTCGCGACCAGCCGCCATCTGGCCGCCCAGCAATGCGACTCGCTCTCGCATTCCGGCTAGGCCGCGGCCACCGCTGTGGCCGTCCTCCGGTGGGGTTTGCTCGCCCTGGACCGGGTTGGCCACATCGATTGTGAGAAGGTCATCGGCGACCGCCAATCGCAGCGTGACCGGCTGACCCGTGGCATGGCGGGCGGCGTTGGTCAGACTCTCCTGCACGATCCGGTAGCCCTCCCGAGACACGATCGCCGGCACGCGGGACAGCGCCCCATTGAGCGAGGAGGTGATCGCGGCGCCGGCAGCGCGGGACTCGGCCACGAGCCGATCCAGATCGGCCAAGGTTCGTGAAGCGGGCCGCGAGGGCGACCGGGCCGCTGCGTCCCCGTCGCGTAGCAGGCCCAGCGCGTAATCCAGGTCGGACATCGCCGCCCGCCCGGTCTCCTCTACCGCTTTGAGTGCCCGCCGGACGAACTCCGGATCGGAGTCGACCACCTCGCCCGCGGCCGCCGCTTGCAGGGTGGTCACCGTCAGCGCGTGCCCGATCGTGTCGTGCAACTCGCGGGCCAACCGATTGCGTTCGACCAACTGATCCGTCTCCGCTTCCAGCGCGGCGATTCGTTCGGCCGGCGACGGGCCGAGCAGCACCGGTGCCATGATCGCGGCGAGCCGGCCCAGTCCAGCCACCGCGTACGCCAGTCCAACCAGTATGACGAGCCCGAGCAACGACCGCGCCACCGTGTCGTCCTGGTCCAGCGGCCCGAACTCAATCCCGGCCAAAGTCTCGGCACCGAGCCCGAATTGAGCGGCGATGAAGGCGAGTGTCATCGGTAGTGCAAGGAGCATCACGAGCGCGACCACACCACCGCTGGCCAGGTGGACGGCGAACCACAGCGCACTGCGCAACCGCGTCTCCAGCGGGGGCGGATCGGCCACCGGGTCGGGCAGATCCACTTCGAGTAGCGTGCGGGCGGCCGTCGTCTCCAGTGTCCGGGTCGCGCCCAGGAACGCCGGCGCGCATGCGATGACCGCGGCGAGACCGAGTAAGAGCAACGAAAGCGCGCGGGGGGAATCCGACAGCAACAGTTGAGTGAACGCCACGCCCAGCAGGACGTACGGCAGCAGGAGCACCCCACCGAGCAGCAGATACACCCCGCGCCGGTATGTCGACCCGCTCACCAGCGGCGAAAGGACCGACCGGACCGCCATGCCGATGATTCTGTCAGGCCGGTTCGTCCACGCTCCTCCCTCGGGCGGGGGAGCCGATTCACCCTCGATCGTGATGCTACGGGGTGATCGACGACATGAGGCTGGGGCCAGGGAGGTCTTCATGCCTGTCATTGAGCGATACCCGACGGCGACCGTGCGGTCCGCGTCCTTCGGTGCGCGTCTGCGAGACCTGTTGTTGATTTCGCGGCCGCACTTCTGGTTCCTCTCGTTTGTTGCGATCCACCTTGGGTTCGTGTTGGCAACGCGCCGGATCATTCCGCGCGGAGACGAGATCGTGGCGATCGCCAACGCAGCGCTGGTAACCGGCCCGCTGCTGTGGCTAGCCGTGCTTTCTGTCAACGATGCGTGGGATCTGGAGAACGACCGGGCCAATTCGCGCAAGGCCAACTCGCCGTCGGTCCGGGGCCGTGTCACTCCGCAGGAAGCGCTTCGCATCAGCGTCGTCGCGAGCGTTCTGACCGTGCTCGCCGCGGCACCACTCGGTCGCCTCTTCGCAATGGGAACGGGGGTGGTGGTGCTGCTCGGGTGGGCCTACAGCGCGCCACCGCTTCGGCTGAAGGCCAGGGCCGGGGCGGATGTCATCGTGAACTCGTTCGTCGTCGGCGTTCTCGGACCACTCGGTGGGTGGGTCGCGATCACCGGGACTACCGGCGGATATCCATGGCCGATCTCGATCGTCGGGTTGATGGCCGTGGCCGCCCTCTACCTCCCCACCACGCTCGTAGACCGCGACGCCGACCGCCAGGTGGGTGTTAGGACGGCCGCAGTGGTGATGGGCAGACGCGCAACGTTCGAAATCGGGTTCGCGCTGTGGGCCGGCAGTGCTGCGCTGGCCCTCGGGTTGGCCGTCACCGGTGTGGTCATCGACCCGTCGCTCGTGCCGTTGCACCTGCTCATGACTCCGGTCCTGCTTGCGCTCTACCGAGTGCTGCTGAAGGAGCCATCGTCGTTTGGCGCGGTTCTCGTAGTGGCCGGCACGTATGTCGTGCCGTGCGCCGCTTTCGTCCTTACCTACATCGAGTCGTGGTGAAGCTGACGTGTCAGATAACGGTCGGTACATCCGAACGCCACTTATTCGCGTGGTTCCAGCAGGCGCGGGATGACCGACCTCACTCATGCCCGCACGCCAAGCCCTCAACTGCTTGATATGCGGATGGTCGGACACCATCGCTGACTCGTTCGAATAGTGCCTGGCCGCGCTGGCACCGCTCGCCGCCTGCCTCCATGCTGCATGGCGCGGGGAACTGGTATCCCGACGCTAGGCAGGCAGGTCGCTAGGGTGAAGTTGTGTCCACGTTCGCACTTGTCCACGGTGGTGGTGGCAGCGGCTGGGACTGGCATCTGGTCGCGGCTGAACTTCGCGACCGTGGGCACGGCGCAGTGGCCGTCGACCTCCCCATCGAAGACCGGCTGGCTGGCTGGGGAGAGTACGCCGACACCGTCGTCCACGCGTTGGGTAACCGCCGCGACGTTGTGGTCGTGGGGGACCACCCTCGCCGTCCATCCGTCCTGTCTCCAAGGCGGTTAGTTGGTCAGCGGCCTGATACGGGAACTCGATGCCGCATGCCGAGCAGACCGCCCAGCGGTACCCGAGCTGCTCGCATAACTGACACACCGTTGGCACCTCCTTGGCCACCAGCGCTCAGAGATCAATGCGCCGACTTGGCCGCACCTTTCACAACGACCATACGAACATGCCGCTGATCGCCTGGACCCGCCAGCGATGCGTATTCGTTCACGAGTGTGACGCCCGCGACGGTTGCCAACAAGACGCTCTTTTCGGTGTCGACCGTCTTCTCGGCTCGGCGCTCGCAACCGCCAGCGACGCCGGTTAGCGTGGCTGCGTGAGCATCGAGGTGAAGCCCGCGACAGCAGCACGGTTCGACGACGTCGCGACCATGCTCGGTCCCAAGAATCCTGACTCTTCAGTGTGCTGGTGCCTCAGCCATCGGCTCGACTCGAAGACGAACCGAGAGCTCGTCGGACCTGCACGGGGCGAATTCGTCAGGAGGCTCTGCTCCCGCAATGTCGCGCCGGGTGTCCTGGGCTACGAGGACGGCGAGGTAATCGGGTGGGCCGCGGTTGCACCCCGTGCGGAGCTACCCTTCGCACGGTCCAGGAAGATCCCGCACATCGACCAGTTGCCTGTCTGGTCGGTGTGGTGCATCCGGGTGCGTCCCGGCCGCCGCGGCAAGGGCATCTCGCACGCCCTGCTCGACGGCGCCGTGGCGTACGCGCGGTCACAGCGTGCGCCGGCGATCGAGGGATATCCGGTGGACAACAAAGGAAAGAAGGTCGACCCCACAATGGCTTACGTCGGCACCCGCGCACTCTTCGAGAGAGCCGGCTTCACCAAGGCCGCCGACACAAAATCGGTCTCCGATGGGTTCCCCCGCGTGCTCATGCGGTTAGACCTGCAGTGACGCGGTACCAAGCCCGCAAGCCGGCGACACTGCCGATGCGCGCTCATGCCGCCGTCCGGCCGTCGTGCCGATGATGGAGCAATGGCGTGGCATGTGTGATTGGCGATGCGTGCCTGGTGTCCCGGTCGTCCTGCGTTAGATTGCCGCAGCCGTCGTGCTCGACCGTGCCGGCAGGGATCTGCGCCGGGTGCGTCGGCTCGGTCGGACACGGTTCACTACCGCGGTGCGGCGCGAGCTGCCCTGGCTGGGGCGTGACCCGCCCGTGCCTGCATATCGTCAACGCCGTGTTCGACGCCCAGGTCGACCCGGTCGGTGTGACCGCGCACCGAGCCGGCGCGCTGGAACGAGCCCACCTGGTGCTGCAGGACGGGCAGCACACCCGCCGCGGCCTGAACGAGGTCGAAGCCCGCATGGTCGACGTCCTCGACCAGCTCGAGCTGACCATGCTGGTCACCTCCATCCACGGGCTGACCGCGGTCGGGGCGGCAACCCTGCTGGCCGAGACCGGAGATCTGACCCGGTTCGCCAGCCCGCGTGCGGTGGTCAAACACGCCGGGCTGTGCCCACGGGACAACACCAGCGGCGCCCATCAGGGCAAGACCTCGCTGTCCGGGCGAGGCCGGCCCGAACTGCGACTAGCCGCCTGGCTCGCGGTGTGGGCAGCGCTGCCCAACAACCCCGTACTGGCGGCCCGGTTCGGCCACCTCACCACCCGGCAGAACAACCCACTAGCCCGCCAACAGGCCGCGCCGCGTGCGCCGCCGCGCTACTGCGCTGGCTGGACGTGGTCCTCAGGGCAGTAACGTCAACTTCAGGGCCAAGAACGCACCGGCGTCACCACAACATCCCTCCGGTCTGAGACCGAGGTGTCGGCCGGATATGGCAGGCCTTCTTGCGCGGTCTCAGACACGCGGGCCATCGAGGTCGTCGTACACCACGCCCCTGGACTCGACCTTCCGCCGAGGCGAGACGGGTGGATCTTTCGGCTTCGGCCGCGCAGACCGTGCCGGTGTTCCTCGACTCGATCCGCGTACGGAGCGCGCTCACCGGCGACTGGACCAGCGGGCGGCGTCCAGAGGGCGGTCAATGCCCCGTGCACCGGGACGAACCACGCGGCCTACCTGGCACCGAGCTTGTAGCGCAGCACTTCGAGAGCCGCGTCCACGTCTGCCCGCGACCGGATCTCGATGACGAGCGGCAACATCCTCCCAGTCATCTCGGCCTCGGCTGCCTGCCTTCGAAGGGCGTCGGGAACCGGGAGTGCGACCAGATCCTCACGCTGCCTGGCAGCGAAGTAGAACGTGACGGTGGCGTGGTCCTTCCATACCGCGAGCCAGGCCAGGTTCTTCTTGCCCCGGAGCGCCTTGCGAAGCCACCCGCCGTCGCGGAAGTAGTGCCAGGACAGGGCCAGGTCGAATGATGGGTCCGTCAGAGCGGATTCGAGACCCTGCCAGGCATTGAACGCCTCGCCGAGGGCGGCACGTATCTGCACCTCATCGGGCGCGACGTCGGGATTC
This sequence comes from Jiangellaceae bacterium, assembly GCA_035762665.1. Classification (GTDB taxonomy): domain Bacteria; phylum Actinomycetota; class Actinomycetes; order Jiangellales; family Jiangellaceae; genus JASLBX01. The sequence continues at coordinate 505 of DASTNZ010000182.1, read as the reverse complement.
GTCAGGACCGGCACGCGGTGCGCTGGCACAGTCCGAGACTAGTCGGGATTCGGGTGCCGGGCTAACTGCCGGTCTACGGGGTCGCACAACGGAGCACACCCATGCACACGGACCCCTCTTCGTAGACTCGGGAGGAAATCTGGCAGCGTTGGCCGCGATCGTCGTCGGGCTCAACCGCGCCTGGGACCGGGACCAGGGTCTGTTGGGTATTGCGCAGCTCGGCGAACAGCCGGAGGACCTCGTTGGTCGCGTTGCTGTCGAGGTTGCCGGTCGGTTCGTCGGCCAGCATCAGCAGCGGCTCGTTGATCAACGCTCGGGCCAACGCCACCCGCTGCGCCTGCCCACCGGACAGCCGGTCGGGCAGGTGCTGTGCCCGGTCGGCCACGCCCAACCGGTCGAGCAGCTCGATGGCGCGTCGCCGAGCGGCCCGTCGGGAGGTGCCGATCAGCAGTGCCGGGAGCTCGACGTTCTCGACTGCGGTGAGCTCGTCGACGAGATGGAACGC
>DASTNZ010000181.1:0-20011 GCA_035762665.1 Jiangellaceae bacterium | reverse complement strand
AGCCGGTGACGCCCAGGTTCTCGCCGATCTCGGCCGTCCGGTGCTTCGGCTGCACCTCACCGACCGCAGTACCGGCATTCGCCAGCTCTCGAAGCTTGCGAGCTAGCCCGAGTTCGTGTCCTTGAACGACGACGTGGACTTCTGGAACCTGCTCGTCGTCTTGCGCCGCCTGCCGACACCGATGAGCGCGGCGGTGAACCGCTGCCTCACGCCGGTGCCCGCGCATCTGTGGCAAGGGCGGGTCGCGTACGTGAACAGGGCGCCGGCGTGCTTGCCCTTGCCGTCGCACGCTTCGCACTTGACGTAGGGATGGAGCCACGCCGACATGACATAAACGACGACCGCCGAACCGATCACTAGCAAGAGTTCCATCGGAGAGCTCCCCTCGCACTCTCGACGCCTCGACGGTAGTAGGGACTGGACCGTTTCTGTGGGAATCAGCGGCGCCTGCGGCGTGTCGTTACACGAGGAAGAGTTCGTTCCGCAGCCGGTAGATGTCAATCAGCAGTGAGGACGGGTGATGCAACAACCGCTCGATAGGCTGACACTCGTCTGACCGGCAGCCTTCGGATAAGGAATCCGTCCGTGCCTACCACCACGAGACCGCCCAACCCGCTTCGCGATCCGCGCGACAAGCGGCTCCCCCGCATCGCCGGACCATGCAGCCTGATCATCTTCGGCGTAACGGGCGACCTGGCGCGCAAGAAGCTGATGCCGGCTGTCTACGACCTGGCCAACCGAGGCCTGCTCCCCCCAGGATTCTCGCTCGTTGGATTCGCCCGGCGCGACTGGGCAACTCAGGACTTCGGCAAGCAGGTACGCGACGCGGTGCGCGACAACGCCCGCACCCCGTTTCGCGAAGCGACCTGGCAGCAGCTCGCCCAGGGCTTCCGGTTCGTGCCCGGCGACTTCTCAGACGATGCCGCTTTCGACAGTCTCGAGAAGACGATCCGCGAGTTGGACGACGCCCAGGGAACCGGTGGCAACCACGCGTTCTACCTCTCGATCCCGCCGAAGTTCTTCGACATCGTTGTCAAGCAACTCGCTCGCTCCGGGCTCGCCGAACCTGAGGATGACGAGCAGTGGCGTCGGGTCGTCATCGAGAAGCCGTTCGGGCACGACCTGACCAGTGCGCGCCAGCTGAATGCCGTTGTCGAAGCGATCTTCCCACCTGACGCGGTATTCAGGATCGACCACTATCTGGGCAAGGAAACCGTTCAGAACATCATGGCGCTGCGGTTCGCCAACCAGCTGTTCGAGCCCATCTGGAATTCCAACTACGTCGACCACGTGCAGATCACGATGGCCGAGGACATCGGAATCGAAGGCCGCGCTGGCTACTACGACGGCATCGGTGCCGCTCGCGACGTGATCCAGAACCACCTCCTCCAGTTGCTCGCCCTCGTCGCCATGGAAGAGCCGGTCTCGTTCGACGCGGCCGCCCTCCGGGCTGAGAAGGAGAAGGTGCTGTCGGCGGTCCGCGTCCCGGCCAACCTCGATCTTCATACCGCCCGTGGTCAGTACACGGGCGGCTGGGCCGGCGGCGTCAAGGTTGCCGGGTACTTGGAGGAGGACGGCATCTCTCCGGACTCTCGCACCGAGACGTTCGCCGCCGTCCGCCTCGACATCCAGACCCGGCGCTGGGCGGGCGTGCCGTTCTACCTGCGTACCGGCAAGCGGCTGGGTCGTCGGGTCACGGAGGTGGCGGTGGTGTTCAAGCGGGCGCCGCACCTGCCGTTCGAGGCCACTTCCACCGAGGAACTGGGCGAGAATGCCCTGGTGGTGCGCGTCCAGCCGGATGAAGGGGTCACTATCCGGTTCGGGTCCAAAGTGCCCGGTACCGCGATGGAGGTGCGAGACGTCACGATGGACTTCGGGTACGGTCACTCGTTCACCGAGGCCAGCCCCGAGGCATACGAGAGATTGATTCTGGACGTCCTGCTCGGAGATCCGCCGCTGTTCCCGCGGCAGGAGGAAGTCGAGCTCTCCTGGCAGATTCTCGACCCGATCGTCGAGCACTGGGCCAAGACCGGCAAACCGGAGCCTTACTCCTCGGGAAGCTGGGGCCCGGCCAGCGCCGAGGAGATGCTCGCCCGCGATGAACGCACCTGGAGAAGGCCGTGATCGTAGACATGCCGTCCACGACGGCCAACGACGTCGCCCGGCGACTGGTCGAGCTCCGCGAACGGCATGGCGCCATCGCCCTGGGCAGGGTGCTCACGTTGGTCATCGTTGTCGACGAGGAACATGCCGAGCCCGCTATAGAGGCCGCTAACCAGGCCAGTTACGAGCACCCCTGCCGGACCATCGCCGTTGTCCGCGAGACGTCTCGCGGATCTGCCCGGCTCGATGCCCAGGTCCGAATTGGTGGCGATGCCGGTGCCAGCGAGGTGGTCGTACTGCGCACGTTCGGCGCCCTTACGGGTCACGCCGAATCGCTGGTGATGCCGCTGCTGCTGCCGGACAACCCACTCGTGGTGTGGTGGCCGGGTGAGTCGCCGCCGGTGCCCGCTGAGGATCCCCTGGGCCGCTTCGCACAGCGGCGGATCACCGACGCGGCCGCCTGCAAGCGACCCTCCACCGCCCTCGCCGATCGGGCGGCCACCTATCACCCCGGCGACACGGACCTGTCGTGGACTCGCACCACCCTCTGGCGAGCCTTACTGGCAGCCGCGCTCGACCAGCCGCCGCATGAGCCGGTCACGACTGCGCGCGTAGTCGGAGGGTCCGCCAGCCCCAGCGCCGACCTGGTCGCCGGCTGGCTGGCGCTGACCCTGGATTGCCCGGTGACACGGGTCAAGGCGAGCAACGTCGACGCGATGGTTACCGTCCGCCTCGACCGTGAGTCCGGACCGATCACGATCCACCGGCCCGGCGAGGACCTGGCGACGCTGAGTTCGCCGGGCCGGGTCGATCGCCGGGTCGCGCTCCCCCGTCGCTCGGCCGCCGAGTGCCTCGCCGAGGAGTTGCGGCGCCTCGACCCGGACGAGGTCTATCGCGACGTCCTGTCGACCGGGCTGGAACGGCTCCGTAAGGCTGGACGCGTCAGCCGCACCAAAGTGAAGGCAGGCTTGTGACCCCTCCGATCGTGGTCATCCACCGTGACGCGGACGTACTTGCCGGCGCCGTCGCCGCTCGGCTGATCACTCGACTCGTCGACGTGCAGGCCGCGCGCGGCACCGCGTCCCTCGTCCTCACCGGTGGCCGGATCGCTGCCAACACGCTGTCAGCGATCGCCGACTCCCCTGCCCGAGCCGCCATTGATTGGTCCAAGCTCGATATCTGGTGGGGCGACGAGCGGTTCCTATCGCCCGGCGATCCGGAGCGGAATGAGACTCAGGCGCGCGAAGCGTTGCTGGACCGAGTGCTGGTCGACCCCGAGCGGGTGCATCCTATGCCGGCAGCGGACGGCGAGCTGCAGCCCGAAGCAGCCGCCGAGCGGTACGCGGCGGAGCTGGCCCGTGCATCGCGTCCAGAACACCACGGTGCCGTCCCCATGTTCGACGTGCTGCTGCTCGGCGTCGGGCCGGACGCGCATGTCGCGTCGCTGTTCCCCGAGGAGCCGGCACTGTACGACGAGCGGACCGTGGTTGCCGTGCGCGGCGCCCCAAAGCCACCACCGACCCGGATCTCGCTGACCCTGCCGGCTATCCGCTCCGCTGCTGAGGTCTGGCTCGTAGTGTCGGGCGACGACAAAGCCGGAGCGGTGCGCCTCGCGCTGTCCGGCGCCGGCGAGGTGCAGGTGCCTGCGGCTGGCGCCCGCGGCCGTCAGCGCACCCTGTGGCTCCTCGACCGGGCCGCAGCGTCCCAACTACCACCAGGTCTCGAGCGGATCGCCTCCCCGTGAGGTCGGCCTAAGAGCCGCGAACCTTGCGGAGTTCCCTGAGCGCTTCCTCAAGCAGCGCCGCGCCGTCAGCGTCGCTGCGCCGCTCTTTCACGTAGGCGAGGTGAGTCTTGTACGGCTCGTTGCGCGGAATGGGCGGCGGATTTTCGCTGTCCTGGCTGGCCGGCAGGCCGCACCGCGGACAGTCCCACAAATCAGGGACCGCGGCGTCAGCCGCAAAGCTCGGCATGGTCTCGTGCCCCTGGCCGCAGTAGAACGCGACGTACTTGCGGGGAGCGGACTCGCCGCGCTCGGCCTCTCCCATGGGTCCAGCGCCCACCCGGCTGCCCCGGATGGCATTGCCATTTGCCACAGGTCGTACTCCCTCAAACGCAGGTGAGGACCGATCAGGAGGCGATCAGCCCCAAGCCGATGATGCTGGCCCCCCAGACGATGCCGATGGCGATGGTCAAGCGATCAAGGTTTCGCTCGGCTACCGTCGACCCCCCCATGGACGACGACATACCCCCACCGAACATGTCGGACAGGCCACCGCCCTTGCCCTTGTGCAGCAGCACTAGCAGGACGAGCAGCAGGCTGGTGATTATCAGCAGGATCGAGAAAAGGATCTTCACGGTACTGGGTTGGTCCTTCCGGTCGGCCGGGGTAGCCGGCACGGGCAGAGCCAAGCCTACGCCGTACTCCACGGCGAACGGTAACGGCCCGCCCCGGCGAGTTCCGAAGCGACAGCGTCTTTTCGAAACTGGAGTGGCCGGCCATGGGCAGAAGGCTGGGCAGCTCTCTGCGGACGACGTGGATCCGGCTGGTGAGTCACGCCAGTCAGCGAGTGATGTGCCGGTGGTAGCGGCAGATCGACGAGAACTCCTCCGCGTCGAGGCTGGCCCCACCGACGAGCGCCCCGTCGACGTCCGCCTGGTCCATGATCGGCGCGATATTGGCCGCCTTGACCGACCCTCCGTACAACACCCGAACTGCGTTGGCGAGCTCCGGTGAGTACAACTCGGCCAGCCGACTCCGGATGGCGGCGCATACCTCCTGGGCGTCTTCCGGCGTTGCCACCTCGCCGGTGCCGATGGCCCACACCGGCTCGTAGGCGATCACGATGTCCTTGACCTGCTCAGCTTTGACGTCGGCCAGCGCCGCTTCCAGCTGAGCCAGGGTGTACGGCACGTGGTTGCCCTCCTGCCGGACGGCCAAGCCTTCGCCGATGCACAGAATCGGGACGAGGCCGTTCCGGAACGCCGCGTTGACCTTGGCGGCGACCAGCGCGTCGTCCTCGTTGTGGTACTGCCGCCGCTCGGAGTGGCCGACGACGACGTAGGTGCAGCCCAACTTGGCCAGCATCGGCCCGGAGACGTCACCCGTGTATGCGCCGGAGTCGTGCACGGACAGGTCCTGCGCGCCGTAGCCGAGCGCCAGCTTGTCGCCGTCGATCAAGGTCTGCACCGACCTGATATCGGTGTATGGCGGCAGCACGGCCACCTCGACCCTTTCCAGGTCGGTCTCGTCCAGCGAGAAGGCCAGTTTCTGCACTAGCGCGATGGCCTCGAGGTGGTTGAGGTTCATCTTCCAGTTGCCGGCCATCAGCGGACGGCGAGCGGGTTGCGCCACTACTCCTCCAGTACGGCCAGGCCGGGCAGCGTCTTGCCTTCGAGCAGTTCCAGGCTCGCGCCGCCGCCGGTCGAGATATGCGTGAACGCCGACTCGTCCAGGCCAAGCTGGCGCACGGCCGCGGCCGAGTCGCCGCCGCCCACGACGGTAAGGCCGTCAACCTGCCCGATGGCGGTAGCGACCTCACGCGTGCCTGCCGCGAACGGCGCGACCTCGAACACGCCCATCGGCCCGTTCCAGACCACTGTCTTGGCATCGGCCAGCTTGCGGCGGAAGAGCGCGACCGTCTGCGCCCCTATGTCGAGCCCTTTCATGTCAGGGGGGATTGCCGTGGCGGGGACGACGAAGGTCTCAGCGTCCTCTGAAACGTCGGCCGCGACCACGATGTCCACGGGCAGTACCAGATCGACGCCGACCCGGTCCGCGCGGTCGAGGAACCCGCGGACGGTGTCCACCTGGTCCGACTCGAGCAGCGAACCACCGACCTCGTAGCCCTGGGCCTTGAGGAAGGTGAAGCACATGCCCCCGCCGATCAACAGCCGGTCGACTTTTCCGAGCAGGTTGTCGATCACACCAAGCTTGTCGGACACCTTCGACCCGCCCAGCACGACCACGTAGGGCCGGTCCGGCTCACCGAGTACCTTTGCGAACGCTTCGACCTCGGCCAGGACCAGGTCGCCGGCGGCGTGTGGCAGCCGCTTGGCGACGTCATAGACGCTGGCCTGCTTGCGATGCACGACACCGAACCCGTCCGAGACGAAGGCATCGGCCAGGCTCGCCAACTCGTCGGCGAACTCACCCCGCTCGGCGTCGTCCTTGGACGTCTCGCGCGCGTCGAAGCGCAGGTTCTCGAGCATTACGATGCCACCCTCGGGCAGGCTCTCGACGGCCTCCCGCGCGCGCCGCCCGACAGTGTCCTCAGCGAACGTAACCTGGCGATCTGGCAGTAGCTCGGCGATCCGCTGGTACACCGGTCGCAGGGAGTACTTCTGGTCCGGTACCCCCTTTGGGCGTCCCAGGTGGGCGGTGACGATCACCCTGGCGCCGGCTTCGGCCAGCCGCTCGAGGATCGGCAGGCTGGCCATGATCCGGCCCTCGTCGGTGACACGGTCGCCGTCCAGGGGCACGTTGAGGTCGGAGCGGACCAGTACCCGCTTGCCGCGAAGTTCGCCCAGGTCGTCGATCGTCCGCATTACAGCGAGGAGCCGACGTGCCGGATAAGATCCACGAGGCGGTTCGAGTAGCCCCACTCGTTGTCGTACCAGCCGACGATCTTCACCTGGTTACCGATGGCCCGGGTCAGGCCGGCATCGAAGATGCAGGACGCCGGGTCGGTGATGATGTCGCTCGAGACGATCTCGTCCTCGGTGTAGCGCACGATGCCCTTGAGCGGGCCCTCGGCGGCCTCCTGGAATGCCGCGTTGACTTCGGCAACATCGGCCTCGCGGGCCAGGGCGACCGTCAGGTCCGTGGCGGATCCGGTCGGGGTCGGCACCCGCACCGCGAAGCCGTCCAGCTTGCCCTTGAGCTCGGGCAACACGAGCCCGATCGCTTTAGCCGCACCCGTGGTCGTCGGGACGATGTTGATTGCGGCGGCACGGGCGCGACGAAGGTCCTTGTGCGGACCGTCCTGCAGATTCTGGTCCTGCGTGTAGGCGTGGATGGTGGTCATCAGGCCGCGCTCGATGCCGAAAGTGTCGTTGAGCACCTTGGCCATGGGTGCCAGGCAGTTCGTAGTGCACGACGCGTTCGAGATGATCGTGTGCTTGGCCGGGTCATAGGCGGTCATGTTGACGCCCGGAACGACAGTGATGTCCTCATTCTTGGCCGGAGCCGAGATGATGACCTTCTGCGCGCCCGCCTCGACGTGAGCCTTCGCCTTCTCCGCGTCCGTGAACAGCCCAGTGGACTCCAGGACGATGTCGACGCCCCAAGCCTTCCACGGCAGGTCGGCTGGATTACGCTCGGCGACCGCCTTCAGGGTCGCGTCGCCGACTCGGATGCCGTCATCCGTAGCTGCGACGTCGGCGGGCAACCGACCGAGGATGCTGTCGTACTTGAGCAAGTGCGCGAACATCGCCGGCTGGCCGAGATCGTTGAATCCGACGACTTCGATGTCGCTGCCGCCCTGCTCGAGAAGGGCCCGGTAAAAGTTCCGGCCGATCCGGCCGAACCCGTTGATGCCTACACGGATGGTCATGCGGAATCAGACTCCTCACTCATGGGGTTCGGCGGTAGTTCCACCCCATCGTGGTGACCCGCCAACCCAACACACTATCCCCGTTTCGGGGCTTGCAACCCCCCGGGCCTGCATTCAGCCGGACGCTGCGCGATCACCCCGATTTCGTTCGGTTACCCGTCGCAACCCGACCTTCGGCTTGGTTGCCGCTTCTGGGAATACCCGCCCGCTAGGCAAGCATGTCCGGCGTCAGCTCTGCTTCAGTGCCTGGGATTCCTTCCTCGGCCGCCTTGCGATCGGCCATCGCGAGCAGCCGGCGGATGCGGCCAGCGATCGCGTCCTTGGTCATCGGCGGGTCGGCGAGCGCACCAAGCTCCTCAAGGCTCGCCTGCTTGTGCTCTAGCCGCAACAAGCCGGCGGCCCGCAGATGGTCCGGCACGTCGTCGCCGAGGATCTCCAGCGCTCGCTGGACGCGCGCACCGGCGGCCACTGCTGCCCGCGCCGACCGGCGCAAGTTGGCGTCGTCGAAGTTGGCCAGCCGGTTGGCCGTGGCCTTGACCTCCCGCCGCATGCGACGCTCTTCCCAGGCCAGCACGCTGTCGTGTGCGCCAAGCCGAGTCAGCAACGCCCCGATCGCATCACCATCTCGGATGACCACCCGATCGACCCCTCGGACATCCCGCGCTTTGGCCGAGATGTTGAGCCGCCGCGCCGCGCCGACCAGCGCCAACGCCGCCTCTGGGCCCGGGCACGTGACCTCAATCGCCGAGGACCGGCCTGGCTCGGTCAGCGAGCCGTGAGCCAGGAAGGCACCTCGCCAGGCCGCCTCAGCGTCACAGGCAGCGCCCGACACCACATGCGGAGGTAACCCGCGGATCGGCCGGCCGTTGCCATCGATCAGGCCGGTCTGGCGGGCCAGCGCCTCGCCGTCTTGCGCGACCCGGACGACGTAGTGGCTGGTCTTGCGGAGCCCGCCCGGAGAGACGACGCCCAGCTCGCTCGAGTGTCCGAACACTTCGGCGATATCACGTCGAAGCCGCCGCGCGGCAACACCGGTGTCGAGCTCGGCCTCGACCACGATCCGGCCGTTGACGATGTGCAGGGCACCCCCGAACCTGAGCATCGAGGCCACTTCCGCCTTGCGGCAGCACGGCTTGGTGACTTCGAGGCGGGCCAGCTCATCCTTGACGGAAGCAGTCATGGCCATGCGCTGATACTGCCATGCTCGAAAGCCTCCGCGTACGCCTGGGCGAGCCGCTCAGGGTGGTGCCGGGGTGTCCCGTCCCCTATAGCCACATCGCTGATCAGCAGCTGCGCACCCAGTTCGCTCGCGATCCGATTGAGCAGGACTGGGTTCGGTACCGAACCACGGTCAGCTACGACGACGTCGATCTGCAGGTCGGGCGCGTACACCGCTAAGACCTCCAGGTGCATCTCGGGCGTGAACCCCTCTGTCTCACCCCCTTCGGCGGACAGGTTCAGCGCCACGACCTTGCGCGCCGGACTGGCCACGATCGCCTCTCGCAGCTCCGGTACCAGCAGATGTGGGATGACGCTGCTGAACCACGACCCCGGACCGAATACCAGACAGTCGGCGTCGGCGACCGCGGCCAACGCCTCGGGGCAGGCCGGAGGGTTCTCGGGGACGAGCTGGACAGTAACCACCTGACCCGTGGTGGTCGCCACCGCATGCTGGCCATGGACGATCGAGACTTCACGCTCGCCGTCCGGCGTATGCCGCTCGGCAACCAATGCCTCGATATCCAGCGGTACAGCACACATCGGTAGTACCCGCCCCTGGGCCCCCAGCAGCCTGGCCACCCAGTCCAGACCCTCGACCCAGTGCCCTGGTTCGGGCCTGTCGCGCTCGCCGAGACCGCCCAGCATCTCCCACAACGCGACGATCAGCAGGTTGCCGGCTGCGTGGTTGTGCAGCTCGCCACCGCTCTGGAAGCGATGCTGCAGCACACGAGCCCACGTCCGGCCCCACTCGTCGTCTCCGCACAGCGCGGCCAGCGCCATCCTGAGATCACCTGGCGGCAAGACGCCTAATTCCCGGCGCAGCCGCCCGCTGGATCCACCGTCATCGGCGACCGTTACGACTGCAGTCAGCCGGCCGCTGATCCGGCGGAGCGCCGAAAGCGACGCGGCCAGTCCGTGACCGCCGCCGAACGCCACGACCTTTGGCCCGGCGAGCCGTGCCATGCCATCCACCACTCGATCATTCCCTGCCGAGATCTCGGTGGACTACCAGGGTTTCGACCCCGAAGTCACGCAGACGTGCGGCCAGGGCCTCGCTCATCGCGACGCTGCGGTGCTTGCCGCCGGTGCAGCCGACTCCGACGGTGACAAATCGCTTGCCTTCGCGGAGGTATCCGTCAAAGACCGAGCCCAGCAAATCGGCGTAACGGTCGAGGAACTCGGCGGCGCCGGGCTGGGAAAGGACGTACTCACGCACCGCGGCTTGCTGCCCGGTCTGCGGCCGCAACTCCGGCACCCAATGCGGATTGGGGAGGAAGCGCATGTCTGCCACCAGGTCGGCGTCAACCGGCAGGCCGTACTTGTAACCGAACGAGACGATGATCGCGCGCAGCGTCTGTTTCTGCTCGCCGAATGCCGTGCTGATGCGCGCCGCCAATTCATGTACGTTCAGCAATGACGTGTCGATCACCAGGTCCGCGTCCTCGCGCAATTCGGCCAGCAAGCCGCGCTCGCGGTCGATCGCCTCCACGACCCGGCCCTCGCCCTGCAGCGGATGCGGACGGCGTGACGACTCGAACCTGCGGACGAGAGCTTCGTCACTGGCCTCCAGGAACAGCACGTGGGGCCGGGTTCCCCGGTCGGACAGCTTGGCCAAGGCACCCTGAAGCTCATTGAAGAAGACCCCGCCACGTACATCGACTACGACCGCGAGCCGTCGCTGGTCAGCCCGATCCGCGACGGTGTCGATCAGCTCCATCAGTAGCGACGGCGGCAGATTGTCGACGACGAACCATCCCAAATCGTCGAGCGTCGCAGTCGCAGCGGACTTCCCGGCACCCGACATACCGGTCACCAGCAGTAGCTCAGTCGTGGCAGTCACGATGAGAGGATCTCACCAGTCGTGGTGTTGAGGGCGGGTTCGGTTTCTTGCTCTGCCAGAGCCTCGGCCACCGCCCGAGCCAGCTGCAGCCCGATACCGGGCACTGCGGCGATCTCGTCTTCAGACGCCGCGCGGAGTTTCTTGAGCGAGCCGAAGTGACTGAGCAGTGCCTTGCGTCGGGCTGGGCCGAGCCCCGCCACGCCGTCGAGCAGGCTGTCAACCATGGACTTCGAGCGGCGCTGCCGGTGGTAGGTGATCGCGAACCGGTGAGCCTCATCCCGCACCCGCTGCAGCAGGTAAAGCCCCTCGCTGCTCCGCGCCATGATCACCGGATAGCCCTGGTCCGGAAGCCAGACCTCCTCCAGCCGCTTGGCCAGGCCGACCACTGGGATGTCGGCGACCCCGGCCTCGTCCATAGCTTGCCGAGCCGCGTTGACCTGCGGCTTGCCGCCGTCGACCACGACTAGACCGGGCGCGTACGCGAACTTGCGCGGACGGCCGGTGTCGGGATCGAGCGGGCTGGCGACATCCTGCGTCGCTTGCTCTTCCGCCAACCGCCTGAAACGGCGGATGAGGACTTCACGGATCGCAGCGACGTCGTCCTGCCCGTCGAGGCCACGGATGGCGAACCTCCGGTACTCCGACTTGCGCGGCAGCCCGTCCTCCAGCACGACCATGGATGCGACGACGTCGCGACCCTGCAGGTTCGATACGTCGTAGCACTCGATCCGCAGCGGCGCTTCGTCGAGACCCAGCGCCTCCTGGACTTCCTCGAGGGCCCTGCTGCGGGTGGTGAGGTCGCTGGCCCGCTTGGTCTTGTGCAGCTTCAGCGCCTGCTCGGCGTTGCGGGTGACGGTTTCGAGCAACGCCCGCTTGTCGCCGCGCCGGGGGACGCGGATGTCGACCCGCCCGCCCCGCACGTCAGCGAGGAGGTCGCTGAGCGCCGCCACCTCGTCCGGATCCTCCGGGACGCCGGGGACGAGGATCTCCCGCGGTATGCCCTCGCCGCCCTCGCCGTAGAGCTGCAGCAGGAACCGTTCGACCAACTCGCCGGTCGGCGCATCGTCGGCTTTGTCGGCCACCCAGCCGCGCTGGCCGCGGACTCTTCCGCCCCGCACGTAGAAGATCTGAACGGCTACTTCGAGCCGGTCCTCGGCGACGGCGATCACGTCGGCGTCGGTGGCATCGCCCAGAACGACGGCGTTCTGCTCCATGGCCCGGCGCAGCGCCGTGATGTCGTCACGCAACCGAGCCGCCCGCTCATAGTCGAGTTCGGCGGCGGCCCCCTTCATCTCCTTCTCCAGCCGCCTGATGTAGGTGGCCGTCTGCCCCTCGAGGAACGCCACCATGTCCTCGACGATGGCGCGGTGTTGGTCGGCGTCGACCCGGTCGACGCAGGGTGCTGCGCACTTGCCGATGTAGCCGAGCAGGCAGGGCCGGCCGCTGCTACGGGCACGCTGGAACACGCCCTTGGAGCAGCTCCGCATCGGGAACACCCGCAGTAACTGGTCAAGCGTTTCGCGGATGGCCCACGCGTGCGCGTACGGCCCGAAATAGCGCACGCCACGCTTCTTGGCGCCCCGCATGACCAGGGCGCGCGGGTATTCCTCGTTGAGCGTGATGGCCAAGTACGGGTAAGACTTGTCGTCGCGGTAGCGAACATTGAACCGGGGATCGAACTCCTTGATCCAGGAGTACTCGAGCTGGAGCGCCTCCACCTCCGTCCGGACGACCGTCCACTCCACCTTGGCCGCCGAGGTGACCATGGCCAGCGTCCGGGGATGCAAAGCCGACAAGTCGGCGAAATACGAGTTCAGCCGCGAGCGCAGGCTCTTCGCCTTGCCGACATAGATGACCCGGCCGGACGGATCGCTGAACCGGTAAACCCCCGGCTCGTCCGGAACCGAGCCCGGTGCCGGCCGGTAGGTGGACGGGTCTGGCACGCCTCCAACCCTAGCCGGCGGCGGTGACAGGGCCCCTGCCGATCTTGCGACAATCCACAGCGCAGGACGTGTGGATTGTCGCAGATCGTGAATCAGACGCGGACGATCTTGTCGCCGTCGAGGCTGACCGCTACCTCCGGAAGCCCCTGCGTCGCCGGCCCGTTCTCTACCGTCCCGTCCTCGATGAAGTACCGGCTGCCGTGGCACGGGCACCTGATCAGCCCGTCGCTGACCTCGCCGACCGTGCAGCCCTGGTGCGTGCACGTGGACGAGAAGCCTTTGAACTCGCCATCAGCCGGCTGAGTGACGACAACGCCTTGGTCGGCAAGGATCACACCGCCGCCCACCGGTACGTCCGAAGCGGACACGAGGGCATCGTCGTCAGAATCGGCGTCGTCGGTCGGTTCCTCCGTCGCGTCGGGTTCGTCCGTGGCGTCGGTCGGTTCGTCCGTGGCGTCGTCGGTTCCCGCGTCGTCGGTTGCGGTGTCTACCGGCTCATCGGGGGAGGCGGAATCGTCGTCTCCACCGCATGCCGCGAGCACCCCCGCGATGCCCACCGCGCCCGCGCCGAGTAGCACCGTCCGGCGCTCCAGCACTCGCCCAACCGTTACCTCGTCCGCTGCCATGGCCATCCCTTCGATATGTCGTGCTGCCTTCCACTGGACGCACGGCACTGGGCGTCGAACGGTTCACCAGCGTGGCTCTCGTCACACCTCGCCGCGTCGGTCGATCCCGCCGTCGAATCAGAAGCCGCGCGGGCGCAATCGGCGTGCTCCGACCCAGTCCTGGATGTAAGCGAATTCAGCTGGCGGCTGCCGGCACGCCGAGAATGTGTCGAAGGAAGGCCCCGGTGTGCGAGGCCTCGATCATGGCAACGTCCTCCGGCGGACCCGCGGCCACCACTGCGCCGCCGCCACTGCCGCCTTCCGGACCCATGTCGATGATCCAGTCCGCTGTCTTGATGACGTCCATGTTGTGCTCGATGACGACCACCGTGTTGCCCTTGTCGACAAGGTTCTGCAAGACGCCGATCAGCTTTCGGATGTCCTCGAAATGGAGCCCCGTCGTCGGCTCGTCCAGCACATACAGCGTGCGCCCGGTGCTGCGTTTCTGCAGCTCCGACGCGAGCTTCACGCGCTGCGCCTCGCCGCCGGACAGGGTCGGCGCCGGCTGACCCAGCCGTACATAACCGAGCCCAACGTCGACCAACGTGCGCAAATGGCGCGCGATGCGCTCGACCGGTTCGAAGAACTCCAGGGCCTCCTCGATCGGCATCTCCAAGACCTCGGAGATGGTTCTGCCCTTGTAGTGCACCTCGAGGGTCTCGCGGTTGTAGCGCGCCCCGTGGCACACCTCGCACGGGACGTACACGTCCGGCAGGAAGTTCATCTCGATCTTGATTGTGCCATCGCCGCTGCACGCCTCGCAGCGCCCGCCCTTGACGTTGAAGGAGAATCGGCCGGGCTGGTAACCCCGGATCTTCGCCTCCTGCGTCTGAGCGAACAGCTTGCGGACGTGGTCGAACACCCCGGTGTACGTGGCCGGGTTACTCCGTGGCGTCCGCCCGATCGGCGACTGGTCGACATGCACCACCTTGTCGACCAGGTCAGCGCCATCGATGCGGCGGTGCCGGCCCGGAATCGCCCGGGCGCCGTACAGCCCTCGGGCCAGGGACGTGTAGAGGATGTCGTTGACGAGCGTGGACTTGCCCGAGCCGCTGACACCGGTGACGGCGACGAAGCTGCCTAACGGGAAGCTGACCGTTACATCTCGCAGGTTGTGCTCACGCGCCCCCACGACGGTCAGCGCGCGGCGCTTCGTCACCGGCCGGCGTACTTCGGGCACGGGGATGCTGCGCCGGCCGGACAGGTACGCACCGGTGATCGAGCCCTCATGCGCGATCAGCTTCTCGACCGGTCCTGAGACAACAATCTGGCCGCCGTGCTCACCAGCACCAGGGCCGATGTCGACCACCCAGTCAGCGGTGCGAATGGTGTCCTCGTCGTGCTCGACCACGATCAGGGTGTTGCCGAGATCGCGAAGTCGCACTAGAGTTTCGATCAGACGTCGGTTGTCGCGCTGGTGCAGCCCGATTGAAGGCTCGTCGAGCACGTACAGCACGCCGACGAGGCCGGACCCGATCTGCGTCGCCAACCGAATCCGCTGGGCCTCTCCGCCGGCCAATGTCGCCGCCGCCCGGTCGAGGGTGAGGTAGTCGAGGCCGACGTCGACGAGGAATCGCAGCCGTTCGTTGACCTCCTTGAGGACCCGGGCGGCGATCTGGCGTTCGCGGTCGGACAGCTCCAGTTCGCGGAGAAACACGGCGCACTCGCCGATCGGCATCGCGGCCACGTCGGCGATGCTCCTGCCGCCCACGGTGACGGCCAGGCTCACCGGCTTGAGCCGGCTGCCGCCGCACGCCTCACACGGAACCTCGCGCATGAAGCCTTCGAAGCGCTCGCGACTGGCGTCGGACTCGGCTTCGGTGTGCCGGCGCTGCACCCACGAGATCACGCCCTCGTACGTGGTGTTGTACGACCGTTCGCGGCCGTACCGGTTGCGATAGCGGACGTGGACCTGCCCGTCGTAGCCGCGCAGCAACGCGGCACGAGCCTTGGGCGGCAGCTTCTCGAACGGGATGTCGGTCGGGAATCCGATGGTTTCCGCGAGCGCAGTGATGAGCCGGCCGAAGTACTCGGACGTGTGGCCGGCGGACCACGGCGCGAGGGCGCCGTCGTCCAGGCTTCGGCTCGGGTCGGGAACCACGAGTTCGGGGTCGACCTGCATCTTGGTCCCCAGCCCAGTGCACTGCGGGCACGCACCGAACGGCGAATTGAACGAGAACGACCGTGGCTCGAGTTCTTCGAACGACAGATCGTCGTACGGGCAGTAAAGGTGCTCGGAGAACACCCGCTCGCGGTGCAAGTCACCCTCGGGCAGATCGACGAACTCGAGCGTGACCATGCCGCCGGAGAGTCGCAACGCCGTCTCAACCGAGTCGGTGAGGCGGCGTTTGGCGGTGTCTTTGACCGTCAGTCGATCGACCACCACCTCGATGGTGTGTTTCTCCTGCTTCTTGAGCCCGGGTGGATCGGTGAGCTGGTGTACGACACCATCGACCCGGACCCGCGAGTACCCCTGGGAGCGCAGCGTCCGGAACAGGTCGGCGTACTCGCCCTTGCGCTCGCGCACCACCGGTGCGAGCACCTGGAATCGCGAGCCTTCTTCCAGCCGCAGCACCTGGTCGACGATCGACTGCGGCGTCTGGCGGCCGATCGGCCGGCCACACTCAGGGCAGTGCGGGCGGCCGGCCCTGGCGTAGAGCAGACGCAGGTAGTCGTAGACCTCGGTGATGGTGCCGACGGTGGACCGCGGGTTGCGCGATGTCGACTTCTGGTCGATCGAAACCGCGGGCGACAGGCCCTCGATGAAGTCGACATCGGGCTTGTCCATCTGGCCGAGGAACTGACGCGCATACGCCGACAACGACTCGACGTACCGACGCTGACCTTCGGCGAAGATGGTGTCGAACGCCAGGCTCGACTTGCCGGACCCGGACAGCCCGGTGAATACGATGAGCGCGTCGCGGGGCAGGTCAAGGGAGACGTCCTTGAGATTGTGCTCACGGGCGCCCTTGATGATCAAGCTGTGCGCGGACTCGTCGGCCATGGCTTCCAGTTCGGTCGGTACGTGCACTCACGGCATGGTAAGTGGCGGGTCTGACAACGTTGGTGCTCTGTGGCAAACAACGGTTAGGTTCTGAAGCATGCCCGAGGTCGGCACCAATCACCCCATCGGCCATTCGGAGAGCTCGGAAGCGGTCGGTCCGGTCACCGCGGCAACCCAGCGGCTGGTGCGCACCGCCGAGCAACTGGACGACGACACGGTTCGGTTGCCGAGCCTATGTCCCGGCTGGACGCGAGCCCACGTTCTTACCCATGTCGCGCGCAACGCGGATGCACTGACGAACCTGCTTACCTGGGCGAGCACCGGCGTCGAGACGCCCATGTACGAGTCAGCCGAAGCCCGGGCCGCGGACATCGAAGCAGGGTCGCCCCGAGCGCTGGAAGAGCTGGTGGCGGACGTGCGCGAATCCGCAGCCCGGTTCGGGTCGACGATTGCCCAGGTCCCGGAGGAAGGCTGGCAATTTCAGGTCCGCACCGGGCCGGCGGCCACGGGCTCGGTGGTGCCGGCTCGCAGGGCCGTCTGGCTCCGACTTCGTGAGCTGGAGATTCACCACGTCGACTTGGCGGCAGGTTACTCCCCACAGGACTGGCCGGCGCAGTTCGTCGCTCGGGCCCTTCGCGAGTCGATCCGGGCCATCAGCCGCCGCGACGACGTCGCACCTTTCACGGTCGTCATCGACGGTAAATCCGAAAGGGTGGACAGCGGCGGCACCGTGGTAATTCGCGGCGCGGCTGCGACGATTCTGGCCTGGATCACCGGTCGCTCGGCCGGCGAGCAACTGGCGGTTGAACCTTATGGCGCACTCCCAACCATTCCCGCCGGCGCATGGGTATGAGCTAGAAGAACCCTCGGAGCTCGTCCATCAGGCCGGAATCCACCACGTAGAGCCAGGTGACCGCCGTACCGACCAGCAGGAGGAAGCCGACCAGCGTGGCGGCACCACCGACCACCCTGACCCAGGCCGCGGCGTCATGCCGGAAGGCCTGGCGAACCGCGCCCAGCCCCAGCGCCGTGGCGACCGCGGTGGCCACCACGACCGGAAGGAACATCCACGCCGTGCTGATCTGCATCGGGACGAGGAAGAAATTCGCCAGGAACTGCGCGAACGGTAACCCCAGTACCGACACGATCACAGCGGCGGCGCTGGCCACGGCCAAGACATCGGCCCGCACCAGCTCACCCCACCAGTGCTGACTGCCGACCACCGAGATCTCGAGTGCCTCCTCGTTCTCGGTGTGACTGCTCAGTTCGAGAGGCTCCAGCGACACGGCATCCAGGCCCTGGCCGTCCTGGTCACGGCCATGCTTGGGGCCCATCGTGAACTGTTCCATTGGTCCGAGACAATACCCAAGTTGGGGCCTCAGGAGAATGTCTCAGGACGTGCTCTGCCTGGCCGCTCGCGCGTCCCGCCGGCTCTTCCACAAGCTGGCCAGCGTTGTGATCGCCAATGTGCCGACGATTACAGCGAGCGAGACCACGATGGAGATGTCCGGTACCCCTTCCAACGGCTCGCCGCCGTTGATGAACGGCAGTTCGTTCTCATGCAGGGCGTGCAGGATGAGCTTGATGCCGATGAATCCCAGGATGATCGCCAACCCGGCCTGCAGGTACACCAGCCGATCGAGCAACCCGCCGAGGAGGAAGTACAGCTGGCGCAGGCCCATCAGGGCGAAGATGTTCGCGGTGAACACGATGAACGCTTCTTGAGTGAGCCCGAAGATAGCGGGGATCGAGTCCACGGCGAACAAGATGTCCGCAGAGGCGATGGCCAGGAACACGATGACCATCGGCGTGAACATCCGCTTGTCGTCCACTGTGGTCCGGAGCTTGACCCCATCGTAGGTCGAGCTGATGGGAAGCACGCGGCGCGCCCGGCGGATGAACGCGTTCTCGTAGGTCTCTTCGTGAGGGTGGTGCTCGGCCTCCTGCTTCGCGAGTTTGATCGCCGTGTAGATGAGGAACAGGCCGAAGATATAGAAGACCCATGAGAAGGCATTGATCGCGGCAACGCCGACGATGATGAAGATGCCACGCAGCACGATCGCCATCAAGATGCCGAACATCAGCACGGATTGCTGGTACTTCCGCGGCACCCGGAACTGCGTCATGATCAGCACGAAGACGAACAAATTGTCGACGCTCAGGCTGTACTCGGTGATCCACCCGGCGTAGAACTCCCCCGCCGCCTGCGGGCTTGCCACGAAAATCATGATCACGCCGAACAGCAGCGCGAGCCCGACGTAGAAGCTCACCCAGAGGCTGGCTTCCTTCAACGATGGTTCGTGGGGACGGCGGGTGACGAGAAAAAGATCCGTCGCCAACAGCAGGGTCAGTACGACGAACGTCGTGACCTCGAACCACACAGGCAGGTCCAGCACTAACAATCCTCTCCGGTCTCATGCCGCCTACCCGGCGGCGGCACCGTCAACCGGAGGTCTCTTCCGCCATCGCTCGGCCGGCCTCCCCGGGTAAGACACCGTGCTGACGAGAAGGCCGCGAAGGAATACTCCCCTCCACGTGCTGTCGTCATGCTCTCATGCCCACGGGCGTGATGGCTAACCGCCCGTTGGGCGGGAATTCGTATCGGGGTGAGATAGGTGGTGGTCGGGACCGACCATCGCCGAGGGGTCGTTCCTAGACGTCCACGGGTCGAAGGCGCTTGGGAAGCTTGGCGACGACCGCCTCGTAGGAGGCGTCGACTGCTTCGAAGATCTCGTCGTCCGGGATCGCGCCGCGGTACAGCAACGTATTCCAGCCCGACCGGCCGATATACGCCATCACCGACGCGTCGTCCGGGTACCGGTGGAGCCATTCATCCGCCTCGTCGCGGGTGCGGCCGCACTTCAGCCCGACCGACTCCCCGTCCGAGCCGAAGAACGCGAAGATCTTGTCGCCCACCTTGGCGACGATGTCGCCCTCCCACGGCTCGTCTCGCCACGCCCCCGGCTTGGCCATGCAGTACGCCAGCAGTTCTTCGTCAGTCACTTCACGCCCGCATCGTGCATGGCGCGCAACTCCTTCTTGAGCTCGGCGATCTCGTCGCGGAGCCGGGCGGCCAACTCGAACTGCAACTCCGCGGCAGCGTTGTGCATCTGATCGCTGAGCTGCTGGATCAACTGGGCGAGGTCGGCGGCCGGCATGCCGGCGAGCTGAGCCGCGTGGGCGCCCGCCTCCGACCTGCTCTTCATGCCCGGTACCGGTGCCTTGCCCCGACTGACCGCCCGCCCCGAGCCGCCGATCAGTTGGTCCGTGTCGACATCTTCGCGCGCCAGCATCTCGGTGATGTCGCCGATCCGCTTGCGTAGCGGCGTAGGGTCGATCCCATGCTCGGCGTTGTAGGCGACCTGCTTCTGCCGACGCCGGTTGGTCTCGTCGATCGCGTCGCTCATAGACGGCGTGATCGTGTCGGCGTACATGTGCACCTGGCCCGACACGTTGCGGGCCGCGCGCCCGATTGTCTGGATCAGCGACGTGCCCGAACGCAGGAACCCCTCCTTGTCGGCGTCCAGGATGGACACCAGCGACACCTCGGGCAGGTCGAGGCCCTCGCGCAGCAGGTTGATGCCGACCAGGACGTCGAAATCACCCTTGCGCAGCTCGCGGAGTAACTCGACCCGGCGCAGCGTGTCGACCTCGCTGTGCAGGTAACGGACGGCCACGCCGTG
>DASTNZ010000180.1:0-30046 GCA_035762665.1 Jiangellaceae bacterium | reverse complement strand
GCCTTGCATAGAACACTTGTTTCGATGTAGAGTATGTATTAGCGAGCAAGGCCGTATGCCAGATGCGGGGTGCGCAGACAGAGCAGATGTGATCGGCCCGGTTGAGACCCGGGTCACCCTGGTTGATCGTTAGTGCGATTGCCTGAAGGGGTGTGGGTCATGTCAACCGCGGCACCGTCTCCTTCGCCAGTTCCGGTGCAAGAGGAGTTGACTTCCGTACCTGCTGGGGCGCTGCTTGCGCGCCTCCTTGAGGACGTCGACGTCGAGCAGGTGTCCGGCCACGACACAGTGGAATTGCTTCTGGCCGAGCATCGTCTATGGTGCCGGCAGACCGCACGATTCCTGCGCGCGGTACTGGAGACTGGACTGCGCCGCCCGTTCTCAATCGACACCGTTGAGCGGGTGAACCGCTTGGGCGAGTTCGCCGCCGAAGAAGCTCGTGCGGCATTGGTGTGGTCGCGCTCCCGTGCTGAGCGGACTGTCGGCTTTGCGTTCGACCTCTTCTACCGACTGCCGCTATTAGGCGAAGCGATGATGGCCGGTGAGTTGGACGAAGCGCGGGCCCGCGCGTTTATCGACTGGACGTCGGGTTTGGACAGTGAGCAGGCCTACGTAGTGTGCCGGCAGCTCCTGCCCGACGCCTCCCGCTTGATGGTCGGCGAGTTGATCGACCGCATAAAGCGGGCCTGTCTGGCGGTTGACCCTGCCTGGGCGGAAAAAACCTACAAGGCCGCTGTACGGACCCGCCGGGTGCGCGGCTTCCTCGGCCCCGACGGCACCGGGACTCTGGCGGGCTACTCGCAGCCTGCCGAGCGCGTGGTCGCCGCCTGCGAGCGGATCGACACCCTGGCGCGCGCTTGCAAGCGAGCCGGTGATCGACGCGAGATCGACCAGATCAGGTCCGACCTATACCTGGGCATGACAGATGGCACGTTCGAGGGCCTGGCCGAACCGGAGATCATCGCCCACGTGCTGGCCCACCCCTACACGATCCCGGGCGCGCACGCAGGCGGAATCATCGCACAAGGAACCGAACGCGCTGACGGCAGCGGCCTCGATGGGAATCGTCGCGATGAGGGTGGTCCCGATGTAGCCATCGCCGGCGGCAGTGGCGATCGGGGACCCAGCGACCGCGGTCCTGGATCCGGCGGCCCTAGTTCGGGAGGTCATGGTTCTGGCACTACGGGTACTGGTCGTGCGAATGTGCATGCACCAACCGAGTCTTCCTCGCCCGCCGACTCGGCCGCGCCAGCCGCTGTCTCCAAGCCGGCGGGTCGGCCGTGGCAGGTGCCCGAGTTGCGGGTACAGCTCGCCACGCTGCTGGGATGCAACGGTGAGCCGGCCGAGGTGCCAGGTTGGGGGTACGTGCCGGCCTGGCTGGCCCGGCACATTCTGACCCAGATGTACGGCGCCGAATGGCGTTACGCGATCTGCGACGACAACGGGCGAGTCGTGGACGGCGGCCTCGTCACGGCGCGGCCGATGGCACCGGACGGTGTGCGCGTGCTCCGTGACAACCGGCGAGACGGCATCGTCGAGCTCGCCTTCCGCCCCGAGGACCTCACCCGCGCGGATGGCGAGCCGCGCCGCGCAGCGACCGTAGCCGGCGCCGCACGCGCATGTGCGCCCGTATTAGAAGAGCTCGCTGTCGCGCTGAAACTGTCCAAGAGCAACCACGAGACCACCGTTAAATATGCTGCCCGGCGCACCCCAGGCGCCGGCTTGCGGCGCTGGATCCAGCAGCGCGATCGACGCTGCGTTCATCCGTGTTGCCGCGTGCCGGCGACCAAGGCTGACCAAGACCACAGAGTCGGCTTCGCGCACGGAGGCCCGACTATCGTGACCAATTTGTCGGCGCCCTGCCGGCACGACCACCGACTGAAGGACGAGGGTCACTGGAAACTCACCGCGCCGCGTCCGGGACTGACGGTCTGGACCAGCCCACTTGGACGCCGATACGGATCCAGACCACCGCCGGCCATCCCACGGCCAATCGACGCCCGGACCCAGCCCGACCACGACCGGGAACCCACCGGCGGCTCCAACGGCCAACCGGAGAGTTGTGACTGCTTGCTGACGCCCTGCCCGCATGACCAGCCAGACGCCGTTGCTGAGCACGTGAACGACAGCACCCCGCCTGAGATCGAGATGCTCGACGACGGGAAGCCGCCTTTCTAACCCTGGGTCTCGTCAGAGGGCGTCGCGTCGACTCCGGCTTCAGCACGCTGTTCCGGGGTGATGGGTGCCGGTGCGGCCGTCAGCGGGTCGTAGCCGTTGCCGGTCTTCGGGAAAGCGATGACATCCCGGATCGATTCAGATCCCGCGAGCAGGGCCACGACTCGGTCCCAGCCGAACGCGATGCCGCCGTGCGGGGGTGCGCCGTACTTGAACGCGTCCAACAGGAAGCCGAACTTCTCCTGAGCCTGCTCAGGCGCCAGTCCCATCACCTGGAAGACGCGCTCTTGCACGTCGCGGCGGTGGATACGGATCGACCCACCGCCGATCTCGGTGCCGTTGCACACCAGGTCGTATGCGTGCGCGAGGGCGGAGCCGGGGTCGGTGTCGAAGGTGTCGAGGAACTCGAGCTTTGGGGCGGTGAACGCGTGATGCACTGCCGTCCACGCACCAGAGCCAACCGCCACCTCGTCGGTCTCTGAGACCGGCTCGAACAGCGGAGCGTCCACAACCCACACGAAGGACCAGGCACTCTCGTCGATCAAACCCGCGCGCCGGCCGATCTCGACCCGGGCAGCGCCGAGCAGAGCCTGCGAGGGCTTGCGGAAGCCGGCCGCGAAGAAGATCGCGTCACCGGGCCGGGCACCCACCAGGTCAGCGAGCCCGGCCTTCTCTTCCTCGCTCAGGTTCTTGGCAACGGGGCCGCCCAGCGAGCCGTCATCGCCGATCAGTACGTAGGCCAGGCCCCTCGCGCCGCGGGCCCGCGCCCACTCCTGCCAGCCGTCGAGCTCTTTGCGGGTCTGCGACGCTCCCCCGGGCTGCACGATGGCGCCCACGTACGGTGCCTGGAAGACCCGGAAGGTCGTGTTCGCGAAGTGCGAGGTGACCTCGGTGAGTTCGACGCCGCTGAGCCGCAGGTCCGGCTTGTCCGACCCGAAGCGGTCCATGGCCTCATGGAATGTCATCCGCGGCATCGGGCGCGGGATGTCGTACCCGACGAGCTTCCACAGGGCCGCGACGATCTCTTCGGACAGCGCCATCACATCGTCCTGGTCCGCGAAGCTCATCTCGATGTCGAGCTGAGTGAACTCGGGTTGGCGGTCGGCACGGAAATCCTCGTCGCGGTAGCAGCGGGCGATCTGGAAGTACCGCTCGAAGCCGGCCACCATCAGTAGCTGCTTGAACAGCTGGGGCGATTGCGGCAGTGCGTACCACGAACCTGGCCTGAGCCGTGCGGGCACCAGGAAGTCGCGGGCGCCCTCCGGCGTGGAGCGGGTCAACGTCGGCGTCTCGATCTCGACGAAGTCGTGGGCGAGAAGAACCTCGCGCGCCGCCTGGTTCACCCTGGACCGCAGCCGCAGCGCGGCCGCCGGACCCGGGCGTCGCAGGTCGAGGTACCGGTGCCGCAGCCGTACTTCCTCACCGATCTCGACGTGCTCGTCGAGCTGGAACGGCAACGGTGCCGCCTCGTTCAGGACGTCGACGGAGTTGGCGACGACTTCGATCTCACCGGTGGGCAGCGCCGGGTTCTCGTTGCCCTCCGGGCGCCGCGCGACCTCACCGGTCACCTTTACGCAGAACTCATTGCGCAGCCCGTGGGCCACGTCCTCGTCCCGGACGACCACCTGCGACACGCCGGACGCGTCACGGAGATCAAGGAACGCCACTCCCCCATGATCGCGCCGCCGCGCGATCCAGCCGGTAAGTGTCACGGTCTTTCCGGCATGCTCGGCGCGGAGCTCTCCGGCCGAATGGGTGCGAAGCACGAGGGTCCTTCCAGAGTCGCGGTGTGGGACGGGCGTCCACGATCCTATGTAACCCACGGACCTCCTGCCGAACCAGCGGATATTCGGCAGCGCCAGTTCACCGCTTGCCGGCCTACAGGAGGGTGAGCTGGTGGCCGGGGCCGGGTCTGTCCTCGGTTGCGGGACTGTCGCCGTCGCTCGCGATGCCACGCGACTCTCCGCGCGCGGGCCGCCCGAGCCCGTGCCGCTCGAGCAGTGGCTGGAGGCGGCGAGTCAGCCAGTCGCCGTATGCCGCGGTGACATACGCTCCGCGCCCGTATAGGCGCTGATACGCCGCTACCAGTTCGGGCCGCTCCCGGCCCAGCCAGGCCAGGTACCACTCCCTTGCCCCGGGGCGAAGATGCAAGGCGATCGGACTGATGCTCGTGGCGCCGGCCTCGGCGAGCCGCGACACGGCAATCTCCAAGTGCTCGTCCGAATCGGTCAGATACGGAAGCACCGGCGCGAGGAGAACCGCACAGTCAAACCCGGCGTCGCGGATGGTTCGCACCAGATCGAGACGTGCGCGCGGTGACGGGGCGCCCGGCTCCAGCCGGTTATGAAGTTCTTCGTCGCAGATCGCGACGGAGACCGCGAGACCAACCTCGACGTCCCGGCGCGCAGCGCGGAGCTGCGGAAGGTCGCGGCGCAGCAGCGTGCCCTTGGTGAGGATCGAGAACGGCGTTGCCGACCCGGCGAGCGCGTTGATGATGCCAGGCATCAGCCGGTAGCGGCCCTCGGCCCGCTGGTACGGGTCGGTATTCGTGCCCAGCGCGACATGCTCTCGGGTCCACGACGCCCGGCTGAGCTCACGAGCCGCGACATCCGGAGCGTTGACCTTCACGACGATTTCGGAATCGAAACCGGTTCCCGTGTCGAGCTCGAGCCAGGAGTGAGTGCCACGGGCAAAACAGTTGTGCGAAACGACTCCGTTGGCGATGAAGTCGCCAGTGCCCGTGGTGATGTCGTACATCTCGCGCTCGGGACCGACCGGGCCGATCGATACCACGCGAAGGCCGGGTTCGCTGGTGACCGTCACGCCCGCGACCTTACGTTTGCGAGCGTGCCGTGGCAGATGGCGCAGGGCGGCGGATCCGACGAACTGGTCGGCCAGCGTAAGTTCGGCAACAGGCTGCCAGCCCCGCGTTGTCAGGAACCGGTGATCAGGGCTGGCCTGCAAGGTGGTGCCGTCCTCGAGGACGATCTGAACGGCCGGTTTGGTGGTCGACCAGTGGGCGTGGACGTCGGTCGGCCGGTACTGCCTGCGGCGCCCGGTCCGTTCGGTCCCGATGACGGTGTCGCCGACGCGAACCTCGGCAAGCGGCTTCTGCCGGCCGTCGCTCATCAAGATCGCTGTGTCTCCGGTCAGGCAGTACACACACGCATGACTGCAACCCCGGTAGGGATTGATCGTCCAGCGGAAAGGAAGTCGCGATGCATCCGGCACCCGGTTGAGCACAGTACGGGCGCGCACTTCGTGGAACGTGACGCCGGCGAACTCCGGAGTACGCACCGACCGGACTAGTCCGGGTATACGAGCAAGGCCAGGCAAGGCGCCGTCGTCATGCGCGTCTGCTTGAGCTTGCCATCGCACACTTCATTCGAACATATGTCGGAGCGATGCGCAAGTATTAGCCCTTTGAGCAGCGGTCATCCAGTCTTGTCCGCGAGCCGCTCGATCAGCTTGTCCGCAACTGTGCCGAGAGCCACTGCCGACTGCTCCCCCGTCGCCAGCTCTTTGACCTGGGCGACACCGTCGGCCAGATCACGATCGCCCGCGATGACGGCAAAGCTCGCCCCACTCTTGTCGGCCGCCTTCATCGCGCCCTTGAGCCCGCGCCCTCCGGTGGCGATATCCGCGGCCACACCCGCCCGGCGAAGCTCAGTGACGAGGGCGAACAGGCGCCGCTCTGCGTCCTCGCCGAGTGGCACGGCGAACACGGCGACCTTGCCGGGCGCCGTGGTGCTGAGGCCATCGGCTTCCATGGCCAGCAGCGTCCGCTCGACGCCGAGCGCCCAGCCGACGCCAGGCAGCCGTGGGCCGCCGAGCGACTCGGACAACCCGTCATAACGCCCGCCGCCCCCGATCGCCGACTGCGCGCCGAGTCCGTCGTGCACGAACTCGAACAGCGTCCTTGTGTAGTAATCCAGGCCTCGTACCAGCCGAGGCTCGTCCACGTACTCGACACCCGCATCGGCGAGCAGCTCGCAGATCCGATCGTGGTGTGCGCGATCGCCGGACGACAGGAAGTCGGTGATTAGCGGAGCCTCCGCCAGCGCGTCCTGCATCTCCGGCCGCTTGTCGTCCAGGACACGCAGCGGGTTGAGCTCCACTCTCGTCGCGGTCTCCTCGTCAAGGTCGAGGGTGCGCAAGTACTCCTGCAACGCCGCCCGGTAGGCCGGCCGCGACTCATCCGAGCCGAGGGAATTCAACAGCACGCGGAACCGCGACAGCCCCATGCTGTGGTAGGCATCCACGGCCAGGATGATCGTCTCCGCGTCGATGGTGGCGTCCTCAGTGCCGACCACTTCTGCGCCTACCTGCGAGAAGTGGCGGTACCTGCCCTTTTGCGGGCGCTCGTACCGGTAGTACGAGCCGGCGTACCAGACCTTCACCGGCAGAGCGCCTCGGTGAAGGTTGTTCTCAAGGATGGCCCGCAGGACCGGGGCGGTGCCCTCGGGCCGAAGGGTCACGTCGTCACCGCCGCGGGTAGTGAATGAGTACATCTCTTTCGTGACCACGTCGGTGGACTCCCCGACGCCGCGCACGAAAAGCGCCGTGTCCTCGAATGCGGGAGTCTCTATGTAGGCGTATCCGGCCCGGCGCAATGGTGCGGCCATCGCTTCGCGGATGGCGAGGACGGCGTCGCCGCGCGGCGGTACCAGGTCGAACGTCCCTCGTGGGGCGCGGAATGTCGAACTCACGGTGTCCCTTGCAGTGCTCAGGGGCGTGCGGGCGAGCTAAGCCCCTGCAGGTAGGGGTTGCTCGCGCGCTCGCGGCCGATGGTTGTGGCCGGGCCGTGGCCGGGCAGGACGGTGGTGTCGTCACGCAGCGGAAGCACCTTCTCGGCGAGGCTCTGCAGCATCGCGGCGTGGTCGCCACCCGGCAGGTCGGTGCGCCCGATGCTGCCCGCGAAAAGGACGTCGCCGGACAAGCACAGCTCGGCGCCCTCGTCGCCGCCGCGTGGCAGGCGGAACATCACCGACCCCTCGGTATGGCCGGGCGCGTGGTCGACCGTGATGCTCAGCCCGGCGAGCTGGATCGTTGCGCGGTCGGACAACGGCCGCACGTCGTCCGGCTCGGCCCACCTGGCGGCGCTGCCGAACTGCTGCTCGAGCATCGCCACAAGCAGTGGGTCGAGCATGGCGATCGGATCGACCAGGCGGTACCGGTCATCACCGTGGACGTACGCAGCCACTCCCCGCGCATTGCACACCGGCGTCACGGAGTAGACGTGGTCGAGGTGCCCATGGGTCAGCAGCACCGCCTCGGGCTTGAGCCGGTGTTCGCGAAGGACCTCGTCCAAACGGTCGAGCACGCCGATGCCGGGGTCGACGATGACGCACTCCTGCCCCACGTCAGGCGCTAGGACGTAGCAGTTCGTCCCGAACGCCGCAGCAGGAAATCCGACCGCGAGCACGCCGTCAGCCTATCGACGCGGCTCGCAATGAGTCGAACTCGTTACGCAAGGCATGGCATCCACTGCCTAGACTGTCCCAACCCGGGAGGTAAGCCAGCCTGCCCGGTTACGGGAGGGAACGAAGGAGTACCGGTGGCGAGCACCAAGGAGCGTCGACGTCGCCAGCTCGCGCGCGAGAAGTGGGAGCGGCAGCAGGCCCGCCGGGCCGCCGCGCGTCGGCACCGCCGGATGATCGTGGCCATCGTCGGCGCCGTCGTGCTGGTCGGAGGGCTCGTCGTTGCGCTGGTGGTCTGGTGGCTGCCGGACGGCGAAACCGAACCGACCGCCACCGAAGGCACCTGCGTGTACACCGAGGCCGAGCCCGTAGAGGGCGTCGGCCTGCCTCCCACGGAGCCAGTGGCCGCCACTACCGCCACGATTACCCTCAACGGGTCGCCTGTCACCGTCGAACTGCTCGCCGACGAGGCACCGTGCACCGTGAACTCGCTGGTTCACCTCACCAATGCCGGGTACTTCGACGGAACCAACTGCCACCGTCTGGCGACCTCTGACACGCTCCGGGTGCTCCAGTGTGGCGATCCCACCGCGAGCGGCAGCGGCGGACCGGGATACGAGTTCGGCTTAGAGAACGTCGACGGGGCGACCTATGAAGCCGGCACTGTCGCCATGGCCCGCCGCAGCGATGATCCCGACTCGAACGGTAGCCAGTTCTTCCTCGTCTATGACGACACCCAGCTCCCGCCGGAGTACACCGTGTTCGGTCGTATCACCGAAGGGATCGACGTGCTGACCGAGATCGCCGACGCCGGGACAGAGGACGGTTCGACCGACGGCGCACCCGCCGAGCCTGTGACAATCGACAGCCTCGTCACTGAGCCATGAGCCACGCGGAAAGAGGAACCACCGTGACCGAGACTCCAGGCACTCGCGGGACACCCGAGGAGCCGGTCCAGGCGCCATCCTCGCCGGCCACCGTGGCTGAGAACGCCTGGGGCCGGGTCGACGAGAACGGGGACGTCTACGTCCGCACCGCCACCGGTGAGCGTCATATCGGTTCGTGGCAGGTCGGCCAACCCGAGGAGGCATTGGCCTTCTTCGCGCGCAAGTACGAAGACCTCGTCGTTCAGGTCGATCTGCTCGAGCAGCGCCTCGAATCCGGCGTCGCCGCCCCCGACGAGACCCAAGCTGCCGCGGGCAAGCTCCGCGAAGCGCTGGCCGAGCCACATGCAGTGGGCGACCTCGACGCACTGGTGCGACGCCTGGAGCACGTCGAGCAGCGGGTAGACGAGCGACGCGCCGAACGCCGCGCAGCCCGGGCCCGGGCACTGGACGAAGCTCGCGAGCGCAAGGAGCAGGTCGCGGCCGAGGCCGAGGAGATCTCGCACAGTGACGACTGGCGCAGCGGAGCGGACCGGCTGCGCGCCTTGCTGGACGAGTGGAAATCTCTCCCTCGCCTCGATCGTGCCACCGACGATGCCCTCTGGCGGCGGTTCTCTACCGCGCGTACCCACTACACCCGGCGCCGCAAGGCCCATTTCGCCGAGTTGGCCGAACGCCGCGACGAGGCCAGAGTGATCAAGGAGCGCCTGGCCAAGGAGGCCGAGGAGCTTGCCGGCTCGACAGACTGGGGTGCGACATCCCGCCGGTACCGCGAGCTGATGTCGCAGTGGAAGGCCGCCGGGCCGGCACCGAAGGCGGTCGACGACGCGCTGTGGAAGCGGTTCCGGGCAGCCCAGGACACCTTCTTCGGGGCACGGTCGGAAACGTTCGCCAAGCGCGACTCGGAGCAGCAGGCGAACCTGCAGGCCAAGGAAGCCCTACTGACCGAGGCGGAGGCGCTGCTGCCGGTCACCGACTGGAAAGCCGCCCGCTCGGCTCTGCGGTCAATCCAGGAGCGCTGGGAAGCGGCCGGGCACGTGCCCCGGGATGCCATGAGGTCGATCGAGGCTCGGTTGCGCCGCGTCGAGGACGCCGTCCGTGGGGCCGAGGAGTCCGAGTGGCAGCGCACCAACCCGGAGGCTCGAGCCCGGGCCGAGGCGACGGTGAACCAGTTGCAGGAGTCGATCAGCGAGCTCGAGCAGCAGGTCGAGAAAGCTCGCACAGCCGGTAACGACCGCAAGCTGGCCGAGGCGGAGGAGGCCCTTTCGGCTCGGCGCGCCTGGCTCGAGCAGGCTGAACGCGCGCTCGACGAGTTCCGCTGAGACTCAGCCGGCGCCGTTGCGAGTGCTCGTCAGCCGGTAGGCGTCGAACACCCCCTCGACGCCGCGGACAGCCCGCAGGACGGCGCCAAGGTGCTTGGGGTCGGCCATCTCGAACGTGAACCGGCTCTTGGCGATCCGGTCTGAGGTGGTGGAGACCGTGGCCGAGAGAATGTTGACGTGCTGGTCGGACAGCACCCTGGTGATGTCGGACAACAGCCGGGCCCGGTCGAGGGCCTCGACCTGCATGGCCACCAGGAACATGCTGTTCGCGCTCGGCGCCCACTCGACGTTGACCATGCGGCCGTGGTCGCGGCGCAGCGCGTCGACGTTGACGCAGTCTTCCCGGTGCACCGACACGCCGGAGCCGCGGGTAACGAACCCGACGATCTGGTCTCCCGGCACCGGTGTGCAGCAGCGCGCGAGCTTGACCCACACGTCGCTGACGCCCTTCACCACAACGCCGGGATCTCCGGGGGTGCGCTTGCGTCGCCGGCTATCCGGAATCGCGGTCTCGGCCGCCTCGTCGCTAGTGCCCTCCTCGCCCCCCATGCTCTGGACGAGCTTTTGCACGACGCTCTGGGCCGACACGTGACCCTCACCCACGGCGGCGTACAGAGCCGAGATGTCGGGGTACTGAAGGTCGGTGGCGATCGCGGTCAAGCTTTCGGTCGAGAGCATCCGCTGGAAGGGTAGGTCCTGCTTACGCATCGCCCGGGCGATCGCGTCCTTACCGTGCTCGATGGCCTCTTCACGGCGCGAGCGGGAGAACCATTGCTTGATCTTGTTCCGGGCACGCGCGCTCTTGACGAACATCAGCCAGTCGCGGCTGGGCCCGGCACCTTCGGCCTTCGAGGTGAAGATCTCCACGACGTCGCCGTTGTCGAGCGTCGACTCGAGTGGGACGAGCCGACCGTTCACCCGCGCTCCGATACAGCGGTGGCCGACCTCGGTGTGCACGGCGTAGGCGAAGTCGACCGGCGTCGCCTCAGCTGGCAGGGGCACGACGTCGCCCTTGGGAGTGAAGACATAGACCTCGTTCGACTCGATCTCGAACCGGAGCGACTCGAGAAACTCGCCTGGATCCTCGGTCTCCTTCTGCCAGTCCAGCAGCTGCCGAAGCCACGCCATGTCGCCTGGCGCCTGCGAGTCACCGGCCTTGTCCAGTGCCCGCCGGTCGACGTCGATGGACTTGGCGTCCTCCTTGTACTTCCAGTGCGCAGCGATGCCGTACTCCGCGCGCCGGTGCATCGCGAACGTCCTGATCTGCATCTCGACCGGCTTACCGCCGGGACCGATTACCGTGGTGTGCAGCGACTGGTACATGTTGAACTTCGGCATCGCGATGAAGTCCTTGAACCGGCCCGGTACCGGATTCCATCGCGCGTGCACCACACCCAGCACGGCGTAGCAGTCGCGCACCGACTCGACCAGAACGCGGATCCCGACCAGGTCGTAGATGTCGGTGAAGTCGCGGCCGCGGACGATCATCTTCTGATAGATCGAGTAGTAATGCTTCGGCCGGCCGGTGACGGTGGCCTTGAGTTTCGCCTCGCGCAGATCCTGCTCGACCTGCTCGATGACGCTGGCCAGGTAGTCGTCGCGGGATGGCGCCCGCTCGGCGACCAGCCGGACGATCTCGTCGTAGACCTTCGGATGCAGTGTCGCGAACGAGAGATCCTCGAGCTCCCACTTGATGGTGTTCATGCCCAGCCGGTGAGCCAGTGGAGCGTAGATCTCCAGCGTTTCGCGAGCCTTCCGGCGCGCCGACTCCTTCGACACGTACCGCCAGGTTCGGGCGTTGTGCAGGCGATCGGCCAGCTTGATGACCAGCACGCGGATGTCCTTGGCCATCGCCACGACCATCTTGCGGACGGTCTCGGCCTGGGCCGCCTGCCCGTATTTGACCTTGTCCAGCTTGGTGACGCCGTCGACCAGCATGGCGATCTCGTCGCCGAAGTCGCGGCGCAGCTCGCCTAAGTCGTAGTCGGTGTCTTCGACGGTGTCGTGTAGTAGTGCAGCCGCGAGTGTCGGCGGCGTCATGCCCAGCTCGGCCAGAATTGTCGTGACGGCCAGCGGATGGGTGATGTACGGGTCGCCGCTGCGGCGTTTCTGGCCGGCATGCGCGCGGGCCGCCGTGTGGTAGGCCTTCTCGACAACGCCGAGATCGGCCTTCGGGTGGGTGTTGCGCACAATGCGGAACAGCGGCTCCAGGGCCGGATCGGTCTGGTGCCGCTGCGAGGTCAGCCGAGCAAGGCGAGCTCTGACGCGGACCGGGGTCAACGCGCCCGTTGTCGTCAGGCTCTCCTCTGCCACTCCTCACCCACATTCAAGTCGCCAGGAGGTAAGTGTACGGCCGGACGACCGTCAGATCTCGAGCAAGACCTGTACATCCAGGTTACCGAGCCGCTGCCGGCCGCCGAGGAAACCGAGCGCCATGAGCACGCTGACCGCGACGACCTGGGCGCCTGCGCCTTTGACCAACTGGGCTGTGGCCTCGAGGGTACCGCCGGTAGCCAGCACGTCGTCGACCACGAGCACTTGCGCCCCCGGGCGGAAAGCGTCGCTGTGGACCTCGATCGTCTCCTGGCCATACTCCAGCTCGTAGCTGGCCGAGACCTTCTCGTGCGGCAGCTTCCCGGCCTTGCGCACCGGGACGAAGCTGGCATGGAGCAACTGCGCCACTGGGGCGGCCAAAATGAAGCCGCGGGCCTCGATGCCGACGACGGTGTCGACGATGGGGTTGCCGGCGGCGTCGCGTCCCGCCGCCGCCAGCCCGGTCACCGCCGTGTCGAACGCGATCGGATCGGCCAGCAGCGGAGTGATGTCCTTGAACACAACACCCGGCTTCGGCCAGTCGGGAATGTCGCGGATCCGCGACAGCAGCAACTCGCGCTGCGCCTGGTCCAGCACCAGGACTACCGAGAGTTGCCGTTGGAGGCGTCGTTGTCGCTGGACTGGCGCGGCTCGGCGCTCGACTCGTTGAACGTCGGGCCCGGCTCGGGCGTGGCCGGCTCATCCGGAAAGACCTGGACGATCGCGCGCCGCAAGTACCAGTTCGTCACGCCGGGCGCGACCTCGAGCTCGATCCGCTCGTCCTGCATCGAGACGACCGTGGCGAACAACCCGGCTCCGGTCATGACCTTCGCGCCGGGAGCCAAGTTGGACTGCAGCTCGGCCATCTGCTTGCGCTGGCGTTGCTGCGGACGGATGAGCAGTAGGTAGAAGACGGCGAGCAGCAGGAGTGGGAGGAGAAGTGCTTCCATGAGACTTCGCAAATCCTTGAGGTGGCTGGACGTGGGCTTACCGGAATAGCAGTCGCCCGCGCATTCTAGTCATCCTGCGAGAACAGGTCGGGCAGGACGTCGTCTCCGGGAGTACCGAACGGCGAATGGCGGGGCTCGGTGAGGCCCAGATGCCGCCACGCGGCCGGCGTGGCCACCCGCCCACGCGGTGTCCGAGCGAGCAGGCCTGCTCGCACCAGGAAAGGCTCGGCCACCTCCTCGACGGTCTCACGTTCCTCCCCGACGGCCACCGCGAGCGTTCCCAGTCCGATGGGTCCACCGGAAAACCGGCGACACAAGGCGTCGAGGACGGCACGATCCAGCCGGTCAAGTCCAGCCTTGTCCACCTCGTAGACCTGGAGAGCGGCGCGGGCTAAGTCGCCGGTAACCACGCCGTCGGCCCGGACCTCGGCGAAGTCACGGACGCGGCGCAGCAGCCGATTGGCGATTCGCGGGGTTCCACGCGAACGTCCCGCAATCTCACTCGCGCCGTCGGGCCGGAGCGGAACGTCCAGCAGCCGGGCGGACCGTACCAGGACCTGCTCGAGCTCCGCCGCTTCGTAGAGCTCGAGGTGCCCAGTGAACCCGAACCGGTCACGAAGCGGCCCGGGCAGCAGGCCCGTGCGCGTCGTCGCTCCTACCAGCGTGAACGGGGGCAGGTCGAGGGGGATAGCAGTCGCACCCGGACCCTTGCCTACCACCACGTCGACGCGGAAATCCTCCATCGCCGTGTAGAGCATCTCCTCGGCAGGGCGGGCCATCCGGTGGATCTCGTCGAAGAACAGCACGTCGCCCTCGGACACCGAGGACAGGATCGCCGCCAGGTCGCCCGCATGCTGGATGGCCGGCCCGCTGGTGATGCGCAGCGGCACCTCCATCTCCGACGCGATGATCATGGCGAGGGTCGTCTTGCCCAGGCCCGGGGGCCCGGAGAGCAGCACGTGATCCGACGGGCGCCCACGTGCCTTGGCCGCTTCGAGAACGAGCGAGAGTTGCTCACGTAATCTCTCCTGGCCGACGAACTCGGTGAGAGTGCGGGGACGCAGCGCCGTTTCGAGGGCGCGTTCCTCGGGCCCCGCGTCCCGGCCCACGAGCCGGGTGATGGTCTCGTCGGTCATGTCTTGGCCAGCGTACGCAGCGCGGCCTTCAGCAGAGTCGGGACGTCGGCCGGATCGGCCCCGTCATCCACCATCGGCGCAACCTGCTCGACGGCCGCGTCGGCGTCCTTCGCTCCCCACCCGAGCCCTAGCAACGCGGTGTGCACCTGCTCACGCCAGGCATGCGGTCCGCCCACCCCCGACGGTGCAGCGTGCCCATTCGCCGCGCCTGCGGCGGCCAGCGGCGAACCGAGCTTGTCCTTGAGTTCGATGACAATCCGCTGGGCGCCCTTCTTGCCGATGCCCGGCACCTTCGTAAGGGCGGCCAAGTCCTCGGTGGCGACCGCGCGGCGTATCGCGTCCGGCGGGTGCACCGCCAGTATGGCCTGCGCCAGCCGGGGTCCCACTCCGCTGGCCGTCTGCAGCAACTCGAAGACCGCGCGCTCGTCAGCGTCGGAAAAGCCATAGAGGGTCAAGGAGTCCTCGCGGACGACGAGACTCGCTGCCAGGGTGGTCTCACTACCAACCCGCGTCGCGGCCGTTGTCGCGGGCGTGCAGTGCAGAGTGAGGCCGACGCCGCCGACGTCGACAACAACCTCAGTGCCGGTTACCGCAGTCACCTGACCGCGCACATACGCGATCATCTCGGCCTCCATCCCGCAGCGACCGCCGCTGCCTGCAGCCGCGCCTGCGCCGAGCCGCGCCACACCTGGCAGATGGCGAGTGCCAGGGCATCGCTCGCGTCGGCCGGCCGCGGGCGGACATCGAGTTTGAGCAGTCGGGTCACCATTGCGGCGACTTGCGCCTTGTCGGCCCCTCCACTGCCGGTGACCGCGGCCTTGACCTCGCTCGGAGTGTGCAGGGCCACGGGCAACCCGCGACGGGCCGCCGCCAGCACTGCCACTCCGCTGGCCTGTGCCGTGCCCATCACTGTGCGGACGTTCTGCTGGCTGAACACCCGCTCGACGGCCACTGCGTCCGGCTGGTGCTCGTCCAGCCAGGCGTCGAGTGTTCCGGCCAGGACGACCAACCGCTCGCCAAGCGTCATCTCCGCCGGCGTCCGAACCACCTCGACGTCCACCAGCGACAGCGAGCGCCCAGGCTCGCCGTCGACGACGCCAAGGCCGCACCGGGTCAAACCCGGGTCAACTCCCAGAACACGCATGTAGCCCGCTTCCGTGCGCGAACACCAGTTCGGCGCTCACGCTACCCCGCTCACTCCGTGTCGATCAGGCTGACACGCCCGGATCTATTGGCGGAGTGAATGCCACGCTCAGCCAGCCCGACCGCCAAGGCGCCAGCGCCCACAACGGCCGCCGCAAGGCCGAGGGTGGTGAAGCCGCCGGACGCCACCACGATCCCCGCCAGAGGCGCACCGCCTCCTGCGGCGAGGCTCATCGCAACCTCGCCGATGCCCTCGACGCGCGGCCGTGCGGACGTCGGGACGGACCCGGCCAGCACGGCGCTCGCCCCTACCACGCCGGCACTCCACCCGAGACCGAGCAGGGCCAGCACGCCGGTCATCGCACCAGCCTGCGTCGTATTCGAGGTCGCTCCGGCAATGCCGGCGAGGATGACCAACCCCGCGCCAATTGTGACCACAACGTGGTGCCCGGCCACGTCGCCTAGCCAGCCCCACAGCGGAGCAGGGGCGAACATGCACACCACGTGAATGCTCACCACGGTTCCGACGAGGGTCAGCCCGTGGCCGTGCTCCACCATGTGCACCGGCGCGATCGCCATGGTCGCGACCATGGCGAGATTTGCCGCGCCGAGAATGATCAATGCGCGACCAGTCGTCGGTGACAGCAAGCGCATCCGAAAGTGCACAATTCGACCCGCGCCTCGGTCGCCGGTAGCCGTCCCATTTCGGCGCGCCAGCAATATCGCCGCCAGCCCGAACGACGGTATCGCCACGAGGTACAACCCGGCGACATGGTGAAGTCCGGCAGCACGCGCCAGAGCACCCGCGGGACCGAGGAGGTTCGGCCCGGCAACCGCACCTATGGCGGCCGCAGCGAGCACGAGGCCCATCGTTCCTCCACGACGGGCGTCACCGGAAGGGTCGACCGCGGCATACCGGGTCAGGAACACCGCGGCGTTGGCTACGCCCAGCGCGGCACTGCCAGCGAGAAGCCAGCCGAAGCTTTGCCGGCCAACCGCGGCCACGGCAATGACCGCGCCTGCGACCCCCACCAGGTAGCCGCCGGCGAGTGCGGCTCGCCGGCCGGCCCGATGCGTCCACCGCGAAATGAGCAAGGCTCCCAGGCCAGAGCCGGCCACGAGGACACCCAGCGGCAGACCGGCCGCCGTTGTGCTTTCAGTGATCGCAGTCGCCGCCAGGGCACCCGCGGTACCGCCCGCGGCCAGTCCCAGACTTCCAATGGCCGTCGCCGCCAGCAACAGGACGGTGTTCGTTGTCTCCAGAGTGTTCTTCATGGCTTCAGAGTCGTGGAGCAGGAACAGCGCCGTCCAACACTTGTTCGACTGTGATTAACTCATCTGTGTTGTCAATGATTGGCGACACTGCGGAGGGTCGGTTCCATGGGCGACGATCTCGAGCCCAGGCTGCTCCGGAGATTCCTTGCCGTTGCCGAGGAGCTTCACTTCGGGCGGGCGGCGGCCCGGCTCTTCATCGCTCAGCAAGCCCTGAGCCGCGACATCGCCCGCCTCGAGCGCCAGCTCGGCGTTCGGCTGTTCGACCGCTCGACCCGGCAGGTCAAACTCACCCCCGAAGGTGAACGGCTTCGCCCGCGAGCAGCCCGACTGCTCGCGCTTCACGACGAAGTAATCGGTGACCTTCGCGGGAGTCGGCGGCCGTTGATCGTCGATGTGCTGCACGATGGCTCGGCCGCCGCCAGGGTGCTCGCCGTTGCCCGCAGCCAACCGTCCGGCCATACTTTCGAAGCTCGCTTTCACGGCGGCTTTGGAGCGGCGTTCACCGCGTTGCTGGCCGGCCGGGTCGACGTTGCGTGCGGACGGTGTCCAGCGCACGCCACGGCGCCGACCCTCGTCCAGCGGCTCGTCCGATTTGAACCACTCGCGCTCCTGCTGCCCGACGACCACGCCTGGGCGTCCCGGGGGGCGATCCCGATGGCCGACGTCCGCGGCCTGACGATCGACACCAGCGCTGGCAACCCGGACGCGCCGGAATGGGTCGAACTCGGTGCACACCTGGTCGCCGAGTTCGCGGCTACAGCCGCGCCCGAGCACCATCCGGGAATGGCCGCGGTGGCCGCCGGCGGCGCCGACGAGACCGCATACCACCTTCGCTCGACCGGATGGCCCATCTTGACCAGGATCGACGTGCCGCCCATCCCCCGCTCCGTGATCCTGCCTCTTGTGGACCCGGTGCCGCTGTACCCCTGGTCGATGGTGTACGACCGCGGACTCGACCATCCAGCGCTTACCGATCTGGAGCGCGCCGCGATAAAGCTCACGACCGCCGAGAAATGGCTGGACGTACCGGAGTCCGCCTGGCTCGCGCCGGATGACCGGCCGTTGCTCAGCCGACTGCCTCCATGATCTCGTCGGACACGTCGAAGTTCGCGTAGACGTCCTGCACGTCGTCGCTGTCCTCGAGCGCCTCGATGAGCCGGAAGATCTGCCTCGCGCCGTCCTCGTCGAGCTCGACCGTCACCGACGGCACCCACGACGACTCAGCCGAGTCGTAGTCGAAGCCTGCGTTCTGCACGGCCGTCCGAACCTCCACCAGATCCGTGGCCTCACTCCTGATCTCGAACGCCTCGCCGAGGTCCTCTATCTCCTCGGCGCCCGCGTCCAGCACGGCTTCCAGAATGTCGTCCTCGGTGAGGGTGCGGCCGCCCTGCTCGCGTGACACGACAACGACGCCCTTGCGGCTGAACAGGTACGAGACCGATCCCGGATCGGCCATGGAGCCACCGTTACGCGTCATCGCGATCCGCACCTCGGACGCCGCCCGGTTGCGGTTGTCGGTGAGGCACTCGATGAGCACGGCCACACCGTTCGGGCCATAACCTTCGTACGTGATCGTCTGGTATTCGGCGGCACCGGACTCTAGCCCAGCTCCCCGCTTGACGGCCCGCTCGATGTTGTCGTTGGGCACCGACGCCTTCTTGGCCTTCTGGATCGCGTCGTAGAGCGTCGGGTTGCCCTCAGGGTCGCCGCCTCCAGTCCGGGCCGCCACCTCGATGTTCTTGATCAGCTTCGCGAACAACTTGCCGCGTTTGGCGTCGACGACGGCCTTCTTGTGTTTGGTGGTGGCCCATTTGGAGTGGCCGGACATCGAGCTAGGACTCCTTCACGATCTTCATGAACAGACGATGCACCCGCAGGTCACCGGTGAGTTCGGGGTGGAACGCGGTAGCGAGCAATGACCCCTGCTGAACCGCGACGATCCTACCCTTGGCGGGCCCGTCCGCCACGTCCGCGAGCACCCGGACGTCCGGACCCACCTCCTCGACCCAGGGGGAGCGAATGAACACAGCGCGCACCGGCTCGTCGCCGCCGACGGCCGGGAAGGCCAGGTCGGCTTCGAACGAGTCGACCTGCCGGCCGAACGCGTTGCGCCGGACCGTCATGTCGATGCCGCCGAGGGTTCGCTGCCCCTCGATAGCACCCTCGATCCGGTCCGCCAACAAGATCATTCCTGCGCACGAGCCATAAACCGGCATACCCCGTTTAATCCGCTCGCGCAGCGGCTCGAACAGCTCGAAGGCGCGCAGGAGCTTATCGATGGTGGTGGACTCCCCGCCCGGTATCACCAGGGCGTCGATCGTCTCGAGTTCGGTCGGCCGGCGGACGGCCACCGTCTGGGCACCGAGCGACTCCATGATCCGCCGGTGTTCCCGGACGTCGCCTTGGAGAGCCAGCACGCCCACGATGGGGGCTGTCTTCGGATTCGTCACAGCGTTATCCATTCTAGGTAGCGAGTCAGTCGGTCAGGGGAGTCGTGCCATCCCACCCTTGGTCCAAAACTGACGTGATCCGGTCACCGAGTCCTGGCGGATACACCACCTCCGCCGTGGTGCTCAAGTCAACGAGTGGCCACCAATGCAGCCCATCCCAGGCCGCCACCTCGACGTCCGTCCAGCCGTCGGTGGTGATCTCGACCCCCGCCGGAACCTGCGCAAGGTACAACCGCTCTTCCTGCCGGCACGCCCGGCTAAGAAAGGTGAAGCTCGGCACCCGCCTCGAGATCGGCCCGACGAGTTCCTGCGGATCCAGCTGCAGGCCGGTCTCCTCGAACGCCTCGCGTACGGCGGCAGCCCGTTCGTCCTCACCGGGAGCGATGCCGCCGCCCACCGTGAACCACCAGCTGTGGTCGCCCTCACGCGCCTGCATCAGCAGCACGCGCCGTTCGGTGTCGACGATGACGACCCGCGCTGACGTCCGTTCGTAAACGCCGTCGTCAGCGCGCGTCCACTCCTCGGCGAAGACGGCCTGCGGGTCTACGGTCACGCCGAACTGTCACCAGCCACGCTCGGCGAGCCGATGGGGCTCGGGGACGTCCTCGACGTTGATGCCGACCATGGCCTCACCGAGGCCGCGCGACACCTTGGCGATCACGTCCGGGTCGTCGTAGAACGTGGTCGCCTTGACGATCGCCGCCGCACGCTTGGCGGGG
The DNA here is from genome assembly GCA_035762665.1 of Jiangellaceae bacterium. Classification (GTDB taxonomy): domain Bacteria; phylum Actinomycetota; class Actinomycetes; order Jiangellales; family Jiangellaceae; genus JASLBX01. The sequence goes on along the minus strand of DASTNZ010000180.1, from coordinate 10,259 downwards.
TCGCCGGACTTGAAGATGCCCGATCCCACGAACACACCCTCGGCCCCGAGCTGCATCATCATGGCGGCGTCGGCCGGGGTGGCGATGCCGCCCGCGGTGAACAGCACGACCGGCAACTTGCCGGCCTGCGCGACCTCCCGGACCAGATCGTACGGCGCCTGCAGCTCCTTGGCCGTCACATACAGCTCGTCCTCCGGAAGGGAAGTCAGCCGCTTGATCTCGGCTCGGATCTGCCGCATGTGAGTGGTCGCATTGGATACGTCACCGGTGCCGGCCTCACCCTTTGAGCGGATCATCGCCGCTCCTTCGGTGATGCGGCGCAGCGCCTCGCCCAGGTTCGTGGCCCCGCACACGAACGGCACGGTGAACTGCCACTTGTCGATGTGGTTGGTGTAGTCGGCCGGCGTGAGCACCTCGGACTCGTCGATGTAGTCGACGCCGAGCGCCTGGAGTACCTGCGCCTCGACGAAGTGGCCGATCCGCGCCTTGGCCATCACGGGGATCGACACGGCCTCGATGATGCCGTCGATCAGGTCCGGATCGCTCATCCGGGCGACGCCGCCCTGGGCCCGGATGTCGGCGGGCACGCGCTCGAGCGCCATGACGGCGACGGCGCCGGCGTCTTCGGCGATCTTGGCCTGCGCGGGCGTGACAACGTCCATGATCACGCCGCCCTTGAGCATCTCGGCCATGCCCCGCTTGACGCGGGCCGTTCCAGTTTGCGGAGTGGTCTGTCCGGACACGGGTGTACCTCTGCTTGAAGTTTGGGTGACGGTTCAATGCCCAGGATAAGGGCGCAGCGGTCCCCGCCTTGAGGTCCACTTGGTGACAACTGGCCTGCCCACACTTCCTACTGGCCGAGGGCGGGCGGGACGGAATCGTCGAACTCCACAGGCTCCGGCCACGGCGCATGGCCCGCCAGGCGCAGCCACCGAACCAGGATCTTGCCGCGCAGCCGACGGGCCGAGCGTACCGTGTCGTTGTGGAACCGTCGCGCGTGCCCGACCCGGCGGCAGGCGGCCGCCAGTTCGTCCAACGCCGCGCCCGCACCTGCCTCTGATCGCAGCCGGGTTACGAACTCGGCATCGGACAAGGCTGCGGACAGCGCGGCGGTCAGGTCACTTTCCGCCTGTTCCCGCTCCTCGGTCTCCAGTGTCCTGGCGCGGGAGGCGGCATCGGCAACGAGTACGGCACTCGCCGGGTCCAGAAGCCCGCCCGTCGCGACGTCCAAGGCAGCACCGGATCGACGCAACAGCTGCGCGTCGAGCACCGCCCGCGCCGCCTCGACCCGGGCATGCAGGCGGTCGATCCGCCCGGCCGTCCACGACAGGTACAGTCCGAGCAGCACCGCCAGCCCGGCGATCACAATGCCCCATGTCACGGCGATAGAACCTACCGGCCGAGTCGGCGGTACCAGCGAGTCTCGGGACGCGCGCCTGCCGCGACAGCCATCTCGTAGACGGCGAGGATCTCCTCGGCCACCGTCGACCAGTCGTACCGGCGCACACCGATCGAAGCCGCCGCGCGCATCGACGCCCGCCGTTCGGGATCCTCAAGCAATGCGATTGCCTCTGCGGCGAGCGCGTCGGCGTCCCCCACCGGCACAAGCGCACCCAACCGGCCTCCGTCCAGGACGGCCCTGAAGGCCACCAGCTCTGACGCCAGTACCGGCGCGCCGGCTGCCATCGCTTCGGCCAACACGATGCCGAACGACTCTCCCCCTGTATGCGGAGCCACGTAGATGTCGCTGGACGCGAGCATCGCCGCCTTGCCCTCGTCGCTCACACCGCCCAGGAAGGTGACAGCATCGCGGCACTCCGCTGGGATCTTGCGCCGCGCCTCGTCGATGTCGCCCCGCCCCGCCACAAGCAGGCGTACGCCCGGCCGGGCGGCAAAGATCTTCGGCCACGCCTTCAGTAGCACTGGCAGGCCTTTGCGCGGCTCGTCCAAACGACCAAGAAACGATAGTGTGCCGCCCGGGCCCTGCCATTCCGGACGAGGTTTCGCCGCGGCGAAGCGGTCGACGTACAACCCGTTCGGAATCAGCACGGGGTCGCCGCCGAGGTGCTCGACCGGCAACTTACGCGCTTCTTCCGACACCGCGATCCGCGCGGAGATCTTCTCGAACGCCGACTGCAGGATGCCGTACGCCGCGCTCATTGCGCGAGACCGCGGGTTCGCCTGGTGAAATGTCGCGACCACCGGCACCTCGGCCCACCACAGCGTCAGCAGGCCCAGGCTTGGCGAAGCTGGCTCGTGCACGTGGACGACGTCGAACTTGCCATCGGACAACCACCGCCTAACCCGCGACGCCGACACCGGGCCGAACGTCAGGCGGGCCACCGAGCCGTTATACGGGACCGGAACCGCGCGCCCCGCGCTGACCACATAAGGCTCGGCCGCCCCATCATCGTCGCCAGGAGCCAGGACGGATACGTCGTGGCCGCGGGAGATGAATTCCTCGGCCAGATCGCGGATGTGCACCTGCACGCCGCCGGGCATGTCCCACGAGTACGGGCATACCATCCCGATCTTCATCTCGCCGCCCTCACTCCGGCGCCGCCGGCCGGGAGGTCTGCCAGGAACAGCCGTTGCAGCATGTGCCAGTCTTCGGGGTGCTCGGCGATGCCGGCGCTGAACTGGTCGGCGACCGCCTGCGTCATGTGTACCACCCGTTCGGCGCCGCGTACTCCTGCGGGCGGCGGGACCTCCTCGTGGAACCAGACGACCAGCCGATGGTCCGGCTCGGTGCCCTCGTACCAGAGGGTCACCGGCACCAGGGCCGCGCCGGTCCGCATGGCCAGCACAGCCGGACCTGCTGGCATCCGGGTCGCTTCGCCTAACAGCCGCACCTCGATACCCCGGCGGCTCAGGTCGCGGTCGGCGACCAGCGGCACCAACCGGCCCTGCCTGAGCCGGTCAGCCAGGGTGGCGAACACGTCGTTCGTCCCGCCGGTGAGCGGCAGGATCTCCATCCCCAGGCTCTCGCGGTACGCGACGAAGCGTTCGAACAGCCGCTCGGGTCGTAGCCGTTCCGCCACCGTTGTGACCGGGGCGCCGGTGACGCATGCCCAGGCGCCGCCGTGATCCCAGTTACCCATGTGCGGAAGGGCAGCGACGACACCACGCCCGACGGCCAGCGGATCGCGCAGGTTGCCTTCACCAACGATACGGATGCGGTCGACGAGCCGCGACCGGTCCCAGTCCGGCAGCCGGAATGCTTCGCACCAGTACCGCAGATACGAACGCATGCCCGCCCGTGACACCTCTCGCAACCTTGCCTCGTCGGACGTTCCGATGGCGCGCGCCAGATTCGCTTCCAGCCGCCGCACATTGGGGCCGCGCCGGCGCCACGCCGCGTCCGCGATCCGCCGGAACAGCGCGTACGCGGCCGGCTCGGGCAGGTGGCGGATGGCCGACCAGCCCCCCGTATAGCCCAGCAGGACGATGCCGTCGCGCATTCCGTTCATGCCGGGGCCCCCGCGAAAGCGCGAACGGAGCCTGCGGAGCGAGCGGTTTCGTGGGGTGGGTTCATGTTGGCTGTGCCGGGCTCGGCCGCGCCTGCCGGCGAACTTCGCGGATCCGCTGGACGACCGTCCAGCCGCTCGCCAGCGCGAGCAACCACAGCATGACCTCCAGCACCACTATCGGCAGGTCGAACATACCGACCAAGCCCACCGTGACGAGGATCGCGACCAGCCGGTCGGCGCGTTCAGCGATGCCGACATCAGCCGTGTACCCCTGGCTCTCGGCTCTGGCCTTGGTGTACGGGACGATCGCACCAAGTGAAAGGCAGGCCAGGCTCAGCGCGGCGAGCCGCAGGTTGTCGCCGCTGCCGGCGAAATACATCGCCAGGCCGATGAAGATCGCGGCATCACCGAAACGGTCGAGCACCGAGTCCAGGAAGGCTCCCCACGGGCTCGTCCGGCCGGACAGCCGCGCCATCGCGCCGTCCAGACTGTCGGAGAAGACGAAGGCGGTGATGAACAGCGTGCCGGCCAGGAACCGTCCTTGCGGATAGAAGATCAGCGCTCCGGCCACCACGCCGGACGTCCCGATGAGAGTTACCGCGTCGGGCGTGAGGCCCAGCTTGAGCAGGACCTTGGCCGGCGGCGTGAACAGCCGGTTGGTCACCGCGCGGGTGTAGCGGTTGAGCATGGCGTCCGTTCGAGTGATCGGTTGGGCAAAGGTTCGGGCGGCGCCATGCTAGCGGCGACAATCCCCACGGCTTCGTCCTTCCCCCTTGTGCGGTAGCGTCGGCAGGGCCGAAGGTTACGTACACGACCTTTAACCACGCCGGAGTCACCCGGCGCCGCCGGGACCTCCGGAGCTCTCGAGGAGGCGAGCGATGGCGGAACGAACCCCTGCGGGGGCCACCGGCACAGGTCCTGCGGCCGAACAGCCCGACGGCATTCGCAATGTCGTGCTGGTCGGCCACACTGGAGCAGGTAAGACAACTCTGGCCGAGGCCCTGCTGGTCGCTACCGGAACGACCCACCGGGCCGGGCGTGTCGAAGATGGCACGACGGTCACCGACTTCGACGACGCGGAGGTTCGGCAGCAGCGGTCTGTCGGCCTTGCGTTGGCCCCGTTTGTACACGAGGGAATCAAGGTCAATCTGCTTGACGCGCCCGGGTACGCCGATTTCGTCGGCGATCTGCGCGCCGGCCTGCGCGCTGCAGACTGCGCACTGTTCGTGGTTTCGACGGCCGAGCCGATGGACGGCACCACCAAGATGCTGTGGCAGGAGTGCGCCGCCGTCGGCATGCCCCGAGCCGTCGTGCTGACCAAGTTGGACCACCCGCGCTCGGACTACGCCGGGACGCTTGCCGCGTGCCAGGAAGCGTTCGGCGACAGGGTGCTGCCGCTGTACCTGCCAGTGAGCGACGGGGCCGGTGCCTTCGATGGCCTGATCGGAATGCTGAGTGGACGGCTCTTCACGTATGCCGACGGCAAGCGCAGCGAATCCGAGCCGACCGACGAGCAGCGCAGCGCGCTCGAGGATGCTCGCGGCACCCTGATCGAGGGTGTCATTGAGGAGTCCGAGGACGAGTCGCTGATGGACCGCTACCTGTCCGGAGAGGAGATCGATCAAAAGGTCCTCGTCGACGACCTCGAGACCGCGGTGGCCCGCGCCTCCTTCCACCCGGTCATTCCGGTTTGCTCGGCCACCGGCGTCGGCACCGCCGAACTCCTCGAGATCATCACCTCGGCCTTCCCCTCGCCGGCCGAGCACGTCATGCCTGAGGTCACCGCCGTGGACGGAACGACAAGAACCGGACTTTCCTGTGATCCGAGCGGACCGTTGCTCGCGGAGGTCGTCAAGACCACCTCCGACCCGTACGTCGGTCGGGTGAGCCTGGTGCGCGTCTTCTCAGGAACGCTGCGGCCAGACATGACCGTTCACGTCTCTGGGCACTTCCTCGCCGACCGCGGCCACGAGGAGCATGACGAAGACGAGAAGATCGGCGGGCTCACGTCACCGTTAGGCAAGACCCACCGGCAGGTCTCCCATGCCGTCGCCGGCGACATCTGCGCAATCGCCAAGCTGTCCAAGGCCGAGACCGGCGACACCCTCTCATCCAAGGAGGAACCGCTCCTGATGCGGCCGTGGGAGATGCCCGAGGCGTTACTGCCGATCGCCGTCGTCGCTCACGCCAAGGCGGATGAGGACAAGCTGTCGCAGGGGCTGTCCCGGCTGGCGGCCGAGGACCCGACACTGCGGGTGGAGAACAACCCTGAAACCCACCAGCTGGTGCTCTGGACCATGGGCGAGGCGCACGCGGACGTCCTGCTCGAGCGGTTGCGGACGCGGTACGGCGTCGCAGTCGATCAGGTCCCGCTGCGGGTGCCGCTGCGCGAGACGCTCGCGGGCAAGGCCACCGCGAAGGGACGGCACGTCAAGCAGACCGGCGGGCACGGCCAGTACGCGATCTGCGACATCGAGGTCGAGCCGCTCCATGAGGGCGCTGGGTTCGAGTTCGTCGACAAGGTAGTCGGCGGCGCGGTGCCGCGGCAGTTCATCCCTTCGGTCGAGAAGGGCGTGCGGGCGCAGATGCAGAAGGGCACAACGCCCGCCGGGTACCCGATGGTCGACATCCGGGTGACCCTGTTCGACGGCAAGGCGCACAGCGTCGACTCGTCCGACATGGCATTTCAGACCGCAGGGGCACTCGCGCTCCGCGAGGCCGCGGACTCCGCCGGCGTCAATATGCTCGAGCCCGTCGACGAGGTCGGGATCCTCGTGCCCGACGAGTTCGTCGGCAGCGTGATGGGCGACCTGGCCGGTCGGCGGGGCCGCGTGCTCGGCACCGAACCGGTCGGGACAGGACGCACGATGGTCCGCGCTGAGGTGCCGCAGACCGAGATCGTGCGCTACGCGATCGACCTGCGCGCCATGACCCAGGGCACCGGCACGTTCAGCCGGACCTTCGTGCGATACGAGCCGATGCCCCGCAACCTGGCCGAAAAAGCAATGGCTGCGGCCGAAGAACGCTGATCATGCAAGTCGGGTTCGACGCGCCCAATTGTCCGATTCGTGCCGCAGATTTGATCCAGACAAATCGGCGTGTCGAACCCGACTTGCATGATCAGCGCGGTGGGCTGGGCCAGTGGGAGGCAAGCAGCTCACGAGTCTCACCCAGCAACTCCGGCATGATCTTGGTCGAGCCGACCACCGTCATGAAGTTCGCATCTCCCGCCCACCGGGGTACGACGTGCTGGTGGAGGTGCTCTGACAACGAGCCGCCGGCAATGTCGCCGAGGTTGAGACCGATGTTGAATCCCTGCGGCCGCGACGCCGCCTTGATGGCCCGCACCGCGTCCGTCGTCAACGACGACAGCTCGGCCGACTCCTCTGGCGTGAGCTGCTCCAAATCACCGATGTGCCGGTACGTGACGACCATCAGGTGACCCGGGTTGTACGGGTGCAGGTTGAGCACCGCGTAGGTGTACTCGCCCCGGGCGAGGACGAGCCCGTCAGCGTCGTCTAGTTCCGGAATTCGGCAGAGCGGGCACTCGTCGGCATCCGCCCGGCCGGATCCTGATTCTCCCTTGATGTACGCCATCCGGTGTGGCGTCCAAAGCCGCTGCAGTTCGTCCACCCAGGAGGCGTTCACACCTGGATCCGGCGCTCGATCGCGTCAGTGATCTCAGCGACGGCATCCTGAATCGGCACGCCGTTCTTCTGCGACCCATCGCGGTACCGGAACGAGACTGCGTTCTTCGCGCGGTCGTCATCGCCGGCGATCAGCATGTACGGGACCTTCTGCTTCTGCGCATTCCGAATCTTTTTCTGCATCCGGTCGTCGCTGGCGTCGACCTCTGCCCGGACGCCAAGCGGCTGCAGCGAAGCAACGACGTCCTGGAGGTACGGCACGTGTTCGTCGGTGATCGGGATGCCGACCACCTGCACCGGCGCCAGCCACGGCGGGAATGCGCCGGCGTAGTGCTCGGTGAGGATGCCGAAGAACCGCTCGATCGAGCCGAACAGGGCTCGGTGGATCATGTACGGGCGCCTACGGGTGCCGTCAGTGTCCTGGTACTCCAGCTTGAACCGGGTGGGCAGCTGGAAGTCGACCTGAAGGGTCGAGAGCTGCCAGGACCGGCCGATCGCATCACGGACGTGCACGTCGATCTTCGGTGCGTAGAAGGTGCCTTCACCCTCGCCGATGCGGTACGGCAGCCCCGCCCGGCGCAGCGCCTCCTCCAGTGCCGCCTCGGCGGTGTTCCACTCCTCGAGAGTTCCCACGTATTTGTCCGGCCGGGTCGATAGTTCGGCCTCGAACTCGGTAAGTCCGTAGTCGCGCAGCAGGCCCAGTACGAACTCGAGCAGGCTGGCCAGCTCGTCCTGCAACTGCTCTGGAGTGCAGTAGATGTGGGCGTCGTCCTGCGTGAACCCCCGCACCCGGGTCAGCCCGTGCACCACGCCGGACTTCTCGTACCGGTACACCGATCCGAACTCGAACAGCCGCAGCGGCAGCTCGCGGTACGACCGCCCGCGCGACTTGAAGATCAGGTTGTGCATCGGGCAGTTCATCGGCTTGAGGTAGTAGTCCTGCCCCGGCTTGCGCACGTTGCCTTCGTCGTCGAGCTCGGCGTCCAAGTGCATCGGAGGGAACATCCCTTCCGAGTACCAGTCCAGGTGTCCGGACGTCTCGAACAGTGCCGACTTGGTGATATGCGGGCTGTAGACAAACTCGTACCCGGCCTCCTCGTGCCGGCGCCGCGAGTAGTCCTCCATCACCCGGCGGACGATGCCGCCCTTCGGATGGAACACTGCCAAACCCGAGCCGATCTCGTCAGGGAAGCTGAACAGGTCCAGTTCGGCGCCGAGCTTTCGATGATCGCGCCGCTCCGCCTCCGCCAGCCGGTCGAGGTACTCCTGCTGGGCCTGCTTGGTCTCCCAAGCGGTGCCGTAGATGCGCTGCAGCTGAGCGTTCTTCTCATCGCCGAGCCAGTACGCGCCCGCCACTCGCATCAGCTTGAACGCCGGAATGTGCTTGGTGGTCGGCAGGTGGGGGCCGCGGCACAGGTCCTTCCAGGCCAGCTCGCCGTTGCGCCGGACGTTGTCGTAGATGGTCAGCTCGCCGCCACCGACCTCGACCGACGCCTCCTCCCCAGCCGAGCCACCCTTCAGGCCGATGAGTTCGAGCTTGTACGGCTCACCGGCCAGCTCCTCGCGTCCCGCCTCCTCCGAGACGGGACGCCGGACGAACGACTGGCCTTCCTTGACGATCCGCTGCATCCGCTTTTCGATCTGCTTCAGATCGTCCGGATTGAACGGCTCGGCCACGTCGAAGTCGTAGTAGAACCCGTTCTCGACCGGCGGGCCGATGCCCAGCTTGGCGTCCGGGAACAGTTCCTGGACGGCCTGCGCCAGCACGTGAGCAGTCGAGTGCCGCAAGATCGCCCTGCCGTCCTCCGACCCGATCTCGACCGGCTCGACCTCCTCCCCGTCGGCCAGGGCGCGGGTGAGGTCGACGAGTTCGTCCTCGATGCGTGCGGCGATCACCTCGGGCCGGTCCTCGAACAGGTCCGCGGCCGTCGTGTCCGCAGCGACCTGTCGCTCGCTTCCGGCGACGACGATGCGGATCTGTTCGGACACGACTGCGCTCCTTGGATGAGTTGGACCACTGCGGGACGGCCAACCTCGACGGATCGACCCCGCCGATGGTACCCGGGTCGCGTCCGGCGATCAGCGGTTGCGGGCCGCCAGCGCGCTCAGCCCGCACAGAATCCCCCAGCCGGCCGCGACGGCGACCGACTTGGCCCGCTCGGGACGTCCCTGCAGCATGACGCTGAACAGCACCGTGTCGGATACGTCGCAGCCAACCCGGATCGCGATCGCGGTACGAAGCCCGCTACCGGCGGGCGCGCAGGCCATCGTAAGACCGGAGACGAGATCGCGCCCGGCCACGGCGCGGGCCGCAATGGCGAGCGCCGCACTCGGCTCGCCGGTGGCGAGGCCGGTAGGCCGGAGAAATACCGATGGCCGCCGCAGGACAGCGGCGCCGTAGGCCGCGGTGGCCAAGCCAAGTGCGCGGGGTAACCAGGTCAAGTTCATGTCGCAGCGTCCTCCTGGGTCGCGTGTTCTGCGGTGGTTGTGATCTTGCGAGCCATTCCGCCGAAGATCAGGTAGTGAAACGGCGTCACGGCCTTCCAGTACAGGTGACCCGCCAGCCCTCGTGGTTCGAAGATCGCGTGCTGGCGATACACCGATCCCCCGGCGGGATCGGGGCGAACGGACAGCTCCAGCCAGGCCCGGCCAGGCAGCCGCATCTCGGCCCGCAAACGGAGCAGGCGCGGACGATCGAGTCGTTCGACACGCCACCAGTCGAGCGCCTCACCGGTGCGCAGCCGCCGCGGATGCCGACGCCCGCGGCGCAGCCCGACACCGCCGGCGAGCCGGTCGATCCAGCCGCGTACCGACCAGGCGAGTGGCCACGAGTACCAGCCCTGTTCTCCCCCGATCGACTCGACCACGTCCCACAGTTGGCCCGCGTCGGCTGTCGTATGCCGCTCGCGTTCGTCCTCGTAGCGGGTGCCTCCCGACCATTCCGGGTCGGTCGGAAGCGGGTCGGACGGCGCGCCGCCGAGCGCGGCATCCGACCACCGAGTCGGCACCTCGGCGCTCCGGGTCCGAGCCAGGGCCAGCTCGATCGCCGTGTCGTATGGCGTCAGCCCGCCCTCCGGGGCGGCGATGTAGCGGGTGATGTCGTCGTTGGCACACACCATCTCGTGTACCAGCGACTCGATCA
>DASTNZ010000179.1:0-4240 GCA_035762665.1 Jiangellaceae bacterium | reverse complement strand
TGCAAGCCGAGGAGGCGGCCGGCCGACGCCTGTCGACGGGAGCCTTGCTGGTCGGGTTGCTGGTCATCGCGGTATGGTTGTTCGTTCAGGTCGGCCCGGCGCGGGTCTGGTACTACCAGGCGATCCTCGCTCTGTTCGCGCTGCTCACCGCGGGCAACTATGCCCTCGCCGGAAGCCGCTACGACCTGCCTTGGCGACCCTATGCGTACGTCGCCCTCGGGCTCGGGCTGCTGGTGTACACGATCGTGGTGCCCAATCCCTTCGTCGAGAGCTGGCCGACCCAGACCCGGCTCCGCTTCGGCAACTTCGTCTACGTGCTGCTGTTCCTCGGCCCGATCGCGCTGAGCTACCGGCCGACGCTGATGATCTGGGCCGGACTGTGCGCCGCGATCGCCTGGGCGATCGGGGTCGGCTGGGTGTGGCAATTACCCGGGACGATCACCTGGCTGAACCTGCCTCCGCCGGCGGTGCCCGCGGGCTCTCCAGACCTGCTGCGGTTCTATCTCGACCCCTACTTCGTCGACCTGCAGGCGCGCGCCCAGGACATCATCGCGGTGCTGTTGCTCTCTGGCGTGCTCGCCCTGGTGATGTGGCGCTCGCGCCGGCTGGTGTTGCGTCAGATCACGATCGCCCGGGAGCGGGCGAATCTGGCGCGCTACTTCCCGCCGACCGTGGTCGATGAGCTCGCGCAGCTCGATCGGCCGTTCGGGGTGACGCGCCAGCAGCCGGTGGCGGTGATGTTCGCCGACATCGTGGGCTTCACCCAGCTGGCCGAGCGGGCGGCGCCGGATCAGGTCGTGGCGATGCTGCGGGCGTTTCACCAGCGGGTCGAGCGGGCGATCTTCGATCACGGCGGCACCCTCGACAAGTTCCTGGGCGACGGGGTGATGGCGACCTTCGGCACGCCGGACACCGGCCAGCGCGATGCCGCCAACGCGCTCGCCTGCGCTTTCGCGATGGCCGAGGCGATCGATCTCTGGAATATTGAACGGGCGCGGCAGGAGGAGCCGCCGATCCGGCTCTCGATCGGGATCCACTACGGACCGGTCCTGCTCGGCGACATCGGGTCCGCGCGGCGGCTCGAGTTCGCGGTGCTGGGGGATGTCGTGAACGTCGCGCAGCGGCTCGAGGGTCTGACCCGCGAGCTCGGCGGCCAGGTAGTGATCAGCGACGAGGTCGTACGCGCGCTCCAGCACGAGGTCGGGGCAGGCGCCGATCGACTCCTGGCCTGCTTTCGCGCCGATGCGCCGCAGCGCCTGCGCGGGCGCGCCCAGCTGGTCTCGGTATGGACGCTGCCTCGGCCGGGCGATGCCGGCGGCGCCCGGACCGGCGCCGTCCTCTGACCCCGAGCCCCTTGGAACGGGCTCAGCGCGCCGCCAGCGCGGCCAGGGCGATCACGGTCCGCCGCACGGGCTCGCCGTTGAGCGCGCGCACCGACAAGGTGACCCGGCCCGCCCACCAGTCGATCTCCATCGTGCCGAAGTTCTCGGCGCCGTAGACCTGGCCAAGGCGGAGCGGCCCCGCCTCGCGCACCGCCGCATAGGACATGTTGAGGCCGCTCGAGGTGATCTCATACAGCGCGTAGGGCGCACCCGGACGGCGATAGAGGCCGCCGACGTGGCGATCACCCGAGAGGAAGATGACGCCGTTCGCAGCGGTCTCGGCGATCAGAGCGAGCAGCCGCGCGCGCTCGCGCGGCAGGTTGCCCCAGCGCTCCCAGCCATGGCCTTCGGCCAGGACCTGCACCGAGGATACGATCAGGCGCACCTCCGCCGGCTGCTCGAGCTGTTTCCGCAGCCAGCCCCACTGCGCCGCGCCGAGCATGGTCTTGGCCGGGTCGGGGTCGGTCAGGTAGCGTTCCTTGCCGGGCGCACCGCGCTCGTCCGTCGGGACGAGCGGAGAGCGGAAGCTCCGGGTATCGAGCAGGATGACCTGGACGCGCATGCCGGGCGGCCCGAAGACCTGCGCATGATAGATGCCTTCCCGCGCGCGCCGCGGATCGTCCGCAGGAACTCGCCAGAAGTCGAGGAACAGCGCCTTCGCTTCGTCCTTGTAGGCAAAGTCGCCGCCGGCGTCGTTTTGGCCGTAGTCGTGATCGTCCCAGGTCGCCAGCACCGGCACCTGCTGCCGGATCGCCTGGTAGCCCGCGATCGTCGCCGCCCTGGCGTAGGCTTCGGCGAGCGGCGTGCCGGCGGCGCCCGGCGTGAGGTCGCCATAGACATTGTCGCCGGCAAAGATGAACAGCTCCGGCCGGTAGTCCAGCACCGCATCCCAGATCGGCTGCGGCCGGTCCTGATGGGCGCAGGAGCCGAAAGCGATTCGGGTCAGCGGCGGGCCCTCGTATGCGCGCCCGGGCGCTGCCAGCGCGGCGAGGATGATCAGTGCGGCGAGCGTGCAGGCCACCATCAGCGCGAGCTGCATCGTCGGTCGAGCGCGCGGGCTCATCGGTACCTCCGGACCGGCATGTGTTGCGTTGGTCCGCGATCCTAGCCTGGATATCTCACGGAAGAAGGTGCATCGGCCCCGGGAATCTGAGATAGTGTTGGTGGATCAGACACTTATCAGACTCGAGTGCGGGGTCCGATGCCAACAGAGTGTAACGCTGAACAGTTCGAGTTTGAAGGGTTCGGACGGCGCCGGGTGGTGGCGGCGTTCGATGCCGGCGCCATGACCTCGGATGGCGGTGCGCTGCTGCTGCGGCACACGGATCGTGCGCTCGGCGTGATCGAGCGGGTCGCGGCGTGCTTTCGAGACGGCCGCGAGCAGGACCAGGTGGTGCACACTCTGCCCGCCCTGGTCGGGCAGCGGATCGTCGGCATCGCGCTCGGTGGAGCCTGTCCTCGGGCGGGCTTCGCCCGACCCGGGGGAGGACGTGAACGACCACGACGAGTTGCGCCACGACCCGGTGCTCGCGCTGTTCGCCGAGAAGCTCGAGCCGAAGCGGTCGGACTGCGCGACGCTCGCCGGCAAGAGCACGCTCAACCGGCTGGAGCACGCCCCCCTATGCCCGGACGACCGCTATCACAAGATTGGTCACGACCCGGCGGCGCTCGCCAACCTGTTCGTCGATCTGTTCCTGGAGGCGCACAAGCGGCCACCGAAGCAGATCGTTCTCGACCTCGACGCGACCGACGACCCTTTGCACGGTCAGCAGGAGGGCCGCTTCTTCCACGGCTACTACAGCTGCTACTGCTACCTGCCGCTCTACGTGTTCTGCGGTCGTCACCTGCTCGCCGCCTTGCTGCGGCCCTCAAACATCGACGCCTCGGCCGGCGCGGTCGAGGAAGTGGCCCGGATCATCGAGCGGATTCGACAGGCTTGGCCGCGGGTCCAGATCGTGCTCCGTGCGGACTCGGGCTTTGCCCGGGACGAGCTGATGGCCTGGTGCGAAGCCAACCGGGTCCACGATGTCTTCGGCCTCGCGCGCAACGCGCGTCTGGTTGCCGAGCTCGAGGCCGACCTGGCCGCCGCGGCGGCCGCGCATGCCGCGACCGGCCAGCCGGCGCGCCGCTTCAAGGAGTTCAGCTACGCCACGTTGAACAGCTGGAGCCGCGCGCGCCGGGTCATCGGCAAGGCCGAGCACTTGGCCAAAGGCGCCAACCCGCGCTTCATCGTGACCTCGCTGCCCGCGGCGGCGATCGACGGCCGGACCTTGTACGAGCGGGTCTACTGCGCCCGCGGCGAGATGGAAAACCGGATCAAGGAGCAGCAGCTCGATCTGTTCGCCGATCGCACCTCCGCGGCGACCATGCGCGCCAACCAGCTCCGCCTCTGGTTCGCGTCGTTCGCCTACGTGCTGCTCGAGGCCTTACGGCGCATCGGCCTGCGCCATACCCAGTTCCAGGACGCCACCTGTGGCACGATCCGACTGAAGCTGCTCAAGCTCGGCGCCCGGGTCACGGTCTCGGTCCGGCGGATCAAGGTGGCGATCGCCTCGGCCTGCCCGTACCGCAACGAGTTCGCCCTCGCCCATCTGCGGCTCGCGCGCTGGACCGGCCCGCCGCGCGTCCGCGTCGCCGCCTGAGCCGACCACCGGCCCCCATCGACCCGCCGTGCGCGCCCGGCGGCGCCCCCGTGCGCCTATCAGGCTCGCCGCTCCGGCGTTCGCCACCTGCAGGTGTCCTGCCGGGCGTTCTCACGCCCAAAATGCGGCGCCTCACCCGGCAACCGAACCCGATCGCGGCAACGATTGCGCCCCAACGCCGTCAACCTGTACCCATCGGTGAGATATCCGGGCTAG
>DASTNZ010000178.1:0-58399 GCA_035762665.1 Jiangellaceae bacterium | reverse complement strand
TCTTCGGTGGCGGATCAGTGTCAGACCCGACCGGTAATGTGGACACATGTTCGAAGACGGTGCGGTGGTGTCCGAGTTGGCCGGTGTGGTCGACCGGTTGGCTGGCGTGCCGTCCGCTGCGGGCGACGATGCGACCCGGATTGATGTGATTGCCGGGTTGGAGAAGCTCAAGGCCGCCGCGGCCGCGGCCCAGCTGCAGGTGATCGCCGAGTTCGCTGCGTCGCAGGAGGCGGCGAATCGGGCCATGGGGATTTCGGCCGACCGGGCCGTTCGCGGAATCCCCGAGCAGGTGGGGTTGGCGCGGAAGGTGTCGCCGGCCTCGGCGGCCCGGCAGCTGTCCCAAGCCAACGCGCTGATCGGTCAGTTGCCGGACACGTTCGCGCTGCTGCGCCGCGGTGAGATCTCTGAGCATGTGGCCACCATCGTGACCATCGAGACCTCCCACCTGGCCGCCGACGACCGGCGGCTGGTCGACAAGAAGCTCGCCGACCAGCTACCGCAGCTCAGCCCCAAGCGAGCTCACGCGGCGGCGCGGCGGCTGGCGATCGAGGCCGACCCGGCCGGCGCGGTCGCGCGGGCGAGCAACGCACGGGCGGATCGGCGGGTGTCGATCCGCCCGGCGCCGGACACCATGACCATCCTGTCCGCGCTGCTGCCCTGCGAACAAGGCGTCGCGGCCTGGGCTGCGCTACGCCGGACCGCCGACAGCCTGACCGCCACCGGCGACGGCCGCACCCGGGGACAGATCATGGCCGACACGCTGGTCGAACGGCTGACCGGGCAGGCATCGGCCGGCGCGGTGTCCGCCGAGATCGGGCTGGTCATGACCGACACGTCATTGCTCACCGGCGACGAGACCGCGGCCGAGCTAACCGGCTACGGACCCATCCCCGCCGCCGTAGCCCGGCACATCGCCCACGGCGGCGGTCCCAACCCAGACGGCCAGGCCGAGCAGGCTCGGGTGTACCTACGCCGGTTGTTCACCGACCCGGCCACCGGCATCATCGGCGACTGCGACCCGCGGCGCCGCCGCTTCGACGGCGTGCTGGCCACACTGCTGGTCTACCGCGACGGCGGCACCTGCCGCGACCCGTACTGCGACGCCCCGATCCGGCACCTGGATCACATCCAAACCCACGCCACCGGCGGTCCCACCACCGCCACCAACGGCCGCGGGGAATGCGCACGCGGCAACTACGTCCGGCACATGCCCGGCTTCACCGTCTGCCTCATCGACCCGGTCCGGCATGTCGTCGAAACCGTCACCCCCACCGGGCACACCTACCAATCACGACCACCACCCGCACCAGGAAGCCGTCGAAGATAGATACCCCGCCGGATGTGACTGGTGGCTGACGCCCACGCCGTGACCATCGGCCGCCTCGGCCTGATCGCATTAGGGTGGCGTCATCTTTGCGTGCAACAGAGGGAGCGTGTTGATGGCTCAGCTCGACGGGCTCGGCCTGGCGGCGTTCAACTCGCTGCCCACGGACGAGGCCGAAGGCGCCTTGATGGCGTGCTGTACGTCCCGCCGCTGGGCGCGGCTGGTGCTCGACGGCCGGCCCTACCCGTCCGACGACGCGGTATACAGAGCGGCCGATTCCGCACTGGCCGAGCTGGCTGAGCCGGACATCGACGAGGCGCTGGCCGGGCATCCGCGGATCGGTGAACGCCCGAGCGCCGGCCATTCGGAGTGGTCGAACCAGGAACAGGCTGGAGTCGCAAGCGTCGAATCGAGCACGAACGCCGCGCTCGCCGAGGCGAACCGTGCATACGAGCAACGCTTCGGCCACGTCTATCTGGTCTGTGCCACTGGTAAGAACGCGGACGAACTGCTGGCGATTCTCAACGATCGTCTTCGGAACGATCCGGCGACGGAGCGGCAGGTAGTGCGCAGTGAACTAGGCAAGATCAACCGCCTTCGCCTCGAGCGGATATTCGCCGAAGGGACGTGACCATTGAGCACGCTGACGACACACGTACTCGACACGTCGAGGGGGCGGCCCGCTGCCGGCGTGGCAGTGCAACTGGAACAGGTTGCCGACCGCGGCGTCCTGGCCGAGGCGGTAACGGACGACGATGGACGGATCGGTGATTTCGGTTACGACGAGTTGCTGCCGGGTCATTACCGGCTGGTGTTCCAGACGGGTTCCTACTTCACGGCGCTCGGTGAGAGGAGCTTCTACCCGCGAGTGACGGTCGAGTTCGAGATCGCCGACCCGGGCGTGCACTACCACGTACCACTGCTGGTGAGTCCGTACGGGTTCACGACATACCGGGGGAGCTGACCGATGAATATCGTCCTCGGACCGAATCGGTACGGCAAGGCAGAGACGCACCTGGTCCGGATCTACCGCGAAACGCCTCGGCACCGGATCCGTGACCTGCTGGTGTCGACGTCGCTGCAGGGTGACTTCGAAGCCGCACACGTTTCCGGCGATCAGTCCGCCGTCCTGCCGACCGACACCCAGAAGAACACTGTGTTCGCCTACGCCAAGGCGCACGGCGTCGGTGAGATCGAAGACTTTGCGCTCCGGCTGGCACGGCATTTCGTGGCCGACGTCCAATCGGTGACGGGGTCTCGGATCGATGTGGACGAGTACGAATGGGAGCGTATCGATGCAGGCGATCGGGGCCACGACCACGCGTTCGTCCGTAATGGCCGGGAGGTGCGGACGACGACGGTCACCGTCGAGGCCGGCGATCAGGTGGTCGTGGTATCCGGCCTGAAGGATCTGACTGTGCTGAAGTCGACCGGCTCGGAGTTCCACGGCTTCCTCCGGGACAGGTACACCACGCTCGCCGACACGACTGACCGCATCCTCGCGACATCACTCGAGGCGCGGTGGCGGTACCTGGCCGCGGACATCGACTGGTCGACCGCGTACTCGCACGTCCGCGCTCTGCTGCTGGAGACGTTCGCGAACACACACAGCAAGGCCCTACAGCACACGCTGTGGGGGATGGGTCGAGGCGTGCTCGAGGCCCGGCCCGACATCGCCGAGATCCACCTGACCGCGCCGAACAAGCATCATTTCGCCGTCGACCTGAGCCCGTTCGGCCTCGACAACCCCGGTGAGGTCTTCTACGCCGCGGACCGCCCCTACGGCCTGATCGAAGCCACGGTCCGTCGTGATCATTCTCGGGCGGATGCGGGGAGGGAGTGAAGGGCGAGTAGCAGGTCTACCCGGTCCTCGAGCCGGTTCAGGTCGCGGCCGGTGACCTCCTCAATCCGGCTGATCCGGTATCGCACGGTGTTCACGTGCAAGTGCATATTCTCGGCGCACCGACTCCATGAGCCGTCAGCACGCAGGAACGCGTGGAGGGTGGGCACCAGCTCGGTGCCGTGTTCGGCGTCGTAGTCGACCACCGGTCCGACGACCCGAGTGGCGAAGGCTCGCCTGACGTCGTCCGGCACCGTCCCCAGCAGCAGGACATGCGAGGTGACATCGTCGCTCGTCACCACGGAGACCGGGAATTTGCGCAATTCGGCGAGACGGACGGCATGCCACGCCTCGTCGAGCGCTCCGGACAGCGCTTGCGGATCTACCCACGCGGACATTCCGGCTACCACCCGTCCGTGCTTGATTCCCGGTGCCAGGCGGCTGAAGGCGCTACGCAGGAGATCTCTGGCGTCGTCTCGGCCTCCGGTCAGGATCGTTACGGCTCGTCGGTCGAGAACTCCGGTCACTGGCTGGCCGTCCACTTGTAGGGCGGCATCATGCAGGACTGCATGGGCTAGGTCCGGCCGGCCGAGACAATCCGCGGCCACGACGAGGCACGGCGCGCGCGGATCGGCACCGAGGTCGGCGATCCGGACTGCGACCTCGGCGCGGCTGGACTGGCCGGCCGCGATGAGGGCCAGGACCTCGTCGGCGATTCTGCGGTCGGCATTCCTGCGCTCGTCCCATCGTCGGTGCTCAAGAGCGATCACAGTGGCGAGCTCGCCTACCGCAACGGTGACATCGTCGGACCACCCTCGATGATCTCCGTCACAGACCAGGAACCATGCAGTCAGCCGGTCGTCCAGCCGCCAGTCGATCGCGACGATCGACACCGTCGAGCCGTCCCCAAGCTGGACCGCGACCGGTAACCGGTCGGCTCCAAGGAAGGTCCGGGTGACGAGATCGAGATCCTCAACGGCGAGCTTGCCGGCCGGGTTCGTGACGTGCCGGCCCGTCGGGCTGAGCACCGTGCAGGTCACGCCGACCTCCCGACCCACCAGCGCGAGCAACTCGTCCACCGACCGTCCATCGGCGATCGCCGTGAGCAGTCGGCGCTGGCGACCCAAGGCGGTGGCCAGTGCTCGCTCGCGGTCAGCTTCGTGCTGTGCGGCGACGAACTCACTGATCCGCCCGAAGGACACGTCGACCGGAACCCGGATCAGCGGAAGGTCATAGGTACGGCAAGCCTCGACGACGTCGTCAGGAACGAACCCGAATGCGGCCTCGCCTGCGCCAAGTCCGACGACCCCGGCTGCGGCCAGAGCTCGCACGAAGGTGTCACTGTCGCTGGGTTCCCGACGCCACATCAGGCCGCTGAGCACCAACGGCCGACCGGTGATGTAGCGGCTCGGATCGAGCAGATCGGTCGTGAAGACGACGTTGAACGGACGGTCGAGATGACGGTCTCCGTAGAGAACTGCCAGCCCGAGACCGGGATGGTCGACGATGTCGCGCAGCTTCATGGGAGTTCCCCTTTGGAGGATCGTACAACTGGTCGGCCTGCGGAGCGGGGAGGATTCGTGTCAGCGCTGCTGGGCGTGGGGGCCTGTGTCGCTGTCTACTTCAGAGCACCTGAGGCGGTGACGATTGGAATTTCTGCAGCCACGGACGTGGGCCGACGCCCTGACGGCGAAGGCTGAACATCCTGCTGCGCTGCCAATCGCCGGCGGCACCGACGTCATGGTCGAGCTCAATTTCGACCAGGTACGCCCTACCGCTCTCCTGGATCTCACCGGCGTCGACGAACTGATCCATTGGGAAATGGACGGGGAGAGAGTTCGCCTCGGCGCCGGTGTCACCTACAGTCGCGTGATCGCCGAGCTTGCCGCAGTCCTGCCGGCGTTGGCGATGGCGTCGCGGACGGTCGGTTCACCGCAGATCCGCAACCGCGGCACGGTAGGTGGCAACCTCGGCTCCGCGTCACCGGCTGGCGACGCCCACCCACCGCTGCTAGCCGGTGACGCGGTGGTCGAGGTCGAGTCGATCCGAGGCGTCCGGTCGATTCCGGTGGCGGAGTTCTTTACGGGGGTCAAGCGCAGTGCGCTGGAACCGGACGAGCTGATCAAAGCGGTGCTGGTGCCGTCCGCCACGGGCCCGCAACAGTTTGCGAAGATCGGGACGCGGAACGCGATGGTGATCGCGGTGTCGTCGTTCGCCGTCGCGCTCCACCCGGATGAGCGGCGGGTCGGCACTGGTATCGGCTCGGCCGCGCCCACCCCACGACGTGCGATTGCGGCCGAGGAGTACGCCGCCGACGCACTGGATTGGGAGGAACGGACTCCAGTTCCCGATGAGGTGGTCAAGCGGTTCGGGGGGCTGGTGGCGGCTGCCGCGGCGCCGATAGACGACGTCCGCGGCACCGCCACCTACCGGCTCCACAGCCTGACCGTCATGGCCCGGCGCACCTTGGGCTGGGCCTGGTCGGCCTACCAGCGGTCCTGATCAGCATGCGCGTGATCACTACCGTCAACGGAGAGCGACGCCAGGTCGAGGGTGTCTGGGAAGGCGAGAGCCTGCTGTATGTCCTGCGCGAGCGGATGGGACTACCGGGGTCGAAGAACGCGTGCGAGCAGGGAGAGTGCGGCTCGTGCACGGTTTACCTGGACGGCCTGCCGGTCTGCGCCTGCCTCGTGGCGGCCGGGCAGGCCGAGGGCCGTGAGATCCGTACGGTCGAAGGGCTGGCCAGCGAAGACGGGCTGGACCCGGTCCAGGAGGCCTTCGTGGAGGCGGGAGCGGTGCAATGCGGCTTCTGTACGCCAGGCCTGGTGGTGGCTGCACATGACCTGCTCAACCGGGAGGCCCGGCCGTCCGACGCCGACATCCGCGAGGCGTTGGCCGGCAACCTCTGCCGGTGCACCGGCTACGAACAGATCCTGAGCGCCGTTCGCCTAGCGGCCAACCGCCGCGCCGAGGTGGCTTCGTGAGCGCACCAGTCCAGCGGGATGCGGGTGTCGCTGGGCGTAGTGCCGCTACGGGAGGGGTGGGCCAGAACGTCGTCCGTCCCGACGGCATCCTCAAGGTCACCGGCGAGTTCGCCTACTCAAGCGACCTGTGGGCTGAGGAGATGCTCTGGGGGACGACGCTGCGCAGCCCGCACCCGCACGCCCACATCACCAGGCTCGACATCGGACCGGCGTTGACGGTGCCGGGCGTGTACGCCGTGCTGACCTTCGACGACATCCCTGCCCAGAAGGTGTACGGGCTCGAGCACGCCGACCAGCCGGTGCTGTGCGACGGCACGGCCCGCTATCAGGGTGAGCCGGTTGCAATCGTGGCGGCCGACCACCCGGAGGCGGCTCGCCGCGCGGCGTCGCGGATCGCCGTCGAGTACGAGGTGCTCGAGGCGCTCGCCGATCCCAGGCGCGCCATCGACCCGGCATCGACGCCGCAACTGCACCCGACCGGCAACGTCGTCCGGCACCTGGCCATCCGCAAGGGCGATCCGGCGGTCACGGCCGATGTCGTGGTCACGGGTGATTATGAAGTCGGCATGCAGGACCAGGCCTTCCTAGGCCCGGAGTCCGGGCTGGCCGTCCCAGCCGACGACGGCGGCGTAGACCTCTACGTCGCCACCCAATGGCTGCACATCGACCGCAGCCAGGTTGCCGCCTGCCTCGGGTTGCCGGAGGAGAAAGTGCGGCTGACCCTCGCCGGCGTCGGAGGGGCGTTCGGCGCTCGTGAGGACCTCTCCATGCAGATTCACGCGTGCATGCTGGCGCTGCATACCGGCAAGCCGGTCAAGATGGTCTACTCCCGTGAGGAGTCGTTCTTCGGCCACGTGCACCGGCACCCTGCACTGCTGCACTACGAGCACGGTGCCAGCCGCGAAGGGCGTCTGCTGTACGTCAAGGCCGAGATCATCCTGGACGGCGGCGCCTACATGTCGAGCACTCCCGCCGTGGTCGGCAACGCCGCCACGTTAGGGGTCGGACCGTACGACGTGCCTCATGTCAGCGTCGACTGCTGGGGTGTCTACACAAACAACCCGC
Organism: Jiangellaceae bacterium; assembly: GCA_035762665.1. Lineage (GTDB taxonomy): Bacteria > Actinomycetota > Actinomycetes > Jiangellales > Jiangellaceae > JASLBX01. The sequence goes on along the minus strand of DASTNZ010000178.1, from coordinate 51,186 downwards.
CCTGTGGCGCGATGCGCGGCTTCGGCGCGGTCCAGGCTGCCTTTGGGTACGAGTCCCAGATGGACCGGATGGCCGCGGAACTGGGCCTGGATCCGGTCGAGCTCCGGCTGCTCAACGCGATGAGCGAAGGTTCGGTGATGCCCACCGGCCAGGTGATCGACTTTCCGGCGCCGGTCGCCGAGGTGCTCAAACGGGTGAGTGCTGCGCCGATGCCGCCCGAGCGTCCGGGCGGGCAACCACCCGACCTCCGTGATCTGCCCGGCGGGGTGGGGAACACCACGCAAGGGGAGGGAGTGGTCCGTGGCGTCGGGTACGCCGTCGGCATCAAAAACGTGTGCTATTCGGAGGGATTCGACGACTACTCGACGGCGCGGGTACGGGTGGAGATGGCCGGTGGCCGGGCCATCGCCAGCGTGCACACCGCTGCGGCCGAGGTGGGCCAAGGGCTGGTGACGCTGCTGGTACAGATCGTTCGTACCGAGCTCGGCATCGATCAGGTGACCATCCTTCCGGCCGACACGCAGGTAGGCAGCGCCGGCTCGACGTCCGCGTCCCGGCAGTCCTACATGACCGGGGGTGCGGTACGGGCCGCCTGCCAGGCTGTCCGCGCCCGGCTCCCCGACCTGAACGCCTTACGTGAAGGGCAGGTCGTTGAGGAGACGGTCGAGTGGCGGCACCGGCCGACCACGTCGCTGGATGAGCGCGGCCAGGGCAACGCCCACGTGCAGTACGCGTTCGCTGCGCATCGCGCGGTCGTCGACGTCGACACCGAACTCGGCTTGGTCAAGGTAGTCGAGCTGGCCACCGCCCAGGACGTCGGCAAGGCGATGAATCCGACCGGTGTACTCGGGCAGATCTACGGAGGTAGCGCGCAAGGGCTCGGGCTGGCGCTGATGGAGGAGATCCAGGTGGCCGACGGGGTCATCCGCAACCCGTCGTTCACCGATTACCTGATCCCCACCATCCTCGACATGCCGCCGATGCAGGTGGACGTCCTCGAGCTGGCCGATCCGCACGCACCGTATGGGTTACGCGGCGTGGGGGAGCCGCCGATGATCTCGTCCACTCCCGCCATCGTCGCGGCCGTCCGCGCGGCCACCGGGCTCCCGCTCACCCGGATACCGATCCGGCCCGAGCACATCACGGGCACCGGGGAGGCGCTCGGGTGACGGACCGGCTCGACCGCGCCTCCGGCCACCCGGGGACGACCATGCTCGCACCCGATGTGCTGGCCGAACTCGACGGCATGCTGGCCGGGGCGGACGCCGACTTAGCCCGGCTCTATCCGGGTGACGTAGGCACCCGGCAGCCGGTGCACTCGGTGTACGTGCCGGCCGACCGGTTCGGTGCCGATACCGTCCCCACCTGGGGCGCTGGGGCGCTGAACGCGCTGACGACCTACGGCTCCGACGCTGCGGCGCTGGCCGTCGCGGTGGGGTTGCCGGTAGAGGTGGTGGCCGATGTGCTTCCGCTCGTACGGCGCAAGCTGGCCGCTGAACCGATCGAGGATCTCCGGATCGACTTCGAGGACGGACTCGGTCTCAGGCCGGACGGTGAGGAGGACGATCTGGCGGTGGCCGCCGCGCACGCGGTGGGCGAAGCGTCGATCGTGGGCCACGCCCCGCCCTTTGTCGGTATCCGGTTCAAGTCGCTGGAGGCCGCTACCCGGGCCCGGGCCGTGCGGACCCTCGACCTGTTCCTTGGCGCGTTGCTGGCGACCGGCCCGCTGCCGGACGGGCTGGCGGTTACGCTCCCGAAGGTCACGTCGACTGCTCAGGTGGTGGCGATGGACCGGCTGTGCGAGCGGCTCGAGTCCGCACACGGCCTGCCAGCCGGGAGGCTGCGCTTCGAGGTCCAGGTCGAGACGCCGCAGGCCATCCTGGGCCCGGATGGCTTGGCGACCGTTGCGCGCATCGTGCATGCGGCGTCGGGCCGGCTGGCGGGGCTGCACTACGGGACGTATGACTACAGCGCTGCCTGTGGCGTGGCCGCTGCCCACCAAAGTCTGGAGCATCCTGCCGCGGATTACGCCAAGGCGGTCATGCAGGTTGCGGCGGCCGGCACCGGCGTGCGCCTGTCGGACGGTTCGACGAACGTCCTGCCGGTTGGTGACACCGCAGCCGTGCACTCGGCCTGGGCGCTGCACGCCCGGCTGGTCCGGCGCTCGCTCGAGCGGGGCTTCTACCAGGGCTGGGACCTGCACCCGGCGCAACTGCCGACCAGGTTCCTCGGGACGTACGTGTTCTACCGGACCGGGCTGACCGAGGCGGCAACCCGCCTGGTGGCCTACGCCGAGCGGGCGGAGATCGGAGTGCTCGACGAGCCGGCAACGGCCCGGGCGCTGTCCGGCTACCTGCTGCGCGGGCTGGACTGCGGCGCCTTCAGCGAGGACGAGCTGCGCAACCACGGCCTGGACCGGCTCCGGCTTTCCGAGTACGCCCGACGGGTGGCGCCCCGATGACGGTGTTCCGGTCGCGCCGTGCCGTGCTGCCGTCAGCCGAGCAGCCCGCCGATGTCGTGGTCCGGGACGGCCGGATCGTCGCCGTCGAACCGTATGGCACCGTGACCGAAGGCGAGCTGGTCGACCTCGGTGTTCGAGCGCTGCTACCGGGCCTGGCCGACACGCATGTGCATATCAACGAGCCAGGGCGGACGTCCTGGGAGGGATTCGCTACGGCCACCCGCGCCGCTGCCGCGGGCGGCGTGACGACGGTCGTGGACATGCCGCTGAACTCCGTACCGCCGACGACGACGGTTGAGAATCTGGAGGTCAAGCGGGCCGCTGCGGCAGGTTCGGTGCACGTCGACGTCGGCTTCTGGGGCGGGGCGACCGGTGACAACCTCGCCGATCTGGAGGCCTTGCATGCTGCCGGGGTGTTCGGCTTCAAGGCGTTCATGTCGCCGTCCGGCGTCCCGGAGTTTCCGCACCTTTCCGGCGACCAGCTAGGTAAGACGCTGGCCGAGATCGCACGGTTGGACGCACTTTGCGTGGTGCACGCCGAGGATCCCGACGTGCTCGCCGTTTCTCCGGCGCCGGCCGGCCCGTCATATGCGAATTTCCTCCGGTCACGGCCGCCCGAGGCGGAGCGTGCGGCGGTGGTGCGCCTCGTCGAGCTGGCCCGCCTGACCGGAGCTCGTGTCCACGTTCTGCACGTATCCAGCGCCGACGTGGTGCTGCAGCTGGATGCGGCGCGGACCGACGGCGTCCGGATCACGGCCGAGACCTGCCCGCACTACCTCCTCCTGGCGGCCGACGACATCGCCGACGGCGAGACGGCGGCCAAATGCTGCCCACCCATCCGCGACGCGGCGAACCGGCACGCGCTGTGGCAGCGGCTCGGTGCTGGACTGATCGAACTTGTCGTGTCCGACCATTCGCCGTGTCCACCGGATCTCAAGGTGCCCGAGTCCGGCGACTTCGGCGTGGCCTGGGGTGGAATTAGCGGGCTGCAGCTGGGCCTTCCGGCCGTATGGACGCGGGCCTGGTCGCGCGGGTACGGGTTGAGTGATGTAGCTCGCTGGATGGCGAGTGGTCCTGCGGCGCTCGTTGGCCTGGCGGCGAAGGGCTCGCTCGATGTGGGCAAGGACGCCGACCTGGTGGATTTCGATCCCGACGCGGAGTTCGTCGTCGACCCGGCGGCGCTGCACCACCGGCACCCGGTCACGGCCTACGCCGGGCGGGCACTGCGCGGCGTGGTACGGCAGACCTGGCTGCGGGGCGAACATGTGGATGGCACGCACGCCAGTGGCCGGCTCCTGAAGCGAGGTTCGTAGCCATGCCCTGGAAGACCCTCCCTGATCTCGCGGTCCGCACTGGGGGTGGCGCCGTCCTCCTGGCCAACGATGAGACCTTCGGCGAGAAAGAGAACCTGATCAAGCCGGACGTCCCTGCGTTTCAGCCGCACACCTTCGGCCACCACGGCCAGGTCATGGACGGCTGGGAGACCCGGAGGCGCCGTGCACCAGGGGACGACTGGGCGATAGTCCGGCTCGGGATTCCGGGCTTGGTGCGGGGGGTGATCGTCGACACTGCGTGGTTTACCGGCAACTACCCGCCGGAGGTGTCCGTCGAGGCGGCGTGGGTTGATCCGCTGGACTCATCCGTCCGCTCAACCGACCTGGTCGGGCCGCGTGTTGATTGGGCCGAGATCGTGCCTCGGTCACCGGTTCGCGGCGACAGCGAGAACGGCTTCGACGTTGACCACGATCACGTTGTCACTCACGTAAGGCTGCGGCAGTACCCCGACGGCGGCATCGCACGGTTACGGGTCCACGGTGAGCCGGTCGGCGACCCTCGCTTGGTGGCCGGTCGGGCGTTCGACTTGGCCGCGATGGAGCATGGAGCCGCCGCGATCGACTGCAGCAATCGGTTCTACTCCGCGCCCGACAACCTGCTCGTCCCCGGGCCGGTACGAGTGATGGGGGAGGGCTGGGAGACATCACGTCGGCGTGATGACGGCAACGACTGGGTGGTGATCCGGCTGGCGACGGCCGGTGTCGTGCGACACCTGGAGATCGACACGTCCTACTTCATCGGCAACGCGCCTGGTGCGGTGTCGATTGTTGGAATAGGGGCCGAGCGCGTCGAATTATTGCCCAGGACGCCGGTGCAGCCGGATGCGGTGAACCGGTTCGTCCTGCCTCTCGCAGGGCCCGTGGGCCAGTTGCGCGTGGACATCTTCCCGGACGGCGGCCTGGCCCGAGTCCGCGCGTGGGGCGAGCCGAGCCGTGACGGGCGCGCGGCCTTCTTCCTGCGCTGGTATGACCGGCTGCCGCCAGCCGCGGCCGTTACCACACTGATCGGTTGGGGCGGCGCGGGCGAAACATGGGCCGGTGCGCTGGCGGCCAGACGTCCCTACGACAATGCTGGTGCACTCGCCAATGCCGTCTCGACCCTGCCAAGCACGCCCCCGGAGCCATCCGCCTGGTCTGCCTTGACCGGCCTCGAGGGCGCATGACCGTGACTATCGTCTGCCGGCGCTGGTGAGCGCAGGTCAGCCCGCGGGCACCAGGATGCCCCGCCCTCGCAGCCGGCCCCTCTCGAGGTCGTCCATCGCGTCGGTGACGGCGTCCAGTGGGTAGGTTTGGGTGAGCATCTCGACCTTGCCGGCTGCCGCCAGCGCCATGAGCTCGACCAGGTCGTTGTAGCTGCCCACAAGATTCCCGATGACGTTGCGCTCGGTGGAGATCACATCGATGGCCGGGATCTCCAGAGTGCCGCCGTACCCGATGATGTAATGGCTGCCGGCACGTTTGGTCATCGCCCAGCCCTCCTTCTCGGCACCCCCCTCAGCGACGAAGTCCAGCACCACCTCGGCACCCTTGCCGTCGGTGAGCTCGGAGACACTGTCCAGGTGCGAGCCGTCGACCAGGACGGTCTCGTCCGCGCCCCAGTCACGGGTCAGGGCCAGTGCATCCTCGTTGCGGTCCAGCACGACGATCCGGGTGGCCGTCATGGCCCGCAGGCACTGGATGCCGAGGTGCCCGAGACCACCGGCTCCCATGACCACACACGTGGTGCCCGGGTAGAGCAGCGGCACCGCCTTCTTCACGGCGTGGTACGCCGTCAGGCCGGCATCGGCCAGGGCAGCCACCGCGGCCGGCTCCACCCCCGGCGCCAGCTTGACCGCGGCGCGTGCGGAGGTTCTGATGTACTCGGCCATCCCGCCGTCGGTGTCGATGCCAGGAAACGCCTGTCTCTCGCAGTGCATGTCGTCGCCGGCCCGGCAGGCCCGACACCAACCACATGTCAGCAGCGGGTGCAGGATCACCGGATCCCCGGGCTGCAGGTGCTCCACCGCCGGGCCGACGGCGTGTACCCACCCGGCGTTCTCGTGTCCCATCGTGTAGGGCAGCGGCACGTTGCTCTTGGCCGCCCACTGGCCCTCGATGATGTGCAGATCAGTGCGGCACAGCCCGGCGCCACCGATCCGGACGACGACGTCGAAGGGGCCCTTGGCCTCCGGCTCCGCGACCTCCTCGACTACGGGCCGTTCCTCGTACCGATGCAGCCGAACCGCCTTCATCACGCCTCCCGACCACTAGTGCACTCCTACCCAGTCTGGCCTGCGAGCGCGCCTGGATGTGGTCGTTTCCGTGACAGGGTCGAGACAGCGCCTGAGAATCGAGGTAGCCGTCACCTCGGCTGACATGCACAACGCCGGAAAGGAGGGGTTCATATGGCGACCCGAACCCCGGAGGAAGTCTTCGCTCACCACGGAAGCGCCCTGGGAGCGGAGGATCTCGAAGACATCGTGGCCGATTACGCCGACGACGCCATCCTCGTCGTGCAGAAGCAGGTGTATCGCGGAAAGGACGGCGCTCGGCAGGTCTTCACCCAGTTGCTCAGCGACGTCCCCCAGGCGAAGTGGGAGTTGGAAACCGTCTTCGCCGACGACGTGCTGTACCTGGAATGGAAGGCGACCGGCGGCGGCCGGAAGGTAGACGACGGCATCGACACCTTCATCTTCCGGGACGGCATGATCCGCGTGCAGACTGTCGTCTACACCGTCGGACCAGCCTGAGCGCTTCGCCGGCCGCGTTGCGGCATGGCATGGCCTCGGCCGCTTGACCGACCGAAGACCCCGGCCCAGTTCGGTTCGGATAATGAAGTCTTAGGCATCTGGTCGGTACAGCGCGCGTGCCGGGGGGATTAGGGCGCGCTGCGCTGTGCTAACGAGCACGCCCACGTGTCACTGCCCGCCTAGGCCGAAGGGGGCGGTAGAAGGTTCGGAGGTCGTCGACAATCAGGTCGGGAGCTTCGAGGGCAGCGAAGTGGCCGCCGCGGTGGTACTCGGTCCAGTGGACGATGGTGTGTTCGCGGTCGGCGACACGGCGGACGCTCGGATCGGTGGGAAAGACCGCGATCCCGGTGGGCACCGTCGACCTGATTGGGGATCCGGCGGGCCTGAGGCGGGCCTCGTAGTACTGGTGGGCCGACGTCGAGCCAGTCCTGGTGAGCCAGTACAGGGTTGCGTTCGTCAGCAGATGGTCGCGTTCGATCGCCTGATCGGGCAGTGGCTTGGCCGGATCCGTCCAGTCGTGGAACTTGTCGACGATCCAGGCCAGCTGCCCGACGGGAGAGTCGTTGAGCGCGTAGCCGAGGGTCTGGGGGCGGGTCGACTGAATAGCGGCGTACCCGGTGGCCTCGCGATGCAGCCAGTCGATTGCCGCGAGTCGTTCCCGTTCGGCATTAGTGAGCTGTTCGTAGTCCGATGGCGTGATGGCGTCGAACTCCAGTCCGCCATAGATGTGCACCCCGACCACCTGTGCGGGTGCGATCCGGCCGAGCTCAGGGGAGACGACAAAACCGGTGTCGCCGCCGTGCGCGCCGTATCGCTGGTAGCCGAGACGCCGCATCAGCTCGACCCACGCACGGGCGATCCGGTGGTGATTCCAGCCGGGCTCGGTGACCGGGGTCGAAAAGGCGAACCCTGGCAGCGACGGGGCGATGATGTGGAAGGCGTCCGCGGCATCCCCACCATGGCCGATGGGATCGGTGAGCGGTCCGGCGAGCTCGAGGATCTCGACGATCGAGCCGGGCCAGCCGTGGGTGATTATCAGTGGTAGCGCGTCCGGCTCGGCCGACCGCACGTGCAGGAAGTGAATCCGCTGTAGGTCGATGACGGTGGTGAACTGGGGCAGCGCGTTAAGCCGTGCCTCCCAGACTCGCCAGTCGTATGAGTTCATCCAGTAATCCACCAGCTCGCGCAGATACCCACCTGGAACGCCGCGTTCCCAGCCCGTCCCGGGGATCTCGGCTGGCCACCGAGTCCGCTGCAGCCGGGACCGCAGGTCATTCAGATCCTCCTCCGGCACCACGATCTGGAACGGCTCAATGTCAGTCACGCCCCTATCTTCCATGTCCTCCGTCAACGCTGGACCGCGCTGGCCAAGGCGTCTGGTCTTGTCCGGTAGTTGCGGCCGAGTGCCACGAGAGCGCCAAAGGCGACCGCGCCGCCGAGCCCAATTGTGAGCTGTGTGCCATGCGCGGACACCCACGAACCAACGGGAGAGACGTACTCGGAAAGCTGACGGCCGGAGACGACGAAAGCCAAGCTCGTCGCAATGTTTCCTGCCCCGGTGACCGCAAGGAATGTCAACGCCGGCGTTCTTCCGAGACCGATTGCCGCAACGACGGGCGTGCTGGACCAGAAGAATGATGTGGTTAAAAGTCCACGGGTGGCCGTTCGCCGAGAGACCGCCCTGGTGAGACCACGGCCCATACCGAACCGTTGGGCAACGGGAAGAGCCCCGTGGCGGGCAACCGCGAAATATGCCACGTCAACCAACGTTCTGGATATTGCCGCTACCACGACAGCTGTTGTCGGAGCTACGAGATCACTAACAAGGAGGAGGAACGTGGGAGTCGGCCGTAACGCCAGGACGAGCAGCGGGTTGTGTGCCAACTGTGACGGCGCCAGAACCAAGCCCACTTGGGCGAAGACATCAACCGCCAACACGCCTGCCGCTGACACCGCTCGGAATATGGGACGGTGATTGCGACTGCCCATCCGGACGGCGTTCCCTCCGGTCGATCCTCCGTCGTCATGGCGACGGTTGCGGAACATGTTCATCGTCGTCCTCCCAGATCGCTGATGCGATACCACCTTGGGGCTGGAAGCTGTCGGCGGCGTGTCCACACGCTGTTCGCAGCTTCGGCATCAGACAGCAGCCGGACACCTCACGGACAGCGGCTATGCCCAAGCTGAACCAGGCGCGGGTTCCGGTGGACGTACAGGTCGTCTCACGGACAGCATGGTGTGAGCGCCAGCTGGTTGAAGGAGGTATCGCCATGACGGATACACACGGACAGCCCGCACCCGAGATCGGAGCGAGCGTTACAGGCCATGCACACCTGCCCGAAGCAACGCTCTCAACAACCGTTGAGGTCCCGCCCGGCGAATCGTTTGATCTGCACGTGCGGCCCGTTTCGAAGAGGATCAGCGGCACGGCGCTGCCGATGCTGTCCTACAACGGGTCCATACCAGGGCCAACGCTGCGCGTGAAACAGGGATCCGAGGTCCTCGTGAACGTCAGCAACGAGACGGAGATCTTGACGACCGTCCACTGGCATGGGCTTCGCCTCGAGAACGAGTACGACGGCGTTCCGCATCAAACACAGGCGCCCATTGCGCCTGGAAGCCGATACACCCACCGCCTGAGTTTTCCCGACCCCGGGCTGTACTGGTACCACCCGCACGTGCGCGAGGACTACCAGCAGGAGCTGGGTCTGTACGGCAACGTGATTGTCGAGCCGGCCGATCCTTTGTACTGGCCGACGGCAGATCGCGATGTCGTGCTGACGCTGGACGACATCCTGATCGAGGACGGGCGCATCGCCGCGTTCGATCCGCACGGCGCGAACTACACGGCCATGGGGCGGTTCGGCAACGTGCTGCTGATCGGCGGCCAGACAGCACAGCAGCTCGAGATCGGACGTGGAGAGGTCGTCCGCTTCCTTCTCACCAACACTGCGAACACGCGGGTCTTCAACGTTGCGTTGCCTGGCCCCCGGATGAAATTGATCGGCGGCGATTCGGGGCGGTACGAGCGCGAGGAGTGGGTCGACCACGTGGTCGTCGCTCCATCCGAGCGGGCGATCCTCGATGTGAAATTCGATGACGTGGGTGCCTTTGCGCTGCAGCATGTGACCCCTGGGCGCGTGTACGAGTTGGTGAATATCAACGTGGTCGACCGCGATGTGGCGTTCCACCCGCAAGACTTCGAGCACCTTCGCGTGAACGCCGACATCCTCGCCGACCGTCGGCACGCCGAGCGTTACCTGGACGCGCCACCGGACAAAACGCTCGCTCTGGTCGCCGAGATGGACTTCGATGAGCCGGACACCACGGGACCACTGGTCTACGTCTGCCCGATGCATCCGCAGGTCGTCGAGGACCAACCCGGCTCCTGCCCGGTGTGCGGAATGAAACTCATGCCGCAGACCGCCCCGGTCACGTCGTACGCATGCCCGATGCACCCCGAGATCGTCCGCGACGGCCCTGGAAGTTGCCCTATCTGCGGGATGAAGCTCATGCCAAGCCATCAGATCGCGGCCGCGATCGAGGCGGCAGACGCGCACGGACCGGCCACGGCACCGGGCCACCACCACGACCACGCTGACGCCATGGCCGATGGCATCGAGTGGGAGGACCTCATGCCGGAGGTGAATCGCACGACGACGACGGCCAATATGCGGTGGAAGCTCGTCGACCGCGACACCGGCGCGGCGAACGACGCAATCAGGTGGGATTTCGTTGCTGGCGATCAGGTGAAGATACGGCTGGTGAATGAGATGGAGTCCGACCATCCGATGCACCACCCGTTCCACATCCACGGGGAGCGCTTCCTGATCCTCGCGCGAGATGGAGTTCCAGAGCCGAACCTCGTGTGGAAGGACACAGTGTTGATCCGCACCGGCCAGACGGTCGACATCCTCATGGATGCGTCCAATCCCGGCCTGTGGATGGCGCACTGCCACATCGCCGAACACATGGAAACCGGCATGATGTTCAGCTTCCGAGTTCGCGACGCCGCCTCATGAGTTCGCAAGCGATGGCAGGCGCGGAACCGGTAGAGCTGCTACGGCAGCTATTGCGCGTACGTAGCATCAACCCGCCGGGAGACGAAGCGGCGGTGGTTGCGATCTTGGAGCGGTACCTGTCGGAGGCTGGCCTTACAACGACGATCTTGACCTCACCGGGTGGCCGCACGAACCTCGTCGCCCGCGTGGATGGACCCCACGATCGCCCAGCGCTGGTGCTGTTGTCCCACAGTGACGTCGTGCCCGTCGAGGAGGACCGCTGGGCGCGAGATCCCTTTGGAGCCGAGATCTTCGATGGGTCCATTTGGGGCCGCGGTGCATTGGACATGAAAGCGATATCGGTCATGCACGCAGTCGCGGCCGCCGATCTCGTCCGGGCCGGTCGTACGCCCTCCCGCGAGATCATCGTCGTCGTGGTGGCCGACGAAGAGGCCGGAGGTTACGAAGGCGCGCGCTGGCTGTTGGACGAGCATGCGACGCTCGTGGGGTTCGGCGAACGCCGTCCGCCTCCGGAGGTAATCGGAGAAGGCGCATACGGCATTAGCGGTGTGCTTAGGCGGCCGGTGATCCCCGTCGCACTTGGCGAGAAGACCGCCGTGTGGTTCGAGGTCCTGGTCGAGGGCGACCCCGGACACGGCGCACTTCCGCCGGCGCACCAGGCACCGGTCAATCTAGCCGCGATCGTCGCGCAGACCGCAGGTTTCGGTACGCCACGGGTTCATCCGATCATGCGTGAGCAGTTCGTCACGCTCGCCGCGGCGGCGTCCGGCGCCCAAGCGGCGGTGTTCCGGGCACTCGCCTCACCTACCGGCTCGGCGCTCTCACGCGTGGTGGCGCCACGACTTCGCAAGGCCGGCGCGCTGGGGTTGCTCCTGTCGGATTCCATCACCCCGACGGCGATCACCGCGGGCTACAAGTCCAACGTCGTGCCTGGGGAGGCGCGCGCCTCGTTCGACTGCCGCCTGCTGCCCGATACCGACATCAAGGCCTTTGTCTCGTCTCTCGACACGAAGGCGCGCCGCCGGGGAGGCCGCATCGTAAACGTCGTGCAGAAGGGCCACGGCCCGGTCAGCGGCAGAGGGCCGCTGCTGGATGTCCTTAACCAGGCGGCAACGCAGATTGCTCCAGACGCGCTTTCGATGGTGTCGTTGTCACCGGGAATCACTGACCTGCGTTTCTTCCGCGCACGCGGTGCGACAGGGTATGGCTGGACCCCGATCGTGTTGACACCGCAGCTGCTCGCGACGATTCATGGGCACGACGAGCGGATACCGGTCGCGGCGTTCGAGAAGGCAGTGACCGTCATGTCCGACGCCGTGCGTCGCGCCGCCACGTGACCGGCATACAGGAGTGAAGCCGTGATCCTCACTCCAGATCAAAGACTGCGCGTCTTCATATCGTCGACATTGGACCTTGCCGACGAACGCGCAGCCGCGAAACATTCCGTCGAGCATCTCGACCTGACGCCGGTCATGTTCGAGGCTGGTGCGCGCCCGCATCCACCTCGAGCGCTGTACAGGGCGTACGTGGAGCAAAGCGACGTCTTCGTCGCCATCTACTCGCGGCGCTACGGATGGATCGCGCCGGGGATGGACGTGTCCGGCTTGGAGGACGAGTTCAACCTGTCGACCGGCAAACCGCGGCTTGTCTACATCCGGGCCGACGTAGAACGGGAGCCCCTGTTGAGTGCGCTCCTGGAACGCGTCCGCGACGCGGGTCTGTCATACAAGCCCTTCACGTCGCCGGCTGACCTGGAAGACCTGCTGCGCGGCGACCTGATCGTTCTCCTGACCGAGCGGTTCCACGACACAGAGCAGAAGCGAAGAGAAACTCACCTGGCGTCCTCGGCACAACTTCCTGCCCAGACGACCGCCTTTCTCGGGCGCGAGACCGAAGTCTCCGAATTCGGGACTTTGCTGCGCCGGGACGATGTGCGGCTCATCACCCTCGTCGGACCTGGTGGCGTCGGGAAGACACGCCTTGCGATCGAGAGCTCGCACCGGATGGCGCCGCACTTCCCCGGTGGAACGTTCTTCGTGTCACTGGCCGCATTGCGCGAACCAGAATTCGTGGCGGAAACGATCGCCACGGCGCTCAACGTTGCGATCAGCGATGCCTATCCCGCAGCTGCCGCCGTCGCGAACGCCATTGGTGGGCGACGCATCCTGCTCGTGCTGGACAATTTCGAGCAGGTAGTGTCGGGAGCCGAGACCGTTGCCGAGCTGTTGGCGGCGTGCTCGCAGCTAAAGATCGTCGTCACTAGCCGTGCTTCGCTTCGCCTGCGCGGAGAGCGGCAGTTCCCGGTCGTGCCGCTCGCGGTTCCGCCGGACGGCGTCTCGACCGACCGCCTGAGCGACTACGCCGCCGTTGGGCTCTTTGCCGAGGCGGCCCGCAGCGCACGTGCAGATTTCGCTATCGATGAGCGCTCGGCAGCGGCGGTCATCGAGATCTGTCGCGAGCTCGATGGGCTCCCACTCGCGATCGAGCTGGCTGCCGCAATGGTCAGGATCATGACACCTGAGATGCTCCTGGACCGTTTGCGGCAGGGGCTATCCGATCCAAGTGGAGCCCTGCGCGCCGTGCCTGCACGCCACAGGACGCTGCGTGACGCTATTGCCTGGAGTTACGAGTTGCTCGATGAGCCCACCAGGGAGGCGTTCGCGCAGCTCAGCGTATTTCGAGGGGGCTTCACGCTGGAGTCGGCGGAATACGTGTGCGACGTCGAGACCGACATCTTCTCGGCGGTGGCCTCTCTCGCCGAACAGAGCTTGCTCCGAGTGGACGTCCAGGTTGAGCACGGCGCCCGCTTCTCGATGCTGAGCACGATCCGCCAGTTCGCGTCAGAGCGGCTGAGCCAGAGCGCGCACCGGGACACAGTGCGAACTCGCCACGCGCAGAAGTTTCTCGAGCTCGCCGAGGGTGTTGGGAGTCTTGACCGCCGCCGGCGGAGCGCGCTCGACATGGTGGAGATCGAGCTCGACAACGTGCGCAGTGCTTTCGAATGGTTCCTGGCAAGCGAAGACGCGGATCCGGTGGCCAACGCCGTCTGGGAATCGTGGTGGTTCTGGTGGATGCGCGGCTATTTGAAAGAAGGGAAATTGTGGGCCGACCGTTGCCTGGCTACGCGCAACATCGGCCGGGAGGCTCGCGCTCGCGCCCTCGCGGCCAGGGCTCTGTTCGCGATCTGGTCCGCGGAGTACGAGTTTGCCGTGGCCGCGTTCCTTGATGCGGCACAAATCGCTGATCAAACAGGTGATAGCCGGACCCTGGCGTATGCCGACGTCGGTGTTGGCCTCGTCCGCGCCCTCACAACCTCGATGAGCGAAGGAACCGAAACCATCCGACGGGGGATCGCCACGTTCGAGAAGATCGGCGACGAAGTTGGCGCCACGACGGGGCTGGCGGCGGTGAGCTGGGTACAGGGCATCACCAGACAGTTCGATGACACAGACGCCGGTCTGCGCCATGCCTTGCACCGTGCGCGCGCGATTCACTCCGAGGTCGACATGGGAATCGCCGAGGCCGCATTGGCGCAGTACCGCATGCACCGCGGTGATAAGGAAGGCGTGCACGAACTGATCGAAGCGTCCCTCGAGCATCTGGTGGGCGCGCGACACATCGCATCAACGATCTTGACCTTGGAAGTTATCGCGGAACTGGGCATCAACACCGACGAGCCACGAACGCCGGTGTCGATTCTTGCAGCGACGGCGGCGATCCGCTCATCGATGGGTACCCGCGTCCCGCCCCAAGCCGCAACGAGACTGAAGCGGCTGATCGAGAAGGGGCGACAGCGGCTCGGTGAAGACTTTGATGACGTGTTCGCGCGTGGATCGACCATGAGTTTCAGCGAAGCCGCCGACCAGGGTCGCGCCGTTCTTGCCCGACTCCGACAACCCGCTTCATAACCTCGCCGCGCAGGTCGCCCGAGCCAGGCCAAGCCAACCATACGAAGAGTCGACAGGTCCGATACCTGTCGGGCTACGCTGGCTGTCTGACCTGCCATTGCTGCTGAGTCTCTGCTCCGGGAGGTGGCGAGGCGGTGGAAGTTCGCCTGCTCGGACTCCTGGAGCTTGTTGAGGACGGGCTCATCAAGGAGTTGAAGGGGCCCGCCGAGCGGGCCTTGCTCGCGCTCCTGGCCACTGAGCCCGGTCGAGTGTTCACCACCGAGCGGCTTATCGACGAGTTGTGGGGCGAGTCGCTCCCGGCCAACCCGGGGAACGCGTTGCATCTTCGTGTCTCGAAGCTCCGCCGGACGGTCGGGGACGCGCTCGTCAGAACGCCGGCAGGCTACCGCCTCGACGTCGATCCGGAGGAGGTTGACGCCGTCCTGTTCACCCGCCTTGTCACCAAAAGAGCGTTTGCCGATGCACTCGCGCTGTGGCGGGGAGCACCGCTCGCCGAGTTCATGGAATTCGATTGGGCTCGCGCGGAGGCCGGCCGACTAGAGGAGTTGCGCGCCACAGCCATAGAAGAGCTCGTGGATATGCGGCTCGCCGCGGGTGAACACGCAGCCCTCGCCGCAGAACTCGAAGGGCTAGTTGCCGCCGCGCCCTTGCGGGAGCGCCTCAGAAGCCAGCTCATGATCGCGTTGTACCGCTGTGGACGTACCGCGGACGCCCTCGCCGTGTACCAGTCGTTTCGACGCCTCCTCAACGAAGACCTCGGTATCGACCCCTCGCGGAGCCTACGCCGGCTCGAGACGGCCATCCTTCGCGATGACCCATCGCTGGCCGGTCCGGTGGCGTCACCACCAACCTTGACGAACCTTCCCGCACCGCTCAGCTCACTGATCGGGCGCGACAGCGATCTGCGGCGACTCAACGACGTCATTCCGCGCACGAGGCTGGTGACACTGATCGGTCCGGGTGGTGTGGGCAAAACCACGTTGGCGATCGCCGCCGCGCGCGAGGCGACGGCGGCGCATGCGGACGGTGTGTGGTTCGTGCCACTGGCCAGCGTGACCAACGGCAGGAGGATCCCAGGTTTGGTCGCGGAAACGCTCCACGTCGCGGATCCTGACAGCTCCTCGCCGCAGCGATTAGTGGCGTCATGGCTAGCGGAGCGACAGGTGCTGCTGCTGTTGGACAACTGCGAACATCTGGCAGAGCCATGCGCGCACTTCGTCGAGCAGCTCCTGCGCGCGACCGGCGACGGCGTGCACATCCTGGCCACCAGCCGCGAAGCACTAGGAGTTACCGGTGAGCTGCAGATACTAGTCCCACCCCTTGCGCCCGCAGAGGCGGTCACTCTGTTCATCGAGCGGGCGGCCAGTGTCGCACCGGATTTCGACCCGGCATCCAGCCGTGAACACATTCGGCGGATCTGCGAACGCCTCGACGGCATACCGTTGGCAATCGAGCTCGCGGCCGCGCGGATCAAGATGCTCCAACCGGAGGAGATCGCTGCCCGGCTGGACGACCGTTTCCGCCTCCTGACGGCCGGTCCGAGGACCGCCGAGGCGCGTCACAAGACGCTGCGGGCGACCGTCGACTGGAGTCACGCCCTGCTCGATCGCGACGAGCAGGCCCTGTTCCGACGTGTGGCCGTGTTCCGAGGAGGATGGACGCTCGCCGCTGCCGAAGCGGTCTGTGCCGCGCCTGACGGCGAGGACGTCATCAACGTGCTCAGCCGGCTCGTGGACCGGTCGCTGGTCGTGGCCGACGGCGGCCGCTTCCGCATGCTTGAAACCATCCGCGTATATGCGGAAGAACGTCTCGATGAGGCAGATGAACGGTCAACCCAGGCACGGCGGCACGCACTGTTCCTCGCGGACTTCGCCGAACGCGCAGAGCCGAGGTTGCGAGGACCGAATCAGCGCGAGTGGCTCGGCAGGATCCGCACCGAGGAAGCGAATCTGCGGCAGGCGCTGGACTGGGCGCGCGCGGAGGGAGACGCAGAACTCGCGTTGCGCCTCGCGGGATCACTTGGCTGGTACTGGTATGTCGGCCGTCAGGTCGATGGTCGCGTCTACATCAGCGCTGCGCTGGACGTGCCTGGTCACAGTTCCGACGCGGCGCGTGCGCGCGCTCTCCAGGCTCTCTCACTGGCGGTGCGCCCGGTTGGGTGCATCGTGCATCCGACGCCGGTAGGGGCTCGTGCCGCGGAGGAGAGCGTCACTCTGTTCCGGCGAGCAGACGACGAAGCCAGGGGTGCCATCTCACAACTTCTTGCCGCCGTTGAAGGGGTCGGACCGGGGGACACGCTCCGGTACCTGGAGATGGTGAACCAGGGCAGGTCGACGCTGCGGTCTTGTGGGGACGCCTGGGGTGTGGCACTTGCCGACTTCGTGGAGATGGAGATCCGACTGCACCACGGACAGGTGGAGGCCGCGCTGGCATTCGGACACGAGGCATCACGCGCGTTCGACACGCTGGACGACGATTGGGGCCGGTCCGCGGTGATGCTACATCTCGGATTCGGATTACGGATCGCAGGCCGCGTCGACGAGGCAGAGGACATACTTCATCGGGCCGTCGTGCTGAGCCGTACAGGCGGACTGCCCAACAACTTGGCCCGCTCGTTCGTCGAACTCGGCGAAGCCAGGCTCCACCGCGGTGACGCCGAAGGTGCACAGGGGTGGTTCGCCGAATGCGAGACGATCGCTCGCGACCTCGGCAATGACACGTTGATGGCGCTTGCGGCGTTAGGCCGAGGCGCTGCAAGCCGCCTGCGAGGAGAAATCGCTGAGGCGGCACGCCACTACGAACAGGCGTTGTCGCTATCCATCGGCGCCGAATTCGCAAAGGGCGTCCTGCGGGCACGGATCGGACTGGCAGCCGCTCAGCTCGATGCTGGCCTGACATCCGATGTTGCCGCAGAGCTCGAGGCGGCCCGAACCGGCGGGGAGGCCCTTGGTGACGAGGGCATAACGGTGAGCGCGATCGAGCAACTCGCGCGCTCGGCTGCGCTCAGTGAAGATCGGGATACGTGTCAGGTGTTGCTGGCCGAGGCCCAGGCGCGTCGGTCCACCGGAGGCCGCCCACGTGGCGCCCTCGAACGTCGCGACGCCGCGGGCCCGCGCGGACGCGAGGCTTATCGCACGCAATAGCCTGTTGTGACAATCGCGGCGCGTATCGCGCCTGGCGATACTTCTGTTCCCTCGATCCGTACGCTCTTCGTGCTGAGATCGATTTGAATGGCCTCGACACCTTCGACATCGGCGAGGGCGGTGCTGATCGCCCGGACGTCGCGGCGGCAGGTCATGTCAGGAACCGTCACGACGATCACGCTTTTCCACCGAATGTGCTCGTGCGATTGCTCATGTCGACATCGTGAACGCTCGAGGTGTCCGATCACTGTCCGTTCGCTTGCGGATCGCCGTGTGTCAGCAGCGGGTGGACAGCACCTGGACAGAACAAGCTGTGGCCGTCGCGATAGGCCAGCAATCTCCGGCCGCCTCAACGGTGTCCTCGAACGCCTCGCCGCCACCGCGCGGGACTGTGGTTGGGGACGCGTGCAGAATGGCGTGCCGTGGATTACTGCCTGATTCAGGTTCCGTACCACGCCGGTGATGATCGGCATCCGTCGTGCGCTGGGCCAGGCCGCCTCGTCGAGGCTGGTGCTGCCGATCTGCTCGCCGCTCCGGGTGGCTCGGCGATGGTGGCAACCGTTGACAGGTACGGACCGTTTCGTGATACCGCGAGTACGTCGGCTGTCGTGAACAGGGCTGTTGCCGCCAAAGTCGGTGCCGCACACGCGGCCGGACGACTGCCGGTCGTGCTCACGGGTTCCTGTGTCACCAGCCATGGTGTACTGGCCGGTTTCGATCACAGCGAGTGTGCCGCTGTGTGGCTGGATGCCCATGCGGACTTCAACACGGCGGACACGACGGTCAGCGGGTTCTTCCCTGGCATGGCCCTGGCCGTGATCACCGGGCACTGCTACGGCTCCTACTGGGCCGAGATCGGGAACGCTGTGCCATTGCCCGAGGATGCGGTGGCGCTGTTCGGCGTCCGCGCTCTATCGCCTGAGGCCGAGCGTGAGAGGCTGCGGCGTTCGGCGATCCACCTGGTGGAGTGGCGTGACGGGCGGCCGCAAGGGAACGTTGGTGCCGCGCTGGCCGGCGTGGCGGCCCGGGCAAGGGGTGCCTACCTGCACATCGACCTCGACTGCTTCGCACCGGAGACCGCGCCCGGCGTCGTCGATGAACCGGTGCCTGGCGGTTTATCGGGCGACGACGCCGAAGCGATCATCCGCGCTACCGCCGCGGTACTGCAGATCCGGGCCGTGACCCTGGCCACCTACAACCCGGCGCTGGACCCCGACGAACGGACGCTGCGGTTGGCGCTGCGGTTGATCCAACTGCTCGGCGAGGTCACGGCGACCAACTCAGCTGGCGGGTGAGTCCCGTCAGAGAGGCGACGGAGTTCGCGGCCGGGCACGTAGCCGGTGCGTACGATCGCCGAGGTTCTATGAGAGGAGCTCAAGATGGCCGAAGTTGTCCTGTTCCATCACGTGCAGGGGCTCACCGATGGGGTGCGTGCTCTAGCCGAGGAGCTGCGCGCCGGCGGGCACACCGTGCACACGCCGGACCTGTTCGACGGAGAGCGGGCGGCGACCATCGACGAGGGCATCGCGCTTACCCAACGCTTCGGGGGCGAGGTGCTCCGTGAGCGTGCCGACCGGGTCGTGGCCGATCTGCCCAATGGCCTGGTGTACGCGGGCATCTCCTTCGGTGCTGGCGAGGCGCAGCGGCTCGCCCAGACCCGGCCCGGCGCGCATGGCGCGCTGCTTTACGAATCCTGTATCCCAATTACCGGCGAGTGGGCCTTCGGTCCGTGGCCCGATGGGGTCCCGGTGCAGATCCACGGCATGGATAGGGACCCGATCTTCGCGCTGGAGGGTGACCTCGATGCGGCCCGCGAGTTGGCCGAGACGGTGGGTCCCGGGCTGGCTGAGCTGTTCGTCTATCCGGGCGACCAGCACCTGTTCGTCGACAGCTCGCTGCCGTCGTATGACGCGGATGCGACGGCGTCTGTGGTGCAGCGCTCGCGGGAATTCCTCGACCGGGTGGGCTGACTCATAAAGAGCCGACGGACGGCGACGTGGACCTGCATGTTCGTTAACGGAGTGGGATGCCGGCATCGCGAGCGGCCTGCTGGCCGCCGAGTACGGGAAGGCTGATGTGGCTGACTTTGGTGTCGACGGTGATCGTTGGGCGGGAGAAGATCCGCTGGGCCGAGTAGCCGCGGTAGCTGCCGACAATGACGATGCCGATCTGGTTGCCTTCCGCGAAGACGTGGTCGTTGGGCAGCATCGGGAAGCTGATCTCGTACATTTCGCCGGGTGTCATCGGCTCGGCGGTCGTGATCGAGTTTCGGTTCTGCCCGTCGAGGATTCCCTTGGTGACCCGCCACTGGGTGACGTCGATGGGCCGGTAGGCGATGGGCCGGTAGCAGCCGTCGTCGTACTGGCTTGACTCGCCGTAGCACTCCTCGGGCAGCGTTGTCTGCCGGATGCCGTCGCCTGTCCGGTCGTTCTGGGTGCTCGGGCCGTACTCGACGAGGATCGCCCCGAAGTAGGCCTCGTCAAGGCTCGATGAGGCGGTCAGGTTGATCAGGGGTGTGCCAGAGATCCGCAGGTCGTCCTCGAGCGGTGGGGACAGGAAGACCAGGCGGTTCTCATTGGGCTGGGTTGGGTTGCCGATCATCGCGGACTCGAACTGGTTCGGTTCGTCGACGAACGACTGGGTCTGCGGTGCGCCCAACGACGGGCTGAGCGCGAATGACCCAGCGCCATCGGCGTTGCCGCGCAGCCAGACATTGACGTTCCCGGTAGTCGGGATCGGCCAGTCGGCGTGCTGTTCCCAGGCGCCGATCGAGGTTTCCATGTCGACCGTCGGCTCGTCCATGATCCCGTTGTCGATTCCGTAAAGCCAGTAGTCGAACCACCGGTGAAGGGTGTCGACCCACTCGGCACGCCGGAAGTCGAACGGTTCGATGTGACCGATCCGGCCGATCCACAGCTTCCTCGGGATGTCGTACGCCCCGAGCTGCCGCCAGAACTTGCTGAAGTGGTCGGGTCGCACGTTCTCGTCTTGGATGCCATGCACCAGGAAGACGCTGGCCTGGATGGCTGCGGCGTCGTCCAAATAGTTGCGCTCGAACCAGAACGGCGTGTAGTCGCCGTGCTCGTCGCCGTCGCCGGCTGCGATCTCGTCCCAGACCGGGGCGCACCGGGACTGGCGCGCCGGGTCGTCATTGGTGATGGTTCGCGCCAGCGACACCAGGTAGTTGTTGCCGCGCATCACGATGCCATTGCTGCGCGTGTAGTCGTAGTAGTTGTACGGACCCGAGATCGGGACAACCGTGGCCAGCCCGTCCACGCCGGACACTGCACCGGCCATGGCCAGCGCTCCGTCGTACGACTTTCCGATCATCGCGGACTTGCCGTTGTGCCAGTCCACCACTACCGGGTCGCCGTCGGCGTCGTGCGCCGAACGGCGACCGTTAAGCCAGTCGATCACGGCCGGGCCGGAGATGTTCTCATTCGCTCCCTGGATCGTCGGGCAGCCAGTGGAGCCAGCCGTACCGGTCATGTCGACGAGAGCGACCGCATAGCCGCGGGGCACGAAATAGTTGTCGTAGAACAACGGCCAGCGGTCGAGAAGACCATCGCCATCGACGTCGGACTTGAGCTCGGACTCGTTACCCCGCCCGAGCGTCGTGTAGTACGGGCTGTCATCGATGATGACCGGCACATCCAGACCCTGCTCGGTGGCCGCCGGCCGGATGAGATCGACACGGATGACGTCGCTGACCCCGTCGCCATCGCTGTCGACGTCGGTATCGACCCACACGCGCTCACGGATGGCGTCGGTGTAGCCGAACAACGGCTGAGTGACTGCGTCCTCGACGAGGATCGTCGGTGCCTCTGGAGCCTCGGCCCCGGCGACTGGCGCGGTCGCAGCGGCCAGTGCCGTTACCGCGCACACGCTAAGCGCTGTCGATGCCGAAATCGTCGCCCGCATGTCCTTCTCCCATCAACCGGCTCGACCAGGCCGGGAAGGCTCCAAATGGCGCCGGCAACACCCGGCACTGGGCGAGCCGGACACACCAGCACGTTATCGATCACTTGGCGAACCGTCACCAGACAGATGCAGGAACCCCGGGACCTCTGCGGGGACAACTGTCCAGACAACCCAGATGTGACGCCACCACTCAGAGATGGCCATCGGATAGCCAATGCGCGACCTGCCGGGCGAGGGCAGCGTTCACGGCCACTTCGGCGTGACCGAAGCCAGGGACCACCCACAGCGTGCTGTTGCGCCCAGCCGCACTGACCCGCGTCGCGTGATCGGTAGGAAAGAGGTCGTCGCGATCACCGTGGACGACGAGCAGTGGCACGTCTATTTCGCCAGCGGCAGCCACCGGATCGATAGGAAGCGGCTCACTCCACGGCACGTTGGTGATGCGGGTACGGCGAAGCGTCCGGATCACCAGCCGCCCAGTCCTGCTCAAGATGAGCTGGTGCAGCAGCCGCATCCGGGACGTGCCGCGGAAGTACCACTGCCCGGGACCGCTGACCGCGGCCACCCGGTCCACCCCACCGTAGAGCGCCGCGTGGCGCAGCACGACCGCGGCACCGAGCGAGAATCCGAGCGTCGCCACTCTGCGGTAGCCGAGCCAGCGCGCCCAGCTGACGGCGACCTCGATGTCGCGGACCTCCTGCCAACCGAGGGTGCACACACCGCCGGAGCCGCCGTGACCACGTAGGTCGACGAGAATGACGCCCGCCGTATCGCGCATCCACTCCGCGATCCGGCGTAGCCGGGGATGCCGTGAGTGGAGCATGAATCCGTGCGCCACGATGATGGCCAGGTCGCGGGTGCCGGACGCTGCCGGCAGGTGCTCAACCTGGATGAGGGTGCCGTCGTCGGCCACCAACCTTTGGCGATGGGTCGGTGGTACGCGAGCTCCCTGCCCGTCGGCCAGCCGCCACGCTGGTGAATATCGCACGACAGCGATCCTGCCAAACGCCGGCCGCGCCGGGAGGCCCCTGCGGTTAGCCTGCGCCCACGGATGCGCTACTCGGGCGCGAAGGCCTCGAAGAAGATCGGGAAGGTACCGATCACGCCGATGAGCACCAGAATTCCGGTGATTGCAAGGATGCCGGTCGTGAGTCGGCTCCGGCGCAGCAGCGGGTGAAGCACCGCCCAGGCCACCAGCCAGACGACCACAGCGATGATCGTCTTGCCCGACAACGGCCCGACGTCCTCACTCCACGCGAGCCAATCCTTGAAGCTCTCGCTCGCCTCCGCCAGCGTGGTGACTATTCCGAGCGCGGCCACGCCGATGCCTGCGGCCAGCAGGGCAGCAGCGGCCGGGCCTTCCGACCGTTCCCGCGTGTGGAGTGGGGCGACCGCTTCGGCAGGTCGCTGGGGTGCGGTCTCGGGTGTACTCATGACAACCCTCCTGAACGTTCGGAAATGCGTTAGGCGACGGGCGCGGCCTTGGTGATAAGCGCACCGAACAGGCCGGCTACACCGGCGGCGAGGAACGCGCCTACGAAGACGACCATGGTGGTTCGGCGAAGCCGGCGGTTGCCAGCCAGCGCCGGACCGTAGTACAACACCAGGAACGCGGCCACCGTGGCGAGAATCGGGCTGATCCAGGCGATGTGTTCCTTCCACTCCATGCCGAAGGTGTGCCAACCCTCGGTGGCCGAGTCGGCCAGCAGCGTCGAGCGTGGACTGTCGGAGGAAGGGTCCCGGTACCAGGGGTAAACGATCCAAGTTCCGGTGATCACAGTGAGCCAAGAGATCACGGCCATAGACGTGATCCCAACACCGATCCGTCGCGCCGAAGTTCGCAGCCCCGACGGCGTTTCAACGGTGGCGCGCAGGGCGTAAAGCTCGGCCAAGCCGCCGGCGAACGCCAGGAGGAACAACCCGCCCAGCACGACGCCATGGATTAACGCCCACCACTCCCTATATGTGAGCTCCATCGTGTCCTACCTCCCTTGACGGCCATGCGGCCCGGAGTCGTGGAGTAGTCACTGCACCCTAAGCTGTTGCCGATCATTGCGCCAGTGGCCGCTCCGGCCCAGGGACCTTTGATGTGTCCGCCCAGGACCATTGGCTCGGATTACAGTCGGGCGCTGGACACAAGAGCTAGTCGAAAAGGTGGCAGAAGGCGCCTAGCAGCGCAGGGTCGGAAACCGAGAATGGGTTGATCTCCCGGATTGGGTGCTGGCCGCTCGACTGCAGCAGTTCGCGCGGGTTCAGGCTCACGACGAATCTGCCCACGTCGAGCAGGAACCCATCTGGTCCGGTGACTCGCACCGACAGCCCGTTGTCCTCTATGACGATCGAGCCGTCGTCGAGGAAGAGCACTCGTTCGAGGAACGCTGTCTGTGGTAGTTCAACTACTTCACCGGTGGCGAGGTTCGTCACCGTTCCGGACTCCTGGACGAGGGCGTGCAGGCGGACTAGGCGGCCGGTCTCGTCGAAGAAGCGGGTCACCAGCACTTCACCGGTGAACTCCCAGGAGATCGGGTCGCCGCATGCCTCGCCGGAGTCGGTGACAGCCCCCGAGAATGTGTCCCGGTCATGTGTAGGCGGCACTGCTTCGGCGGGAAGCGCTGCAGCGACGAGCATGAGCGTCCCGGCCATGACCGCACCGATGAGGTGCCGGATGTGCTGAACTCCCATGGAGATCCTCCTCAGCAGAAGCCGGCACGACGTCACATTGCGCCGCTACCGACGGGAACCGATCGACCTGTCGTCCCTGTCTACTCCTAATCCGGGGCCTCGCCAATGGGCACCGTAACCTTTGCTGCGGTGTGCCAGCAGGGTCCGCGCCAGAGTTCGTCTCGTCGTGGCGCCCGCAACGACGGCGAAAGTGGAGAGTGCCCAGTGAGCAGCCTCAACATCACGAATGTCCGGGTATTCGACAGTGTTACGGGTGAGCTGCGAGAGGGACCCGTCCACATTCTCGACGGCATCATCGAGGCGGTGGGCAACGACCTAGCGGCCGGCGGACCTGCGCCCGATCGTCCGGTGCTGGACGGACGGGGAGGAACTGTCATTCCTGGGCTGATCGATGCACACTTCCACGCCTATGGCATCGGCTTAAATGTCCGGGGGTTCGAGTCACGGCCACTGAGCTACATCGCGCTAGCCGCGACACGGCGACTGGCGAGGGCATTGCGGCGCGGATTCACGACCGTCCGAGACGTCGCCGGCGGTGATCCAGGCCTGGCAGCTGCCATCAACGACGGGTTGACCAGCTCTCCGCGCTATCTCTACACCGGTCCGGCGTTGAGCCAGACCGGCGGGCACGGAGATATGCGGTCGGCCGAAGAGTCCGGGTGCGTGCGCGGTGGCATGACTGTCGAGGTTGTGGACGGGGTCGACGCAGTGCGGGTAGCAGTGCGTGACCGGTTCCGTCGCGGAGCCCACGCCATCAAGATCATGGCTTCGGGTGGGGTCGTGTCATTGACCGATCCGATCAGGCAACCGCAGTACTCCGCCGATGAGATTCGCGCCGCGACCGACGAGGCCCGCCGCCGCGGTAGCTACGTAGCAGCGCACGCGTACTCGTCCGAGGCGATCCGTCACGCGGTGGAGAGCGGGGTTCGCACCATCGAGCATGGCAACCTGATGGACGAGGCTGCGGCGCAGGTGATGGCCGGGCAGGGCGCGATCCTCGTGCCCACACTGGTGACCTATGAGGCGATGCATCGCCGCGGAGCCGAGGTCGGCATGGATTCCCTTGCCCGGTCCAAGAACGCCGAGGTCCTCGATTCCGGCCGGCGGGCTGTGGAGCTAGCCCGAGCGGCCGGCGTGACGATTGGATTCGGGACCGACCTGATGGGCGACCTCGAGGACGAGCAGTTGGCCGGACTGCGAGTGCAAGCCGAGGTTGACGGGGTCGTGCGGACTCTGCAATCGGCGACACGGGTCAACGCGACTCTTATCGGGCGGCCGGACCTCGGGATGGTCGAAAAGGGCGCCGTTGCGGACCTGGTGATTCTGCCGGGGAATGTGCTCGACGACCCGTCGTTGTTGTGGGCCGAGTCCCGCACGGTGGTCCAGGCGGGAACCGTCGTGGAGCCCTGAGAGCAAGTGGTGTCGCGCCGTGGCACACAAGGCCTGGCGATCATCACGGTCACCGTGCATAGCTTGGATCGTGGTGAATGTGAAGCGGGTGTACGACGACCGCGAACCGGGGGACGGCCACCGCGTGCTGGTCGACCGGCTGTGGCCACGCGGATTGCGCAAGGATGACGCCGCCGTCGACGTCTGGCTGCGTGACGTCGCGCCGTCGGACGAGCTTCGCCGCTGGTACAACCACGACCCGGCGCGATTCGGCGAATTCGCTGACCGGTATCGAGCAGAGCTAGCCGACCCCACCCGGACAGCCGCGCTGGCGCAGCTACGTGAGCTCGACGACGCCGGTCCAGTCACGCTGCTGACCGCAACCCGGGACGTCGCCCACGCGCACGCCACTGTCCTCGCCGGAGTCCTGGCTGAACCTGCTGCACAATGAGTCGGCGTGTCGAAGTGAGCACCTGGCCGGTCACCTCGGATGAACTCATGGCGGCGCAGGAAGCGTTGGCCGCCGGTCCGCGACCGCCGCTGTGGCGCCCGTCACCCAGCATGGTGGTCGCGGGCTGCTTCGCCTGCCTGCCGAGAGGGGAGTCGGGCGCAGGCGCTGCAGGCGACCCGGTATGGGCGGCCGCCGCTGCATATCGGGGCCGGCGATGCGTCGGCCGTGCTGCTGTTACCGGCACTGCCAGCGGCCCATACGTGCCAGGTTTGTTGGCGTTGCGCATCGGTGCACCGCTCGAATCCGCGGTACGCGCCCTGCCCGAGACGCCTGACGTTGTCTTGGTCGACGCCACCGGGTACGACCATCCACGCCGGGCTGGGCTGGCCTTTCATCTGGGTGCGGTGCTGGATCTGCCCACCGTCGGGGTAACTCACCGGACGCTGCTCGCCACCGGCGACTGGCCGTCTGACGTGCGGGCCGCGACCAGCCCTTTGGTGCTTGACGGTGAGGTCGTCGGCTACTGGTTGCGCACGCGTGCCGGGCGCCGTCCCGTGGCAGTCCATGCCGGCTGGCGGACTGCTCCTGAGACTGCCGTCCAAGTGGTTCTCACCGTCGCGCAGCACCGCACTCCGGCGCCGTTGCGGGAGGCGCGTCGCGTGGCTCGAGTCTCCCGGGCGAGCACTGGTCACCGACTGTGGTAAAGGGTGGGCAGGTGAGGCCATTGGGCCCTGGTCCAACACCATTCGACAGCGAGACCGTGGTCGTAGCGCCCAGGTTGTGCGGCGTGTTAGGCCTGCAGGACCTTGCAACCGCACATGTCACCGTAGGGCGGTTGGATAGACCGGAGGTCCGGCAATGAGCATCGGCCAGACAGCCAAACCCGGGGGCAAGCAGCCTCTGCTGAACCGGGTCATGAGCCGCGTGCTGCGGTCCCCCCTTTCTCGGCTGGTCGACGGGAGCGTCATGCTCCTTACCGTTTACGGAAGTCGTTCCGGCCGGCCGTACACATTTCCCGTGCAGTACGTCCAACGCGGCGACGTGTTATGGATCTACGTGGGCCGTAGCGAGGAGAAGACCTGGTGGCACAACCTGGCACGGGAAGCACGTGTGCAGGTTGTTTTACGGGGCCGGATGCACCGCGGTCGCGGCGTGACCTACACCCACGACCGCCAGCCTGACCTCGTGGAGGAAGGGCTACGCCAGTGGGCCGACCGGTTCCCTCGTATCGCCAAGCGGCTCGGCATCCGACCAGGCGACGCTGAGGCGTTCGCGCGGTCAGCCGCGCGAAGCACTATGGTCCACGTACGGCTCGAGACCTAGGGCAGGCGTTCCATCTCACGCCGGATGCGTTCCTCGGTGATGGGGCGCCGAAATACATCCATGGCGTGGAAGAACAGCCCGATTCCCCACCCAGCAATCGGGAAGATCGGCCAGAAGAACCCGCCGCCGACGGCGTACCAAACGACCACGATGAGTGCGTTGAACAGCACGTAGGCGGCCACGTGCGACCAGAACTCAGAGCGTTTCTTGATCCGCTCGACGGCCTGGCGTCGCAGTTCGGTGTCGTGGCTGTCGATGGTGGCCATGTCGGCCTCCTTAGGTTGAGACGAGGTCAGCACACGGTGGATCTACCGTGAGCGTGCCTCGTTCACCTAGATCAACAGCAGAGTCGTACGGCTCTGACCATCGGGACTATCCGCCCAAGATGGAGTCTCATGCCGTCTTCCATCGGCTGCGCTGTTCCGGCGGCGCTTAGCGGGGTCCAGAGTCCTGCGAGGGACCGGTCGTACGTCCTCCCTGACGTCACCGATCGACGACAACGACCTCATACTGGTCCGCGGTCGGTGGGATGCCGGTGTCGAACTTGGCGTTGACAAGGGCCAACTTGTCGCCGTGGCGGGCGACCGTCGTTGGCACCTGGAAGGCGGGATGTGTGATCACACTCTCGATGGTCGCCGACGACAGGTCCGGGCTGAGCCGCAATTCGGTCACCTGGTTGAGGAAGTTCTGCACAGCCCAGAGCCGGCCGGCTTCGAGCAAGATGCCATCGACAGCCGGAAGGTCGGCATTAGCGATGGATGCACTTGCGCCGGTCACCGGGTCGACCGTGTAAACGGTCGAGTCGCCACTATGGGCGACGATCAAGGTCTTACCGTCCGGGGTCGCAGTGATGCCGTTGAGGTTGAAATCACCGGACTGGTTCGCTGCGGGTCCGGACAAAACGAGGGTGGTCGGTGCGCCCACCGATCCGTCGGGGGCGATCGGGACGCGGTAAAGGTGCGGGTGCGCAGAGTCGGTGAACCACGCAGCGTCTCTCGTCACGGTCACGTCGTTGATGAACGTTCCCTGCGCTGGATCAATCAGTGGCACAGCCGCAACGTCGGCTCCACTCGTGCTGTCGTAGAAGTACCCCATGCCGGTCGGGCCGCCGGCGACGACGAGCAGGCCGTGACGCGTATCGGCCTTCAAGCCCACCGCCGCGCGGCCTGTGGGCGCGTCGACGAACATCGAAGTCGACCCCGAGCGAAGATCGCCGCGGTAGATATCACCCTGGAACAGATCTCCGGCGTAGAAGGTCGACCCGGCACCGACGGCGATTCCTTCCGCTGAGCTTGCTCCTTCAAGCACGATGACCTCGGGGAAGGGCTGCCCTTGCGCGGCACCCGCCATCGCGGTTCCGACGAGAACGCCTGCGATGGCCAGCCCGGTGATGAGACGCCGCATGATCAAACCTCCTTGCCCGACAACCGCACGTCGGTAGCACGGAGCCGGTCGACACTTTGTTCACTCTCACGATTGCGTGCAACAGGGGCGGCGTCCACCCACTTGGCATAGCGGCGGCCGGGCATTCCGTCGGTTAAGGTCCACATGTTGACGGAATCGGAGCTACGTACCGTGGTCATGTTTCTTCCTAAGGTCAAGCGCCACCTCGGTCGCCGGGCCGCGCGCGGCGTAGCCCTCGTACTTGCCGGCTCGCTGCTCGTAGTGTCGCTGCTCGCGTGTGGCAGCGCCGCCAATGAGTCGCTCGGAGACGTCTCGAAGCTGCGCGGTGAGTCCGCACACACCCCGATGCCGACGCCAACCGAGCCGGCTGACGAGCCCACCGCCGAGCCGACGCAGGAGGCGAAGCCGCTTGAAGGGCCGTACACCGTCCGGATCCCGCGGATCGGCGTAGACGCTCCGGTGGTGTCGATCCATGTCAATGACGACCGGGTTCTCGTCCCGCCGCGTGAGCTCACGGTGGTGGGATGGTGGAGTGAGGGCGCCACCCCTGGCGCTGCGAGGGGATCGGCGGTCTTGGTAGGCCACTCAGCCCGCGCTGGTGGCGGAGTCTTCGATGATGTGGGCGACTTGCGGGCGGGAGACACCATCGAGGTGGCCGGCTCTGATGACGCATTGACCTACGAGATCGAGTCGGTCGAGGTCCTGTCCAAAGAAGACCTTGCTCGCAATGCGGAAGAAATCTTCGATCAGGGTAGCCGGGGACGGCTTGTCGTAATCACGTGTGAGGACTTTGACGGCACAACATGGCGGTCGAACATTGTGACCATCGCAATGCCCGTCTGAGCTACCTACACCGCACCGCGCCTACCATCGCACCGCCCCGCCGCCAGGGGAGCCGATGGTCGGTAAGACTCGGGACGTTGGACCGTCGTATTCCCCCAGGGGTATCGCGGACGCTGGGAGCGAAGACTCCTGGAGGTGGCTGCAATGCGTAAGAAGGTTCTGGTTCTCGGTGGCAACTTCGGCGGACTGACCGCCGCACTGAGCGTCAAGCACGAGTTGCAGGGCGACGTGGACGTCCGCGTGGTGTCCGCGTCCGATCGGTTCCTGTTCAACCCGTCACTGATCTGGCTGCCGTTCGGCAAGCGGCGCCCTCAGGACATCACGTTCCCGCTCGCGCCGACTATGGAGCGCCATGGCGTCGATTTCGTGCACGGCACTGCGACGCACATCGACCCGGTCGCCAAGCGGGTGGACACGACGGCTGGCGCCTACGACTACGACTACCTGGTGATCGCGACTGGGTACCAGAACAACATGGACGCGGTGCCCGGGCTCGCCGACGCGGACGGCGCCTACACGATCACCACACTCGAGGATGCGATCCATGCGGGCGAGGGCTGGCGGCGATTCCTCACCGACCCGGGCCCGGTCGTGGTGGGTGCCAGTCAGGGTGCCGGCTGCTTCGGAGCCGCGTATGAGTTTCTGTTCAACATGTCGTATCAGCTGCGCAAGGCCGGACTGAAGGGCCAGGTGGATCTGACCTACGTGACGGCAGAGCCGTTCCTCGGTCATTTCGGCATCGGCGGCCTGCCTGGTGGCGAGAAGCTGTTGGGGATGTTCCTGAAGAAGGAGCGGATTACCGCGATCACGGGCGTGGCCATGGAAGAGGTCGCGCCAGGAAAGCTCCTGCTCACCGAAGGAGACCCGATCCACTTCGCGTATGCGATGATCATCCCTCCGTTCGAGGGTCAGCAGGTGGTACGGACGGTTGCCGGACTGGCCGACGAGAAGGGCTTCGTACCGGTGCACGATACCTACCAGTCAACCGCATATGCGGACATCTACACGGTTGGCGTGGCAGCAGCCGTCAGCGTGCCGTGGACGACCGCCGTCCCGGTCGGTGTGCCCAAGACGGGGTTCCCGACCGAGGTACAGGCCCACGTGGCGGCGACCAACATCGCGAGTCAGGTCCTCGGGGGAGAGCCGACGAGAACCAAGAGCTTTGGCGACATCCCGGCCGTGTGTGTCATGGACGCCGGAAACAATGGCGTGATGATCCTGGCGGACAAGATGCTGCCTCCGCGCAAGAGAGCAGTGCTCATTCCAGGCCCGCAATCGCACGGCGCCAAGGTGCTATTCGAGAAGTACTTCATGTGGAAGGCTCGAAACGGCTACGTCCGACTGCCCTGAATCCAGCGGCGGTGGGTACGGGAATGGATCGTCGCAATCGACGGTTGCATACCCCTAGGAGTATCTACTCGAGAGGAAACCAATGGCGACCGTCGAACTTACCAAGGACAACTTCAACGAGGTCAGCACTGCGGACGGCATCGTGCTCGTGGACTTCTGGGCGGCCTGGTGCGGCCCCTGCCGCATGTTCGCGCCTATCTTCGAGCGGGCATCCGAGAAGCACGACGACATTGTCTTCGGCAAGGTAGACACCGAGGCGCAGCGTGAGCTTGCTGGGGCGTTCCAGATCACGTCGATCCCCACCCTCATGGCCATCCGCGACCGTGTCGTGTTGTACGCCCAGCCCGGCGCACTGCCTGAGGCGGCCCTCGAGGATCTGATCAAGCAGATCCGGGAGGTCGACATGGACCAGGTACATGAGCAGATCGCGGCGGAGGCAAAGGCGTCCTAAGTCATCGGGGTAGTGGACCTTGGACTTGGTCGCTAGGCTGAGGCGCCTCTTCACCAAATAGGGGACGTAGGTGTGTACTTGCCAGTGATCACCTCCGACAGAGGGGCAAGCCATGGACGTACCGACCTATCCTGTGCAACTCAGCGTTGATTACCCCGATCGCGACCTCAATCGAGCCACGACGTTCTTTCGGATCTTCGTGGCCATCCCAATTCTGATAGTTCTCGGAAGCGTGAACGGGGGAACCTGGCAGTGGACCTACGAGACCGGTGAAGTCGTCGCGGTGGGTGCCGGCGGGCTGCTGTTCTTCGGACCACTGCTGATGATCCTGTTTCGGGAGAAGTACCCCCGCTGGTGGTTCGACTGGAACCGTGAACTGCTCCGGTTTTCGACCCGAGTCGGCGTCTACCTGGCGTTGATGGACGACAGATACCCATCGACGGACGATCATCAGTCAGTTCGTCTGGACTACGCCTATCCGGACGTACCCAGAGACCTGAACAGGTGGCTTCCGCTGGTGAAGTGGTTCCTGGCCATCCCGCATTACGTGGTACTCGCCTTCCTGTACATCGGTGCGATCGTAGTCGTCGTCATCGCCTGGTTCGCCATCGTGTTCACTGGCCGCTACCCACGGGGCATGTTCGAGTACCTCGAGGGCGTCATCCGCTGGCAGGTCCGGGTCGCCGGTTACGCCTTCGTCCTGGTGACCGACCAGTACCCGCCGTTCCGGCTGACCGCGTGAGACGGTCGTCGGGCACGATTGGGCGGGTGACAGTACCCACTCATCAAGACGTCCTGGCCGCGGCCGAGCGGCTCCGCGGCCAGGTACGGCGTACCCCCGTGCTGGATTTGTCCGGCAGGGAGCTGGGGGTCACCGGGCGCGTTGTGCTCAAGTTGGAGCTGCTCCAACATGTCGGGGTCTTCAAGGCGCGCGGTGCGCTGAACACGCTGCTGTCCGCGGACGTCCCACCGGAAGGTGTCGTAGCCGCGTCCGGAGGGAACCATGGTGCCGCCGTTGCGTGGGCTGCCGGGCGCGTGCAGGTGCCGGCCACGATCTTCATTCCAGCTACATCTCCGCGGTCGAAGATGGACCGGATAATGTCGTACGGCGCAGACGTTGTCGTGGTGGACGGCTATTACCCGGACGCGCTCGCGGCGAGCCAGAAGTGGGCAACCGACCGGCAGGTGCTGCAGATCCATGCGTACGACATGCCAACCGTCGTCGCGGGCCAGGGGACGGTGGGCGTCGAGATCGCCGAGCAGGTCCCAGACGCGACGACGGTGCTGGTGTCGTGCGGCGGCGGGGGACTGTACGCGGGCGTCGCTACGGGTGTCGGCGAAGCGGCCGAGGTCGTGCCCGTCGAGCCGGAACTGTGCCCGACGCTGCACGCTGCGACCAAGGCGGGCGGCCCGGTTCACGTAGATGTGAGTGGGGTCGCGGCAGACAGCATGGGTGCGGCCGTCGCGGGCGACATCGCGTACCAGGTCGCGTCGCAGCGCGGTGAAGCCCCCGTCCTCGTGCCGGATGAGGCTATCGTCGCGGCCCGCCGGTTCCTCTGGGACAAGTGCCGGGTCCTGGCCGAGCCGGGCGGCGCGACGGCTCTGGCCGCCTTGCTGTCCGGGGCATTTCGGCCGGGCAGCGACGACACGACGGTCGTCATCGTGTCTGGCGGCAACCATGCCGACATCCCCTGAACCGGTTCGACGAGAAGTCGTGGCCGGTTAGCGTAGATCGCGGCGGGTGAACAAGGCCGTACCGATCGGAACGGCGAGCACGATGACGACCAGCGGCCATCCGATCACCGGCCAGGTCCAGCCTTCGGTCAACGGGGAGTTGTCGAGGAACCAGTGCCACGGTGAGACCCAGCGCACGTTACGGAAGAAGTCCACGAAGCTGGCCAGACCGAAGATAACGTAGGTGGCGGCCGCCGCACCGGCGCCAGCGGCGAAGGCCGCGGACCTGCTGCCCGTCGCGGCGCCCACGGCGTAGGTGAGTGCGACGAACAGCAGCACCAGCAGGTACGTCCCGACCCCGACCGAGATCAGTTCGCCGACGCCGAGGGCGTCGAGCTCGAACGCCGACCGGGTTGCAATCAGCAGGATTGTCGCAACCGCCACTGGCACGGTCAGGAGCAACGCTGTTCCGGCGAATCGCTCAAGGGCCACCCGGGAACGGCTCACGGGGTTGGCGAGCAGTGGCTCCAGGGTGCCCTCTCGTTCCGTGCCAGAGACAGTCCAGGCCGCCATCCCGATTCCGTACACGAGCAGCAAGATCGGCAGGATGTTCGAGTAGAGCTGGCTGTTGAGGTAACCCGCGGGACTGGTAATGCCACCTTCCGCCCCGAACAGTTCGAGCATGCCCTCGGGCATCTCTTCCATGAGCTGATCGAAGACCGACCCAGCATCCTTGACCGCCGGATAGCTGGCCGCCGTAATCATCGTGAGCGCCGCGATCGCTACCGACCACCACAACACCCCGCGACGGCGTTCCCGCAGCATCTGGCGCAGCACGATGCCGATCTTCATCGGGTGTCCTCACCGTCCTGGTAGTAGCGGAAGAACACGTCCTCCAAGTCCTCGTCGTGGCTGATGATCCGGTCGACTTCGAACCCGGCAACTCGTTTGACCAGCTCGGCCACGCTGCCGTCGACGATCACGTACGCCGTTCGATCGACGATCTCGATGTCGCTCACGCCGTCGATCCCCGCCAGCAGGTCGGCGGGAACATCCTGCGCAAAGCGCAACTCGAGGCGCTGGCGGGCGATGTTGCGCAGGTTCGTCATGGTGTCTTCGCGAACCATGACACCGCGCCGCAGGATTCCGACGCGGTCGGCGAGGTTCTCCACCTCGGGCAGGAAATGCGATGAGTAGAGGACGGCGGTCCCGGCGTCGCGGCGGACGCGGATCAATTCGAGGACGCTGCGCTGCAACAACGGGTCCAAGCCGGAGGTGGGCTCGTCGAGCACCAGCACCTCCGGCTCGTGCATGAGGGCCTGGACGATGGCCACCTTCTGCCGGTTACCGGTCGACAGCTCCCCTATCTTTCGAGTCGGGTCGAGGTCGAGGCCCTCGCATAGGGCGTCGATCTTCTCCGGGGCGACGCCTCCACGCAGGTCGGCGTACCACGTGAGCAGGTCGCGGGCCTTCAGTCCGCGGTCCAGGACGACGTCGCCGCCGACGTACCCCACCCGCCGTCGGACGACGGGTTCGCGCGGGTTGGAGCCCAGCAGCCGGGCACTGCCCTCGGTGGGATTCAGGAACCCCAAGAGCGTGCGGAGCGTCGTCGTCTTGCCTGCACCGTTCGGCCCGAGCAGTCCGTAAATCTCGCCGGGCGCCACCTGGAGGTCCAGCGAATCGACAGCTGTGAGTGATCCGAACCGCTTGGTCAGCGAACGGATGTCGATCACCGGGGAACCGGTCACCTTCGCGATCTTAGCGCCGTGACCGGCAGGCCCAAGCAGACCCGCCGGTTCCAGCTGGGCTAGCCCTGCTCGAGGAACTCCCGCATCTGGTCGATCTCGGCCTGCTGCGCGTCGATAACATCCTGCGCGAGCTCCTTAGCCTTTTCATTGGCCCCTTCGGCCAGTTCGGTCTCGGACATCGCGATCGCGCCCTCGTGATGCTCGATCATCAATTCCAGGAACATCTCGTCGAACTCGTCGCCCGTAGCGTCGTCAAGAGCCGCCATCTGATCGGCGGTCATCATTCCGTTGCCGTGGTCCATCGCGCTGTGGTCTATGGCCAGGTCAGGAACGGCCTGGTCCCAGTCCTCGAGCCAGCCGGTCATCAGTTGGATCTCGGGGTCTTGAGCTGCTTCGATCAGTGCCGCCAGGTCGGCGACCTCTGGGCCGGCATCACGTCCCTCGGCCAGCTGGGCCATTTCCAGAGCCTGAGCGTGGTGCGGGATCATCCCCTGGGCGAACATGACGTCGGTGTCGTTGAAGTCCTCGTCATCGGAGCAGCCGACGAGCGCCGATGAGGCCACGGCGGCGAATACGATCGCGGCAAGGCCTTTTCTGTTCATGATTGTGTCCTCAGCTTGCGTAAAGGTGGGTAGGAAGGCGCAGCGAGCCTTCCGCTACGTACGCATCATGCAGAGGGACAACAAGAGTGCGGTTCCTGACGGTCTTCGGGGTGGTCGGAGGATACATACCCAGCGTTCTTGCAGCTTGGCAGGCGTGAACCAGGCGAGCGGAACCCGGCTGCCGAGCAGCCAACCAAGCAGCATGATCGCCGCGGAGGCCAGGATGGCCAAGCACAGATGCAGCAGGTCCTTCGCATGGGAATCGGCACCGTTTTCGGTGGCGACGGACTCATCGGCCGGATTGGCCGGGGCACCTTCCAGGTGCGCCGGGCTACCTTCGCGGTGATCGTGGGCAGCGGCGATGGCACTCGGTTCGGCGGGTGACACCGTCATGGCGTGGTGCATGAACACGACCACGCCGACGAGCGCGCCCACGGCGAGAAGCCGCAGCACAGCACGCACCAGGTCTCCCATCGCCGCAAAGCATATCCGGGCTTATCGCGATCGCCCCGATGCGCCTCGCTGTGCATCGCCCAGCGAGGAGTGGGCGGCAGCTAGTGGTGTCCGCGCCCTTGTTCAGCGTGCTGGGAGCGTGACTGCACGTGCGCTGGGTCGGCGACGAACTCATCGCGGCAGGCGGTTGAGCAGAAGTAGTAAGTGCGGCCCAGGTGGCTTGCCTGCGCGGCGGCATGCTCCCGCTCGACGGACATTCCGCAGATCGGGTCCGTAGCGGGTGGTAGCTCACGCACGGCCGACTCATGATCTGCACGGACTTCGACGAGGGGCTCAAGGGCTCGGGGTGGTGTGGCGGCCAAGCGGGGCGGGTTCCAACGACGGAGGCGGTTGGCGTTGGTGACGACGGAGAGCGACGACATCGCCATGGCCGCTGCGGCGATGATCGGAGAGAGCAGCACGCCGAAGAAGGGGTAAAGCACACCGGCGGCGATGGGGATGCCGAGGGTGTTGTATCCGAATGCGAACACAAGGTTCTGGCGAATATTGCGCATCGTGGCTCGGCTGAGCGCTATCGCGGTCGACACTCCTTCAAGTTGGCCACCTATGAGGGTGATGTCACTCGATTCGATTGCGACATCGGTGCCCGTGCCGATGGCGATGCCGACGTCGGCCTGCGCGAGTGCCGGGGCGTCGTTGATGCCATCGCCGACCATGGCGACGAGCCTTCCCTCATCCTGAAGCCGGCGGACCTGGAGAGCCTTGTCCTCGGGTAGGACCTCGGCGAGCACATGGGCGATACCGACCTGGCGCGCGATCGCCGCCGCGGTACGGCGGTTGTCACCAGTAATCATCACCACGTCAAGCCCCATCTTCTGCAGGGCAGCGATCGCCGTAGCGGAGTCCTCCTTGACGGTGTCGGCAACCGCCATGACGCCCGCTGCGCTGCCGTCAATGGCGGCGAGCATGGGTGTCCTGCCCTCTTCGGAGAGCCGGGCCGCGGCGGCGTCGAGCGGGGTTGGGTCTGTGCCGGCGTCCACAAGCAGCCGTCGGTTGCCGACCAGAACCCGATGCCCGTCGATCGTGACGCGGACGCCTTTGCCGGTGACCGACTGGAACTCCTGAGGTTCGATCAGGCTGAGGCCTCGCTCGACAGCGCCGCGCACGATCGCTTCACCGAGGGGATGTTCGCTGGCGCGCTCCGCTGACGCGACGAGCCGCAGGAGTGTGGCCTCGTCGGTACCTTCGGCCGGGACTACGTCGGTAAGCGCTGGTTCACCCCTCGTGATCGTTCCTGTCTTGTCGAGCACGATCGTGGTGAGCTTGTGGGCAGTCTCGAGTGCCGCAGCCGAGC
Source organism: Jiangellaceae bacterium (assembly GCA_035762665.1). Taxonomy (GTDB): domain Bacteria; phylum Actinomycetota; class Actinomycetes; order Jiangellales; family Jiangellaceae; genus JASLBX01. The sequence continues at coordinate 13,944 of DASTNZ010000178.1, read as the reverse complement.
GGATGAGGATGCCGTAAGTAGCCCCCTTCCCGGTTCCCACGGTGATGGACAGCGGGGTGGCGAGCCCAAGCGCGCACGGGCAGGCGATGATCAGGACGGTGACAGCGGTGCCCAACGCATAAGTCAGCGCGGGGGTGGGTCCGAGGGCAAACCAGACCGCGAACGTGCTGACCGCGATGAAGATGACCACAGGGACGAAGTAGCTCGCCACCAGGTCCACCAGCCGCTGGATCGGTGCCTTGGAAGCCTGGGCCTGCTCAACAAGTCGGATGATCTGGGACAGCACGGTGTCCCGGCCCACCTTGGTGGCGCGCATCCGGAACGCTCCGGTCTGGTTGATTGTGGCGCCGATGACCTGGTCGCCGGTGGTCTTCTCGACGGGGATGGACTCGCCAGTCACCATCGACTCGTCGATGGTGGACGCACCATCGACGATCTCGCCGTCCACCGGAACCTTCTCCCCGGGCCGGACAAGTACCACATCACCGGGAACCACCTCTTCGACTGGCACTTCGACCGCGATGCCGTTGCGGAAGACCCGAGCGGTGCGGGCTTGCATGCCGATGAGATTGCGGATGGCGTCGTTGGTGCCGGCCTTGGCACGTGCTTCGAGGAGGCGGCCGAGCAGTATCAGCGTGATGATCACTCCTACTGCTTCGTAGTAGACCTCGCGCAGGCCTGCTGGAAATAGGCCGGGTGCGATCGTGACGACGAGGCTGTAAGCGAAGGCCGCAGTTGTGCCGATCGTTATCAGCGAGTTCATGTCCGCGCTGCGCTTGGACAGCGCCAGCCAGCCGGTGCGGTGGATCGGCCAGCCCGTGTAGACGAAGACCGGCGCGATCAGTGCCAGTTGGACCCAGGCGCTCTGCAGCCAACTGGGCGCGGGCAGATCGAGCAGGTCGCTGCCCATCACGGCATACAGCGCCGGAATCGTCAGGATCGCGCCCAGCAGCACTCGGCGGCCGAGATTACGGATCTCCGCCCGTCGCTCAGCCGCTTCGGTGTCCTCGGTTGCGTCGCTGTCGGACTCAACCTCTGATCCCAACGGGACGGTACCGGCTTGTTCATGGCTATGTCCGTCACTCGCTGGAGTCGGCTCCCCATGCCACTCCTCGACAAGGATCGTGCCGTGGAGCATGTTCATCCCGCAGGCGAAGCCGAGCTCACCTGGCTGCTCAGGGGTGAATTCGACGGTCGTCTTGCCGAACGCCGGCAGCACCTTGGTAACTCCGAGATCGGGAAACACCACTCGCGCGGAGCAGTCGTTGGACTCCCGGCGGTCAAAGACGAGACGTAGGGGCAGGCCCTGCCGGGCGCGAATGATCGAGGGGTCATAGCCCCCTCTGACGGCGACAGTTATCTCCTGCCGCCCACCTCGCAACTCCGCAAACCCAGCCTTCTTCGGCCCGAAGAAATACCTACCCAGAACGACCATCAGTGTCAGGGCTACGCCGATCGTCACTACCGTCATGGCCTTCTCCACCTCTAACTGGGTTCACGAAGCCTCGGCCACACCATCCACGCTCGCCGAGATTACCCCCGGGGGGTAGGGGCGAAGGTCCCGGGAAGCGGCCGGGTACGGCTCAGTCCTGGCGCAGATGCCGACAACGGTGCGGTGTACGCTCTCTTACCTGGACAGGGCTGAAGGTCCCATGACGCGAAGGCCCAACGGCATCTTGGAGTGATCACCCTCGCATTGCACGCTCAGAGAAGGCACGAGCGAGGAGGTGGGCCATGTTCCAGACGGTTGATGTCGGACGTCGGTCGCTCCAGGCCTACCGTGGCGTTGCTCCGGACCCGATCCTCGACGATCTCGTTCGAGTTGCTGAGAGCCTGCGGGGGATCCGTGTGCTGCACCTGAATGCCACGCCCTATGGCGGTGGTGTGTCCGAGTTGCTCCGATCCGGAGTCCCGCTGCTGAATGACCTTGGTCTGGTAGCCGACTGGAAGATCATCAGTGGCGACGACCCCTTCTTTCAGGTGACCAAGACCGTCCACAACGGCCTGCAAGGGGCGGCCAAGGGTCTCACTGCTGCCGACCGTGCGGTTTATCAGGAGAGCACCGAGCGTAACGCCGCCCTGCTCCAGGAGCAGTACGACGTGGTGTTCGTCCACGACCCCCAGCCGGCAGGTATCCTCCGCATGCGCGGGAAGGACGCCGCTCGGTGGATCTGGCGCTGTCATATTGACACTTCACAGCCAAATCCTGAGGTGTGGGAGTTCATCCGTGATTATCTCGGGGACTACGACGCCGCAGTCTTCACCATGCGAGAGTTCGTGCCGCCAGACCTTCCGGTCGAGCGCGTAGAGATCATGCCACCGGCGATCGATCCGTTGTCGCCGAAGAGCATGTCACTGCCGGATCGCGTCGCGCGGGAGGTGTTGACGTGGATCGGGATCGAGCCGGACGTTCCGCTCATTACCCAAGTGTCCCGGTTCGACCCGTGGAAGGATCCGCTCGGCGTAATCGCCGCCTACCGGCTGGTCCGACAGGATGTCCCCGGTCTGCAGCTCGCGCTGGTCGGGTCGATGGCCCTCGACGACCCCGAGGGATGGAACGTATACCGAGAGATCCGCGCAGCCAGCGAGGCGGACCCCCTCATTCACGTGTTCACCAACCTTTCCGGGGTCGGTAACGTCGAGGTGAACGCATTCCAGCGGGTGGCTGACGTCGTGGTGCAGAAGTCGATCCGCGAAGGATTCGGCCTCGTTATCTCCGAGGCCCTCTGGAAGGGCACCCCTGTGGTGGGAGGCCGGGCCGGCGGCATCCCGTTGCAGATGAGCGACGGGGACGGGGGATACCTGGTCGACGGAGTCGAAGAATGTGCCAAGGCGATCCGGCTGCTCCTGGGCGATCCTGCGCTTGCTGCTGAACTAGGCGCACGCGGAAAAGAACGAGTCAAGGAGCATTTCCTGCTACCTCGGCTGCTGCTCAACGAGCTGGCCTTGATGGCTGAGCTGCTTGAGGGAAGTCGCGCTTCTTCCGGTGGCCTGGACGTCAGTCGCGATCCCGTGTGTGGCATGAGCGTGGAGCCGGACGGCGGAGCGCCTGGGCACGTCCCGAGCACGGAGTTCCGGGGAACGACCATCTACTTCTGCTCGGAGGGGTGCGCGACCAGGTTCGCCCTCGAGCCCGAGCGTTATGTACGGCTGTCATGACTGAGTTGCGTCAGGATCCGACGACCCGCAATTGGGTGATCGTGGCACCTGAGCGGAGCCTGCGACCGCGTGATGGAGCGGGCAATGACGCTCGGCGAGCTTCCGGCGGCTGCCCGTTCTGCCCCGGCAACGAGTCGATGACGCCTCCTGAGACCTGGCGGTTACCGGCTGGTGACCGTGGCTGGAGGATTCGTGTCGTCCCGAACAAGTTTCCCGTGCTGACGCCGACCGACCGCCCGGAACGCCGGGGATCACCCGGATTCCTCGCGATGGGCGGCCACGGCCACCACGAGGTGGTGATCGAATCACCGAGCCACGCCTGGGACATCGCGACCGGCGATGAGGCTGAGGTTCGAGACGTCCTGCGCGCATTGCGGTCTAGGTACCGCGCTCTCAGTCACCAAAGCGACATCGCAGTGATCGTGATCTTCCGGAATCACGGGCCGGGATCCGGGACTTCACTCGCCCACCCGCACTCCCAGATCGTGGCCGCGCCAGTAGTGCCACCTTTCGTGCGGCGGAGGTTCGAGGTAGCCCGCAGGCATTTCGATGACTTCGGCACCTGTCTGTACGTGGAGGTCGTGGAGCGCGAGCTTGCGGAGGGACACCGAGTTGTGATGAAAGGAGGCTCCGTCGTCGCGTTCCAGCCCTTCGCAGCCTCGGCCGCCTTCGAGACCTGGCTCATGCCCTCCTCCCATCAGGCGTCCTTCGGTGACGCCGACGACGAGGTCTTGGATGAACTAGCGGCCGTGCTGCGGACTGTGCTGCTCGGCTTATGCCGGGCGATGGACGATCCGCCTTACAACCTGGTCATCCACAGTGCACCGCCTGGCGAAGAGGGCTGCCGGTACTTCAACTGGCACCTGCAGATCGTCCCGCGTGTCTCGACGCCAGCCGGGTTCGAGTTGGGCACTGGGGTTTCCGTGAACCCATCGCATCCGGAGTCGACGGCGGCCATCCTTCGAGAGGCAATCGCATCAGTGTGATCCTCAGGTAGGCATCGCAACCTCCTCTGAGGTCACCTTCGGGCGTCCTCCAGTTTCGAGTGAACAGATTTTGTGAGCAGCGGCGGTGATGCGCTCGAGGTATGCGAAGCCGGGATCAACCACGCGGAAAGGACACCCATCGCGACCACCGCCGCCCCGACCCACATCGCCGACGACAGGCCGCTCACGAAGTGCTCTGGTGAGGCGTAGCTACCAGAGCGTGAGAAGACGGCGGCGAGAACGGCGACTCCGAGAACGGCGCCCACCTGACGGATGGTGTTCAGCACCCCGGATGCGATTCCTTCCTCTTCCCGCAGCACTGCTGACAGTGCCGCATTTGCCGTGGGAGCGAAGAAGAGCGACATACCGACACCGGCCATCGAGAACGGGATGGCAAGTCCCAGGTACGAGACTGCGGGACTGCTGATGACGGCGAGCCAACCTAGGGCTACGGCCATCAATGTCGTACCTGCGACGACCAGCCTCCGGCTACCGATGTGATCGGAGAGGAATCCGGCGAGTGGGCCCACTACCAGCAGCATCGCCGTCCACGGCAGGGTTCGGAGCCCTGCCTCCAGCGCCGAATAGCCTCTTGCGAGCTGGAGGAACTGGGCCAGCAGGAAGATCGATCCGAACGTCCCGAAGAACAGCAGCAGCGAGGTCACATTGGCGGCAGCGAATCCTCGGCTGCTGAAGAACCGCACAGGGATCATGGGCGTCGGTGCACGGAACTCCCAGAACACGAACCCGGCGATAAGTAGCACTCCGAAAACCAGCGGAGTCGTCACGCCAGGCGCACCCCAGCCGAGCTCGTTGCCGTGTACGAGAGCCCAGACGGCCCCGAGGAGCCCGATGCTGGCGAGTCCCAGGCCCGGCAGGTCCAGCGGACGGGTTAGGCCGCGGGACTCGTCGATCTTGGCCCTGGTCAGGATCACCACAACGACGCCTACAGGCACGTTCAACCAGAAGATCCACTGCCAGGACCACCCGTCGACAATTGCCCCGCCGGCGAGCGGGCCAAGTGCGATGGCCAGCCCGCTAACAGCGCCCCAGGATCCGAGGGCGAGGCCGCGGCGCTCCGGGGGGACCGCTGCAGAAAGGAGAGTCAGGGTCAAAGGTGTGATGACGCCTCCTCCGGCACCCTGTACGGCTCGAGCCGCGATCAAGGTATCGATGCTGGTGGAAAGGGCGGCGATGGCAGATCCAGACGTGAAAGCCGCTAGCCCCAACACGAATAGCCGCCTACGCCCATAGCGGTCAGCGAGAGCTGCGCCCGGGAGCAGCAACAGGGCGAAGGGGAGGGTGTAGGCGTTCACCGTCCACTCCAGGCCCGAGAGCGATGCCCCGAGTTCTCCTTTGATGACTGGCAGCGCAGTGACCACAACCAGGCTGTCCAGCGCCGTCATGAACAGGGCTACGGCGGTGATGCCGAAGACCCAGCGAGCGTTCGGCTGATCAGCCATCGCGCGCGTCCCTTACTCAGGTTGATCTGGTGGCCTCGCATCGATGGGCGCCACCGAAGCGCGCCACGGCCGACCCGGCAAGAGCATCGCCGAGGCGTCCGCGAGGGCCGCCACCTTATCGTCGGCCGTTACGATCTCGACCCAGGCGACGGCGAGCCTTCGACCTCGGTGCACCACGCGCGCCCGGGCCACCAGAGGTCGCCCGTCCGGAATGATCGGACGTAAGAATCGAACCCTGAGGTCCAGCGTCGCCCACGACGTAGCCGATTGAGTCGTGGTGTGGATCGCGCCGTGGATCGCATAATCGGCGAAGAGCGCCACCGAACCTCCGTAGAACGCGCCACCCGTGTTGCTGAACCACGGGCTCGCCGGCATGGCCAGCACGACCGAGCCATCCCCGACACTTTGCAGTTCCGTCTTCAACAAGTTGGACAGGGGCGTCCGGGCAAGGCGTCCCTCGTGCCAGGCTCGCTGGACGTCGATTCCGCTCGCGTCGTTCCAGATTTCGTCCGGTATGACACGACCTTCCGGTGGGCGCTCGAACGGGAAGGGATGACCGAGCTCGGGCCACGACATGGAGGCATCCGGGGGATCGGGCAGCTCACCGGGTACTTCCGTGACCATGCACCGGGAGGTGGCGTGGGCAAGGAGGTGACCGCGGGTGTCTTCGACGGCCGCTTCGGACAACGCCTGGGAGCGGCCGACCTCGATCACACGACTCCGGGCAATGATCGCATCGGCACCCGCCGCGGGGGGCCGGATGAAATTAAGCGTCAGATCCGCGGTGGCGAGCACTTTCCGCGCCGGGAGAGTGGACAGGATTGCGCTGGCAAGCGCACCGTCGGCCACGAAGGCCAGCGCCCCGCCGGTAATCAATCCTGCTGGGCTCTTGAGCCACCCGGTGACCGGCAGGCGGAAGGCGGCGCTGCCGACGCCGAACTCCACGAGATCGAGTCCGGTGAGGTACCGCAGTGGCCCGTAGGGGAGTTCCTTTCGGCAGAATCTCTGCATCTGTTCGAACCCGGACAACCTGAGAATGCCTGGGTGCTCCAAGTACGCGAAGTGCCCTTGGACCGGTTCATCGACCGGCACACGCGATTGGCCAGTCTTCATGACGACGATGCTTCACAGCAGATGTGAAGAGGATGTGAGAGAACGCTGAAATCGGGAATGAGATCTGCCAAATCCCCCGGCGGACGCGAACCGTCCTCAGGCGTCGGTCATCGTCGTGTGCCGAAGTGCCTCGTTGTCGTCACTGCTGTGGGAGAGCGCAACGGTACCGAGCGCATTGGTTTCCTGGGTCGGCCGGACGGGGGATGCTCGTCGAGCAGAAGATGCGCCACGAGCAACCCGCCGCCCACACCCAGCAGGATCAATCCGGTGAGGCTGACTCCGCCGCGGAACCAGGTGGGCGAACTCGCTGCCGCGACGGCCACGAGCACCAGAGTTAGAGCAAGACAGCAGCAGGCGACAACACCCAGCCGCCAGCGTCCGCCACCGTGGTGATCTGTTGCTCGGTTCGGGTTCATCGCGCTCTCCTTGAGGCGCCTACTCAACGTAGTTGATCAACGTGTGCATGCCGGTCTCGGCGTGGTAGACGTTGTGGCAGTGGAGCATCCACGTCCCTGGGTTGTCGGCGACGAAATCGACTGTCACCTGATCCATGGGAGCGACATTGACGGTGTCCTTGACCGGACCGCCGCCACCTGCCACCTGCACCTGGAACGGCTGACCGTGCAAGTGCATGGGATGCCACATCATCGTGTCGTTCTCGAGGACCAAGCGCACGCGTTCGCCTTCGTGGACGGGCAGCGTGATCCCGTCGACCTCCTCGCCGTCGACATCCCACTCATAACTGTGCATGCCGCCGGTGAGCTGCACCCGGTATGTCCGATCTGGTTCGCTGTCGCCGAGGCTCACAGCTGGATCTGCCTGGAGGTCATCGAGCGTCAGTAGTCGTCCGGTCAGCTCGCTGGGCTCAACGTCCGGCGGCGGTGACTCTCCTGGACCGGTGCGCAGGAGCGCCATTGCCTGCCCATCCTTGCCCTCGGCGCTGGCCACCAGGGGAAACACGCCCGGGCCGGTGACGGTTACCACCGCGTCGTACCGCTCGCCCATGCCCAGAAGGACGGCGTCGGTGTCAACCGGGAGAACCGGTCGGCCGTCGGTGTGCGTGACCTCGAGCTGGGCGCCCCCGACCGCTACGCGGAAGGCGGTATCGGATGCCGCATTGATCATTCGCAGCCGCACCCGTTCGCCTGGTTCTATCGCGACCTCGTCCGGGTCGTCCGGAGGGCGACCATTGCTGAGGAAGAGTTGATAATCGACGTCGCCGGTGTCGGTGCCGAGCGGGCTACCCACCGTCCCGGCTCCCGCGCCGTGATGCATTCCACCCATGCCACCGTGCGACATGCCTTCTGTGCGCAGCTGAGAGAGGACATCGTCCGGCGTTGCGGCGACCCCGTCGAGCCAATCGTCCAGTATCACGGTGAACTCGCGGTCGTAGTCCGCTTTCGCTGCCGGATCCTCCACGATCAATGCGCCGTAGAGACCTCTGTCGAGTTGCACACCGACGTGTGAGTGGTAGAAGAACGTGCCGGGATCCGGGACGGTGAACTCATAGGTGAAGTCCCCTCCCGGCGGGATGGGCTGCTGAGAGACGTGAGGGACGCCGTCCATATCGGACCGCAGGTCGATACCGTGCCAGTGGATGGTGAGGGGGTCCGGCAACCTGTTCTGTACCCGTGCGCGCAACACGTCGCCGGCGTTCAGGCGTAGCTCCGGACCGGGAAGTTGACCATTGAATGTCCAGGTCTCCAGCTCCCGGTCGCCGATGCGCATTGTCGTGGGTGCGGCAGTGAGGGTGACCGCGACAACTTTGGCGTCCGAGCTTCGACGCTCGTTCTCGGCGCTCTGCACCGCCGGGTCGTCGGCGGCGACGACCCGGACGGGCTGAGTGCGGGTCACGAGGATCGCAATGGCGGCGAAGGTGAGAACGAGTGCGACGCCAGCGGCCACCACGATGTGCCACCGCTCGAGGCGGCTTGGCATGGGTCAGTCATCCCACCCATGCATCGAACCCGGACCGCTGCCGTCGCGGTGCATCTGGCCCATCATCTGGCCCATCTCGCCCCAGTTTGACTCCATCTGCTCGTGCATCTCGTCACAGAGTTCACGAGCTTCTTCAGGCATCTGGTCGCGCCACTCACGCATCTGCTCGGAGTTGTGCATCCGGTCCATCTGAGTCCATGGCTCGGTGTCCTCCGTCTGAGCCTGCGCCGCCGCAACACCCGTGATCAGAACTCCTGCAGCCGTCGCCGCAAGCGCAATCACACGCCTCTTCATGTTTCCTCCTTGTGTCGATGTCTCGATGTTTGCCCTTCGTTGTGGAGATGCTGTGAAGGCAGAGCGCGGGCGCCGTGCACATCTGCAGTCACCCGGGCAACTCGGCGAAGAACTCATCGGAGGGCACAAACATCTCGACGTAGTGGCGCACCCAGGCGAGTTCACCGTTCTGGCGGACAAGCGCGAAGCTGTGGCTCGGCCGGTCGCCGTGACCGTGCTGGCCGACCATTTCGTATGCCTCGGAGACGCTGCGGTCTGCGTCCACCGCGATCGGCATGCCGACCTGCAGCCGCTCGGCTTCGGCGGCCAGCCAGTCAGCGCGGTCGACCATGATGGGCACGAACTCGATGTCGCGGTCGTCCAGTTCGGCAGCGATCTCGGGGATTTGCAGGAAGCAGCCGTCGCAGCCGACGCCCATCGAGAAGTAGAGCAGCGCGTCGCGCTCCTTGAGGATCTCCGCAAGCTGGACGGTGTCACCTCCCGTGTCCGTGAGGGTGAAGTCGGGCGCAGCATCGGCGGCCGTGGGTTCGTCGTCCGAGCCGGCCAGCGCTCCGGCTGCGATGATGATGCCGGCGATCGCGAGGACCGGGGCGAGGAAGGCTGCCCACTGCAAGCCCGGTCGGCGCCGTTTGATGGGTTGTTTCTTAGTCATGGCAGCTGTCTCCTGAGGTGTGGGCGTGAGTGTCGTCGTGCGTGGTCGAAGCCCGTGGCCGGCGGGCCGACAGCACAAGCGCCATCGCGGCCAGGCCGATGAGGCCGAGCCCGATCACCACGTTGGGAATCGGATCTAGGAAAGCGACGACCTGCTCGAACCAGTTGGTGATGGTCAGGCCGATTCCGACCTGGAACGTCGGGGCCAGGCTGGCGCCCGCAGCTGCCACGACCAGCAAGAGGACGCCCATCGCGGCGAACATCGCGGCCACGCCCAGGTCGAGCGTCGTAGTGCGCACCTGCCGGCCGACGAGTCGATAGGTCACCGGCCGCCCGCGAAAGATCTTGACATTGCGACCACCGAGCCGGTCCCACAGCGCGGTGATGACGACGAGGGGGAAGACCATTCCGAACGTGTAGGCGAGCCCGATGGCGATCGAGCTGCCGGCTCCTGGGGTCACGGCCGACAGGGTGACCACGCCGGCCAGCACCGGCGCGCAGCAGGCGCTTGCCGCGCCGGAGAACACGCCGAGGGCGAACACCCCACCGGAGTCGGTGCGCTGCAGGTCAGGGGCATTCTTGAACATCGGTAGCGACCAGTGCAGGCCGAACACCACCACTGCGCCCAAGCCCAGCATGAGGATCCCACCGAGCGCGTACACGGCCGAGTGGAACTTCAGCAATGATTCCGTCAGCACTCCCACGCCAAGAGTGATTGGAACGAGTACGACGGCCAGCCCGGTCGCGAACACAAAGGTGAGTGGGACCAGCCGCCAGCGCCGGTTCCGCACCGCGGCGGCGAGGTAGGCCGGAAACAACACGGTGATGCAGCACGGTGCGAAGAGCGCCACCGTGCCGGCGAAGAAGGCGGCGGCCAGCGAACCCCCGAGGAAGATCTCGCTCACGGCCGGCCGCCAGACACTGGGATGTTCCGCGTGGCCAAGAACCGGTCCAGGCTCCGCTCCGACAGCCGTCCGTAGCCGGCGAGCTCTCCGTCGACTAGCACGACCGGTGGGTATGGCACCTGCCACCTGCTGGCGACGGCGAATCCCTCCGGCGAAGCCAGCTCGACCTCGCGGAGTCGGAGGGGGTAACGATCCGCGAGGTCGGCCAGGACTGCGCGACCCCGTTCGCAGAAGTGGCACCGGTCGGTGGTCACGTAGACAACATCGAACTCCGCCATTCGTGCAGAGTCGGCTGGTCATGTGAATGCCGTGTGAAGGATCCGTGCGCGTAGCGCGATGGCGGCGAGGTGAGGACGTTGGTCATCGCGACGGGGGACTTTGGACCCCTTCATATATACCCCCTGGGGGTAATAGTGAAAATGTCGAGTCAATATGCGCGCGATCGGAGACTGCCGTGCTGAAGGATCTGCGCACCGATACCACCTTGCTCGAGGCTCGTGGGGTGACCAAGACGTACCGGAGGGGCCTCTGGCCACGCCGACGCTCAATGGCCGTGCTGCGTGGCGCCGATATCGCGCTGTACCCGGGCGAGGTTGTGGGCCTGGTGGGCGAGAACGGCGCCGGCAAGACCACCCTCATGAAGATCATCGTCGGTAGCCTCCGCCGCGACGGCGGCTCCATCCAGCTGTCCGGGCTGGTGGGGTACTGCCCCCAGGAGCCGATTCTCTACGCGCGGCTTACGTCCGACGAGCATTTCGCGCTCTTCGGCCGTGGATACGGGATGACCGCTACCGACGTGGGTGTGGCGAGCGCTGCCATTTACGACGCGCTCGGCTTCGGCCAGTGGGCCGATGCTCGCGTGGAAGAGTTGTCCGGTGGCACCCGCGCCAAGCTCAACCTCGGCCTGGCACTGTTGCCCGATCCGGACCTGCTCTTGCTCGACGAGCCGTACGCGGGATTCGACTGGGACACCTACCAGCGGTTCTGGGACCTGGCCAGGCAGCGCCGCGACAGCGGCCGGAGCCTGTTGATCATCAGCCACTTCATCACCGACGAGGAGCGTTTCGACCGCATCTACGATCTCCGCGACGGGAAGGCGTTACTGCGATGACCGCGACACTCACGCTGCGCGGATTGCAGGAGTACGCGCGACGCCCGCTGAACCTGGTGCTGCTGGTGGTCGTCCCTGTCATCTTTGTGACGCTCACAGCGGGTGCGCTGGCCGACTTCTCCGCCGCATTGGGTGGTGATGGCGGTACTCGCGGGGCGATCGAGGCGGCCAGCGCGGGGTGGGCGGCGGCCGTCCTGGGCGGGATTGCGGGGTTCTTCCACGTCGCCGGATCCCGCGAGCCGGATCGGCGGCTCGCCGCCGCTGGTGCGGGGACCGTACGGGTGGTGTTGGCTCGCACCTACTCGGCCGTGATCCTGGCGGCGGCGGCTGCTGCAGGAGCTCTGGTAGCGCTGGCTGCGCGTACCGGACTGGGCGATGCACCGCGGGCGGTGGGTGCAACCGTGCTGTTCGCGGTCATCTTTCTGGCCGCCGGTATGACCGTCGGCGCGCTCGTGCGTTCGGAGATGAACGGCTCGCTGTTGATCGTCTTTTTCTGGATCTTCAACGTGTTTCTCAGCCCTGCGATGGGGGTCGACTCGCCCGCGCTACGGGTCCTTCCGCTGCACTTTCCCAACCAGGTGATCACCGATGTGGCGTCCGGACACGCCGGTCCGCTCGGTGACTTGGGCATCTCACTGGCGTGGGCTGCCTTCGGCATCGCAGTTGCGATAGGAGCGTTGGTGACCACGACACGTCCGGCGCGCGTGCGCCTGGACCGCCGGCCCGGCTCGTTCGCCCGCCTTCGCACCGCACTGCGTTATGGCTTCCGTGAGTACCGGCGCAACGTGGTGCTGTGGGTGCTGCTCGTCGGCCTGCCGGTGTACTTCATCACCGTCTCGATGGCCACGACGCCTGACGATCCGGTGCCAGTCGAGGTCACGAACGGCGGGTCGCGGGCAATGCTGGTGCTGCCGATGTCGGACGTGCACGGAGCGATCATGGTGGCGATCACCGTGGCCTTCCTGGCCGGCCTGGCCGGATTGTTCGTCGTGACCGGATCGGTACAGGGTGACCGCCGCCTGGTACTCGCCGGCTTCCGGGCCCGGGAGGTGCTCGGTGCCCGGCTCGGCATCGTCGCGTTCGCCACATTGCTCACCACAGCCGTTTCATTAGCCGTCACCGCGTTCGGCTTCCAACCGCGCAACTGGACCGTCTTCGCCCTAGGCACCCTGCTCACCGCGCTGACCTACGCGATGCTCGGCGTGCTGATCGGCCCGCTTGTCGGCCGCCTCGGAGGGCTCTATTTGATGATCTTGCTCCCGTTCATCGACGGTGGAGTGGCGCAGAACCCGATGTTCGACGCCGCGCCGCCGGCCTGGGCCGGCGTAATGCCGAGCTACGGAGCGATCCGAGTCCTACTCGACGGTGCTTTCACGGGATCGTTCGACGAAGCCGGCGGGCTCGTCCTTGCGCTGGGCTGGCTGGCGGCCGTCACGGCCGCCGCGGCGATCGTGTTCCGGCGGCTGGCCGAGCCGGCTCGCGGCTGAGGCGATTGGGCAGTCGGAGGCACCGGCGGTGTTGGGGTTGCCGGTAGTCGTGACGTCTCAAGTTGTCGGAGCGGCCGGATAGCATCGGACGTATGTTCGATAAGGCGGTGGTCCTCGAGCTGGTCGGTCTGGTAGACCGGTTGGCCGAGCTGCCGTCGGCTGTGGGCGACGACGCGACGCGGGTAGATGTGATCGTCGCGGTGGAGAAGCTCAAGGCCGCGGCGTACGCGGCGCAGTTGCGGGTGATCGCCGATTTCGCTGCCTCGCAGGAGGCCGCGAACAAACCGATGGGTGTCCAGGCTCGGCAGGCGCAGCGCGGAGTGCCAGAGCAAATCGGATTGGCGCGGAAGGTGTCCCCAGCGAGCGCGGCCCGCCAACTGGGCCAGGCTCACGCGTTGATCGACCAGATGCCGGACACGTACGCCCTGCTGCTCCGGGGCGAGATCTCCGAGCACGTCGCCACGATCGTGACGACCGAGACTTCGCACCTTGCAGTCGAGGACCGCCGGTTGGTCGACAAGAAGCTCGCCGACCGACTGCCTAGGTTGAGTCCGAAGCGAGCTCATGCGGCCACCCGCCGACACGCGATTGGGCCGCGATCGCCGCCGGCGACGGACGCAGCCGGGGTCAGATCATGGCTGACACGCTCGTCGAACGCCTCACCGGCCAGGCGAGCGCCGATGCGGTCTCGGCCGAGATCGGGCTGGTGATGACCGATGCGGCATTGTTCGGCGGAGACGACTCGGCCGCTGACCTGACCGGTTATGGTGCCATTCCGGCTGAGTTGGCCCGGGATTTCGCCCGTGGCGCCGATGATCTCTCAGATGACGGCGCTGG
>DASTNZ010000177.1:0-2180 GCA_035762665.1 Jiangellaceae bacterium | reverse complement strand
CGCCGGGTCGGTGTCACGCGGGTGACGGTGCGCAAGGCGCTGGCTTCGGCCTCGCCGCCGAAGTACAGGCGGGCGCCGGCCGGGTCGGCGACGGACGTGTTCGAGGATCAGATCAGGGCGTTGCTGGCCGAGCATCCGCGGATGCCGGCGACGGTGATCGCGCAGCGGGTCGGGTGGGGTCGCGGGTTGACGGTGTTCAAGCAGAAGGTTGCCACGTTGCGCCCGATGTACCTGCCGCCGGATCCGGCCTCACGGACGACGTACCTGCCGGGGGAGATCGCCCAGTTCGACTTCTGGTTCCCACCGATCAGCCTCGGCGTCGGCTACGGCCAGGTGCGCACCGCGAAACGGTTGCCGGTGATGACGATGGCCTGTGGGTACTCTCGGTGGCGCGGGGCGCTGCTCATTCCCTCCAGGAGTGAGGAAGACCTGTACGCCGGCTGGTGGGCCCTGCTCGCCCGGCTCGGCGCGGTCCCCAAGGTGCTGGTGTGGGACGGGGAGTCCGCGGTCGGCAAGTACCGCCGAGGCGATCCCGAGCTCACCAGGGCCTGCCACGCCTTCCGCGGCGTCCTCGGGACGAAGGTGCTGATCTGTAAACCCGGTGATCCCGAGGCCAAAGGGCTGCTGGAGCGCACCCACGACCACTACGAGCGCTCGTTCCTGCCCGGGCGTACGTTCACCGGCCCGGAGGACTTCAACACCCAGCTGGGGCAGTTCGTGGACACCTCGAACCGGCGGTGGATGCGGGTGCTCGGGTGCCGCCCCGCCGACCGGATCGGCGCCGACCTCGCGGCGATGATGCCGTTGCCGCCGGTGGCCCCGGCCACCGGGTGGTCGGTCTCGGTGGTCCTGCCCAGGGACCACTACGTGCGCCTGGACTCCAACGACTACTCGATCCACCCCGCCGTCGTCGGTCGCCGTGTGCACGTGCGGGCCGACCTTGACCGGGTGGTCGCCACCTGCGACGGGAAGGTCGTGGCCGACCACCCTCGCTCCTGGGCCAGGCACCAGACGTTCACCGACCCCGAGCACACCGCCGCCGCCGCGGCCCTGCGACGCTCACGCTTCGGGATCACCAGGACGGTCGACCCGGACCCGGGCCAGCTCGTGCAGGTGCGGGACCTGGCCACCTACGACGCCGTGTTCGGCATCGAGGCCGAGGGGGCCGCGTCATGACCCGTATGACCGGCAAGGCACGCGAGGTGACCGCGGACCTGGCGTTCCTGACCCGGGCGTTGAAGGCACCCACCCTGCGCGAGTCGATCCCGCGCCTGGCCGACCGGGCACGAGAGGCGTCGTGGTCGTACGAGGAGTTCCTGGCCGCGTGCCTGCAACGCGAGGTCTCCGCTCGCGAGTCCCACGGCGGCGAGGGGCGGATCCGTGCCGCCCGCTTCCCGGCCCGCAAGTCCTTGGAGGAGTTCGACTTCGACCACGCCCGAGGCCTCAAACGAGACCAGGTGGCGCACCTGGGCACCCTGGACTTCGTCACTGCCCGCGAGAACGTGGTCTTCCTCGGACCGCCCGGCACCGGCAAAACCCATCTGGCCACAGGCATCGCGATCCGCGCCTGCCAGGCCGGCCACCGGGTCCTGTTCGCCACCGCGAGCGAGTGGGTCGACCGGCTCGCGACCGCCCACCACGCCGGCACCCTGCAGGACGAGCTGCGCAAGCTCGGCCGCTACCCGCTGCTGGTCATCGACGAAGTCGGCTACATCCCCTTCGAGCCAGAGGCGGCGAACCTGTTCTTCCAACTCGTCTCCTCCAGATACGAACGCGCCTCGCTTATCGTCACCTCGAACAAGCCCTTCGGACGGTGGGGTGAAGTCTTCGGCGACGACGTCGTCGCCGCCGCAATGATCGACCGCCTCGTCCACCACGCCGAGGTCATCAACCTGCGCGGCGACTCCTACCGGCTCAAGGACCGAGACCTCGGCCGCGTCCCCACAGCCACCACTGACGACCAACAACCATGACCAACCAGACAGGCCTGGTCACTTTTCAACCGTCGGAACCTGGTCAGATTTCAGCCGCCGTTGACATCAGTGGAGCACATCCAAGGGCTTAGCCTCCCTGCGTCTGGCCGGCAAGGCCAGATGAGGGCTGGGCTCAGGTGTCGTGTACCTCGTGGGCGGCGGCCCAGCGACCTGACATCGCTAGTCGAACTGTCACGATCATGTACC
>DASTNZ010000176.1:0-26942 GCA_035762665.1 Jiangellaceae bacterium | reverse complement strand
GGTCCGGGCGTTGCCCGACCGGCGAGCGGCAAAGCGCAACACGTCGAGGAGTTCGCTAGGGGCGGCCGCCGCCGCAGCACGACCAAGGCCCATCCCGAACAGCGCCCGGTACACCGGGCGAGGGGTTGGGCTGCGCAGCACCGCTGGCCCGAGGACGGGGACAGTCATGACCGACAGCGGCATTCGCACCCTGACACCGGGTAGTGCC
Organism: Jiangellaceae bacterium; assembly: GCA_035762665.1. Classification (GTDB taxonomy): domain Bacteria; phylum Actinomycetota; class Actinomycetes; order Jiangellales; family Jiangellaceae; genus JASLBX01. The sequence goes on along the minus strand of DASTNZ010000176.1, from coordinate 26,734 downwards.
ACGGCGGGATCACCGACGACCACAAGTGAGCCGATCCGTCCTGGGCGCGCCGCCGCATACCAGAGCGCAAACATGGCACCGAGGGAATGACCGACCACCGGTGTCGGCCCAAGGGCCAGTGCCTCGTACAGATCGTCGATCAGCCGCACCGTATGGCCCCGTACTTCTGCGCGTCGGTAGGCAACGGGGCCTGACAGCCCGTGCCCCGGCAGGTCAACGGCGTGGATCCGAAATCCGGTCAGCTCTCCAAGCAGCGGCATCCACGCGGCTGCGCTGAGCCCGACCCCATGGAGGAGCACCACCGGCTGGCCACTGCCGAAACTGAGTACTCGGAGAGAAGCACCGGTACGCCGCAGCTCAACGAACGAGGCCTCGGCGTTGAGCCCTGCCGCCTCGAACAATTGCTTCTCCGCATGGCGGATCTTGTTCTCGAGTGTCATCAACCTCTCCTCTACCAGCGCAGCAACCCTTCGCAATATATGGATATCATGCATCCATGATAGCCAGGAAACAAGATGACTAGGACACGGGGTTGGGCGACGCTCTTCGTCATGGGCACCGGACTGTTCGTGGTGTCGCCATTGCTGCCCTCGATCGCGAAGGACTTCGCCATCAGCGAGGGCGCGGCGGGCTGGACGATTACGGTCTTCGCGTTCACGTACATCGTTGTTGGACCGCGGTTGGGATCTCTCGCCGACCGATATGGACCGCGGACGGTTCTCGTGGCCGGCCTGGGCGTTTTCGCCGCTGCCAATCTTGCGATTGGGCTGGCCCCGGATTTCTCCGTGCTACTCCTGTGCCGCGCCGTGGCGGGCCTGGCTGCCGCAGGTGTGACTCCGAGCGTCTACGCCCTCGTCGGGGCGAACGCGCCGGAGGGCCGTCAAGCGACCTGGATGGCCGTGATCACATCGGGCCTGCTGGTCGCCCTCGGAGTCGGTGCACCGTCCGGTGCGCTGTTGTCGTCGACCCTCGGCTGGCATGGTGCTTTCCTTTGCGTCGCAGGCCTGGCGGCCGCCGTCCTCGCTGTCGAACTCCGCCAAGCCGGCGATGCTCGACCTGTTCGATCGAGACCCAGACAACTAGGAAACGCAGGCCTTACGCGCACGATTTCGGCCGTGAGCATCACCGGGCTATGGGCTATCGCCGTCTACGGGCTCTACACCTATCTCGGAGTGGGCCTCGCGGAAATCGCCCGCCTCCCTCCAACCGTGATAGCCATCGCGTTCGCCGTCTACGGCGCCGGGGCCGTGGCCGGCAACCTGCTCGGCGGCGTGCTGGCGGACCGTTACGGTGGGCTGCGCGTGACCGTTGTGAGTCTGGTTGCGTTGGCCGCCGTGGAAGCGCTGTTCGGCGGCGTCATAAACCAGAGTCCCGCCCTACTGGTGGTTGTGCTGGGCCTGTTCGCCCTGGCCGCCTATCCGTACTTCGCCGCGCACCAGGTCCGGTTATTGGCAAACTTCCCCGATGCCAGCGGCGCCGTCCTAGCCTGGAACAACACCGCCCTGTATGGAGGGATTCTCGTCGGCTCGGCGGTCGGCGGTCACTTCCTTACGGTGACAAGCTTCTCGGTGCTCGCGTGGTCCCTGTGCAGTGCCGCAGTGATCGGAGCTCTCGCAACTAGACGGGCCATCCCAAGTCGTCCCAGACTCGACGCGACTCCACCAGCGTGAGCGGCGCCCGCCGAAGTAGATCAGCCTCCCGTCAGCTCGAAGCCCTTGCGTTCTGGAAGGCTCTCCAGCCAGCGCCGCGCTCGACTATCGGAGCCACTGCTCGCCTGGTTCGCGAGATCAGCAACCGTGGTAGCGGCCAGTTGCGCCCGCCAAGCCCGCTCCGCGTCGTGCATCACCTTGGCTATGCCACACGGGCGACGGCAATCGGCCTTCGAAACAGGCGCGGGACCCCGCTGGCGGATCTCCGTGCACTGGAACAACGGACCCCTGCCTTCAACCGCCTCCATGATGTCCAGAACGGTGATGTCACCGGCCGGGCGAGCGAGCCGAAAACCCCCGCGGGGTCCCGTCGTCGCATCGAGGATCCCGGCACGGACCAGGGACTTCAGCAGCTTCGGCAGGTACGCCGAGGGCAACCCGTAGAACTCCGCCATACGACGTGACGACAGCGCCTCACCCGGCCGGACGTGAGTAAGAAGCCAGGCGCAGTGGAGCGACCACTCAACGCCCTCAGAAAGAGACATAGTGGATACTATATGTCCAGTTTCCAGGACGGCGCGTAGCTCTCCATCACGGAGGCCCTGGCTTCCTAGCCACGGCGAAGCTGCTCATCTACCGCCCGAGGAGGGCCTAGAGTCACCATCATGCTTATTCTCGCCATCATCCTTTTCGGGATGCTCATCGGTGCTGGCGCTCAACTGATCCTGCGCCGCGCCCACCGGGGGATCGACTGGCCGATGGCCCTGATAGCCGGCTTGCTGGGGTCGTTCGTCGGCGGTCTGCTGATCAGTTTGCTGGCTGGCGACGGCCTCGAGCTACGTGCCAGTGGCATCATCGGGTCTCTCATCGGAGCGGTCATCGTCACCGCACTCTGGCACGGGCTGCGACCCCGTCGGGCCAGCAGCTCCTGACCGTTCCTGGAGCCTGGTCGTACGGCGTTCTCCGCCTGGACGGGGTTTGGCTGCGCCTTGACCACGCGAGCACGTCCTCATAGCCCTTTCTAGTGCGCCACGACGAGTTCCGCGCGGCGGTTGAGCCGGCAACCTGAACCGGTACGCGTTGTTGAGGAGCAATCCGGCAAATTCGGCGGGTCCGCTAGGCTGCCTCACCGCGCGGCGTCGCACGTGCCGAAGCAGGAGGAAGTGGTGATCACTAGCGTTCGAGCGGCATTGTCCGCCGCCATGCTGGTCGGCTTCTACGTTTACGCCCTGGCCATCGCAGGGGGCCTGTTCGTCGGCACAGCGCTACTGATCGAAGTGCTGCCGGGAGCGGTGCTGGGCAAGCTGTTGCTCGTGACGCTGGCGGTGCCATTCGCCATCCTCGTGGCGACTTGGCGGCTGATCCGAGCCAAGACGCCCCCGCCTGAGGGCCTCAAGGTACGGCCTGGGCGAGCCCCCGGGCTCTGGGCAGAGGCTCGGGCGATCGCGGCAGCGGTCGGTACCCGGCCGCCGGACGAGATCCGGCTGGTGCCGGAGGTAAACGCGGCGGTGTCCGAGCGGACCCACCTGCTGGGTGTGATCGGAGGGCGCCGGTACCTCTACATCGGCGTGCCGCTGCTCCAGGCGCTTACGGTGAGCCAGCTTCGGGCCGTGCTCGCGCACGAGTTCGGCCATTACTCACACAGCCACACGCGGCTCGGCGCCTGACCTATCGCGGCCGAAATGCGATCGCCGAGACCGTCCGGCAGGTAGGCCCGAACAGCCTTGCCGGATGGATGATGCGCATGTACTTCCGCCTCTACCTGCTGGTCTCCCTCGCGGTGAGCCGGCGCCAGGAGGTGGATGCGGACCGCGCAGCGGTTCGGGTCGCCGGCCGTGACGCGTTGGCCAGCGCGCTGCGCGAGCTTCCAGTGCTGGACGCAGCCTGGAACTTCTACCTGACCACGTACGTCGAGCCGGGACTCGAGGCTGGCTACGCGCCCGCCGATGTCCTCAAGGGGTTCCCGCGCCTGCTGGAGGGACGGCGGAACGAGCTGGCGCCACTGCGAGCCAACCCACCCTCGGAAAGCTCACACTGGGATTCCCATCCGCCGATAGCGCATCGGATCAGGCTCATCGAGAGCGAGCCGGATACCGGCACGGTGGCCGATCATCGCTCGCCGTCCGTGCTACTCGAAGCGCCGGACAGGCTGGTCGACGCCGTTGAGCAGAAGACCTTCAACTTCGGGGACAAAGTCCGGATTCCAATCGACGCCTACACGCCATTCGCGATCCAATATCAGCTCCAGCGGGAGGCCGACCGGGTCCTCCGAGCGGTCGCCCGCCTCACCGGCCGCCAGGACGGGCTGTCGGCGGTGCTGGACGCAGTCGCCGGCGGACGGGGACCCGAGCTCGCTCGGCAGCTCTACCCCGACGTGCCGGCGGATGAGCTCGCGAACCGATTCCAGGAGGGCATGCAACTGCTGTTCGAGCTGGCGGCGGTGAGATCGAGCGTCGCGACCTGGCGCCTGTCGTGGTCCGGTCCCGCCCCGCTTTGTCTCCTTGATGGCCGGCCGCTTGATCTGTCCGGCGTCGCCGCGCAGGCAATACAGCCGCAGACGCTACCTGCGGCCCGGGCCGCCCTCGCTCAGCTCCGGATCGATCCGGCCGCCGTTCCGGTCATGGAGCAGCAAGCCTCCCCAGCCGGCGCCAGCACCCTGGCCGGGCTGGTGAACGTCGTGGTGGACGGCCGCCGGTCGGACGTGGTGGTCCTCGACACCGGCCTGGTGGTCGTACCCGGCATGCCACGGCTCAAGATACGCAAGTCGAAGCCGCGGATGCACCAGCTGCTTACCGCAGCCTCGCCAGACAAGCTGACCAGCCTGCCCGGGAGCCGGTTCATTCCGGTTGAGGAGATCGTTACGGTGCAGCACAAGCAGGTTCCAGTGCGGTACGAGCTCGGCCTGCACGGCGGCGGCAAAGTGAAGATCAGGTGGGGCGGCGAGTGTGAGGAGATAGGCCAGGGCTGGGCCGCACTGGCGCACGTCGTAAGCCGCGCAGCAGCTGCCCACCCTCCCCGCCGGCCCGTGCCGGCCGCTACCGAGGGGTGACTGATTCGCGGCGGCATGCCGACCAACGATGGGTCACCGCGGTATTTCGTCCGGCAGGCAAAAAAGGGGGAACAGTGCCGGCATCATGAAGGCTGTCATCTGTTTCCCCACGGGGCCATCCAGGGTGAGTACCTCGAGCGCTTCGGCCACATACGTACCTGTGTTGGGATTCCACCGATAGGCAGCGTTGGCCACCTGACCGTTCGCAGTGGTCGGGAGGTAGCGATGGACTGGCTTGGCGGCGAAGGCGGAGATGACGTCGCGGCCGCGCCACCAGCTCGGATATGGAGGCATCGCAAACGTCGCGTCGGCGGCGAGCATCGCCGCGATCGCCCCCCACGTCACCACGCTCCACCGCGTTCATGTATTGCTCGACAATCCGCCGGACCCGTTCGTCACCGAGGGCACGGAGGGTGGCTTGCTGGCTCCTGTAGGGAGCCGGTCCTGAACGGATTTGCGGGCGCGCTGGAGAGCACTGTTGATGGCCACCTCCGTGGTAGCCAATGCGTTGGGGCCGCACCTCGTCCGACCCGCGCCGTGACGAACTGGAGCGCTATCGCGACTGGCTGTCGGAATGTCGTGGGACGATGCGCTGACCACAATCGGGCGGGTTGGAAGGACGTTGACAGGAAGCCGATGTTGCGTGGCTCTCCAAACGTCGCTGACCGACCATCAGCCACGCTGGAGACCCAATGGACGACCTAGACGACACCACAAGCGCAAGCGACCAAGCGAGTGACCATACGCTCGGGCCGAACGCGGCCACGATTCTGGCCACCGAGCACTGGAGCCTGCTATCAGCCCGCTCGCTGATCTGGAACGAAGCAATGAGCCGAGCGACCGTCTTCCTGACCGTCTTGTCCGCGTCGATTATCGCGCTGGCCCTTCTGGCAGACGCGACTGGCTTCGGATCGCAGACCACGACACTTGCCCTCGTGCTGCTGCCAGTGGTGCTCTTGCTCGGAATCGCCACCTACGTTCGGCTGATACAGATCAACACTGAGGAGTTTCAGGTTGTGCTGGCCATGAACCGGCTACGGCACGCATACCTGAACATCGAGCCTGGCCTGGCGCGCTATTTCACGACGAGCCAACACGACGATGAGCGAGGCCTAGTCACGACTTATATGCTCGATCGACCCACCCAATGGCGGCTGTGGCTGCACTTCCTCGTGAACACACCGACCATCGTTGCGACGGTCGATGCCGTTCTCGCAGCGGTGATCGTCGTTCTCGTCCTCCAGACCGCTGACGCTTCTGCTCCATCGGTCGTCTTCGGCGGAGTAACGGCGTTCGTAGTGGTCTGGGGCACGTTGCTCCCACTGCAGCGATTCATCCTCCATCCACTGCGCCAGAAGCCGCGATTTCCCACTCCGACGGATGATCCGGAGCACTGAGACCGACCCCGCAGAATCGCCCGTGGCGGGCCAGCCGTCTGGCAGCAACGACGCGAGTCCACCACCACAAGTTGATCTTCTCGTACACGCTCTCAGTGGGCTGCGAGTCCGTGCGCGATGGCTCTGGCGACGGTCTCGATGTAGCGGGTGAGCTGGTGGCCGGTGGGGTCATAGCTGGGGTTGACCTCGGTCAGGACGATGGCGGCCAGGGTCGGTGCCCCGCAGAGGATTGCCAGCATCTCGCCGGCGGTGACAAGGGAGATCCCGGTACCGTAGTGGGGGAAGTTGGCGAGAGGTAGGTCGCGCGAGTCCACGGCATCCACATCGAAGTGGACGATCAGGCTCGACGTGTGACTCTGCAGGGCGGTCAGGGCTGTCTTCGCGCAACCAGCCGGGTTGGCGCGAACCTGATGGTCGGCGAACCGGACCAGGGTGGGACGGTCGCGCAGCACTTCGGCGGCGAAGCTTTCGTGATCGCTCTCGTCGTAGCCGAGGAGGGCGAGCCGATCGTCAGTCAGCATCGGCGGGCCAGCACCCAGACGGGCCAACTCGGTGTCGGTGAGCCCGAGCAGGTGGGCGATACCCATAGCGTCGAGCACACCGCTCCCGGTCGTCTCCGGGGTTGATAGGTCGGCGTCCCCGTCAAGGTAGAGCAGGCCGACGGCGGGGTCCCATCGCTGGGCGCCAGCCACAACGCCAAGGGTAATGGTGCAGTCGCCTCCAAGGATCAGCGGCAGTGCGTGGTGGGCCAGCGCCTCGCTGACGGCGTCGGCGACGGCACGGGCGACTCGAACCACCGCGGCCAGGTTGCGGGTCGTCGAGCCCATTTCGTCGGCAACGAAGACCTCGTGCACGAGGTCACCGCGGTCCTCAACGGTCACGCCGCCGGCCCGGAGCTGCTCGACGAACCCGCCAGCTCGCAAGGCGGCAGGCGCCTGGTCCTGTCCGGCATGATGCGTCCCAGCGCTGCTGGCCACTCCGATCAAGGCCACCCGACGACTCGTCACAAGCGACATTCTTTCAACGCCGGAGACACTCTTCTCAAACCAGGTCGGTTCGCGAACTTCCGACTCGTACGCGAATCGTTGCGACGGCGGCGCAGGCTTGATGAGCACCCAAGGTGGCGAGTGCTCCGACAGGTTGTCAGGATGACCCAGTGACGATCGATGTGCATTTGGTGGACGGAACGTACGAGCTGTTCCGGTACCACTACGCGCCGAACAACAAGGATCAAGAGCTAGGGGCGACGCGGGGTGTCGTCGGTACTTGCCTTCAGCTTCTAGAAGAGGGCGCCACCCACGTCGGCATCGCCACCGACCACATCATCGAGTCGTTCCGGAACGACCTGTGGCCTACCTACAAGGACGGCTCTGGTGTCGACCCGGCGCTGAAGGCGCAGTTCCCGCTGGTGGAGGTCGCGTTGGCGGCCGCCGGCTTCACCGTGTGGCCTCTGGTCGAGGTGGAAGCCGACGATGGGCTGGCGGCCGCAGCGCGCATGGCGGACCGCGACGAGCGGGTCGCCCGCGTGATCATCTGCACTCCCGACAAGGATCTCGGCCAGTGTGTTCGTGGCAAGGTCGTGCAGTGGGATCGCCGCCAGGACAAGTGGTTCGACGCCGCGGCGGTGCGGGCCAAGTTCGGTGTCGAGCCGGCGTCGATCCCGGACTATCTCGCTCTCGTGGGTGACACCGCGGACGGTTTCCCGGGCCTGCCGGGCTGGGGAGCGAAGGCAACCGCAACTGTCCTGTCCGAGTACGGTCACCTGGAGAACATCCCGGCCGACGCCGCGGACTGGACCGTTACCGTGCGCGGTGCGGCCAAGCTCGCCGCGACCTTGCAAGACAGTTTCGCCGACGCCCTGCTGTTCCGGCGAATCGCCACGGTGGAACTCGACTCGCCGGTGAGCGAATCCGTCGACGAGCTCGAGTGGACCGGTCCTACGGGCGAGTTCGCTGCCCTGGCCGACCACATTGGTGGGCCGCAGCTCCACGCTCGCGCCAGCAAGATCGCCGCCGAACGCTTCGGCTGATTCGATGACGATGGCCGGCGTCGTCTCGCCCGGACGCACTGGAACTGTGACTAGTCGTCGGTGGCGAGGGTCAGCACACGAAGCCGCGAACCGGCGTACCACGTGGCCACCGCGAAGCCACCAACAATGAGCGTAACGGCGAGCACGAGCCCTACGTGCGAGGTGATCAACCCCGGGGAAGCGATCGCGTCGGTTACCGACAACGCCCACTGCTGGACGCTGAGGTTCCGGGCTCCCGGAACCAGGCTGCCGACCAGGCTCTCCCAGATCAGTGCGTAGCCCAGTCCGATGATCACCGCGTGCCGAGTGAGGATGGCCAGCAGCATGAACAGGACGCAGTACACCGCGCCGGCGGCCAGCGAACCGACCGCGAGGGCCAATGCCAGCGAAACGCTGGCACCCATGATCAGCGCCGCGAGCGCGGTCGGCACGACAGCGAATGCGATGGTGGCCACCACCGCCACGACCAGCTTGCTCTGAATGATCACTGCCCTCGGCACGGGCTTGGACAGCAGATGGATGATCGATCCGTCGTCGATCTCCGGCCCGATAGTCCCAGTGCCGACGATCAAGCCGAACAGCGGCATCAGCGTGGCCAGCGAGACGACCTGAAGGAACTGGGCGATGTCCGGCTCGCTGATGTCGCCGATCACCCGCACCAGCAAGGCCAGCCCGATCAGGATGACGGCCATCGCCGACACCAGCAGTACGCGGCGACCCCCGAGCATCGCCTGCGCGGTGAGCCGGATGACGGTTCTATTCACGGCACATCTCCTATTTCTCGACCAGGTAAGAGAAGACGCTCTCCAGCGACTCGTCGGCCGGAGTCACCCCGAAGAGCCGGATGCCGGCATCGCGAGCAACGCGCGGGAGCAATTCGGCGAATCGCAGGAACTCACCGGCATCGACATGCAAGATGCCACCGTGCAGCGATACCCCAGCGGTCGAACTGTCCGCGATCAGCGCCGCCGCCAGCACCCGGTTGTCGCTGGATGTCACGGTGTACTGGTGCGGCCGATCGGTCATGAGCCGGCGAATCTCGCGGTAATCCCCGGACGCGGCGTACCGTCCGGCGATGAGCACTTCGATCTGGCTGGCGAGCTGTTCTACCTCTTCGAGGATGTGCGAGCTGAACAGCACAGTTCGGCCCTCGGCGCCCATCCTCCGGAGCAGCTCGATGAGGTGCAGCCGCTGGCGGGGATCCATCCCGTTGAACGGCTCGTCCAGCAGCAACACGGCGGGGTCGTGGACCAGCGCGGAGGCCATCTTGACTCGCTGCTTCATGCCCTTCGAGTACTCGCCGATCCTGCGGTGCGCGGCGTCTTCCATCGCGACGGTCGCCAGCGCCCGCGATGCGGCCGCACCGGCGTCGTCCAGCCCATGCAGTTCCGCGCTGGCCAGCGCGAACTGCCAGCCGGTCAGGTAGTCGTAGGTGGCCTCCCGCTCAGGGAGGATGCCGATGGTCCGGTACACGTCGTGGTTCTTCCACACCGGCCGACCGTCCAGCTCGACCGTGCCAGCCGACGGCGGCAGGAACCCGGCGAGCATGTGGATCAGCGTCGACTTACCGGCGCCGTTCGGCCCGAGAAGGCCGGTGATGCCAGGCCCGATCGTCATCGTGACGTCGTTCACGGCGACCACGTTGCCGAACCACCGCGAGCAGTTCTCGATCTGCATCGTGGACATCAGAGCCTCACTCTCCGGTAACGCCGAATCAGCGCCGCATAGCACGCTGCGATCACGGTGAGTGTCACGACCAGGAATACCGGGCCGGCGCCGTCAGGTGGGCCTGCAGGAGTGGACGTCTCGACGCCGAACGCCCACACCTGAACCCCGTCGACCAGCGTCATCGGCGAGAAGAGGCCGATCCAGCCCGCGGTCTCCAGATCACCGACCATTTCGCCAACCCAGCCCTGCAACGCGGTGACGATCGCGTAGCTGAGCGCCAGCACGGCGATGACCCCAGCGATCCCGAACCCGCGGCGTGCCGTCAGAGAGGCGATCACCAGCCCAATCCCCCCGAGTACGAGCGCGTAGAGCATGGCACCGATCAGAGCGAGGACGGCGTCCCCACTCTCGCGTCCGATTGGAAACTCGGCGAACACCGACCCGATATACGTGATCAGAATCGGCACCGCCATCAAGAGGAACAACCCGAGTGTCAACGCCGCGTACTTGGCCCGCACGTAGTCGGCGCGAGCGAGCGGTCGGGACAGGTACAGCGGGAGGGTGTGGAAGCGCAGGTCGAGCGAGACCGCCTGCGTTGCCTGTACCGCCACGAAGATCGCGATCGCGGCCGACAGCGCCATCGGGTAGCGCGTGTACGGCAGGACCGGCTCGGACGCCACTCCCTGGCCCGCTAGGGCGACGTTGACGACGGCGATGATCAGCGCCGGGAGCAGCATCACCGTGGCCAGTCCGAACGGGATGATCTTCGACTTGCCGGCCCGGCCCAGCCCGTACACGCCGCGGAGACTATGGGTGAACAGCGCGGACCCGATCCGGCGGCGGTCGAGGCGTTCGCCGTCGTATTCGCGGTACCCGATGTTGTGGATGACGCCGACTGCCGATGGAGTTGGTTCAGACTGCGACATCGGCGGCCTCCCCTTCAAAGACTTCGGCGATGCGATGCCGGCGCGGCTCCATTCGGACCAGGCCCACCGCGTGGTCAGCCACCACGTCGCGGACCGTGTCGTACGTCGCCTCGTCGGCCAGCTCGACAACAATGAGGTGACCATCCTGGCCAACGACGAGCCCGGTGTCCGACAACATGCGCGCGACTCCTTCCACGTCGTCGGTCACCTCGATCGCGAGCTGCTGGCTGGCTCGTGTGAAGTCGGCGACAGAGGATGAGCGCAGCAGCACCCCGGCGTCGATGATGACGACGTGGTCGCAGATCCGCTCCAGCTCGCCGAGCAGGTGGGAGGTCACCAGCACGGAGATGCCGAAGTCGGTGTAAATCCGGCGGATCAGCGTCAGCATCTCGTCGCGCCCCGTCGGGTCCAGCCCATTCGTCGGCTCGTCAAGGAACACCAGGTCAGGATCGTGGACGAGCGCCTGGGCCAGCTTGACCCGCTGCTTCATCCCCGTCGAGTACCCGCCAATCGGGCGATAGCGCTCCTCGTAAAGCCCGACGTGCCGCAGCGTGTCAGCGGTGCGCTCGCGGGCGGTGTCCGACGGAAGTCCTGACATGCGAGCCATATGGACGACGAACTCCGTGGCGGAGATGTCGCCTGGTAAGCAGTCGTGTTCCGGCATGTAGCCGACGCGCCGGCGCAGCTCGATGCCTCGGGTGACGGCGTCCTGTCCGAGGACGCGGCCGTGACCGGACGTCGCGTCGATCAGGCCTAGCAGGATCTTGATCAGAGTGGACTTGCCGGCGCCGTTCGCGCCGACCAAGCCGGTGACACCCTCACCTACTGCGACGGTGAGCCGGTCGAGCGCAGTGGCTCCGGGATAACGCTTGGTCAGTTCTTCGACCTCGATGACAGGCACGCCGCGACCGTACGGCACGAGACCGCTGGAGTCACGAGCTAAAAGAGGAATCCAGGGAACGGTCAGGGATCAGTTCAGGGGCCTCCCTGAGCCGCAAGTCCTCGATGGACCCAACCGCGTCTTCCGAGAGGACCGTGTCGGCCTGTGCTATTTCGAGCGCCGCTCGCGGGAGGGCACCCGACCGCTTTAGCCACAAGGGGCTTTTGGCCACCACGGCCTGGCCCAACGCCTCTGGGTGCGCGCCGTCGATCTGGCGACGTTGTTTCCAGCGACCCGGAGGGGGAGACGATGACACGCCGGCACAGCTGGGCTGAGCCCTACAAGATCAAGGTTGTTGAGCCCATCGCGACGACCACTCGCGCGTTCCGGCAGCGGGCCATCGAGGAGGCCGGCTACAACACCTTCCTGCTCCGATCCGAGGATGTCTACATCGACCTGCTCACCGACTCCGGGACCTCGGCGATGTCCGACCGCCAGTGGGCCGCGTTGATGGTCGGGGACGAAGCCTACGCCGGCTCGCGAAGCTACTACCGGCTCGAATCCGCCGTGCGGGACGTCTACGGGTACGAGGAGTTCATCCCAACCCACCAGGGACGCGGCGCTGAGCACATCCTGAGCCAGATTCTGATCAAACCCGGCGACGTGATCCCCGGCAACATGTACTTCACGACAACACGCTTTCACCAGGAGTACGCGGGCGGGACCTTCGTCGACGTCATCATCGACGAGGCGCACGACCCGCAGAACGCACACCCGTTCAAGGGCAACGTCGACCTGACCAAGCTGCGGTCAGTCATCGACGAGGTGGGGGCGGAACGCATCCCGTACATATCGGTCGAGACCAACGTCAACATGGCCGGCGGCCAGCCGCTGTCAATGGCCAACCTCAAGGCCACGTACCAACTGTGCCGCGAGCACGGAATCCTCGTCATGCTCGACGCCACCCGTGCCCTGGAAAACGCCTGGTTCATCCAGCAGCGCGAGGACGGCCACCAGGACCGCAGCGTAAGGGACATCCTCCGGGAGATCTGTTCGTACTCCGACGGTGCCACCGTGTCGTCGAAGAAGGACAACCTCACCAACATCGGCGGGTTCCTCGCGCTCCGCGATCCCGAGCTGGCTCGCAAGGCACGCGGCCTGCTGGTCTCCTTCGAGGGCCTGCACACCTACGGCGGCATGTCCGGGCGAGACATGGAGGCGCTCGCCGAAGGCATCTACGAGATGGTCGCCACTGACGACCACGTGCGAGCGAGAATCGGCCAGGTCCAATACCTCGGAGAGCTGCTGCTCAAGGAAGGCGTCCCGATAGTGCAGCCGATCGGCGGGCACGGCATCTTCCTGGACGCCCGGACGATCCTGTCGCACATCCCGCACGACCAGTTCCCCGCCCAGGCGCTAGCCGCCGCGCTGTACCTCCAGTCCGGTGTCCGCTCCATGGAACGCGGCGTCGTCTCGGCCGGACGAGACCCCAAGACCGGCGACCACCGCTACCCGAAGCTCGAACTCGTCCGCCTCGCCATCCCCCGGCGGGTCTACACCCAAGCACACATGGACGTGACCGCCGAGTCAGTCCTCGCCATACATGATCAACGCGACGCCGTCAACGGCCTCGAGTTCACCTACGAGCCGGCGGAGCTGCGCTTCTTCCAGGCACGCTTCAGACCCGTGACTTAAGTTGCGACCCGCCCAAGCGCGAGGCCACTCACGCCGGCAGCCGCCACGACGGCGCCGAACCCGGCGCGTGCCACGGTCAACGCAGGAGCGCGATCAGGGTTAGGAGCTGCCACGGTCGGTCTTCTCGATCAATAAGTGAGCCGCAGACGAGGATCAAGCTACTCCTGTCAGGACAACTCGTCCGCGAGCAAGTCCATAAGCAGCCCGTCATGCCAGCCCTTGCCGTCGGCATCCCGTTCGTACTGCCGCATGATCCCGACGGGCCGGAAGCCGACCGCGGCGTAGGCCCGGACAGCGCGGTCATTGTCCGCAGCCGGGTCGATCGTCAACCGGTGGTGCCCGCGGTCACGTAGAAGGTGCCGCGCCATAGTCCGTACGGCGTCACGTCCGATCCCGCGGCCGTGAACGGCCGGATCGAGGAAGATGTCGATGCTCGCGTGACGGTAGTCCGGGTCGTCCTCCTCGCCATACTGGACGAGCCCGACCATCCGGCCCTCGACGTGAATGGCGAAGCGGGGCTCGGAGGGGTCGTCAAAAGGCCAGCCCTCGCGCTCGGCCTCGTCCCGCCACCACCGGCGAACCTCGGGGGTTCGCAGAATCCGCAGCAGCTCCGGAACGTCGTCCGGTACGACCGGACGCAGCACTACCTGATCACCGTGCAGCTCAGTCACAGCCGCAGCGTATGCCTAACGGCCGAGCGTGAGGAGGCGGTCGACGTCGACGTGTGCATCCACCACTGGCGGAGTCGGCAGTCCTGGCGGTGACGGGTATTTGTGTCCGATGCCGGTGTCGAACACCACGACACGTTCGGTCCGCTCCACGTCCCCTCGTTCCCGCAGCTGTCGGACGGCGGCAAAGGCAGCCGCGGTCTCCGGGCTGACGAACCCAGCACCGAGTTGTCCCGCCAGGCGCTGCCACTCGTCGATCGCGTCCTCGGGCACCGCGACCGCAGTGCCTCCCGAGTCACGGACTGCGTCAAGGATCAGGAAATCGCCAACAGCTCGCGGGACGCGGATCCCACCGGCCCGGGTGCTGGCCTGCTCCCACCGATCGGCAAAGCGTTGCCCAGCGTGGAAGGCACGGACGATCGGCGCGCAGCCTTCCGCCTGCACGCTCACCATCCGCGGCCGGCGTTCCGAAATGAGGCCAACAGCCTCCAGCTCGGCGAAAGCCTTCCACATCCCAACCAGCCCGGTCCCGCCGCCGGTGGGGTACACGATTACATCAGGCAGTTCCCACTCGAGGTCCTCGGCGAGCTCGAAACCGAGCGTCTTCTTCCCCTCTACTCGGTAGGGCTCCTTCAAGGTGCTGACGTCGAATGCGCCCGTGCGCTCGGCGAACAACGAAGAAAGCCGGCCACAGTCGTCGATGAGTCCGTCGACGAGAATGAGCTGAGCCCCGCACGCGAGCACTTCGGCCTGGTTGGCCGGCGGGACGTCGGCCGGCATGAGGACGGTGGCATCGGCACCCGCCGCAGCTGCGTACGCAGCCAGCGCTCCGCCGGCGTTGCCCGCGGACGGCATGACGAAGGCGCGAACATTCAGCTCCACGGCGCGAGACACCGCCACGGCCATGCCGCGCGCCTTGAACGAGCCGGTGGGGTTGATACCTTCCGCCTTGACGAGCACGCCTGGACAGCCCAAGGCCGCTCCCAATCGCGGCACCGGCAGCAGCGGAGTGCTGCCCTCCCCCAGCGAGATGACGTGCTGCCAGTCCCGGACTGGAAGCAGCGGCGCCCACCGCCACAACCCCCAGCGGCGCGGCAACGACAACGAGCGATCAAGCGCCTCGCGCACACCAGCGAAGTCGTAGCGGGCCAGCAGCGGCCTGCCGTCCTCCGGATCCGTCGTCGCCACTTCGTCGGCCTGGTACCGCCTGCCGGAAAGCCCACCCTCCAGGTAAGCGAGCGCAGACCCGGTCGGTCCAATCGACACGTTCACGATGCTGGTTCCTTTCGCCAAGCGGCGGATTGCGCGATGATCGCAGCTGTCACGGGACGTCCATTCTGTAATCAGCGGGTTTCACGGTAGGCGCCCACGGCCCAGACCCGCCTCGGTCCAGGCATTCGCCCAGTCCGCCCGGAGGCAACGTTCGTATCAACGGGGGCTCCCGTGGCTCCGTAGGGCGTGGAGCGCACCGGGGACGGCAACACCCTGACGATCTCAAGCCGGGGTGACGCCGAGCGTGCCGCCGCGTCCGTGACATGGCTCGCCAGACCACACTTCGAGGCCGTCCACATCGACCTGGACGGATTCGACATGGCGTCCGCTGCGGCACTTGGCACGCGGATTCGAAGACTGTTCAACGACTGCGGGTGCGCATGGGGTGAGATCACGCTCGCCGCTGCGGTAGTCGTTCTCCTGCTGGGCCCACCCTTGGTCGGTTGGCCATCGGGCCTGGGTTGGGCCAGCGGCATCGCGATCTGTGCGGTCGCAGCCGTGGCGGGAAAGCTGTTCGGTCTGGCGTGGAGCCGTCGGCGAGTGCACCACCTGTTGCGGCAGCTGGCCGCGACATCCACACCTGGGTAAAGGGGGTGCAGCATGGCTGCAGAGGTGTGCCGTGACATCACGGAATGGATCGAGGAAGAGGTCTCCAAGCCGGTCGAGGAATGGGAGGAACGGCAGGAGAAACGCTGCAAAGAGAAGGAGTGCAACTGGTGGACCCTGTGTCTGAACAAGCTGGTCTGCTGGTTCGTCACCTACCTGGTGAAGGTGGTCCGGTGGGTTGTCGTGACGGTGGGCAAGTGGGTTACCCGCACGGTATGCACCTTGGTCAGCGTCGTCGTCGACCTTGCTGTGGCCGTCGTCACCGGGCTGGTCGACATCATCGTGGGGATCGCCACCTGGGACTGGGCACGCGTGTGGGATGGGTTCGTCGAGATACTCGGTGGCGCGATCGTCGCGGTGCTGGGAGCCGGTCGGGTTCTGGTCCTTCTCGACACGGTCGATTTCATCCGCGAGGAATGGGCGAAGGGACAACTCCGCGATCACGTCCGCGGCCTGCTCGAGCGCAGGTTCGCGCGTGACCCTGAGGCGCTGGAGTCGGCTCTCGACGCCATCGGCGTCGATCACGGGGCATTCGGTCTGCGGATCAAGGGCACGGCGACCCGGACGTACGTCCGCTCTGATCGGATCAGCGACGAGGGTGACGGTGTCCCCGACCTGATCCGGTGGCACGAGGCGAGCGAGAGGGGCATCGACATTCGCAAGCTCGCGGGATACGACTACGACAGCTTCTGGAGGCGCGGCCGGCCCGAGGTGGTCGGGGCCAACGAGGACCAGATCGACGAGTACATCAACAACCGTGGCGGTCGGAGCTTCCGGATCTACCCGATGAGCGAATCGTTGCTGGAGAGCAAGGCGTCGGTCGTCGCGGAGCGAGCTCGCGACCTGGGTTTGATGTACAAGTTTGACCTCCAAGAGGCCGAGGTCACGGCGTCTCAATACGTCATGCTCACAGGATCAACGGCCAGCCAGGATGACTTCAACGTCGACGTCCTCTCGCGCCATGACGAGACCGTCGACGCTGCGGCCGCGCGGAAGGAACTCTCGAATCCGCACGGCGGGGCCGTATTCGGATACACCGGATCCTTCATCGGATTCAGCGCACACCTCGATGACGCGATCGGCGTCGACGGAAGCCCTTTCCCGGGCAGCGACACCTCAGGCGTGTCGTTCATGGACAGGGTTCCGGACGTTGTCTTCAAGTATGTGTTCGCCCACGAACTCGGCCACTACTTCGGGCTGGTGCACGTCGACGGAGCTCACCGGATCATGTACACGTTCAACAAGAACGAGGACAAGTCGATGTTTACCTGGTGGACGGTTCCAGAACTTCTGTTCCTGGAACAGCAGCCGCGATTCGTCTTGGATGAGGCGAAGCGTGCCTGGGACTACATCGTCGCCGGTTTTCCGACGGAGGCCCTCACGACGCGCGCACACTGAAGCCTCGGTCAGCCCAGCGCGTGGTGCAGCGAATTGCGACCGACGACGATCGAACATACGGGTCGACTTCGATCAGGTGACCGGGCTGACCCGCGTCACCGCGACCGCGGACCGATCTAGCCTGAATCCGTGCGCTGGCTGCGCGGCGCTGTGCCGGGCATCGGCTCAGGTGAGCGCCGGTACACGTCGCAGGGCTTGACCCACAACCCATTGCCTTGGAGCCGTTTGTCCCTGACCTCGACATAGACATGATCGGCGTCCCACCGAGTCGCCATGCCCTCCATGTACTCCTCACCGTCGCGCTTCCACACGAGGCGAACACGAACTGGGATTGCGGGCTCGCCGGTGCGAAGCTCGGCGGGCTTGGGTGGCCAGTGCATATTGAGCACCTCTTGCCGGACGAGCACGTGCGGTGGCTGGTGGGGCTCCATGAATCGAAGTATCGAACATAAGTTCGCATGATCGCCATACACAGCCCCTTACTCGGCCGCCTGGCAGATCACGGCCATCCGGCTCGAATGGGCTATTCGCCGACCGACCTCGCCGAGCTCTTCGCGCCGCAAATGAGATGGGTGACCGCGGCAATGGCGGCGAGCTGATCGGCGGATCCGTTGGAGCTGACCATGGCGCCGCCGACGAAGCCGGCGAACATGGGCACTATCGCGACGCCGGTCTGCAACGGCGACAATCCGAGCACGAGTTGCAGGTACTGAGCGAAATACGAGCCGATGCCGACGACCACGGACGGATGAGCGGCTTGCTAGAGGTGGAGACACCGAATGCCCAGGCCAGCCTGCAAAATTGCCCGGGGAGGACGCCCCCTCCCCGGGCTGCAATCTGCGCGCCACATGGCATGCTCTCGGCGACTACTGACGTGCAGGAGGAGACGCCCCAGTGCTCACCGCATCGATCACACTCGACCCCGCCTTCCGGATCGGGCCGGTACGGCGCAGGCTTTTCGGCTCACTCGTCGAGCACCTGGGCAGGTGCGTCTACACCGGCATTCATGATCCGGGCCACCCGAGTGCCGGCGAGGACGGCTTCCGCACCGACGTGATCGACTTGGTGAAGGAACTCGGCGTCACCACCGTCCGCTACCCCGGAGGCAATTTCGTCTCCGGTTACCGCTGGGAGGACGGCATCGGCGCGGTCGCATCACGCCCCGCCCGCCTCGACCTCGCTTGGCACAGCACAGAGCCAAACACGGTGGGAGTGGACGAATTCGTCACGTGGGCGCGCAGTGCCGAGGTCGAGCCCATGATGGCGATCAACCTCGGCACCCGGGGGGTCCAGGAGGCAGTGGACCTGCTCGAATACTGCAACGTCCCGTCCGGTACTCGGTGGTCCGACCTACGCAGAACCAACGGCTCGCCCGATCCGCACAACATCCGGATCTGGTGCCTCGGCAACGAAGTGGACGGGCCCTGGCAGATCGGGCATAAGACAGCCCACGAGTACGGTCGCCTCGCCACTCAGACAGCGAGGGCGATGCGCATGATCGACCCGTCCATCGAACTGGTCGTGTGCGGCAGCTCCGGATCGTCGATGCCGGCGTTCGGCGCGTGGGAAGCAGACGTCCTGAACGAGGCCTATGGCGAGGTCGACTTCATCTCCGCCCACGCCTACTACGAGCCGATCGACGGTGACACCGGCAGCTTCCTCGCCTCTGCGGTCGACATGGATCACTTCATCGAGTCCATGATCGCTACCGCCGACCACGTCCGGGCCCGCACGCGCGCCACCAAACGAATCCACATCTCCTTCGATGAGTGGAACGTCTGGTACCAGAGCCGACTGCCCGCCGAACTCCCCACCGAGGACTGGCCGGTAGCACCACACCTGCTCGAAGATCAGTACAACGTCCTGGACGCGGTCGTCGTGGGCAGCCTGCTCATCTCGCTGCTCCGGCACAGCGACCGGGTCCACGCGGCCAGCCAGGCGCAGCTGGTGAACGTCATCGCACCGATCATGACCGAGCCGGGCGGCCCGTCGTGGCGGCAGACGACATTCCACCCGTTCGCACTGACCGCGGCCTACGCCACAGGCGACGTACTTCGAGTCGAACCCGTCTCGCCGTTGTACGAGACCGCACCTTATGGCGACGTTCCCGTCGTCGATGCCGTCGCCACGATCGACGCCGAGCGCGCAGAAGTCGCAGTGTTCGCCGTCAACCGCTCCACGGAGAGGCCCGCCGATCTGACCGGCGACTGCCGCGCCCTGGGGAGCGTAGACGTGCTCGCCTGCACAAGCCTGTTCGACCGCGACCTCGCCCTCGTCAACACAGCGGAGACGCCCGACGCAGTCGTACCTCGGACGAACCACGACGTACGCGTCGACGGCTCATGCTTCGAGGTGCTCCTGCCGCCGGCCTCGTGGACCATGCTGCGGCTGCGAACCCGGTAGCACCATTGCGGCAGGACCCGACCGGAGGTATCTTCGGGCCGTGGCGTGTCCCACGCCCAACCTCGGTTCTGGTGCTCACGCCGCCGGACATGTGCGAGGCAAAGGAGGCTCAGCCTTCGGGGCATCTAGCAGCACCCCTTCGGGCCGGGCCCGAGGGAGCGTGAGTCTCTCGGCCGCGGCATGTCGAAGGAGCGTGCGATGACCAAGGGGAAGTTGTTAAAGCGCCGCGTTCGCGAGCGCATGTCCAAAACCGGGGAACGCTACGCCACCGCGCGCAGCCAGGTTCTGCGGAAGCGTGATCGGGTCCAATCCGCTCGGGCAAGGCTCGCGGAGTCCGCAGACCGCCCGTCCGATGTCAAGGTCGCAGAGGTGACCGGCAAGCAGTGGGAAGCGTGGTTCTCCGTCCTGGACCAGTGGGGCGCCCGGGAGCGTAAGCACGGCGAGACGGTCACCTACCTCATGGAGCACTACGCGGTTCCAGGCTGGTGGGTGCAGGCCATCACTATGTGGTACCAGCGTTCCCGCGGAATGCGGCTCAAGCACCAGCAGGCGGACGGATTCACCATCTACGCCTCGAAGACGATCGCCGTTCCCGTCGAGGTCCTTTTCGACGCGTTCGTGAACCCGCTGTCGCGCCAGCGATGGCTCGCCGACGGGACGTTGTCACTGCGAACGTCGCAACCACACCGTACGGCCCGTTTCGACTGGGAGGACGGCTCGACGCGGGTGAGCGTCTCGTTCGAGGACAAGGGCCCGGCGAAGACGACCGTCGCGGTCGCACACGAACGGCTCTCGGATCCCGATGAGGCTGAACTGGCGAAAGCATCATGGCGAAGGCGGCTGACCGATCTCAAGGCGATCTACGAGGGGCGGTGAGGGCGATGGCTTCGAGAGACGCGTCCAGCGCCGCGCCGCGTGTCCTCCTGAGCGACCTGGCGTATGTCGAATCGCCGCGCTGGCACGACGACAGGTTGTGGTTCGCGCACTGGGGCACAGGGCAGATCGTCGCTGTCGGCCTCGATGGCGCCAGCGAGATCGTGGGCGACGGACCTGCGGGCCTCGGATGGTCAATCGGGTGGCTTCCGGACGGCCGGCTGCTGGTGACCGGCGAGCGGCTGATGCGCCGGGAGCCGGACGGGTCGGTCATCCAGCACGCGGATCTCAGCGCATTGTCCGGCGACTGGAACGAGATCGTCGTGGACGGCCGCGGGAACATCTACGTCAACGGCCGCTGCGAGTTCGATCCGACCCCGCGCGGGATCATCGCACTGGTCACGCCGGGCGGCTCGGTTCGCCAGGTCGCCGACAGCATCGCGTTCCCGAACGGCATGGTCGTTACACCCGACAACTCGACGTTGATCATCGCCGAGTCCTTCGCCCGCCGGCTCACTGCGTTCGACATCGCCGCCGACGGCAGTCTCTCCAACCGGAGAGAGTGGGCTGATGGCGTCGGGCCGGACGGCATCTGCCTCGACGCTGAAGGCGCGGTGTGGGCGCAGGATTTCACCGAGAATGCCGTCGTCAGGGTTCGCGACGGCGGGCAGATCCTGGAGACGATCCAGCTCGACCGCAGCCCATTTGCATGCATGCTCGGCGGTCCGGACGGGCGGACGCTGTTCATCCTGGCCGCGGAGTGGCGTGGCATCGAGCAGGTGGATGAGACGCTCGCTGCTCGGACCGGCCAGGTGCTGACCGTCCGGGCACCGGCACCGCGGGCCGGCTGGCCCTAGAGACACCGGTCCGCCGGTGTAGATGGCGCCGGGCGGGGCCACGAAGGCCACCGCCCCGCGTCGTCTGGGTTGGAGCTACGAGCCGTCGATGATTGTTATCGTCGCCGTACGGTAGTTGTTGCGCGTGTCGCTCTTCGTCGGGTCGTAGTTCTGCTCGATGTTGCCGGCCGTGTCGACCGAGAACCAGCGGAACGTGGTGGTCTCGGTCACGTGGAGGGTCTGGCCGGGTTCGCGGAACTCAGTCGCCTCGTAGCGCGGCGACTCCAAGTCGGGCCGGCTGCCGTCGGTCGTGTAGTAGACGATCGCAGGTTCAGTTGTCTCGAACCGCACACCGACAGGATCGGAATAGGTGCCACCGCCAGGCACGAGCTTGGACGTAGGCTGCTGGTTGTCCTTGCCCCACTCCGCCGCGATCCGGAACATCTCCATGATGCCGTTCGCGTACTCCATTGTTTCGGCGTGGCCGCTGACGAGTTGCGGGTTGCCGACCCACGGCGGCTGGAACGAGCCGCCCTGCCAGTTGCCGGTCGCAGGGTTGTAGATCGACCCGCCGACCTCCCAGCCGAACGCGTAGATCCCATAGCTGTGGTACAGGTCCTCGCGAACGTTGCCGGCGGAGGAGTAGAGGACGTCCGACGAGCCGCCCACGTTCTCGGGCGTCACGACTGTCTCGCGGTGCGCCTTCACCTGCGAAAGGATCCTGGCCGCGGACTGCCAGTAGAACGCCTCGTCGCGAAGCGGAGGGCGCGGGGTCGTGATCCGCCCCTCGGCGATATAGGCGCCGGGCTGCCAGAACAGCTGGCCGCCGTTCGAGTGCACCGACATGAAGAACTTGATGTTCGAGTATCTCTCGACCAGCCAGATGATGTTTTGCGCCTCGGGCTCGGACAGCTTCTCCGGGCCCTGGTACGTGTCGCTGATGCAACTCGTCGACGCGCCGGCATAACCGTCGTGGCCGGACCCGACGCGGTAATTCCGGTTCAGGTCGACACCCCAGGAGTTCCGCCGTCCAGGATCGGCGTTCGAGTCGGGGCAGTAGTTCGTCAGGTTCCGGCGCTGCGAGGCGAAGTTGTAGAAGCTGTAGTTGGCGCCGTCCGGGTTGTTGGACGGGATGAGGAAGACGTCCGTGTTGTCGACGATCTTCTTCGTCTCCCAGTCGGATTTGTAGTTGGCCACCAGCCGCTCGGCGGTCTCGAGCGTGGTTGTGGCGGGCACCCACTCGCGGGCATGGTCCTGCGCCTGAATCAGGACACCAGGATTCCTGCCATCCCGGTGCTTGCCGATCCGCAGGACGGGGACGGTGGCCGGGCCGCGTGGGACCTCGCCCTCCGGAGCACCAGCGCGCTTCTGGCCGAGGAAGTCAGTGAGTGCGACGGAGCTTGCGGTCGGTTGGACGATGCCGGTACCAGCGTTGTTGCGGTACGGGTGCGCCCGGTCGATGAGGCCGTCGGACTGGGTTCGCAGGGCTTCGGCGACCTGGGCGGCCGTGCTCGCAAGCGCACCGGACGAGTCCTTCGCGAGCAGAACGCGGACCGCAGTGCCGTCGACCTCCACCTCGAGCGGCAGGTCCGCCCCCGGCCGATTCACGAATTCGACCGTGATGTCGTTGCCGCCCTCGTGGCCCCAGGCCGCCGAGGTTACGACGACCGCCGACTGCCCGGTGGCGCCGATCGTGGCCTGCGCCTTCCGCTGATATCCGTTCGTCTGGTACGGCAGATAGACGATCTCGGCTATGTCCGGGTAGTTGCGAGCGATCTCTTCCATGCGCTCGTAGAGCTGCTGAGGATGCTTGTAGCCGTCCACGAAGTCCCACTTGAACCCCGGGTTCGCGGTAAGCGGCGGCTCGCCATCCTCCAGCCAGTCCGACACATAGCCCGTGGCAACGCCACCGGTCGAGCTCGTCACTCGGATCTGGTTAGGCCGTTCGTCCAGCTTGAACAGGTTTCGGTGGAACATGTACTGGCCGGAGTCAACAAAGCGGCTCATGGTCCGGGCGAAGCCGAACGGCGTGCCCGGGCCCGAGTCGTTCTCGAGCTGCATCGTGACGACGGGATTTGTCTGCTGCCCCGCCGTGGTCCTCGCCTCGACGTAAAGGAAGCCTTGGCCCTTCGTCGTGAACCAGTCGGCGCGGGCAATCCGCACCGCCTCCTCGTGGGTGAACGGGGTGATCGTCTCCGTGCTGAAGCTCTGCACGAAGGTCTCGTCCGTCTCCGCGTCCCAGGTGAAGCCCTCGCCGTCGGCGAGGATCTCGACACCCATCGCCTCGAGCTCAGCGATCTCGGTAGCGGTGACGACCGCTTCGCCCTCGATACCGGTCGGCACCCGGGTGAGACCATGCCCGACGTCGAAGCCGGCCTCGTTCACCGCGTCGAGCATGTCCGACCCGGTGAGATGGATCCGTACCAGGCTGACCTCGTCCGGATCCTCGAGGGGGGACCGTCCCGAGGACGGTGTCACGTTCTCGGGATCGGCCCCGGCCGGGATCGCCGTGAGGACGCCTACCAGCAGTGCGGCCGGCGCCAACAGCGTGACGCCCCGCTGCCTCAGTCGCATACTCTTCTCCGTTCGTGTGGATGGCCGTCTCGGGCTCGCGTGGTGCGCCCGCCCGCCCGGGGGAGGGAAGGCGGGCGGGCGCGGGCGCGCTACTCCGCTTCGACGAACTCGAAGTAGGCGCGATGTTGTTCGCCGCTGTCGAGGGTCAGGACGAACTCGCGGCACGTGCCGACCCACTCCTCCTCGGTCTGCCAAGGGAAGGTGTAGCGCCCGTCGTCGCCCCGGGTCAGCCCGGTGTTGCCGGGCGTGTTCGCGGTGACGGGCGCCGCCTTCGGCGTGAGGCGCGGCGGGTCGTCGCTGGGCACCTCGAACGTTTCGCAATCCACCCGGCGCGAGAACGGCGAGTTGGATGCCAGGACGTCCAGCCCAGTGAGGTCAGGACGGTTGAACACCATCGGCACTGTCCGGCCCGCCGCCACCGTGTTGACTGTCGGCTGGTCGGCCACCTGGCCGGCGAATCCGTCGACACAGTTCGGGTGCGAGTCGAACGCCTCTGTGCCGTCATTACGGCTCGTCGTGCCGCCATCGTTGGCGCCGAAGCCGAGTCCGCGCCGCGCGAACGCCGCCCAGATCGTGCACTGGTTCTCACCGCCGGTGAGCACCTGGTCGGCTGCCAGGATGGCGTCCCGGCCGGTAATGAAGGTCGGGTTGCAGCCCTGGATCTTCAGGCCGTCGACGACCAGCTGGAAAGCGAGGTTGTTGCCACCTGTGCTCCAGTCGTCGTACAGGTTCGGGTTGAACCCGTGCTTGTCGATCAGATCCCAGGTCATATCCCACAAGATCGATGCCCAGCCGTGGCCGATGCCATGTGGGGCGGACAACGAGGTGGGGTTTCCGGCTGCGTTCGCGAGCCAGCCACCGGTCTTGATGCTGTCGTAACTGAACGGCTGGATGTCCCAGGTCCGCGAGTACGGCCGTGGTCGAAGCCCCGGGCCAGTTCGTGGCGGCTCGAACACGACGTACGGGAAGATCCCACGCACGCCGTCCGGGTCGTCCAGCTCGGTGTCGATCAACGCCACGAGGGCCACATAGTCGCTCCAGCCCTCACCCATCTGTTCCTGCCCGCTGAGGCAGTTGACGCCGGGACCACCAGTGAGCCGGTTCGACAGACCATGCCCGTACTCGTGGATGATGGTCGCGGTGTCGAGGTCGCCGACCCTCATCGGCGGGCGGGCGGTGTTCCGGTGCACCGAACCCGTGGTTGGCGTGTCGGCTATGGCGGCCTTGATCGTGTTACCGCCCGCCAGGCCTACCCGGATCGCCGGGATGCTGACTGGATCAACCATCGATCCGTTCATGATCGCGGGGTTGTCCGCAGTGTGGACGACCACCAGCGCAACGGCACCCGCGTCCTCCGCGTTGACCGTCTGTGTGTAGTTGTTACACACAGTGGTGGTATCGACCACGGCGATCGACACCGGCGGCAGCGTATACGGCTCGCACCCGTCATTGGGAGCGCCGCTGCCGTCGTCGACCAGCACCAAGGTTCCGGAGATACCGGCAGTGGTCGGCGCCGGACTGAATCGGGCGTAGTGAGCCAGGTAGGTTCCGGCCGCGGGACCGGAATCCACCGTCACCGCGTTCGGTAAGCCACTGCCGAATTCGATAGCCGTCTGCATACGCGGCCGCCCGCCGTCTGCTGCCGGCGTGGAGAAGTTGGCGTTGCTCTGGAACGAGCCGTCCATCGATTCGCACCGCACGTCGTCGCCGCCGACCCCGCCGCGACCATAGTTGTTGACCTGGAAGTTGGCCGCCTCCTCGTCGAAGCCGTACAGGTAGAACAGGTCGTGGGTGATGTTGCACCAGCGGAAGTAGTTCGTCAGACTCGCCTCGACGTAGTTCTGCGGGTGCTCGTTCAGATCGATCTGGAAGTCAAAGGTCAGGCCGGGCCCGCCGTCCGGCTCGCTGCCTGGGTCGGCGTCGTTGCTGGCATCCCGGTCGGTGTAGGCATGGACGTTGTTACCCCGCGTAATGGTGAAGTCCGCGCCCGGCGTGCCGGACACGTCGTGCCAGCCGAACGGAGACGCGGTGCCGTCGGCCGGATTGGCTTCGAGGATCCGGTCGCCGTCGTCGGGGCTCTCCTGCGGGTAAATCCGGTAGTTCGACCCATCCTCGACCGGATTGGCCGATTCGAAGACGGTGGCGCTGGACGAGAGGTGCTCTACGGCGGCCGAGATCTGGCCGTCCGCCCGTCCCAGGCGGTCCGCCAAATCCTCGTGATCGTCCTCGACCGTCCAGTCCTCCACCGCAAGCATGTCGCCGGTGGCCGCGTCGATCGTGGCGTTCCACAGGTGCACGTCGGACGAGTCGTCGATCACCACCTGCCAGGCTTGCCGCAGCCCGCCGTCTGTCGGATGCCAGCCCACCTTCGCCGTAATCGGCTCGTCGGAGATCCCGCCCGTGGACAGAGTCGTCACGCCGCCCGCCGTACGCGAGGCACGCATGACCCGCAGGTTGCGGGGCTGGTCGAGATCCAGCTCGTCGGCCGCGGCCTCGACGGCGCCCACGGCGTCGAGCTGTGCGGAGCTGGACTTTGCCGCCTGCAGGCCGGACACGAGGCTGTTGCCGATGTAGAGGACGTTGCCGTCGCGGGTGATGTTGACGGTGGCGTGACCGCCGAAGACGTCCAGGCCCTGGTACTGCTGGGTGAGGTTCACGTGCGTCACGCCATTGTGCTCGCTCGTGTAACTGGACTGGACGACGACCTCGCTCAGATCTGCAGGGCTGACGCCGAGATCGTCGGCGTGCTGCCTGACATAGCTGATGGCGAGGGCATCGGGATCTGCGTTCGTGGCCGACTCCAGCGCGGAG
>DASTNZ010000175.1:0-5086 GCA_035762665.1 Jiangellaceae bacterium | reverse complement strand
CGGGCCACGTACGTCCCAGGAGGACTTGAGCACCATGGCACAGGGAACCGTCAAGTGGTTCAACAGCGAGAAGGGCTTCGGCTTCATCGCTCAGGACACCGGTGAGGCGGACGTATTCGTCCACTACACCGCGATCGCGACCGAGGGCTTCCGCACGCTGGACGAGAACCAGCGGGTGGAGTTCGACATCGTGCAGGGTCAGAAGGGCCCGCAGGCCGAGAACGTCCGGCCCGTCTAACCCATTCCCTATTCTCTGCTGATCATCGGCACTTTCCGGCCGCGGAGCCAGGAAAGTGCCGATGATCACGTAGGGGCGAGCCGGTGAGCGCGCGTCCATACATACCTTTGGGTCTGTCCGGAGCGTGAGACCGGCCAAGCCAACGCTACCCACAGGGCCCTCATCACCGCGTAGTCTCGGCAAGAGAAGCGACCGCGCGGAAACTTGGGGGTGACCGCAGTGTCCTTTGATTGGGTTACTCTCCGCTCGCTTGCCGCCATGACCGATCGCGTAGGCGTGCTATCGCTTTACGCAACGGCGGACCCGCACGACGAATCGTCGCAGCCGGCCTGGCGGGCGCGGGTGCGCACCGAGCTGAAGCGGCTTCGCGAGCAGGCCCGGCAGAGCGGTTCTCGCGACTACTACGCCGCCGTCAGCTCACGACTCGATGAACTGGACAGCGACGTCGAAGCGTTGCTGGACTCGCGGACGACGGGTCTGGGTCGGGCGCTGTTCGCGCCGATCAGCAATGGCCGGGTCGAGTGGTTCACGCTGCAGATCCCGTTGATCGACCAGGTCGCGCTGGCACCGACGGCGCAGCTACGCCCTCTCGTGGCGGCGTGGAGCGCGGCTGGGCCGGCCGGTGCCGTTGCCGTCAGCATCGACGAGGTGCGTCTTGTCGACCTTCGTCTCGGGCAGGCCAGTGACGTCGCGACCATCGCGCATCCGGACGACCTCGCCGATCGGCGGGAGCTGACTGGTAAGGGCCACGCCACCGTGACGACGACCCACCACAGCAGCGCGTCTCACCACGACCTGTTCGAGCAGCGCGCTGAGGATCGCCTGCTCCGCTACCTCCACACTCTTGGTGGCGAGATCGCGGCTCACGCCAAGAACTACGGGTGGGAATGCATCGCCATCACCGGCGAGACTAAATACGTTCACGCGGTGGCCGGGGGGCTCCCGTCCGGCCTTGCGACGACTGTAGTCATGCTGCCCCACACGGTGAGCGGTCATTCCGCGCGAAAGCTCGCGACGGCTGTACTTCCAGCTGTCGCCGAAGCGCGGGCGGTGCGGCAGCTGCGGCTCGCCGAAAGGGTTCACGATGCGGCGTTCAGCACGAACAGCGAGGCGGGGTCGTGCGGGCTCGCGCCCACCCTGGCCGCCTTACAGGAAAACCGGGTGGCCCATCTACTGCTGGCCGCCGACGGCGCGTGGAGTGGCATGCGGGCGCCCGACGGCACACTGACCAGCGACACCGACGTCCCGCCAGGCGTCGACCCCGCCCGCCTCGTCCGCGAGCGTCGGCTGGACGAGCGGATGATCGAGTTGGCCATTCGCGAGGGCGCCGCGGTGAGCATCCTCGACGCGACGGCGGCAGCGCCCCTCGCCGGCAATGACGGCATCGGTGCGCTGCTCCGCTGGTAAGCCGTGTTCACTTGTTGTTGAGGCTGGGCGCACCCCAACAGTTCAAGAGCGGCTGATGGCTGCTGGACGTTCGGTGATCCAACGCGCCATGCCGCTGAACTCGACAACGCGGCGCTGGATCACGTCGACGTCCGCGTTGGCCACCTGGTCAACGACAGTCCACACACCACCACCGCGCGTCTCGAAGACAAGAACATCCTGATCACTGACAACTCGCTGGGCAACGACCGTCCGCTCGGCTCCGTCGAGCAGGCGGACCTTGTATTGCGCCATGACCCCCTCCAATCGGGGCCGACCTTACCGCCCAACCGGCACATCTCACGCGCAGGAGACGTCATTTTTGCTGCGCAGTCGCTACTGATGGACGATGCTGGGAATGAGGCCTGAGGAGGTTGATGTCGATGCCTACTACGTGGACCCTTGAAGTGACCTTCAGCGAGGACGACGTCCGGACCGACGCCCACGTTGTGCTGCGCATGCCGGACGGCGCCGAGTTGACCGCTAACGGTCACGCCCGCCGGAATCCCGCTGACCCTGCACGGCCGAAGATCGGCGAAGAGATCGCAACCGCACGCGCGCTCTCCCATCTGGTCCATCAGTTGCTTGACAAGGCGGCGGGCGAGCTCGAGGAAGTCACGCACGAACCCGCCAACCTGCACGTCTGACCGACGCTGCACGCGCCGACCGCCGTCGGTCGGCGCGGCCAGATCAGCCAGTGCGGCGGCGGAGGCGGGGGGTCGGAATGGGAGCACTAGCTCCAGCTGCCGCAAGCCGGCCGGCCGCGTCGTGCGCCCAGGCCACCAGCCCTTTGACGTCGATGCCGTGAGGCGGGTTGTCGGCGTACTCCGCTATTCGAGCGGCGCCTCGGTCGAGAAGCTGCACCGCTCCGCGCACGTTGCCGCGTTGGGCGTGAGTCATTCCCACGGCAAGCTGCGCGAGCCCACGCCATAGCTCACGTTCCGGTTCATCCGCAGCTTTCCAGGTGCCTTCCAGCACCTCGTGGGCATGGAACGCCCGACCGTTGTCGAGTAGCTGCTGCGCCTCCGTGAGTGACTCGTCCGGCGGCAGGGCCAAGCCCTCGGGAACGCCTTCAATGCCCACCGAGCCGCGTGGTAGCGGCCGACCAAGCTCATCGCGAGGCCGGGCGCTGCGGGCCCGCCCAGCCGCGTCACGGTCGCGATCCACCGCTCATCTCCTCATGTGCGTTCCGACACTCCCAGTGTGTCAGTGATTGCAGGCACACATCCTGTGCGCAAGCATTGGCCAGCCGAGCCAGCGGACCAAGGGAGTTCCTATGAGCCTCAGTATCCTGGGCGATCTGAACTGGTTGGCCGTCATTGTGGCGGCGATCATCTATTTCGCGCTCGGCGGCCTGTGGTTCATGCCGCGCCTGTTCGGCAACACCTGGATGCACGCGATCGGCTGGGAGCCGACCGATGAGGACCGGCCGAGCGCCGCGGTCTTCGTCGTTCCACTCATTACGTGCCTGCTCGCGGCGATCGCCCTAGGCATGCTCGCCCACGCGACGGGTTCGGACACCTTCGGCGAAGGCATAGTGCTGGGGCTGGTGGCTGGCATCGGGCTGGCTGGCGCCGCGCTGGCGGTGACGGCCCACTTCGACCCGAAGTCTCCTAAGCCGTGGACGTCATTCGGCGTCCACGCCGGGTACCACCTGATTGGAATGGTGATCACCGCTGTGATCGTCTCGGTCTGGACCTGACCGCTGATGCCTCAGCCGGCCAGGAACGACAGGCGGAGTCTCCGGGTGGGGTTGTCGATGTTCGTGTCCACCAGCGCGACACTCTGCCAGGTCCCAAGCGCCGGCTCGCCCTCGATGACGGGAAGCATGAGTGACGGCGAGATGAAGGCCGGAACGATGTGGTCGCGTCCGTGGCCGGTGCTGCCGTGGCGATGCCGGTAGATGTCCTGCTGCGGCAGGATGCGATCCAACGCCGCGGCTAGATCAGCCTCGGTGCCGCTACCGGTCTCGAGCAACGCCAGCCCGGCAGTGGCGTGCGGCGTGAAGGCGTGACACACACCGTCGCCGCGGCCGGAGCAGAACCGGCGCACGGCATCGGTCACATCAGTCACGAGATCGGTTCCGGTCCGTAGCTCGATGATCTCGGTATCCATGCCGCCCCATTCAACCCCAAGCGCGCAGTCTCATTGCCGGTAAACACAAGCAGGCTGTAAGGGGCTCACTGGTTGTTCCATTGGGCGCGATGGGCCACGGGCGTAACACCGATCACCACCCGCTCGTCCCGGCTCATTCCAGACGCTGCTCCGCACGCTCGACGGCGGCACGGGCACGCTCGTACGCATTTTCGGCTTGCGTTCTGCGGCGTTGCTCACGTGCCGCGACCTGCTTGGCGGTGACCACCTGCTGGTCGAGTTCTCGGACTTGCTCGCGGAGCTCGGCGAGGCGGTCGCTCAAGGTGGCGTACTGCTCCGCTGCGTCCTCCGCGGCACGCGCCCGTTTGTCCAGCTCGTCCGCCGCGGCGGACACTAATTCTCGGGCCTCAGCCAGATCACGCTCCGCCGCCGCCCGCCGTGCCTCGGCGACTTCGTCAGGCTTCGCCGCCTTGGCGCTGCCCGCTCCTACGCGTCCAGTTCGCGCTGCCGCCTCGCTGGATGGAGCCTTCTTCCGGACTGGCTTGGCCGGAGAAACCTGGCCCACAGCGGATAGACCCGGACCGAAGCCGGCATACGACAGCGGGCGAACCAGCCGGCCCGACCGTACCTGGCCGGCGGCTTCCGAACTCACCAGCGCAGCACCGAGCGTCTCCTGAACCTCGCGGAGCATGTCAGCGCCGGCCGGAGCGCCTGCGTCGGCGGCGAGGGCGGTCGCACGCTGAATAAGCCGGCCCTCCAATTCGCGACGAGTGGCAGTCAACGCCTGTAATTGCTTCCCGTCGCCGGCTGCCATCGCGGCACCAAAGTCATCGGTAAGAGCGAGTAGCTCCTCGACGTCTTCACGGCGGTCCCGCCAGAGTGCGTTCACCAGCCATGCGGCCTGCGTCGGCCGCCGGAGTTTTCCAAGATCGCGGGCCAGCGCCTTGTTTCCATCGCCCTTGGCCCGCGCCACGTGCTCGTCACGAGCTTCGATGAACTCGTCCGGGCGTAACCCGTACAGCTCATCGGCGATCTCTTCGAAGTCGAGCGCTGCTGTCATCAGTGGCAAGTCTGTCACTGGAGCGGGGAAAGGCACCATGCCGCGAGGCCCTTTACAAAAGGGTTGACACCACCCTTGTGAGCGCTAACAATGTCGGTTGGTCGCGGTTCTATGTCACATGCCATACGTCGTCACGGTTTCTCGACACTGGAAGAAGCCAAGCCTCCGATTTACGAGGCTCCGGCTCTTCTGGCCCTTGGCCTGCCTTGCGGCGCCTCTCCTCAGCGGCGCTCGACAAGGCCATCGTGATGATCTTCACTGCTCGCGCT
>DASTNZ010000174.1:0-3226 GCA_035762665.1 Jiangellaceae bacterium | reverse complement strand
TCCGCGTCGGGCACGAACACCGGCATGGTGAGGTTCCCGCTCAGGAGCGGGTCGTCGCGCGACCCGTCATCCTCGGTAGGGAGCCCGAACTGCGCCGGGTCAGGTGCGGGCTGGTCCAGGTAGTCGTCGGGCAGCGGGCCCTGGTGCATCACGAGCTTGATGAACTTCGCCATCGCTGGTCCGAAGCCCTCGCGCTGATAGGTGTCGACGATGTCGGCATTCACCTTGATCGCCATCTCGCGGTCCTCGAGCAGAGCTACCAACGGCGGCTCATGGGAGACGAGGGTGCGCACGTCCTCGGGATGGGTGACGACCCAGTGCAGGGCACACATCCCGCCGCCACTGGACCCGAAGGCATCTACCGGGCCCAGGCGGGCCGCCTCAACGACACGGTGGTAGTCCTCGGCGTGCACCTGCGCGGTGAGCTCGCTGTCGGGATCCCGCGTGCTGCGCTCCATACCCCGCGGGTCGTAGGTGATGACCGTTCGGTCGCTGAAGTGGCTCACGAGCTGCTCGAAGCCCGACGCCCCCATCGGCGAGCCGAAGATGAACAGCGGCCGGCGGTCACTCGGCGTCTCGGGCTCGTGCACGTCGTA
The DNA here is from genome assembly GCA_035762665.1 of Jiangellaceae bacterium. GTDB lineage: Bacteria > Actinomycetota > Actinomycetes > Jiangellales > Jiangellaceae > JASLBX01. The sequence goes on along the minus strand of DASTNZ010000174.1, from coordinate 2,630 downwards.
GGTCAGCACGGCGCCAGGCGCCTGGACGGTGTAGGTGATCTGCCCTGTCATCGCTACTTCCTTCTTTGACTGTGTCTGCTCATAGTGACCGTGATAAACGCCAGAATTCATCGCCCCGCAACGGTCGAATTGCATTGTGAGCCGTTGTCGGCAACTTCAACGACTTGACACCGGGAGCACACGTACTGCGGGCCGAGTCGCGCCTGACCGACCACCAGACCGGAAGCCCATACGCAGGCCCGCCGGGACCGGCTCCCGCAGGTACATCCGGCGGCCGGATTGCGGTCGATCGCGGATCACCCGGTTGCCTCGGTGCTCCAGGCCGGCGCGTCTCGACCCGTCTGCGTAGCCGATGCTTGTGCGGCATTCTCATTGCGCACCGCCAGCACGGTAGGGAGAGATTCTCTCCACAGTTGGCATCACGCCGGTCACATCGTGGTGCATAGCGATCTATCGACGTTGGCCAGCGACGGTGGGGCGGGTGGGACTCGAACCCACGGCCAAGGGATTATGAGGGTCGCTGCCATCGGCGACTATGGCCTCTACCTGCATCTTTGTCCTCGCGTGGACCTCGTCGAGCACCTTGCTCCCCGCCAATCGACAGCGCTTCGCACCACGAACGGCACCACGCGGCTGCCCATCCAGCATCTTGCTCGTCTGCCGAGGAGCGGACGTTGGGCTTCCGATTTGCCGCGGTACGGTTCGATCATGGCTGAGGCAAGGATCAAGCTCGATCACTGCGTGATCGCGGTCAGCGACTGGGACCGGTCGACCGCGTTCTATCGAGATGTGCTGGGAGCGGAGGTCGTTGGCCATCCTGACGGACGCGTCGCCTACCGATTCGGCGATCAGCAGCTCAACGTGCATGGGCCGGGTCTGGAGGTCGGGACGCTGGTGGCCTGCCCGCCGGTAGCGCCCGGCGGCAGCGACTTGTGCTTTGTATGGCCAGGCACGGCCGAGGAGATGCTGGCTCATCTTCGTCGCCATCAGGTCAAGCTGGAGGAAGGACCGGTAGCTCGCAGTGGTGGGCGTGGCCGGGGCGTGAGCGTCTACTTCCGGGATCCAGATGGCTCCCTGCTCGAACTGATCACCTATCAGTAACCAACTGTCTCAGTCGCGGCGTACATAATCCGCTATTGCCGCCGGGTGGGCGGCCGCGCCCCGACTCAGGGGAGGGTGTCGTTATGGGGACGACTCGCAGCACCGGGTCCATGTCGCGGCGGGATCCCCCCGATGTCGGTGATCTCCCTGAGATGTTTCTCGCGGTCTACGCCGACGTCAGCCAGCCGGGCCAGATCAACCTCGGAGATCAACTACAACCCTGACTTGCCATGCCGGCGAAGCTCACGACCCTGACCGCGCGATCCTGCCGACGGGGCCCCGCTCAACGCCATGCCATTCTTGGAGGGTCACCCTTGGCAGGGCTTGTTGCACGAGTCACGGGCGGCTGGTGATTGATCGACTACACCTTCGGTACCCGACGTCTCAGTAGGCAGAACTCATTACCTTCAGGGTCAGCGAGCACATGCCATGGCTCGGCGCCGGTCTGCCCAATATCGACTCGGCGGGCGCCGGCGGCGAGCAACCGCTCCAGCTCATCGTGCTGTTCCCGGTCGGTGGCATTCACATCGATGTGCAGCCGCAACTTGCCGGCCTTGGGCTCGTCACTCTGGCTGAAGACGATCGTGGGCTGCGGGCCGCCGAAGCCAACGCCAGCCGGCCCGATCTCTATGCTTGCTTCGTCGCGTTCCAGCTCGACATAGCCCAGTACCTCGCACCAGAACCGCGCCAGCAGTTCGGGATCACGTGCGTCTAGGACCAGTTCGGTTATGCGACATGCCACTTGATCACCATAACCTCGCATGCCGCTGTTTACGCGTTGAGGCCGATTGCGGCTCGAGGCCCCTTACCCTGGGGCAGGCTCATGGGTCGCAATGGAGAGGAGCCGCTTGCATGACGAGGTACGTGATCGGTGCGGACGTCGCAATTCGGCTCGCCAACGAACACGCCCCGATTCGCGACGAGCATCAGGTACTGGCTCCGACGCTGCTCCGCTCCCAGTTGCTATCGCTGCTCTACCAGGCCGTACAGCGCGGCGAGATGACCAAGAAGGATGCCGAACGGCGGCTCGATTACGTGCGAGCGCTGCACATTCGACTGCTCGGAGACCGCGTCCTTCAGAACGTGGCTTGGAAGCTCGCCGACCAGCTCGGATGGTCTGACACCTTCGACGCCGAGTACGTCGCTTTAACCCAGCTTCAGGCCGACGCTTTGATCACACTGGACAGCCAACTCGCCCACGCCGTGAAGGATCTAGTGGCCATCGCACCTATCGAGGCGCTGTCCTGACCACGAGCAGGAGTCACGAACCGGCACCTCCCAAAGGAACGCACTCAATCTGACTGTGACTGCTCGGTCCTGCTGGAGCCCTCGGTGCGGCTCTGGTGGGTTGGGCGCCCGCCGCGTGCCTGTCCTGTCTGAGGCAGCTTGTGGGCCGGAGTTGCGCGGGGGAGGACGAAGGCCCCTCGACATGGCGCGGCCGATCATCGAGGCTGGATGTGTTTCTGAGGATCGAGGGCGAGAGGACCACATTATGGAGCGGCTTGAGGGGCGGGTGGCTTTGGTGACCG
>DASTNZ010000173.1:0-9743 GCA_035762665.1 Jiangellaceae bacterium | reverse complement strand
TCGCCGTTGCTGCGGTCGCGCTCGGGCGGGCCCCAGCCGTTCTGTTCGGTGACGAACTCGAGATCACTTACCCACACGTCGCCGCGAGGCGCTGGTGGCAAGCCGACAAGGATCAGTTCCGCCGTGGCACTGACCTGGGTGGCCGGCGGAGCGCTTGCCGTCACCTCGGCGGTCACCGTTTGCGGTCCATTGGGCGTGTTCTCGCCGCGTGTGATCGAGACCGTCAGGGTTCTCGATTCGCCGCCGGACAGACCACCGAGCGTGGACGAGGCCGGTTCGATCGTCCATCCATCCGGTGCATTGAACGCCACGGCGACATTGGACAGCGTGACGTTGCACGGGTTGCTGACAGTGAGCTCGGCCTGCGTCGCCGCACCAGGTTCCAGCTGCGTGTTCGTGGCTTCGAGGGTGGCTTGTGGTGTGCATACGACGGTTCCGGTGGCCACACCCGCCCGCGCCTCGGACTCGGTCATCGGCCGCAGGGTCACCGTGTGCTGGTGCATGACGTTCGCACGGACGCGGTACTGGGTCTGCGTCGCGACCGGGGTGTCCCCGACTCCGGTGACGCCCCTGTCGATCCGGAACGTGACCGCACCGTCGTCCCGCAGCAGGAACGGGTAGACCGCGCGATCCCGCTCGGTGGCGTAGTGATCAACGCTGACTTCGAGATCACCGCTGACCAGCAGGCCGGTACGGCCGTCGGACAGCGCCGCCCAGGAGGTGTCGGCCTTGTTGCCGGTGTCCTGTGGTGGCAGGTATTCGAAGACCTGGTCGTCCACGTCTCCGCGCCAGACGCCGATCTGCTGAGAGTTCAACCGGTCGACGTAGGACTCACCCGGCCCTCGGCCGTACCACTCGAAGGTGTCGTACCGCTCGGGCATCTGCAGGTTGAACCCGACCCGGGGCAGCCACGGCAGGTTTCGCATCGTGGTGCCGAACGCCTCGACGGTTTGCCTGATCGTGATCACGCCGGCGCCGTCGATCGTGTAGACGTACCGCTCGGTGAAACCTTGCCCGCTCACGCCCGGCGCCTGGCTTCGAGCATCGACGGTGATCTGGACTGTCCCGAGCTGAGGCTCGGTCAGGGTCACGTTCTCGACGGTCGAATCGAGCCGGTCCAGTCCCAGCGCCCAGAACCGCCGGCCCTCGGCGTCACCCCAGCTGGCCCACTCGTTGCCGATCGGCGCGCGCCACACATCGAGGGCGGGCCCGCGCTCGATGAGCTCGGTGCCACGCGAGCGCATCGAGGTGAAGGTCCCCGTCGTGCGGTCGAAGACGTACTCGAATCCATCGCCAGTGACCTCGATGAAATCGCCACTGTCGGTCACGGAAGCCGGTCCCTGGACTCTGGGTCGGGGGGCCGCGGGTACGTTCTCCCCGCCGGCGGCGAGCTGCTCACTCGACACGACATGCCCAGCTTGCGCCCACGGCGTCGCCTTGATGAGCACGGCCTCGAGGTTGAGCCAGCGCTGCGCGCTTCTCGGGTTCGCTGGCAGGTCCACCTGCACGACCTGGCTACCACCCGGAGCGATGTCGAGCTGGACCGTTCCGCTCTCGATGGTCTTCGCCCCTTCGACCAGGCTCCACCGCACCTCGATGCCGGAGGTGTCGGTGAAGCGGTAGTCGTTGCTCACCTCGAACACACCGTTGGCCGCGTCGACGTCTGCAAAGCGAAGCCACGCGTGGCTGTACTTCATCTGGCTGAGCTCGGGTTGTGGCGTTCGGTCGGCGGTGACTACACCGTTGAGCACGAACGGGCTGGAGCCATAGGAGTAGTAGGTGCCTTGGTTGTCGAATTCGTCGAAGTCCAGCGCGAGCAGGGCTTCGCCGGACGGGTCGGCGCCGCCGGCGAGCTCGTCCGGGGTGAGCGCCCGGTCGAAGATCCGGACGTCGTCGACCGAGCCGTTCCCCGTGCGCCCGGCCCAACCGTCGCCGTGCTTCTCGGAGTTGCGGCCGATGTTGACTGGCCACTCCGTCCAATCGACGTTGCCTGAGTATGCGCGCTGGCCCAGCTGTTGGCCGTCGACGTACAGCCGTAGCGCTGCTCCGTCGTACACGCCGGTCACGCGATGCCAGCTCCCGGTCCAGCCAGGTGGCACGTCGGCGGTCACGGTGATCCAGGTGCCGTCGTAGATGAAGAACTCGATCGTGTCGTTGTCCTGCATCTCCAGCGCGTAGCTGCGGTCACCCTTGGCCACGATGCTGAAGTCGCCCACCGGAGCCTCGTCCGGCTTGACCCAGGCATCGACGGTGAACGTGTTGTCAGTGACGTCGAGCAGCGGGTCCCGGTATACCTCGACCCAATCGTCGAGCCCGGACAGGAACAACGCCTTGCCGCCATGGCGATCCTCGACGATTGTCGGATTGCCGGACAGGAACGCCGCGATGTCGTTGCCCGAGGAGTCCGGAGTCATGATGCGGTCGCGCAGCAGGCCCTGATCGACCCAGTCCCAGACGAACCCGCCCTGGAGTGCCTGCTCGGCCCGGATGGTCCGCCACATGTCCTCGTAATGGCCGAGGCTGTTGCCCATGGCGTGCAGCCACTCGCCCATGAGCACCGGCCGGTTGCTGTTCGTCGCGATGCTCTGCAGACCGGACGGCGACGGATACCGGGGGCCCCAAACGTCGGCATAGGGCGCGTCGCCATTGGGCGAGTTGGACTGGTGGTACAGCAGACGGGTGGGATCGACCTGTTCGGCGTAGGCGGCCATCGAGAAATGAGCGGTACCCAGGCCGGCTTCATTGCCGGTACTCCACATGAAAACGCTCGGGTGATTCTTGTCGCGTTCGACCATGCCCGTGAACCTGTCCAGCATGGCTCTCTGCCACTGCGGCTGTGAGGCCAGGCAGTTGCTGGGGCAGTTCTCCCGGAAGTGCGTCTCCACGTCGACCTCGTCGACGAGCCATATTCCGTACTCGTCGGCGAGGTCGTACCAGGTTGGGTCATTCGGGTAGTGCGAGGTCCGCACGGCGTTCACGTTGTTCTGCTTCATCAGGTGGATGTCCTGCAGCATGCGCTCTTGCGGAACGTGCCGGCCGGTCTGCGGATCGTGCTCGTGCCGATTGACACCGCGGAAGTCGACCGGGACGCCGTTGACGTGAATCTGCCGGTCGCTGATCGAGATCTCGCGGAAGCCGATCTGCTGCTGCGTGACGTGCACCACGGTGCCGCCGGGATCGACGAGCTCGAACACCAGCGTGTAGAGGTTCGGGGTCTCGTCGGTCCACTTGGCCGGGTCGGCCACGACGGCAAACAAATCAGCGGCGCCGCCGTCTTCAGCCACGGCGACGGCAGCGGACGTCGCCGCCACTTGCTCGCCGTGGGCGTCAAGCAGCGTGGCGCGCACCTGATAGGAGCCGGGCTGGCCGCCGTCGTTGGCGACCTCCACCGCGGCGGACAGCGTGGCGTCCCGGTAGTCGTCGTCGAGATCGGTCCGCACAGTCACGTCGTCCACGTGTACGTCCGGCGCGGAGTAGAGCCACACCGACCGGAAGATTCCCGACAGGTGCCACATGTCAAAGTTTTCCAAGTAGGCGCCCGAACCCCATCGGAAGACCCGGACCGCGATGCGGTTGCTTCCGTCATGCAGGGCGTCCGTGACATCGAACTCGGCCGGCGTCATGCCGCCCTGGTCGTATCCCACGTAGCTGCCGTTGACCCAGACGAAATAACCGCTGGTCACCCCCTCGAATCTGAGCAGCTGTCGGCGACCGTCCCACGACGCGGGGACATCGAACTCGCGGACGTAAGTGCCGACTGGGTTCAGATCATCCGGCACGCGCGGCTGGTCGTACGGTGCGATCTCCGACGGGATGTTGCGATAGATCGGGTGGTCGTAGCCCTGCTGCTGCCACACGCCCGGAACCGCCACCTGGTCCCATCCTGAGACGTCCACTCCTGGGTCGGCGAAAGCGGTCGGCGCGTCGCGGACGTGGTCGGCATAGGCGAAGTGCCAGTCTCCGTCGAGTGAGAGCGTGTAGGGCGTGGAATCGCTCGCCGCGGCGGCTTGGGGCACGTCCGCATAGGGACGCAGGATCGCGTGCGGAGCACGCTGATCCTCGCCTGTCATCTGCGGGTCCTCGAGGTACGCCTCGTACTCGGCTGGCGAGGCCGGACCGTCGGCCGCGCCGGCCGGTGTCGTAACGACCACCAGCGATCCCACGGCGACAGCCGAGATAGCGAGCAGCGAGAGCGGAAACCGATGACTGAGGCGCATCTGCTTGTCCCTTCGTCGCATCATCGCGCTGCGGGAGCCGCGTTCAGGTGATCCGAGTGCTGCGCGAGATGGAGCGTGAGCCTGCTGTGGGTGCCCGCAATAGGTACGAGAAGCGCGCGCCGTCCTGTCGAGCCCGCTGACTGTTATTCGACAAAACACAACGGAATCGCACAGATTCTCCGTCCGTGCCTGCGGAGAGTCAAGGAGCTTCACACCGAACTTCGGCCTGCTCGACCTCGACGGCCACCAGGGCCAGCATGCTGTCCGCGTACGGCTCGCTGACCTGGAACGCATAGGCGCCGCGTCAAGGACACAGTCGTCTGTGATCATCGATTGCTGGTGATCAAGAAGACTCGTGAAAAGGCGCCTCGTGCACCATGTGCGACACGAGGAGCTTTAGATCGAACGCGAACGGCATCCCGCTGAGTCCGTCTGGCAGGGGCGTGAGGATCTGGTTGAGCAACACCGCCGCGATGTGCCAACCGCGCGCTCGATGGCCCGCGCCACCGCGGGTGGAAGCGGCACCAACACCACCTTGGTGCCGTTGCCGACCACCCGCAGCACGCGGAGTTCGACAACCTCTCCGCCCGGCTCAGCCGGCGGATCTCAGCCCAATTCTCCACGCCCAGCACCCGCTTCCTCGCCCGGGCGACTCGACCACGCGGGACTTCCTCGGCGAGAACTCCCCCGCCGAACCATCTTTCGGAAGGACCCTCTGCACCTCTTCTCGAGTAGTAGCATCGTCATGTTCTGGAGCGGGCGGTCGGGGGAGATCGTGAGCGGCCTCTCCGGCCGGCAAGAGGGGAGCCGGCAATGAGTCTGAAGCAAGCGGGTGCGTTAGGGGCAGCGTTGATCGCTGTCCTGTTGATCAGCCCAAGTGTCCTGCCGTCGGCGGCGCAACAGGAGCCGCCGCCCATCGCCACCGAGTTCTTGACGGCGCGTGCTGTGTTCACCGACGACGTCGACCTGAAGGTCAAGCGGAAGCTGGATGGCCAGGGGACCGAGGTCGTGAACGTCAAAGATCCCTCGCGCACCGTCGTTGCAAGGTTCACCGTGCAGCCAGGAGCAGTGTTCCCCTGGCACAGCCACGCCGGCCCTGTGATCGTCAACATCGTTGAGGGTGCGCTGGTGTACGTGGGCGCTGACGACTGCGTGGAACGGGAGTACCCGGCAGGAACTGCCTTTGTCGATCTCGGTCACGGCCACGTCCACTCGGCCTTCAATCCCACGGACGACGTGACGGTGTTTATGGCTACGTTCTTCGAGGCGCCCGCGGCAGGGCCGCTGCTCATCCCTGCGGAGACGCCCGCGGACTGCTCCATCTAGCCCGGTCTCTAATAGGCCTTCAAGTCTGATCGTGTGGATCTTGCGAGGCCGAAGTCAGTGATCGGTGTGTGCGGGCGTGTCGGCATCCTCGGCCCGCCCGGTCGCGGTGGTCAGGCCAGGCAACAGGTCGGCGGCCTCGGCGCCAGCACGAGTCGGCGAACTCCTGCATCAGCTTGGGCATCACCGCCTCCGTTTGGCTGTTCCTCGCCCAAGCCGTTGTTTCCGAGGTGGTCGAGGAACTCCAGCAGCTCGACCTGCTCAGGTGTGAAGCCGATCCACGTGAAGTCGGCTGGACGACGAGCCATGCTCAGCACCGTAGTGGGCCAAGGCCTGTTCGCACTCTAACCGCGGCATATGCGGTCGTTGGTGCGATCGAGACGTGACATGTGGTGCCGGCGCGGCTCCGTCGCCCTACCCATCCTGGATGCAGCGAACCACGTGCGTCTCGGTGTCGGTCACCATAGGCAGCTCAACGATGCGGTCTATGACGGCGTCCAAGGCGAGGAGGTCGTCGCCCTGGACAATCACAACCACCGGTGGCCCGCCGAACAATGCGTCCGCTCGGACGATCCCGTCCAGGCTGCGGATGGCCTGAACGGCCGCGCGAGGGCCGGGATTGGTCGTGGCGACAAACACGAACGCTTCCATGGTCACCCACGCACCGTAGATGAGGGCACCGACAGCCAGAGAGAGTTCGCAGAACAGCACGACGAGACACGAACGCGGCAATTGAGGGCGTCCACTGGGGGCACTGGACGCGGGTTCGCGCAGATGGGTTGTGTTCGGCGCGGGTCTTGTGCGGTCAGGACGATGACGGCGCCGACGGGGCGTCATGTCGCCTGGCTCGAGCCCCGGCACGGGCGCCCAGCACCGGCCAGGGCAACCAGAACAGAAGGTGGACGAGAAGGATGATTGGGTGCACGGCGTCCAGGACGGCTGCGCGGGACGTACCGAACGCGACGTACTCGCCGTCGAAGACGGAGACATGGGCGACGTCGAACCAGTGCGCCGCCTCGACTCCGAAGACCACGGCCACCGCCACCAGGGTCGTGAATGCGGTCAGGACGCCGGTCTCGACCCCGAAGCCCACCGAGTTGGTCGACCGGGCACACAGAAAGCCGATCGCGAACAGCAGCACCGGCGGGAGGAGCACGCTCACCGCCCCCACCCCGTCGTTGCCGACGGTGGCGCGCGAGAAGCCCAGCAGGCCCGCAGCGAAAGCAACAGCTCATGCTGACCGCCAGCAAGCCCGAGCTGCGCCGACGGCGCGTGCCGAGCATCGCGACGGTAACGCCGAGGGCGAACCGTCGCCGTTCACGCGGGACCGAGATGCTGGCCAGCTCCCGGCGCCGGTGTTTCTAACAGACAACGCTCGCGATCGATCAGACCCGGCGCGGGTGGGGCCGCCGCGCCACGGCATGGACGGCGCGGCGGACCAGCGACGCCACTCCTTGCCACCCGGCCCGTCGTACCGACGGGGTCTTCGGCGGGCGCGAATCCTTGATCTGCTCGAGCGCCCAGAGCTGCGCCGCCGCCGCCGAGAGTGGTAGCCGCGCCTTGTCGTGTCGTCGCATGGCGTCCCCCGTCTTGCAGACTGATCCGCCCCACAACCGGTGGCGAACTTCTGTTGAGGAAGAGCTGGTCGGGCGCTAGAAAATACGGGTACGGGCGGGGTGGCCCACATCGGCAGACCCCCTACGCTCGGCGAAACGCGCCGCGGGTAAGTGGCCTGCCATATCTGAGGTAATGACCCGGGATGAGGTGCGGAGCCGCGAACATTTTCGTAGTGGAGGTGTGCGCCAGTCGACGGGATAGGCCCGCTCCGTTTGGCCGGACGCGATCCGAACGCTCGCCGACGGCGGCGAATGAGGAAGTTCGACCGTTGGAGCCGTCTGCATCACTGTGCAGTCTCGCCCGGTGCGGACCGGCGCGGAGATCGTCCTCGGCCGACTCGTCCCCGAGATCGCTTAGGCCTGGCGTCGGGCACGCCCGCCCGTAGGGATCCTGCCGCGAAACAGCCGGCGCTTCGTTGGCGAGCCTGCCACCGGCACGCTTCCCCAGTGCGGCGGGCATTACTCCGGCTGGGGAGGAGGTTGAAACGTGCCTACACAGGCCTTGTTGCCGTCCGGGTCGGCGATGACGGTGGTCGACGGCGCCCTGCTGTCGTCGACGATCATCGCCCCAGCGGCCACTGCAGCGGCGATGCGTTGCTCGGCAACGTCGTACGGGACCTGTACATCGATGTGGAACCTCTGACGCGGCGTCGGGTGAGGATCGGTTTCTTGGAACCATAGGATGGGCACCCGGCTCGTGGCATCGCGCACGTCATCGCCGATGGTGCCACGACCCTGCGCCTCGGTGCCGCCGGTCAGCAGAGCCGCCCACACCGGTGCCAGGGTAGCGGCGTTCGCGGTGTCGAGCGCCAGCTCGATGGTGGTAATTGACCGCGGATCTGCCGAGAGCGAATGCTCGGCAGCGATCTCACTGATTCGGCGGGCCAGGTCGACGTCCTGTTGGGTCACCCACTCGACCTGATGCTCGGTGCCCGCGTCGTCGCGGTAGATGGCGTCGTCGCTGAGCAGCTTCAGATCTACATGAGCCGTGCCCATCCGAACCTCGGGATAATGCCCGGCGGCTTTCCCGGCCTCACCGATGGCGGATAGGAAGCCGACACCTGCGCCAAAGTCGCCGATGACGAATCGGGCGTGCAGACCCTGGCCGAGCTTGCGCCAATCCGTAAGCGCGGCCGCAGTGATCTGCTCGCCGCTGAGCATGTCCATGATGAGCAATCTCCTGTCTGTGAGTGGTAAGGCGACCGTAGTGCCGATTCCCGACGAGAGTCATCCGGACGAGAGCGGACATCAGGCGTCAGGCCAACGTCGTCTGGTCGGAGGGGTTACGTGTGCTGGAACGTTTCTGCGCAGCGTTTCCCTTTGGGGATCTTGGCGACAGCCGGCGCGCCGGGCTCAGCCGCAGACCCGATCAACGCCAAGGACAGCTTCGTGTTTCCAGCAGCGTGCAACTGACAGGCGGTCGAGTTCGTCGTCAACGCTAACGGGGACTTCACGCCTGGTCCACCGTCGGGGAGTGGCCCGGCCAGCTCTGCGCAGCTGGCAGACGCACCGGGACGGCCGACGCCGAGCCCGTGCGGCCCGTATCGCGACGCGAATGCCCGCGTGTTGGCGATCCTGCCCACGTGACGAACTCGATGCCCTCGAGGCCGAGGTCCCGACCGCGGCGCTCCGCCAGGTTATGCAGCGCCACCCGGTCGCTGTTCCCCTCTACGAGCACGACGGCGCGAAGCGTGGTCACGTCACCATTAGGTACGCGGCACGCCCGCCGGTTAACAGGGTTTGGGTGAACTCCCGCGCCGGCGCGGCGAACCAGCGAGATCATCAAGCGTGCGAATCCCGGTCGACATGCGCAGGCCCTCCGCCGACCAGTACCGAGCAACCTTCACCAGCAGCTCACGGGTGGCCTCGCTCAAGCCACCTAGCGCGGCGTGGTTGAAGTTGTCTTGCGGTTGGCCTCTCTCGAAACCAACAGCAAAACTACTTATGCCACGCCCCATTAGGGAGCGTGCCGAGAGGCAGCGAAGCCGGTCAGCAGGGCGTCGAGGGCGAACTCGAACCGGGCCGTCGGGCCGCGTGTTGCGCTGGCCTCTGCGGCCTCGGCTAGGAGCGGGTACGTCTCGGCGGGCAACTCCGCCAGGCGGCTGGTCTGCCCAGGTTCGCCGTGCGGAGCGGGGGCTCCGCCGACGCCGGCCCGAAGTGCGGCATGCACCAGGACCAGCCCGTTCAGCGCATACAACATGTCGAGGGCTTGTCGCGGCTCGAAGCCAGCGATGCGCAGCGACCCGAGCAGCGCCTCCATGGCGTGCAAGTTGCGGGGGGTAGTGGCGGGCCGGGAGAAGGCCAGCGGGATCAGGTTGGGGTGCGCGGCGAGACTGTCGAGTAGCGCCCGGGCGTAGGCCTGCAGCCCCTCTCGCCAATCGCTGCTGTCGAATTGCGGCGCTGGGACTTCGGCGGCCACTTCTTCGACGATCCCGTCGAGCAGAGCGCCCTTGTTCGGGAAGTAGTGATAAACAGCCATCGCCTCGACACCGAGTTCGGCGCCGAGCCTACGCATCGACAGGGCCGCCAGGCCCTGCCGGTCGGCGAGGCGAACGGCCGCCCGCAGGATGGCCTGCCTGGAGAGACC
>DASTNZ010000172.1:0-5297 GCA_035762665.1 Jiangellaceae bacterium | reverse complement strand
TTGTCGACGAAGGATGGCCATGAGCGCCGGAGGGCCTGGGAGCTTCGGGGGGTTGCTACGTCGGTACCGGATTGCGGCGGGGCTGACGCAGGAGGCGTTGGCGGATCGGGCCGGTCTGAGCGTGCGCGGGATCGCCGATCTTGAGCGGGGTGTGCGGCGGTTTCCCCACTTCCACACGCTGCGGTGCCTCGTGGAGGCGCTCGAGCTCGGGCCGGACGACCGAGTGTCGTTCGTCGCCGCCGGTCAGCGGCCGCCGAGATCCGGCGAGCCTGCGCCCGAGGCGGGGAGATGGCGTTGTGGGCGCTGTGAGCACAAGAACACCTCCAAGGCCCGCTACTGCGTCGAGTGTGGGTGTCCGCGGGGAGTGGCGTGCCCGGCGTGTGGCATCGTCGGCGATCCAGCTGATCGCTTCTGCAGTGCATGTGGGGCCTCGCGGACGGCCGAGGCAAGTGCGAGCGTCGACGCGCCCAAGGCTCCCATAGCGGCGCGGGCGACGGCCGAGCACGACGTCGGCGCCGAGGGCGAGCACAAGCAGGCCACAGTGCTCTTCTGCCAGCTGGCCGATCCCGCGGCGCTGGTCGGTAGCCTCGGGCACGAGCGGATGCTGAGCTTCCTGGATTCGTTCTTCGAGCAGGCCGCCGTGGCGGTGCGGCGCTTCGAGGGCACCATCAGTAGCTTCTTGAACGACGGGTTCGTGGCGCTGTTCGGTGTGCCGGTGGCGCACGAAGATCATGCCCGGCGGGGAGTGCTCGCGGCGCTTGCGCTGCAGCGAGCGCTCAGCGAACGCTCCCGGCGCATGCTGCGGATCGGCCTGAATACCGGACTTGTGGCGGTTGCTCAGATAGGCGGCGGGGCTGACCGGCGCGTGAGCGCGGTCGGGGAAACGACGACCGTGGCTGGTCTCTTGCAGCAGCAGGCTGAGCCGGGAACGATCGTGATCGGTCCCGCGACGGCGCGATTGGTGACCGGGTACGTGCGGTTGGTGGAACTCGGGCGGGTACGGCTACCGGGCATTGACGGGCTGGTGGACACGTTCCGGGTCACTGGGATGGGCCCCCGGCGCTCGCCCATCGAGGGGCTCGGCGCACGCCCCCTGAGCCGGTTTGTGGGGCGCGATCTGGAGATGAGCACCCTGCAGGACGTGCTCGACCAGGTGGCGGTGTCGCCGGAGCTGAGCTCGCGGCGGACGCTGAGTGAGTTCATCGGCCGCGACGACGAGCTGGCGGCGCTGCGCGGGCCCCTGGCCAAGGTTGAGGCCGGGCACGGCCAGGTGGTGGGCGTCGTCGGGGAGCCCGGGATTGGCAAATCACGCCTTGTGTACGAGTTCCGGCGCAGCCTCTGCAATCGGCAAGTCTCGTATCTGGAGGGCCGCTGCCTGTCGTGGGGCGGCAGCGTCCCGTACCTGCCGATCGTCGATGTGGTGCGCACTAACTGCGGGATCGTAGAAGCCGACGCGCCTGGAGTGGTAGCCGAGAAGGTTCGCTTCGGGCTCCAGGAGGTCGGCCTGGATGCCGACCGACACGCGCCCTACGTGCTGTATCTGCTCGGTCTGGGCGAAGGGGCGCCAGCGCTGAGGCAGCTGAGCGCAGAGGCGATCAAGGCACGGATGTTCGAGACGCTCCGAGCCTGGAGCCTGCACGGCAGCCGGAGGCGCCCGCTCATCATCGCGATCGAGGACCTGCATTGGATCGACCGGTCTTCGGAGGAGTACCTGGCCTCGCTCGCCGAGAGCGTGGCGGGAGCGCCGGTCCTGTTGCTGTGCACCTGGCGGCCCGGCTACCGGCCGCCGTGGACCGAGCACTCATACGTGACCCAGCTTGCGCTCCGCCGCCTCGGCCCGCGGGACAGCCTCAGCGTTGTGCGCTCGGTGCTCGGCGCCGATCGGATGCCCGAGGCGCTTGCGCGGGTGATCTTGCAGCGCGGAGAGGGCAACCCGTTCTTCCTGGAGGAGCTGGCGCGCGCGGCGCTCGAGTACGGCGAAGGAGCCGCTGACACGTTCGTTCCCGACACGATTCAGGGCGTCTTGATGGCGCGCATGGATCGGCTACCGGACTTGCCACGGAGGGTGCTGCAAACCGCGTCGGTGCTGGGACGTGAGGTTCCGCTGCGGCTGCTCGAGACGGTGTGGCCGGAGCCGGCCGGGCTCGCCGAGCAACTGCAGGAGCTGCAGAGCCTGGAGTTCGTCTACGAGCGGGCCGGCCCGGAGCGAGGGTTCGTGTTCAAGCACGCGCTAACTCAGGACGTGGCTTACGAGACCTTGCTGGAGGGTCGCCGGCGCGCGCTGCACGCGGCCGCGGGGCGGGCGCTGGAGTCGCTGTACGCCGAGCGGTTGGAGGAGGTCTACGACCGCCTCGCCCATCATTACTCGAAGACGGATGAGGCGCCGAAGGCGATCGAGTACCTGATGCTGTTCGCCGACCGGGCGGCGCGAATGCACGCGCATAGCGAAGCCGCGCGAGCGCTCGAGGAAGCGCTCGGGCACGTGGTGCGCTTACCGGCCGGGGAGCAGGACCGGCGCCTGGTCGAACTGGCCCTGCAGCTAAGCGGCTCTTACTACTTCCTGGGCCGGTTCCCCGACACCGTCGAGTTGCTCGAACGCAACTGCTCGCGAATGGAGCAGCTTGACGATCATCGACTGGCGGGACGATTCTTCTTCGAGCTCGCACACGCGCACAGCCATCTGGGCGACTACCGGCAGGCGGTTGCCTGCTGCAAGCGCGCGATCTCCAACGCCGAGCGCGTAGCCGACTCGGAGACCTGCGGTAAGGCGCACTACGTGCTGTGCAAGGAGTCGATGTGGGTGTCTCGGTTTGCGGAGGGTCTCGAACACGGCCGCCGCGCGGTCGAGTATCTCGAGCCGACCGGTGAGCGTTGGTGGCTGGGACAGTCGCTGTGCTGGCAGGGCATCAACCGGTACTTTATGGGCCAGCTGGACGAGGCGCTGGAGGGTGCGGCGGGCGGCTTCGCGATCGGCGAGCAGCTCGGCGACCATCGCCTGCAGAGCTACGCGGCGTGGAACCGCGCCTGGTTCTCCGCCACACGTGGCGACGGGCAAGACGCGATCGACTGGGGCCACCGCAGCATCGAGCTCTCCCCCGACCCGCTCAACAACGCGTTCTCGCTCGGCTGGACTGGATACGCGTACCTCGAGCATGGCGACGCCGAGCGGGCAATCGCGCTGATGGGACGGTCGATCGAGCTGCTTGCCGGGATGCGGTACTCGAGGCTCGTGGGCTGGTTCAGAGGCTGGCTGGCCGAGGCCTACCTGATGGCCGGAGACATGGCTCGGGCGAACGAGGAGGCGAAGCTGGGGCTCCAGACCAGCCTCGACACCGGGTTCACATGGGCGGTCGGCCTGGCCGAGCGCGCACTCGGCTACATCGCCGGCGCGAGCGGAGACATCGGTGAGGCGCAGCGCCGGCAAAGCGAGGCGTTGCGCACGTTCGAGAAGATCGAATCGCGCTTTGACGCGGCGCGTACTCACTTCGTGCTGGCAGGGCTGTCATCTGAGCAGGGCGATACGCCGAGCGCCGCTGCGCATCGGGAGGCGGCTCGCCAGCTGCTCACCGCGCTGGGACTGGCGCCCGAGATCGCCGACCGGCGGCCGGCGCCCACCGCAGGGCAGTAGACCTTTCCATCCCCACCCCCTCGACGTCGGCTTTTGCGTGGGTGATGCGTGGGTGATGCGTGGCCATTTGCGCCTGGGGCGAGCGCCACGCCGACCGTACGTTTTCCTAAAGCCGGCGCATCATCGGAACCGCGGCGGCGGCAACCACCATCGGAGGCCACTATGGCTATCACTGCCCCCGTACGAACAGCCACTGAGAAGGTCTACCGGACGGAGCTCTCGCCGGTGTCCTTCCTGCGCCGCAGCGCGTACGTGTTCCCTGACAGGGTCGCCGTCGTCCACGGTGAGCGGCGGACCACGTACCGCGAGCTCGATGAGCGCGTCAACCGGCTCGCCTCGGCGCTGGTCGCCGAAGGAATTGAGCCGGGCGAGCGGGTAGCGTTTCTGGCGCCGAACATCCCGGCGCTCCTGGAAGCCCATTACGGGGTGCCGGCGGCAGGCGCGGTGCTGGTGGCAATCAACACGCGGCTGAACCGCGGCGAGGTCGCGTACATTCTCGAGCACTCTGGTGCCCGGATCGTGTTCGTCGATCACGAGCTCGTCCACCTGGTCGAGGGCTCGGGCCTCCCGACGATCCGCATCGACGACACCGGGGCGGCGGGCGACCCGTACGAGCAGTTCCTCGCCGGTGGGTCGCCCGATCGCTTCGAGGTTCCGGTCACGGACGAGGAGCAGACCATCTCGATCAACTACACCTCAGGCACGACCGGACGTCCGAAGGGCGTGATGTACAGCCACCGCGGCGCGTACCTGAACGCGCTGATGGAGGCGCTCGAGTCCCACCTACGCCCCGACTCGGTACAGCTGTGGGTGGTACCGATGTTCCACTGCAACGGGTGGTGCTTCACCTGGGCGGTAACCGCGATGGGCGCCCGCCACGTGTGCCTGCGCAAGGTCGATCCAGCGGCGATCTGGGAACTGATCGACCGCGAGGGGATCACCCACTACAACGCGGCGCCCACCGTTCATCTCGGCGTCGTCAGCCACCCTGCCGCGCATCGCGTGGAGCGAGGGCTCACGGTGACGATCGGTGGCGCCCCGCCGTCGCCCAAGCTGCTGGCGAAGATGGCCGCGCTGAACTTCACCCCGGTGCATGTCTACGGCCTGACCGAGACCTACGCCCCGTACACGGTGTGTGAACCGCACCCCGAGTGGAGGAGCCTGCCGGATGCCGAGCAAGCGCAGCTACTGGCCCGGCAGGGCGTGCACAACATCGTTGCTGACCCCATCCGCGTCGTCGACGCGGAGATGAATGACGTGGCACCCGACGGGAAGACGATGGGCGAGGTCGTGATGCGCGGCAACAACGTGATGGCGGGCTACCTCGACGATTCCGAAGCGACCGCACTTGCCTTCGCGGGCGGCTGGTTCCACTCAGGTGACATCGGCGTGATGCACCCCGACGGGTACATCGAGATCCGCGACCGCAAGAAGGACATCATCATCTCCGGCGGTGAGAACATCTCGACGATCGAGGTTGAGCACGCCGTCTGCAGCCACCCAGCCGTGCTCGAGTGTGCGGTCATCGCGATCCCCGACGAGAAGTGGGGCGAGCGGCCCAAGGCGTTCGTGAAGCTCGCGGCGGGGCAGGAGGCGACCGAACGGCAAATCATCGACTTCTGCCGCGAGCGCATCGCGCACTTCAAGGCGCCCGCGGCCGTCGAGTTCG
>DASTNZ010000171.1:0-8380 GCA_035762665.1 Jiangellaceae bacterium | reverse complement strand
TGAGCTGCAGTACCCGGAGTCGTTGGCTCATTACTCAGGTTGACCCTCACCAAGCTGGTGCACGACCTGCCGCTTCACGCCCTCCTCGAGGGGCACGGCCGGTTCCCAGGCGAGCATCTGACGGGCTCGATCAATGGCGCCGCCGGTGATCCGGACGTCGCCAGGCTGCGGGGGCTTCCGCTCAACGCGAATGTCACGGCCGACGTACTCGGAAACAAGAGTTAGTACGTCGTTGACCGTGCTGGACGCACCTCCGGCGACGTTGAAGACCGATGCGGTCGGGAGGTCAGCAAGGGACGCCGCGATAGTGGCGGTGGCTACGTCCGTGACGTAGGTGAAGTCCCGAATCTGCTCGCCATCGCCATAGACCACTAGTGGCTCACTGGCCGCCGCATGAGCGATGAATTGGTGCATGCCCATGTCCGGACGCTGGCCCGGACCGTAGACGGTGAAGTAGCGCAGCATGACAACAGGCAGTCCCCAATTCTCCGCATACGCCGAGGCCAGCTGCTCCATCGCGAGTTTGGTAACGCCGTACGGGCTGAACGGCCGGGTCGGCGAGTCCTCGGCAGTCGGGTACTGCGACGCGTTGCCATACACGGACGACGACGACGCGAGGATCAATCGTGGCACCCCGGTTCGGCGTACCGCCTCGAGCACTCGCTGAGACGCAGTGATGTTGCGTTCTACGTAGATGTGGAAGTGTTCTGCCCAGGAGAGCCGGACGCCGGGCTGGCCGGCGAGATGGATCACTACATCGGCTCCGTGGAACGCATCGTCCAGCGCTGCCGTGGCCAAATCCAGCTCGAGTCCCCGATACCCGATGCGCTTGGCGAGCCAGTCAGCGTTGGCACGCTTGAGCGACGGGTCGTAGTAATCAGTAAACGAATCGATTCCCACTACGTCATGCCCGAACGCCAGCAACTCAGCGCAAACATGGCGCCCGATGAATCCGGCCGAGCCGGTAACCACATACCTCATCGTGGCGACCCTCCGTCCGCAGCAAGTGCCGATGAGGCGGCGTGCGCGGGCGTAGAGCCACCGTCCGCCAGTGGGAAGCCCTCGTTGACGCCTTCAGCACCGGTAATGCCACGGGGTTTGATCACGTTCAGAACGGTCAGACAGAGCACCTTCAGATCGATCCGGAGGGATCGGTTGGCGATATACCACAGGTCGAGCTCAATCCGCTCTGGCCAGCTGATCGAGTTGCGGCCGTGTACTTGAGCCCAGCCAGTGATACCAGGCCGGATCGACAACCGTCCACGCTGCCGGGCGTCGTAGTGAACGACCTGCTCAGGGAGGGTTGGTCGTGGGCCGATCAGACTCATATCACCGCGCAGCACATTCGCCAACTGTGGCAACTCGTCCAGGCTGGCGGCACGCAAGCGTCGACCCAGCCGGGTGTCCCGATCTAGGTCGGTCTCGGCCTCGTGCCGAGCCGGCCGCATCGTCCGGAACTTGAGGATGGTGAACTCTCGCCCACGCAGCCCTGATCTACTCTGCCGAAAGAGCACCGGACTACCCAGATGCCACCGCACAAGGAATGCAACGACCAACGCGACCGGTACCAGCAGCAAACCAGCCACTCCAGCAACCACCACGTCCACGGCCCGCCTCATAGGTCCCCCTCGTCCTGCCATCCGAGATCCTTGCGTCGTGCGATCGACGCGTACGTTTCCAGCGATGTTCGCGCCACCGCGCGCTGGTCGAACTCAGCCAGCGCTCGATTGCGGGACGCGGCCGACAGCCGCGCTCGCAACAATTCGTCGAGAAGAAGCCGCTCGATGGCGGAGGTGAGCGCATCCACGTCCCTGGGGGGAACAAGAAGCACCTCGCGTTCATGCGCACCGATCTCGCGGCAGCCTCGAATATCGCTGAGCACACTTGGGACGCCACATGCCGCAGCCTCCATCCCCGAGCGGGAGAACCCCTCGCGGTACGAAGGCAGTGCGAACACATCCAGCGCCGAGTAGACAGCGGGCATGTCGGTGCGCTCACCCAGAAACTCCACGCCGGCTTCGTCAGCTCGAATGGCATCCGGCTTGTCTGGATCATCAGGGCCGATCCAGACGAATCGGGCCTTTCCGGCAAGCGTCCGGCCTGCTGCCCCGTACTCAGCTATGCCCTTCTCGGCGACCCGCCGACCCACACCGCCGACTAGCAGTTCTCCATCGCGAATACCCAACTCGTGGCGAACCCGCTGCCGGCTTTCGAGGTCGGGAGTAAACCGCAAGAGATCGACGCCGTTGCCCACGACGAGCGACCGGCCTCTGCGAACGGTACGGCGCAGGGTGTGCCGGTCATCGGCGTTCTGGTAGAGCTCGAAGTCCGATGCGCAAGCCGCGAGCATCTCGGCGCCGAGGACGAACACCTTGCGCGCTAACCCATCCTCAGGGCTAAACCAGAGCCCGTGGCACGTGTTGACCACCACAGGGATGCCGGCCGCGCGGCCAAGCATCCGGCCGAGCACTCCAGTCTTAGGGTTGTGCGTGTGCAGCACGTCCAGGTCGAGATCTCGGAGAGCCCGGAACAACTCCCGGCCTGCGGCGGCATCTCGAGCGAGATCCCACGACCTGGTGAGAGACGGCAGGGGCACGTGGGTGACACCGAGTCTGGTCACGCGATCGACCCAGGGCCCGGGCGCGCTCAGCCCGTACACCTCCAGCCCGCTCTCCACGTCCAACCGCAATTCTGTGCCCAGCAACAGATCAAGACTCATGTCCACGGTGGTCAGGTGGGCGACCCGGAGTCGGCGGCCGCCTGGTCCGCGCAATCGTGGGAGTGTCACGGCGTTAAGCACGGGCACCCGCCTTCTTCGCCGTGCTGACGAGCACGCCATAGGCCCGTTCCGGAATGAGCACACCGGTCAGCTTTGCCTGGAAGAACTCCAAGGGATCGGTTCGCCGCACCGGCACCCTGTGCAGCCGCATCGGATCCTGCCCAGGAAGGTTCCGCCCGACACGTCCGGTCGATGCGGTGCGGAATCGTCGGCGCAGCTCGCCTTCGACCTGGCGGGCCGGGATCCCCCATGGGTAGGCGAAATGGCGCGGTCGATATCCGAGGTGCTGCTCTATCTCGTCACTGCAGGCGTCCAGCTCAGCGTGCGTGAGTTCGTGCGGAGGCACGTGGCTGTGGGTGTGGTTGCCAATCGTGCACAGCCCCGAGTCGACGAACTCCTTCACCTGGTGCCACCTCAGTGCGTCCCCGTCGGACTTGGCAGTCGAGCCCTCCCAGCGCATCCGCCCGCCGATGTATCGAGTCGCAAGGAACAGGGTGAAGGGCAGCTCTCGCTCGCGTAATTCTGGCCACGCGTTCTCGTAGACATCTGCGAAACCATCGTCGAAAGTCAGCACAACGCACGGGGAGCGATCGCCTACCTCCAACCGCCGGGTCGCTTCGTCCAGGCTTACGACATCGGCGCTGGCGAGGACGTCAAGTTGGGCTGCGAACGCACCATTCTCGAGGTCAAGCTCGTCCTGCGAGCCACCGCCAACCCTGTGGTAGGTGAGGATCGTGACCCCGGCAGCCGGACGGCGCGACCGGACCCTGGCGAGGGCGCGCTTGACCGCTGCGCGAAGACGCAGGCCCCCCAACGTTCCCCCCTTGTGCGAACGGACTCACGTGTCGTGCCGCTCCCCCGGAATGACCACCATGAGCCTCAACAAGGATCACAGCGGACTCCCCGAACGGCCACTATAGGTGCACAGGGTCGGTAGGCAAAGGGGTTTGACGCAGGTGAATTGGCCGGCATGACAATTACGGTCGCGCCACGCTCTCCAACACGCGCTGCCACTTGTCGGTCACCGTCTTCATGTCGAACGTCGCCCGGCAGTGCTCGCGGGCTGCATTTCCCAACGCCTCTCGCTGGGTGAGCGCGCTTCTCAGTGCAGAGGCTAGGAGATCCGGCCGCTTGGGCGGAACGAGCAACCCGGTGTGGCCTGGTACGACGACGTCACGCACCCAGCCGACGTCAGTCGCCACCACGGGCAGACCGGACAGCCCGGCCTCGATCAAAACCCCGGGAACGCCCTCGCTGGCGCTGGAGAGAACGAGGGCGTCCACTGCTGCCAGCACTGTCTCGGCTCCTTCTGTGGCGCCCAAGAAGTGCACGCGACCAGGCGCGACGCGGCGCGCTAGCGCCTCGAGCGCCGACCGCTCTGGACCGTCGCCGGCGACGACCAGCGCAACGTCGAGCAACGTCGCAACAGCCGCAATGGCGTCATTAACCCGCTTCTCGGGACTCAGGGCGCCGACGGCAGCGACCAGGTCGGCGGTAGCGGGCAATCCAAGTTGCTTCCTGGCCGCGTCCCGCTTACGGAAGTCTGCCGGCGCAAAGGCCGCCGCCGAGCGGCCGTTGGGAATGACGTGTACTCGGCCAGCGTCCAGCCCGTAATGCCGGACCAGGACTTCATAGGCGCTCGGCGAGATCGCGACTACCGCGGCCGCACGCCTGATCAGCCATCCTGCGCGCGTTCGCCGTAGCGACGTGCCTGCCCAATACCGGGGGTCGCCGATGCTGACGTAGACGAACGGCACGCCAGTCCCAACGAGCCCGGCACCACATGCCAGCAACGTGTTCGACCCGTGTGCCACAACGGCACGGGCTTGCCTAGCTCTCCTGCGTAAGGCGCGCAGTCCGGTGAGGCTGAATCTCGACTTCGCGAACTCGGCTACGGGAAGTCGAGGTTCAGCCTCGCTGGGCTCTAGGCAGCGAATCTCCGAACGCACTCCGCGCTCACGCAATGCTCTGTGTAGGTCGTATCCGAACGCCTCAGCGCCGCGGCGCTGGTTCGAAGACAGCACGTGAAGGACATCGAGGTGCACGGCATCACCGTGGCACATTTTCTCTCGCTGCCGCGTGGCAACCGAGCGAATGTAACGATCGGCCAACTCTGTGCCAGAAGCCTCTTGCGGTCAGGGGTGGTCGTGTATGAAGATTCCGAAGGACGCGCTGCGGGGGGCCTTGCGTCAAGGGGGGGATATGGCTACGGATACCGAAGTCCCAGCGGAAACGACCAACCGACCGGGACCGCTAACACGGCTTGCATCGATCGCCGCAAAGATGCGCGTTGACCTGCCATTCGCCCTGCTCGACGCGGCCTTCGTCGCGGTGGCGTTCGGGATCGTTCTGGTGTTGCGCTTCGACGGCTCAGTGCCTGAACGGTATTGGGAACAGTTCGTCCGGGCTCTGCCGCTTATCATGCTAGTCACGCTGGCGATGAACTGGTTATGGGGCCTCTACGGCCAGCTCTGGCGGCATGCCAGCGTTCTGGAGGCACGGCGGATCATCCTCTCCACGCTGAGCACAACCATGATTCTCACCGCAGTCATGGTCGTCGGCACTCGGCTCGTTCCGCTGTCCGTTGTAGGGCTCGGCTGCTTGCTCTACACACTCCTTGCTGGCGCCACGCGGTTCCAGTCGCGGCTGTTCGCGCTGCAGCGCCGCCAGGATGATCAGGCGGGTCTTCGAGTCGTCATCCTTGGCGCCGGCCAGTCCGGCGCATCGCTTGTCAGGGAGATGCTGCGCACTCCGCGCGAGGGCCTGATCCCGATCGCGATGCTCGACGACGACCCGAGAACGCACGGGCGGCATTGCATGGGAGTGCCTGTGCTTGGGCCGATCAGTGACCTGCCGCGCGTTGCAGCGGACGTACCCGTCCATCAGGCGGTGCTGGCTGTGGCCGATCCGCCGGCCGATCTAGTGCGCCGAGCGGCCGACCTGGCAGAGGCGGCCGAAATTCCACTGCGCGTGCTGCGCGGCGTTTCCGAACTCATGCGGGGCCACGTCACTCTTCGAGACGTCCGTGACCTCAAAATCGAGGACCTGCTTGGTCGGGAGCAAGTGGTAACCGATCTCGAGGCCGTCCATGAACTCCTTTTCGGACGGCGGGTTCTCGTCACCGGCGCCGGGGGTTCGATCGGTTCTGAAATCGTGCGACAGGTGGCTGAGGCCAAACCTTCCGTGCTGTTGGTTCTTGACCACGACGAGACCCACCTGCACGAACTCTGCGCCGGCTTGCCCACCGAGGCGGCCGAGAAGCGCACAATCCAGTTGCTCGCGGACATCCGCGACCGTACGGTGATTTACCGCTTATTCCAGAAGTACCGCCCCGAGATTGTGTTCCACGCCGCCGCCCACAAGCATGTGCCGGTTTTGGAACAACACCCGGGTGAGGCCGTACGAACCAACGTCGTCGGCACGGTCAACGTGGTAGACGCTGCTCGTGATGTCGGCGTCCAACGATTGGTCTTCATTTCCACTGACAAAGCTGTCAATCCAAGCTGCGTGATGGGCGCCTCCAAGAAGCTCGGCGAACAAGTGGTCATGGCCGGGATGCCGGAGGGCTCCTACTTCTGCGCCGTGCGGTTCGGCAACGTTCTAGGCAGCCGTGGAAGCGTGATCCCAACGTTCCTCCGCCAGATCAACAACGGCGGGCCAGTAACGGTCACGGACCCGCGGATGACCCGATTCTTTATGAGCATCCGGGAGGCCGTGCAATTGGTCCTCCAGGCCGCCGCGATGTCCGAAGGCCGCGACATTTTCGTGCTCGAGATGGGCGAGCAAGTACGAATACTTGATCTGGCGCGCAGGATGATTCGGCTATCCGGACGGCGGGTTGGCGACGACGTGAGCATCAAGCTCACCGGCATCCGCCCCGGTGAGAAGCTGGTCGAAGAACTCCACGCTGAGGCAGAGATGCCAGAGCCGACAAGCCACCCTGTCGTGCGGCGGCTTCGCCCGGCTATCATGGTGCCGGAGGAATTGAACTCAGTCATTCGGCGGCTTGCCGAAGCGGCGGGGGCCGGACGTGACCGGAACGTTCGTGAAGAGCTGTTCGGGCTCATCAGAGACAGTGATCGAGACGGCAGCACGAGAGGCGACCAGGTCGCCGTAGTCGGGTAGGTATGGCATTGCTTGAATATTTCAAGACGTTCCGGCGCCGGTGGCTCATCCTATTGGCCAGCTTTCTCATTGCCACGATGGTCGGCTACATACTGTCACCGGAAGATCCACCGGTTGGTGCTGGCTACCAGGCATCTTTGACGCTTGTGCCCACCGCTGAGGCGGGGACCGGGGTCAATCTCTACTTAGCAGCTCAGCTCGCTACTGGACCGGACGTCTCCCGACTTGCTGTGGAGCAGCTTCCCGATGGCGTGCCACCCGCCGGACCCGACACGATTTCCGCATTCGTCAGCCCGGAAGTAGGGTCCGTCACAATTACCGCGAACGACCTGGATGCTGCTCGAGCAGGGATTCTGGCCGAGGCCTACGCCGCTGCGACCATTGCGTTCCTTCAGCAGACCACATTACAAACGTATGAAGAAGCGCGTGCAGCCGCGGATGCCGAACTCAAGGCCATTGAGGAAAACATTGCGGACCTTCAACGGCAGTTGAACGACGACCCCTCAGACGAGGTGCTCGAAGCGAAGATCAGCACCGAGCTCACCCGCTACGGTGTCGTACTGCAGAGGATCCAGGGCCAACTCGGAGAAAATGAGCCACTGCCACCGCTGCAGGTTCTCGGAACTGCGCAGATCACAGAACTCGACCCCGGAGGGATCTCCGCACCCAAGGATCGCGAAGCCCGGGCACTGCTTGCTGGCGCAATCGGCTTGCTGCTGGGTCTTGGCCTCGCACTCGTCGTCGACCGACTCGATACCCGCCTCCGCGAGCGTGAGGAGGTCGAGGAGGCTTTCGGCCTGCCGGTGCTTGCCGAGATTCCAAAGCTCAGCCGTCGGGCGAGAGCAGACAATGCTCTCGTGACCGTGTTGCGCCCAGAGAGCGCGGCCGCCGAAGCATACCGGTCACTTCGGTCGGCCATCACGTTGGTCACTCACAGCGGCCGCTCGGGCGACAGCGTGCCCCCATCTCGCAGCCTGACGACACCCCAAGTGCTCGTCGTGACGGGCGCTGACGGCGGCGAGGGTAAATCCACCACGGTGGTCAATCTCGCGGCCGCCGTCGCCGAAACAGGCCGATCCGTGATCGTCGTGGATTGCGACTTTCGCAAACCGGAAGCTCACCTCTATCTCGACGCAACACCAGGCAACGCGCTGGCCGAGCTGGCAATGACCGCGGCCAGCGACTTCAGCGGATACCTCGACCAGATCATCCGGCCAACCGCTGTCCGTGGGGTCGACCTCGTCTCGAGCGTGAAACCCATTAGCCATCCGGCAAGTGTGGTCGCGCGCCTCTCCGGCGTCATCGCAGAAGCGCGCGCGAGGGCGGACGTGATCCTCATCGACAGCAGTCCGTTATTGATCACCAGCGACGCTCAAGATGTGCTTCAGTACGCCGACGCGGCGCTGGTCACTTGCAGAGTAGGACGCACGACCTACGTCAAGGCCAGCCGTGCCCGGAGGACGCTCCAGCGATCTG
>DASTNZ010000170.1:0-21285 GCA_035762665.1 Jiangellaceae bacterium | reverse complement strand
CCAGCTTCTTCATGTACAACCTGGCCCACACCATGCTGGTGCCGCTGCCACGTCACCTGGTGCAAGCACATGGGCGGGACTGGTCCCGACTCGACACCATCGTGTCGAACGGTCCGTTCCGGCTGATCACGTTTGAGCTGGGAAGCCAGTTGACGTTCGAACGGAATCCGCACTACCACGGACGCATCAGTGGCAACGTGCAGCGTCTCAGCCTGAAGATGACTGCGCTTGGAGACGATCGCCACGAGCAGCTCTATCGAGCTGACGACGTCGACGTCCTCCTATTGCCGTTGGGCACGCCCTTCGGCGTCTTCGACCGCCTCCGCGGCCAGTTTCCGCGCGAGTACGTGAACGGGGGCGACGCCGTCGTCACCTACTTCTACTGGGTCGACCACGAGTCTGCGCCGCTAGACGACCGGCGGTTGCGGCAGGCGATGGCGCTGGCTGTCGATCGAGAAGCATTGGCGAGGACGTGGGGAATGTCCGTTCCCGCTCATGGAGGGTTCGTTCCGCCGGGAGTTCCAGGGCATGTCCCTGGCATCGCGCCGACGCACGACCCTGAGCTGGCAGCCCGTCTCATCGCCGAAGTTGTCGGCAATGACGCAGCTCCAATGCTGGTCATCGGTTTCGACGTCGTCGAGCCGTTCGTCCAGCAGCTTGTCGACGACTGGCGAGCAGTGGGATTGCCCGTCGAGCTCGCGCTGTGCGCGACCTCGATAGACCAGAAGGGGGCGTGGAGCAGGACTGCCGGCCCGAAAGTCGGCGTGCACGGCTGGCGGGCGGACTACCCGGACCCGGACTCGTTCCTGCGCGTGGCCGTCGCCGATATCGCTCCGCACTGGCGGTCGGACAGGTATGCGTCGTTGCTTGAGAGGGCCGGCCGGATCAGGGACCTTGCGGGCCGGCTGGGGTTATACCGGGCGGCCGAGCAGGTCCTCGCCGAGGAAGCGGTGTTGGTCCCAGTTCTCTATCATCCCGAGCAGCTGATGCTTAAGCCGTGGGTCACGAACTTTCCCACCATCCCGTTCCTCTACGCGAGCCTTTTGAAGGACGTCGTGATCGGTCCGCAGGAGTAAAGAGCGGTGTCCTAGCCCGTCTTCTCCCAGACCGAAATGTGAGAGTCGCTGGTGCTGGTGAACGGCTCGCGGGTCCAGCTTGCCCAGCGCTCTCGTAAAGTCATTCCGGCCATTTGTGCCATGAGGTCGAGTTCGGACGGCCACACGTAACGGAACGGGATGGAGAAGGCGTCCAGCCGGCCTTCCACGACTCTGTAGTGGTGGGATATCAAGCCCTGTTTGACGACGTCGTACTCGTCGAAGCCAAGCCTGGTCGGGCTGACCATGAACGGCCGGATCGTCTCCCCCCGTGGCAGGCGCTGAAGGTCAGGCACGCCGACCTCGATGACGAAGCACCCGCCCGGTTCCAGGTGTGAGGCCGCGTTGCGGAAGCAGGCCACCTGATCGTTCTGCGTCGTCAGGTTGTTGATCGTGTTGAAGACGAGGTAGACCAGCCGGAATGTCCGGTTCATGTTGGTCGTCGCGAAGTCGCCGATCGTCACGTCGATTGCATCCCCGCCCGGCTTGGCCTTGAGCCGGTCGACCATGGCGGGGGAGAGGTCGATGCCACATACCGGTACACCGCGCTGGCTGAGCGGCAGCGCCACCCTACCCGTGCCGATGCCCAGCTCGAGGACGGCGCCGTCACCGGCGAGTTCGGCCAGGAAGTCGACGGTCGGCTCGAGCACCGCAGGGGCAAACATATCGGCGGAGCCTTCGTCGTAATTCGCAGCCTCTGATTCATCGAAGAAGTTCCTAAGCACTCCGGCACCGTGGCAAAAGACGTACGGCAGCCGCAACAGATTTCTCACGGCGATCGCGCACGGTGGCAGGTCTCGAGCCAGGGGCATACGACAGAGCGGGCGTAAGCTCGGGTGGTGTGAGTGTCACAATCGAGAATCTTGAGGCGCTGGGAAACGTCGTCGACGACCACTACCAGCATGTGACCAAGCGAATCACACCGCGGCCCGCACTCGTGACGCCCGACGTGTGCCTTAAGTGGTACGACCTGTGTCGGGAAGGCCAGACGATCGACGCGGCGGTGGATGCAGAAGCGCGCCAGTTTCTAACTGACGAGATCACCGCGGGTCGGCTGCCCATCTCCGGCGATCTCGGGTTCGTCATCAACCACCTCTCCGGCGAGAACGTATTCCTTCTGCTTGTCTTCACGTGGCGCAATAACAACGAGATGTGGGAGTCGACCTACTACAAGGACGTTCGCGACGATGAGCCGTTCCGGCAGACCCCGCAGGAGACGCACCGGGGCGCCATCTGTGTCTGGGAGTTCGGGGCGGTGGCTCACGAGCACGCAGCGTGGACGGAGTATCTCCGGTCCAATCGGGACGAGGCAGCAAAGCGCGCATACCTCGCGTCACAGGTCTCGCGCACTATCTAAGGACGGCATCACCTGCCGTCAGCGGCGGTGGTCCAAGTTAGTCGAAGAGTTCGCGCAGGGTGCCATTGATCGACTCCCGGTCGAACGGGATGGGGCTGAACTCCGACGGGTCGAAGCCCGGCCCGAAGGCGTCGCGGAGTTTGTCGAGCGCCTCTCGGTGGCGGGGATTCTTCCGGTCGTTCGCGGCAGTGAGTAGCTCATAGCCGTAGATCCCACCGCAATCCTCCGGCGGGCTGGGACGCCGTCCTTTGATGCACACCGCGCGCGGCGCACCAGGCTGCCGCGGGAGGACCGCTTCGAGTCTGATGACATGCTCCCAGTCGTCGCCGAAGTCGTACAGGTAGAAGAACCGGTCGCCGATCTCGACCAGCAGTTCGTCCAGCCGGACGTCCTTCTCGGCGATCCCTTCGTCGCCGTCGTCGAGGTCGTCCTCGGTGAAGTACTGCTCGCTGTCGGGGTGGTAGAAGCTCGTGCCACCGGCGGCGAACTGGTGGGTGTGCCCGTCGAACCAGGCGAATGCGGCTTGTAGGACCGCGTGGAGCTCGTCGAGCATGAGATCGGAGGCGAGCTCGAGCCGGCGCCAGCACGGCGGCCTAGCACCCTTCAGGTCGATGCGGACCTGATAGGTGGCGACGTCGTCGCGTCTCGGCCGGAGCGACGACTCGGGTGCGTAGGCGAGGACGTCCAGTCCGGGCGCCGGCGCTGCGCCTAACAGTAGTTCGAGTACTCGGCGAGGATCTCCGGTGCGGGCGGCGGCGCGCACGACGTCCTCGAGCGTCTCCTCAGTGCGGGACATGATCGTGTACTCGCCGTACCTGCCGTCGGGAAATGCCATGCTGCCCGCGGCCTCGGTCGCCTCTTCGGGCGTGTCGAGATGCTGGAGTGCCGCTGCCGTGGCGAGGGCGAGGTGGCGGGCCTCTCGGCGGCCGATGTCGGCCAACCCATTCGAAGCCATGGCGGCGAAGATCGGGAAGAGGTCGGCGTCCTCCCGCCAGCCATAGCGGATCGCCTTACCAGCGGCTTCGCGGGGAGTGTCCTCGCGAGGTTCGAGGTAGCACATCAGCGTCCCGTCCGGCATGTAGACGTCCTCACCGGGACGCCACGAGGTGATGGATTCGGGCATCTCGGTGCCGGGATAGAGGACGAGCCCGCGCTGGATCCGGTCATGACCGAGAACGACTGGGACGTAGTTTGTGAGCTCGCCGTCAACGGTAATCGCGAGGTTGAGGTCGAGGCGGTGCGTTGCTGGATCAGTCCACGGTTGAGCAACGGCGTACGTGTGGACCAAGCCGAAGAGGTGGCGCCAATCTTCGGGCCTGGGCGGGTCGTCGGGTTGCGCACGGCCGGACAGGCGTCCGATGAACGAGTCGATGATGTCCTCGGCTTCGGTGCCGGGCACGATCACTTCGGGCGCGGGGGCGCCGTCGATAAGTGCCGAGAGTTCATGGCCGACGTCAGCGAGATCGTCCGCCGCGCACAAGACGCGCTCGGGCTGGCCGGGCGGGAACGGCGCGCCCACGGCAGGTGTGCTCAGCGCCGTGTGCAAGGCGGTACTGCAGGCTTCGGGGCGGGTCGGCTGGGCGGCGATGCCGAGTACGAGACCCGTGTCGACGTCGAAAACGACGCACAGGAAGATCATCGGCTCGTCGGCGATCTGCACGGCGTGCGAGACGTCGCGGACCATGACCAGCCACGTCCGGGCGGAACGCATGACCCGCAGTCTGCCAGAGTGTGACGGGGTGGTACACCGGGCATGGCCGTCTGAACTGGTAAATCGGGCTGCCCAGTTTCGGCTAGCCGATGAGAAGGTCTACAAGAAGATCGGTCTCCTGGCGGTCCGGAGTTTCGCTGGGCGAAGCAGCCTGTAACGTCCGGTCGGCGAAGCTGGAGATATCCCGGAGGCGCTCACTTCCAGGCACGGGCCACAACTCGGCGTCCGCGCGAGTGTGGGCGACTGATGCAACGCGGATTCGCGTAACCCTTCCGTGGGTGCATGGAACTTCTTCCGGCACGAGGCCGTGGTGGTCCTCGATGAGCGTGCCGCTTAGGTCTACGA
Organism: Jiangellaceae bacterium; assembly: GCA_035762665.1. GTDB lineage: Bacteria > Actinomycetota > Actinomycetes > Jiangellales > Jiangellaceae > JASLBX01. Next base: position 16,778 of record DASTNZ010000170.1, on the reverse strand, counting down.
CGCCGGGCGGTTGAGTCGGCCTGACCCACGCGACCAGGCCGTCTGCGGTCATGACACTTCCGCGGTCACCGCCGACGTCACTCACTAGCTCGGCTCCGACACTCCCGCGTAGCGTCGTGCGGGCCGCACCGATCGGGTAGTCGTCGGTGACGAGCGATAACCGCCACGACACCTCGTCACCGATCGCGAACGCGTCACCACAGCACTCGAACTGCCACGTCACGACGATCACCGGAAGAGTTCGGCTCATTGCCACATCGTCGCGCATGCGGAGCTGGGCTGCCCACCAGTGTTGGCTACGTAGCCACATGCACGCATGCCGGTAGCGACGGTGCGCCGCCTGCCGAACGTGATCTAACGACGGGAAACGGAGAGCCGACTGATGGCGCGGAGTCGTAACGGGTCAAGTGCCCTGTGTGGGCGTCGGTCGGCTCGGGAGCGGCTTGGTCGCCGGACCGTTGAGGATCTCGCCGTCGGGGGCAAAGCGTGACCCGTGGCACGGGCAGTCCCAGCTCCGCTCGGCCGCGTTCCAGGCGACCTGGCAGCCCAGGTGAGTACACCGGGTCGACACGGCATGCAGCCGGCCTTCGTCGTCCCGGAAGCCGGCCACCTTCTGGCCGATGCTCGTCACGATCCCGCCCTCACCGCGTTCGAGCTCCTCGATGCTTCGCCGCCCTGGCGCGAGGATCCGGTCAGCGACCATCTTGAAGCCGACGCGCGCGTTCTCAGTGATGAACCTGGGTCCCCCGGCGATGGGCTTGACCCGCGTGGACGTGAACAACTCCGCCCAGTCGTTGGGGCGCCCGGCGATCGAATCGCTGACCAGCATGCCGGCGAGCGTCCCGGAGGTCATGCCCCACTTCTTGAAGCCGGTGGCGATGTGGATCCGCTTGGACATGATGTTCAGCCGTCCGATGTAAGGCACGCCGTCGGAGGGCCGGTAGTCCTGCGCGGACCAGCGGTGCTCGAACGAGATGACGTTCCAGTGGTTGCGCGCGAACTGGGCTAGCGTGTCGTACCGCTCCTGGGTGGCCTTCGACGAGCCGAGGTGGTGGCCTTCGCCGCCGATCATCAGCAACTCCTCACCCTGGAACGGCACGGAGCGAATCGAGCGCACCGGCGACAGCGCGCTGATCAGCATGGCGTCCGGCAGCCCGCCGGCGACGCGGGCGGTAATGACGTACGACCGACTCGGGAACGCGCGGGCGAAGAAGCCACCGCGGTCGAGGAATGGCATAAGGGTGGCGACTATGACGTGGTTCGCACGGATGCGACCCTGCTCGGTGTGCACCAGGCACGGTTCGGCTTCGTGGACCTGGGTGGCGCGGGTGTTCTCGAAGATCTCGCCGCCGGCGGCGACGAACCGCTCGGCCAGGCCGAGGACGTACTTCTGGGCGTGGAACTCGATCTGGTTGTCGAATCGCATGCCGCCCGCCGTGGGGAAGGGCATCGGCAGCTTGTCGTCGAACGTGGCCGGTAGCCCGGCCTCCTGGGCGGCCCGAGTCTCGGTCTCGAGGATGGACCGCTCGTTGGGCCGCCGCGCGTAGACATACGCCGGTCGGCGCCGCAGGTCACAGTCGATCCCTTCGGCGGCGAAGGACGCGACACGCTCCTTCGCGGCCTCCATGGCCGCCGCATAGGTGGCCGTTCCCTCCGCACCGTAAGTCGCGTGGAGTCTCGCATAGATCAGCTGGTGCTGCGAGGTGACCTTCGCTGTGGTGTGGCCGGTCGTTCCGCTGCCGATCGAGTTCTGGTCGACGAGGCAGACCCTCATTCCGTCCCGGGCGAGCAGCAGCGCCGTTGTTAGGCCGGTGATGCCGCCGCCGATGACTGCCACGTCGACCGTGCGGTCGCCATCGAGCCGTGGGTAGTTCGTGGGCGGCGTGTCGTCCAGCCAGAGCGAGACGTGCCGCCAGCCTTCCGTGGACGTAGCCATATCTCGACCATCGCACAGTTCACGCGTGCATGGGGCGCGCTAGCATCACGGGCTGTTGCGAGGGTTCGACCGCTAGGTGAGGACTGTGCTGCGCCGACTGCAGTGACGAATCAGATCGCATCGGATCTGGCGTTCTCCATAGTTCCCCGCCAACGAGGCCAGCAGCGAGAACCTGCAGCAGATCTTCGGCCAGCGCGGCGACACGTCCAAGTGCATGCGCCCGCTGCGGCCGAATGTGCCCGGCAACGCGGCACCCGTGCCCTGGAGGGTTATCCGATGACAACGATTGAATGCTGTGCTGGTATGGCTCCACGTCGGCACCCAGAATGTGTTCGCTACGGCGGGATTCACCGAGGTCGACAAGCCGTCACTGCGACGCGTCGTAATGCGGATCGACTTCAAGAGTGCGACCGCAGGCCGTTCATCCTTAACGGCTCGAATATCCGCGGGCCGATGGAGCGGAAGTAGCCGTGGGGACTTTCGACTCTGGTGGACATGATCAAGACGCTACGGACTGGACGGCAGCCGGATCCATCTCGTTCGGCAAGTGGCAGTCGTGGGCCGTCGCTGCTCTTTGGCCGCCACCTGATCTTCCTGGCCGGCCAACGGGTCCGCACTGTCCTCAGCTGACGAAGATGTCCTCAGGCAAGAAGGCGGAGACGAGCAGGTTCGGGACGTCCACCAGCTGGCTGATCTTGAGGTCGACGGCGACGCTGCAGATTGTGTAGGCCTGCTGTCGGTTCCAACCGCGCTCGCCGAGGTGGTCGATCATATTGAGCAAGGCGTTCCGCGCGGCGAGGGTAACATCCTCGCTTCGGTTTTCACCGTCCCGCGTGATCGAGATGCCCGTCGTCGCATAGAACCGGCGCGGAGCGGCGTACTCCGGCGGCAGGTAGTAGTCGCTGCGAGTGAACCGGGGATCGCGGATGCCGTGGACCGCCGCTTCGCCCTTCTGCAGCCCGAACCGCACTCGCAGGGTCGCGCTCATCTCGATCGCGGTACCACAGGCTTCACCGTCCCCCTGCGCGAAGTGTGCGTCGCCAGCCGAGAACAGGGCCCCAGGAGTGTCGACGGGCAGAAGAAGCGTGGTCCCCTTGCTGAGTTGCTTGATGTCGACGTTGCCGGCCTGCTCTCGCGGCGGGATCGTCCGCAGGGCCTCGGCGGCGATGCGGGGATCGTCCGGCACAGCCGACGCCGGCGACGGCGGCAGCACAGCGCCTCCGCGATCGAGCAGTGCCTGCTCTCGTGCCGTGGTCGTCGTGAGTAACTCGCGACCCGGTGTCAGTCCGATGACGCCCATGAACGGCGATCCGGGAATCCGCACGCCGGGCAGGCCGTCCGAGGTGGCCCATCCGTCTGCGATATCCCAGTGCACGACGTACGGGTCGGGAAACTCTTCGCGGAGGAACCCGAAGCCGGGAACCTGGACGGTGAAGCCGTAAGGCTCGGGGGCCACGTCCAGAATCTCCACTTCCAGCAGATCTCCTGGCTCTGCGCCTTCGACGTAGACCGGCCCGGTCAGGGGGTGTACGACATCGAGGTTCGTGGCAGCGACGGTGTCCGCAGTGGCACCAGGCCCGATCTGGCCGTCGAGTGCGTCGCGGGTCTCCAGCACAACCTCGTCTCCGGGCTGACACCGCACAATCGGTGGGATGTCGGGGTGCCAGCGGTTGTGGCCCGTGGCGGGCTCCTCCAGCAGGGTCTTGCTCCGGTCGATGCGGATCTCGTGGCCGGCCATGGTGTCTCCTCGATTCATCAGTGATCGACGCTACGGGTCGTTCATGCCCGCGGCGCCCTCCATGAGTTCCAGTAGGTGATCTCGCTAGCCGGGCGCCTCGCGGCCGGCTTGAAGCCATCGCCTTTCGCGTACGCCACGGGGATCAAGGCCACCTGAGTGACGGTGTCCGGGATACCGAGGATATGTGCTGCTTCGGCCTCGCCATACAGGTGCAGTGTCGTGAGCACGGACCCGAGCCCTCGGCTGCGCAAGGCCAGTTGGAACGACCAGACAGCCGGAAAGATCGAGCCGAGAAAACCGGCCCACTCCGCGTTGTGCCCGGGTGGGTCCACCCGGCCCAACGCACACGGAATGACGTGTACCGGCACGCGGTGCAAGTTCTCGGCCAGGTAGCGCGCCGAGTCGAGTACCCGGCGCTGCTGCGCTGCACGCTCGCCGGAGATCGATTCCAGTGCCGCGAGCTGTTCGCGCTCGTACCGTTCCCAGACCTGCCGGTAGATGTGGGCCAGCGCCGCACGCTTGCCGGGATCTGTGACAACGACGAACCGCCAGCGCTGGGCGTTTGACCCCGTAGGTGCCTGGATGGCCAAGGTGAGGCACTCGTCGATCACCTCAGGCGGGACCGGGCGGTCAAGGTCGAGCCGCTTGCGGACGGCGCGCGTTGTGGTGAGGAGTTCGTCGACAGCGGTGACGTCCATGGGTTCCATCCAGGATCGGCTGGACACAACGTACACACCAAAATCAATACTGCGAGTAGCTCTGGTGATCATTGGGTACGACTTCTGTCGTGCACCTCGTGATCGGCATCGATGCCGGCACCACCGGGACCAAGGCGGTGGCGGCTGGTGCCGATACGTCAATGCATGCCAACGCCGAGGCGTCGTACACGCTGCACATACCCGAACCACACCGCGCCGAGCTTGATCCCGTCGAGTTGCAGCGGGCGACGGTCGAGACTCTCCGCGACATTGTCAGCCAGCTGGCCGGAACCGAACATCAGGTCACCGGCGTGTGCCTGAGCGCTGCGATGCACGGCCTGCTGCCGTTCGGCGACGACGGCACACCGAAGGGACCCGTCGTGACGTGGGCCGATACCAGGGCGGACGACGAAGCCCGCCGCCTTCGGGCGGACCCGTCCGCCGCCGGCCTGCACGCCCGTACCGGCACACCCCTGCACCCGATGTCGCTGCTCACAAAGCTGATGTGGACTGCGGCGCACGATTCGGAGCTGCACCGGTCCGCACCCCGGTGGGGCGGGGTGAAGGAACTGCTCCTCGCGGCCCTGGTCGACACCGAGCTCACCGTCGACCTGTCCTGTGCCTCGGCGACCGGCCTTTACGACATCCACTCCCGGCGCTGGGATCCCGAGGCGCTCGAGCGGGCCGGCGTGGACGAAGCACGGCTGGCGCGCGTCGTCCCCACGACGGAGATCGTCGGAGACCTGCGTCCGGATGTCGCCCGGGCGGTCGGACTGCCCGAGGGCATCCCGGTCATCGCCGGTGCGTCCGACGGGGCGCTTGCGAACCTGGGTGTCGGCGCGGTCGTCGAGGGGTGCGCGGCCCTCTCGCTTGGGACGAGCGGCGGGCTTCGGGCCATCCGCCGCTCTCCGGGTATTGATGGCGCCGGGAGGTTGTTCTGCTACGCGCTGACCGAGGAGAAGTGGGTAATCGGCGGAGCGGTCAGCAACGGCGCATCGGTGCTCGACTGGCTTTCGGCCGCGGTGGGAGCGCCGCCTGATGGTGACGCAAGCACCTTACTGGCTGAGGCTGAGCGCGTCCCGGCCGGCAGTGCAGGCCTGCTCGCCCTGCCTTACCTGCTGGGGGAGCGGGCTCCCTGGTGGCGATCCGGCCTGCGCGGCGCGTACGTCGGCCTGCGCCGAGATCACGACAGGGGTCACCTGGTCCGCGCGGTGATCGAGGGTGTGGCTCAGCAGCTCTCCCTGATCCTGGCTGCGATAAAGGACGCCGGCGTGGAGGTGACGGAGATCCGTGCCACCGGCGGTGCGCTGACGTCCGAACTGTGGTCGACGGTACTCGCGTCCGCGCTCGAAATGCCGCTCCGCCAGGCACCGTCGTCCGAAGGCACTGCTGTGGGGGCGGCACTGTTGGGACACCATGCTCTCGGGGAGATCGGCGACCTTGAAGAGGTTGCCGAGATCGTCATCCTGGAGCGCGAGACCGCTCCCGACCCGCAGGCCGCCGAAACCTACCGAGCAATGCGCCCCTTGATCGAGCGAACGGTGGCGGGCCTTGACGAGGTCTTCGCCGCCCTGGACGAGTTGCCGACCGAGTCCGCTGGAGAGGTGCCATGAGGACCCGCCGCCGGACCGGTTCCGACGGGCTTTAGCGTTGGGCGCATGGACACGCGTGTGCTGGGCCGGACGGGACGCAAGGTCAGTTGCATCGGGTTGGGTGCATGGCAGATCGGCGATGACTGGGGGAACGTGCCGGAGGACGATGCCAGGGGCGTCGTCCGGTCGGCGCTCGCCGCCGGCATCACGTTCATCGATACCGCGGACGTATACGGGGACGGCCGTAGCGAGCGCATCATCGGTGAGGTCGTCGATGACTCTGACGTCTTCGTGGCGACGAAGATGGGCCGGCGCGTCGAGCAGCGTCCCGAGAAATACAATCCGGCGAACTTCCGGGCCTGGACTGACCGATCGCGGCAGCTGTTGGATGTCGACACGCTGGACCTGATACAGCTGCACTGCCCACCGGACCCTGTGTTCGACGATGACGTCGTGTTCGATGCCCTGGACGCCCTGGTGGCCGACGGCACAGTCCGGGCTTACGGCGTCTCGGTGGAGACATGCGCGCAGGCCCTGTTGGCAATTGGACGGGACGGCGTGTCGAGCGTTCAGATCATCCTCAACTGCTTCCGGCAGAAGCCACTGGACGAGGTGTTGCCAGCTGCGCAAGCGGCCGGCGTCGGCATCATCGCGCGCGTCCCACTGGCTTCGGGATTGCTGTCCGGGCGGTATGACGAATCGACCACGTTTCCGAAGGACGATCATCGCACGTTCAACCGGTACGGGGAGTCCTTCGACGTCGGCGAGACGTTCGCCGGAGTGCCGTACGAGGTGGGCGTCGCGGCGGCGCGCGAGCTGGCTCCGCTGGTGCCGGACGGAGCCTCGATGGCGCAGTTCGCCCTGCGGTGGATCATCGACCAGCCGGGAGTCACGACGGTGATTCCAGGAGCACGCAGCGGAGACCAGGTCAGCGCCAACGCGGCGGCCGCGGAGTTGGCCCCACTGACTTACGAGCAGCGCGCCGGTGTTCGCGACGTGTACGACCGGTTGATCCGTCCCCACGTCCACCACCGCTGGTAGCGGCGTGCGAGATCCCGGCAACCCCTCGAGCTAGCCGACGAAGGATGCCACGGGCGGGGCCAGGACATCCCACGCGACTCTGTGGTCCTGCCCGTCGAGGATGGTGTGCTGCGCGGCGGACGGCGACACGGTCTATCTGATCGAAGGAGATCGGCCGTAAGGATCACGGCTTCGGCCCGACCATGCTTTATGTGGTCATGGTCCCGATGACTTACACGCAGGCCGGCCCCACTCCGGTCAGCTGCTCCGCGTCGGTTCGGCGAGGCAGAATGCCCGGGTGACTGCAATCGCCAACCCAACGGAACTGTCCGTCCGAGAAGTCGGGAAGGAGGGCCGGGCCGTCATCTTTCTGGACACCAGCACACGGGTGGGGAGCGTGCCGTGACCTTCGCCGACGTGGGCGTGTTCGGTGGCTCTGGCTTCTACGCGTTTCTCGACGACACCGAAACCGTGGAGCTCGACACGCCGTGGGGCGCGCCGTCGGGACCGATCACAATCGGGTCGATCGGCGATAGGCAAGTTGCCTTCCTGCCGCGCCACGGCGTCCGCCACGAGTATCCGCCACACCGGATCAACTACCGGGCGAATGTCGACGCCATGCGTCGGCTCGGCGTCCGGGCACTGCTGTCGCCGTTCGCCGCGGGATCGCTCCGGCCGGAGATCAAGCGGGGCGACTTCGTTGTCGTCGACCAGCTTGTCGATCGCACGTGGGGCCGGGAGTCGACGTTCTATGACAGCTTCGCGAAGAGCGGCCCGCAGCACGCCGCATTCGCCGACCCGTACGACGCCGGCTTGCGGGCTCACCTCCTGGAGGTGGCCCGTGATCAGGGGATCAACGTCCACGACGGAGGCACGGTGGTCGTCGTGAACGGTCCCCGGTTCTCGACGCGCGCCGAGTCGGCGTCCTTCCGGCAAGCCGGCTGGCACGTGATCAACATGACGCAGTGCCCTGAAGCGCCGCTTGCTCGAGAGGCGGACCTGGCGTTCGCCGGTATGGCGCTCGTGACCGACTACGACACAGGCCTCGAGGATGAGCCAGGCGTCGAAGCGGTAACCCAGGAGCAGGTTTTCGCCGTCTTTGAGCAGAACGTCGGGCGGGTGCGCGATCTGCTACGTGCGGTGATTCCACGGCTCTAGGGCGGCCCAGCTGTCGCGGTCGCCCCACACCGACATCGGGTCGACGTACGGACGCAACAGTGTGGTGAGCTCTGCGTCACGCTTGCCGGTCAGGGCGTCCTCGGCGATGCGCCGAGCGACGCCGGCTACGAAGTCGGCTACCTGCACGCGCGCGTCGTCCATGGAGTCAACAAGCCGTACGCTGGTCAAAGCCGGCCAGGCCCGCTTGAGTTCGATGATCAGAGCGTTCGTGATCGTGGACTGCTCGTCATGAACTACTGAGATGCGGTGCCCGCCCTCGGCCCAGGACTCAACCGCGCGAGCGAGCGCGGGAAGAAGCGGATCCAGGCCCAGCGCCCGCATGTCGCGGCCTTCGCTGGTCGCAACGATGGCGTTCCGGGCTGACCAGACGACTTCCAGAACATCGCCGGTCGGTCGGCCGGCGGCAGCACGACGCATGCGGTCGAGCAATCGGATGTACGCAGCCGATGTCGGCCGCGGGAAGTCGCCGTTGCGTGCCCACAGCAGCTGGTTCGACGATTCGAGAAAGGCCTGCCAGTCAGCCTGCCCGACGACGCTTGGCGCGTCTCGATGGAGTACCAGCGCGTACTTGGACGCTTGCCCATTGGAGTCACCCGACTGCACGTGGTGGACGAGCGAACGAACAAGGTAGAACGTCTTCTCTACGAGGTAGACCCGGGACTGGCCGTAGATCGGCCCGGACGGCCCCAGTAGCCAGATAAGGGCGGCACGGTTCTTCTGCCGCAGCAGATGGTTGGCCTTGTACTCGACGGCCGGCGACTTGATGCGGCGACGAAGTTCGGCTACGCACGCTTGGGCCGCGTCCAGATCAATTGTCGTGCTGGCGTGTGCGAACACCTCGGTATTGCCGCCGACGAGCTTTTCGCCCTCCGAACCTGACTCGTCGCAGGCGATCTCTACGCGGGTCGCATGTTCGGCGAGCATGGCCGCCAGTATCCGTCGTCATCCGCTGGTACCACCACAGGTTTCTGGAGGGGACTAATGGTGTAGGCCCGGTCCGCTCGCTGTTGCGCTGGCATGAAGAGATACGCCCGAGGGAATGGGCGGGCGGAAATCAGACCCAGATTGCGGCGGGCAGGCCATCGGAGAAGATCTCTGGTGGATCCGGGAGGCAGATCGCCTGGCCGGCAATGAAGCGGCGGGCGGTCCAGGCTGCTGCCGCCGCATCGAGCACGTCGTCAACTCCCACATCGACTCCGCCAAGGCCGAGCTCACCGGTCAGCCGGATGCCGGCCGAGGTAAGCAGCTGGCGGCGCCGCTCGACGCCTGCCCAGGTCTTCTTGCGCAACCGCAGCGGTTCTCCTGCCAGCTGGGCGAACGAGACTTCGGGATGAACCTCGATGACCGTGTGGTCGTCCCGCCGGACCCACGCGTCGACGGCAAGTAGCTTGGTCCGCAGCGCATACGCCTGTGCGGAGACGCCCTCTCCGACCCGATCGCGATTGACAAGTACGGCGGTCGCGTGATCAGGCGCCAAGACCGCATCTCGCACTGGTGTGGTGAACACCGACGAGCTGAGTCGTCCGATCGACTTCTTCGCGAGCAGGTCGGCTCTGCGCCGCCCGCGATCTGGCAGACCGATGGGAATGTCGATGCCGATGACGTCCAGTTTTCCGTCGCGCTCGGCGCGCTCCAGCAGCGATGCGATCTCGGCGGCGGCGTAGCCGCGGACCGTGGTGTCATCCGTCGCTATGCCGACCCAGCCGGCGCGGCAGGCGTCGACCCCCAGAACCCGACCAGTACCTTGCGAGCTCGCGCTTTCGTGGGGACGGCCATGGACGTTCATCACGACGGAATTGTCGTACCGAGCCGGTAGCCTCCGCAGCATGGTAGGGCCGGACGGCGCGGAGATCATCATCTGTCACGACGCAACGGAGTGGGAGAACTGGCTGGCCGAGAACCACGGTGGCAGCACGGGCGTGTGGCTGAAGATCGCCAAGAAGCGCTCCGGCCGTACAACGGTAACGATTATTGAGGCGCTCGATGTGGCCTTGTGTTACGGCTGGATCGACAGCGTACGACAGTCCCATGACGACGGCTACTACCTGCAGCGATACTCGCCTCGCCGGCCGAACAGCCACTGGTCGAGGGTGAACGTCGACAAGGTCGAGGCGTTAATCGCCGCCGGTCGCATGCAGGCACCCGGCCTGGCTCAGGTCAACGCGGCCAAGGCGGACGGCCGGTGGGCGGCGGCCTACGAGTCGCAGCGGAACGCCACGGTCCCTGCCGATCTGGCCGCCGCGCTGCAGCGCAACGAGCCGGCGAAGCGTTTCTTCGATCAGCTGGGCAAGACCGACCGCTACCAGATCATCTTGCGACTTCTCAAGGCGAAGACGCCCGAGGGCAGGGCCGCGCTCTTGGAGAAAACGATCCTCACGCTGGCAGCGGGCGAGAGGGCCTGAGGCGTTCACCGGTTCGCGTCGCCCTGGGCACGACGGGTGGAGTGCCATACTCACAATGCGGACAATATGGGCAGCCCGCCAAAGTGATCTCCCTAGCGAAACCGTTCGTCCCTGATCGAACCGTCGGTGATCACGATGAATCGAGGCATCCCGCGACGTTTTGATCAGGCAGGAGCGATTCTCCTCGGGAAGTTGGCACATTCCGGGGTGAATAGCAGCCGCACCCGAGCTATTTGTCCATCAAACCTTCGAGGATCACCCGCGCGATGACCTCCCGGGCGGGATCGAAGACCCGCTCACCATCGGCGACGTTCCACAGGGCGTCCTGCAAGATCCGGCCAAGTGTCCACCGGGCGGCCCGCTGCCGATCGAGCCCGACGATTTCGATCATCAGGTTGAAGCGCCGCCGGACGGCACGTGCGACATCGCCAGACGCCACGACGTCGTCCCACCTGTTCCAGATCGCGGGAAGCAGTTCGAACCCTGGATCTCCGGCGAGTGGGCACGGGTCGATGGCGCACCAGCCGTCAGGGCCATCCGAAGTGCGTCTGGCCAGGACGTTGTCGTAGTGAAGATCCCAGTGCAGTAGCCGATCGCCTGGCTCGGAAACCACCTCGCGGACGGCATCGGCGCACGTCAGCAGCAAGTCACGGGCACCCGTGCCGGCGAGGTGAACTGCCGTTTGCGGCACGTCATCGAGCATCCGACCGGCGATGTCCGACAAGCGGCGCATTGGCTCAGGCGCGGGTACCGCGACCAGCCGGGCCAACATCTCGGACAGGATCTGCAAGGCCGTCAGGTCGTCGGAGACGGTCGAGAGCGTCCGCATGGCGTCCAACCGCTCGAGCAGCAGCGCCCCGGTGGCCGGGTCGTGGTCGAGCAGGGTAACTACGCCGAGGCCCTGCCACCGGCGCAGAGCCAGGGCTTCGCCGGCGTTCTCGTCCGTGGGGAGCTGGAGCTTCAGCACCGCGAGGGTGCCGTCCGGGCAGACCACGGGCTGGACGAGCGCGCCCATGCCGTGCCTGGGTGGTCCGTCTAGACGCAACTGCCAACGCTCGACAGCGTCGGCAGCCAGCCCGGGCAGCCTGGTCAGCCAGGCCCGGCCGGCCTCGCGTTCGTGTCGAACGACAAGTTCCGCAAGAGTGGGTGGAATGGTGATACACACGGGAATGAGCTCCCTCAGCACGTGCTTGTTGAAAACAACATCGGCGCGGACGAGGAGGAACTCTTGGAGGTGCGCGAGCTCGGGACAGGCGTCAAAGCATGTCACGACCTTACGTCACCAGCATGAGTGAGGAGTGCGATGGCCGTACTGGGGATGCCAGACGGCATCCGAGCATGCCTGTTCGATCTGGACGGGGTGCTCACCCCGACCGCCGAGGTGCACAAGGCGGCGTGGGAGGACATGTTCAACGAGTACCTGGGGGACCGCGCCGCGCGGTTTGGGGAGCCGTTCGAACCCTTCCTGGCGGAGCGGGATTACTACCTTTACGTTGACGGCAAGGCCCGCGCGGACGGCGTTCGGTCGTTCCTGGCATCCCGCGGGATCACGCTGCCGGAGGGATCGCCCGATGACCCCGGCACCGTGGAAACGGTCCGCGGGCTCGGTAACCGGAAGAACGCGCTCCTGCTGAGGGTCCTTCGTGAGCGCGGTGTCCAGCCGTATGAGGGGTCGGTCGCCTACCTGCGTGCGGCGGAAGCAGCCGGCCTGCGGCGCGCGGTCGTCTCTGCCAGCGCGAACTGCCGCGAGGTCGTGACGGCGGCCGGCATCGCAGACCTGCTGGAAGTACGAGTTGACGGCATTACGGCGCGCCGGGAAGGCCTGCGTGGCAAGCCTCACCCGGACACCTTTCTGGTGGCTGCCGAGCGTCTGGGTGTCAGCCCGCAGGAGGCGGCGGTCTTCGAAGACGCGCTGGCCGGTGTGGAAGCCGGTCGGGCCGGCCGGTTCGGGTTCGTGGTTGGTGTCGACCGGGTGGGGCAGGCCGACGCGTTGCGGGAGCACGGAGCCGACAAGGTGGTGCACGATCTCGCCGATTTGTTGAATGGAGTGTCATGATCCGGGAGCGCGCCTACCCGTGCGAGCCGTGGCATATTCGAGAGACACGGTTGGACCTCGATGTGCTGGCGCAATCCGAGTCGGTCTTCGCCCTGTCCAACGGTCATATCGGGTTACGCGGCAACCTGGACGAAGGTGAGCCGCATGGCATACCGGGGAGCTACCTGAACTCATTCTACGAGCTGCGGCCGCTGCCGTATGCCGAAGCCGGGTACGGCTACCCGGAGCAGGGCCAGACCATCGTCAACGTCAGCAATGGCAAGCTGATCCGCCTGCTCGTCGACGACGAACCGTTCGACGTGCGGTACGGCGAGCTGCGATCGCACGAGAGGGTGCTTGATCTGCGGGCCGGCACGCTCGAGCGTTCGGTCGAGTGGGTCTCACCGGCCGGACAAGCGGTGCGGGTGCGGTCGACCCGGCTCGTCTCGTTCACCCACCGAGCCGTGGCAGCGATCTGTTACGAGGTGGAGCCGCTGGACGAGGACGCCAGACTGGTGATCCAGTCCGGCCTGGTGGCCAACGAACAGCTGCCGGAGATGAGGGGCGACCCGCGGGTGGCCGCGGTACTCCGAGAGCCGCTGCAGTCCGAGGAGTACCTGCCTAACGGCGACGGCGGCTTGCTGATCCACCGCACCAAGCAGAGCGGGCTTCGGATGGCCGCGGCCATGTCGCACATTGTGGACGCGCCGACCGAGACCGTCGTGAGGACCGAGGCGTTTCCAGATTGGGCCAGGACCACGATTACCTGTGTGCTGGAGCCGGGTGAGCGTCTCCGCGTCGTGAAGCTGATCGCGTACGGCTTCTCCAGCCAGCGTTCGCTGCCCGCGCTGCGTGACCAGGTCGGGGCCGCGTTGGCGGCTGCCCGGTTCGCCGGGTGGGCCGGCCTGCTGCGGGATCAGAAAGAGTACCTGGACGACTTCTGGGACGCCGGTGATGTCCGAGTCGACGGCGACCCCGAGGTTCAGCAGGCGGTCCGGTTCGGGATGTTCCACGTCTTGCAAGCGGGCGCTCGAAACGAGATGCGGCCGATCGCCGCCAAGGGTCTGACCGGCCCGGGGTACGACGGCCACGTGTTCTGGGACACCGAGATGTTCGTCCTGCCCGTCCTGATCTACACGCAGCCGCAGGCGGCCGCCCAGGTGCTGCGGTGGCGGCACGCAACTCTCGACCTGGCCCGCGAGCGGGCTCGGACGCTGGGCCTGAAGGGTGCCGCGTTCCCGTGGCGAACGATCCGTGGGCACGAGACATCGGGTTACTGGCCGGCCGGCACCGCTGCCTTCCACATCGGAGCCGCTGTCGCTGACGCCGCTATGCGTTACGTACACGCCACTGGTGACGAGGCGTTCGAGCGCGAGATCGGAGTGGGGTTGTTGGTCGAGACGGCCCGCCTGTGGCGCTCGCTCGGCCACCATGACCGGCATGGCAAGTTCCACATCGATGGAGTGACCGGGCCGGATGAGTACTCCGCCGTCCTCAACGACAACATTTACACCAACCTGATGGCGCAGCGGAATTTGCTCGGCGCGGCTGACGTCGCCACCCGGCACCGCGACGTGGCGCGAGATCTCGGGGTGGACGACGATGAGATCGCAGGCTGGCGCGACGCGGGCAACCGGATGGTGATGCATTACGACGAGGAACTTGGCGTCCACCAGCAGGCCGAAGGGTTCACCAGGTTCCAAGAATGGGACTTCGCGGCGACCAAGCCGTGGGAGTATCCGCTGTTGCTCACGCACCCATACTTCGACCTGTATCGCCGGCAGGTGTGCAAGCAGGCCGACCTCGTGCTGGCCATGCATTGGCGAGGGGACGCGTTCACACCGGGGGAGAAGGCTCGCAACTTCCGCTACTACGAGGCGCGGACGGTCCGCGACTCCTCCCTGTCAGCCTGCACGCAGGCGGTGCTCGCGGCCGAGACAGGGCACCTGGAGCTGGCTTACGACTACCTGGGCGAAGCCGCGCTGACCGACCTGCACGACAGCCACAAGAACACCCGTGACGGCGTCCACATGGCCGCGCTCGCCGGAGCATGGATCGCCCTCGTCGCCGGCTTCGGGGGCATGCGGGAGCACGGCGGCATACTCTCGTTCGCGCCGCGCCTGCCGAGCCGGATCAACCAGCTTGACTTCTCGCTGATCTGGCGGGGCTTGCGGCTGCGGGTCAGCGTGCGATCCACGGAGGTCACTTACTTCCTGCGCGAAGGCGACCACGAGGACGGCTCCCGCCTCAACCTGGTCCATCACGGTGAACTTGTCACGGTCGAGGTCGGCAAGCCGGTGACCCGGCCCATCCCACCCGGGACTGATCCGGGACCATCTCCCGACCAGCCAGCGGGCCGGGCGCCGCTGCGCCGAACCTACTCCGCCACGTAGCGGCCTTGAGCTATCCGCCGTGGTCCGGTGCCGGCGCCGGTGCGCTCGATCGCCGTGGCGATGTCTTCGAGGTCTGACTCGTCCAGGCGCAGGCTGGCCGCGATTAACCAGGCATTTGCCTGATCGGGGCGGCGGAGCCCGACGATAGCGCCGGACACTGCGGGGGAAGCGAGGGTCCAGGCGATCGCTACCGCTGCTACCGACACGCTGTACCGGCGGGCGATCGGCTCGAGCGCCTGGGCGAGTGCCAGATTGCGGCTCAGCGCCGGCTCGGTGAAGTCCGGATGCCCGCGCCGCCAGTCGTCAGCGGGCAGCGCGGCCGCGCGCTCTGCAGTGAATCTTCCGGAAAGAAGCCCCGACGCCATCGGGCTGTAGACGATCGCACCGGCCTGGTGTGCCGCGCACCAGGTCAGGACATCGGCCGCGTCCCGGTGGATCAGGTTGAGTCTGGGCTGCACGGTGTCGACGTGTCCGACGTTCTCGGCCGCGTCGAGTTGTGCGACGGTGTGGTTGGACAGCCCGATGGCGCGGACCTTGCCCTCGCGCCGCAGGTCGCAGAAGGTCTGCCAGTACTCCTCGATCGGCGTGCCGTCGGTCGGCGGCGCGTGCATCTGGTAGAGGTCGATCCGCTCGACACCAAGTCGTCGGAGCGATGCGTCGAGCTCGGATCGCAGGCTTGTCGGCCGGCCGACGAGGGTCGGCTTGTCGTGCGGACGCTGCGGATCCCAGATGACTCCGGCTTTGGTGAACACATAAGGCAAATCGCGGTCAGGGATCCGCCGCAGAGCCCGGCCCACCACCTCCTCGGCATGCCCGAGCCCGTAGATCGGTGCGGTGTCGATCCAGTTGACGCCACCGTCAACGGCCCGCCGGATGGCAGCGATCGAGTCGGCGTCGTCCTGGACGCCCCAGGTGTCCACCCACCCGGCGCCGCCGAACGCCCAGGCGCCGATGCCGACCCGGCTGATCGCCATGCCGGTCCGGCCAAGCTGCTTGGTCGGCAGTGGCGTCATATGGTTCCTCCGTCCCTCTCCAGAGATCAGCGGACTATAGGGTCGAGCATTGGCCGGTTTTCGGCCCTGTGGTCGTGTTGGTGAGTCCGCCGTTCGTGGGCGGCGGCTGGTTGCCAGAGCAGGTGAGCGGGCCGGTGATGTCGTTGTCGGCAATTACGATCGGCACGTCACCGGTGGTGTTGTCGATGATCGTGACCAAGCCGATCACAGAAGTACCGGCGACAGCCACCCGTTCCGTGCTGCCGCTCACGGTCAGCCTTCCATCGACCTCACTGTCGATCAGGTGGACGATGGTGGCCCCGTTCGCGACAACCTGCCCACCGATCAACGCGCCCGAAGCGACCAGGCCCGCGCCGCTCTCGACAGTGACCGGTCCGCTCACTGTGGCGCCGTCTTCCAGGCAGGTGACGCCGGAGGTGATCCGAAGCGGGCCGGGGTGGGTGCCGGTGATCGTTTGGTCGCAGTCGACGGTGTCGAAGATCTGGATCTCCTTCACGCCGATGCCGAAGTTACCGGTGCGGGACATCAGTATGCGCACCCGCTGGGCGGTGATCTCCGGGAATGTGACCACGTTGTAGTTCGCTTGTGGTATTCCTGGCGACCGGACCTGGCCCGGCACGTCCACCCAGTCGGTGCCGACGTGGTACTGGACGGTGTACTCGGACGGCTGCCGGTACGTGTTGCCATCTGGTTCGGGCTTGTCTCGAGGGTTGTAGTCCTTGTCGTTGAAGAAGTAGAGCTTTACCGTGTCGAACGACTGTGCCTCCTCGAG